>NZ_JBVJYH010000034.1:0-68650 GCF_055600785.1 Streptomyces sp. NPDC038200
GTGCGGTGCAGTCCTAGACAGCTCCACCACACCGGAGGTCTTCGCCATGATCAAGCCCGCCAAGTGTCAACAACGCTCGTGATCAATACACCTAGAGCGTGACCAGGTTCCTGGTGCGTGAGGGCGCGCTGGTGGACGGTCCCCGGGCAGGCTGTGCGAGGCGACCTCCTGGGAGCAGATCGAGCGCCAGTGCGGCCTCGACCGCGCCGACATCCTTCGGGCCGCACGCGTCCACGAGGACGCCGACCGCGCCATCGTCAGCTGGTGGCTGGGCGTCAGCCGGCACGAGCACGGCGTCGACACGGTCCGCGAGGTCGTCACCCTCCTTTTGCTGCGCGGCAATCCGGGCCGCGAGGGCGCGGGACCGTCTCCGGTGCCGGGGCACAGCAACGCGCAGGGCAACGACACCTGCGGCATCGACCACCGCCCCGCCGAGGAGTTCCTGGACCGGCTCGCCCGGGTCTGCGGAATCGCTCCGCCCCGCGGACATCACCAGCACGGCCAAGGACGGCGGCACACGTTCCCTCCGCGGTTTCCTCGCCGTGCCGTACGACATGGCCCGCGGCTGCGCGGCCGGCTACATGCCGGAGACGAACGTGCTGATCGCGCTCTGCGACTACAGCGCCCAGAGCGACCAGCCGCTGATGAAGCACGTCCGGGTCACCATCTCCGGCTGACCGACCGCCCCTCTCCGGCACTTGCCCGGTGGGTTCCTGCAACCTCTGGCGCCTCTCGTGTGTCAAGCACATGGCGACCGGGCCAACACGGCCTGGCCGCCGCTCTTTTTGCCTACCGATGTGCAGACAGATGTGCATGACGACGAGGAGATCCACCGTGCGCGCACCCCTCCGTTCCACCGCCGCGGCCGTGGCCGCCGCAGCGATCGGCATCGGCATTCCCGTCTTCGCCGTCCCCGTGGCACATGCCGACGATCTCGCTCCCGACCTGGTGATCTCCACGCTGCCGACCGCCTCTCCCAAGCCGGGCGAGATCTACGACAACTCCGTCACCGTCACCAACAAGGGCACCGCGCCCGCGGACGGCCTCACCTTCCGGATCCGGCTGACCCGGGGACTGGACTTCCCGGACCAGGTCGCCGGGTGCACCTACGCGACCGTCGCCGACCATGTCCGCCAGGCGCTCTGCGAGCTGGACACGGTCGTCCCGCCCGGCGCCTCGATCACCACGCCCGTACGGTTCAAGGCCCTGCCCCAGGCCTTGATGGAGGCCGTCGAGTACGGCACGAGCCGCACCGGCGAAGCGCCGGGGGAGGGGTTCGACGACAGTTACCGGCGGCTCGCCCTGACCGCGGACAGCACGGCCGACCTGGCGGCGGAGGGGGACCTCGCGGAGGGCGCGCCCGGCAGCCGGGTGACCGTCACCGCGACGCTGCGCAACGACGGCCCCGGCTGGATCCAGAACCAGGAGAGCGACGACCAGCCCGCCCTGATGGTGCGGATCCCCGCGGGAACCGTCGCCAAGGAGGTGCCCGAGGACTGCGAGCCGTTCGGGATCGACGGGCCGACCGGGCCGTCGGAGCCGGGTCACTCCCGGTACGTGTGCCGGCCGGACAACCACACCATCGACGTCGACCAGTACCTCGACTACACCTTCGTCCTGGAGATCGGGAAGACGGCGCGGGACACCAAGGGCGAGGTGACGGCCAGCTCCGTGTACGGCATCCACCCCGAGTTCGACAAGAACCGGGCGAACGACACGGCCTACCTCGCCGTGGACGTGTCCGGCACCGGCACCACCACCGGCGGCACCACCACCGGCGGGGAGTCGGACGGCGGCGGCACCGGCACGGAGGACGGGGGCAACGACCCGCACGGCCAGTCGACCGGCGGCTCCGGCGAGACGGGCACGACCGGCGGCACGGGGACCGGCACCACCGGCACCACGGGTACGTCCGGCGGCACGTCCGGTACGACCGGCACCTCGGGTTCGGCGACCACCGGAGCCACGGCTTCCACCACGTCCGGTTCGGGCACCGCGTCCGGCGGCACGCTCGCGAGCACCGGCAGCGACGACATGCCGCTGCTGGCCACCGCCGCGGTGGGCGCCACCGCTCTCGGCGGCCTGGTCGTGGTGGCCGTACGCCGCCGGGCCGTCCGGAAGTGACCGGGCTCCCGGCACGGCCGGGAGCCGCTCTCGCACCCTGACCCCCCCAGCCAGTACCGTATGACGGAAGATGTATGCCGCCATGCGGAAAGCGGCAGGGGTGTGGGTCGGGTGAGGGGGCGGCACGTGCGGCGGTCGGGCGGTGTCCGGTGGTGGCGTCGGGGGTGCGGTGCGGCCGTCGGGCCGCGTCTGCTGCGCGGCCCGGCCCAGGTGATGTTCCTGGCCGACGCGCGGACGGGTGCCGTCTTCTGTCTCGCCCTGGCCACGGTCGACTGGCGGTACGGCGCCTACGCCCTGGGTGGCGCCGCGCTGGGCACCGGCACCGCCCGGATGCTGCAGGTGGCCCGCGACCGGGTGGAATCGGGACCGGAGGGCTTCAACGCCTGCCTCCTCGCCCTGTGCCTCGCGGTGTTCCTGGGTGCGGGCCGGCCGTCCATGGTGCTGCTCGCCGCCGCGGGCTGTGTCGTGACCGCCGTCGCCACCGCGGCCGTGGTCCGGCTGCTGCGGGTGTGGCAGCTGCCGCCGCTCACCCTGCCGTACTGCCTGCTGGCGAGCGCCGTCACGGTCGCCGCACCCGCCTTCCGGCGGATCCGGCCGCACGGCGGCAGCCTCGCCGCGCTGCCCCGTGCCGCCGCCGGCGCGACCGCTCTGCGCCCGGCCGACCTTGGGCGGGCGTTCTTCCGCAACGTGTCCCAGGTCTTCTTCCTGGACGAGTGGTACGTGGGAGCGCTGCTGCTCGCGGGTCTCTTCCTGGCCGGCCGGACGGTGGGGCTGATGGCCTGCGCCGGCAGTGCGACCGGCATCCTGACCGCCTGGGCACTCGGTGCGCCGGCGGCCGGGATCGCCGACGGCACGCTGGGCTGCAACGCGGTGCTCGTCGCCGTGGCCCTCTGCGGAGTGTTCCTGGCGGCGGCCCCGGTCACGGCCGGGTACGCGCTGCTCGGCGCGGCGACGGCGACCGCCGTGACACCGGCCGTCGCCCATCTGCTCGCGCCCTCCGGCGGTCACGCGTTCACCTGGCCGTTCGTGCTGACGACCCTGGGCTTCCTCGCGGCCGCCCGCTCCTTCCCCCGGCTGACCGGCCCGGCCCCGGCGCCGGACGAGGCACCCCCGCACCCCGCCGGCGCCCCGGCCCCCGCCGCCTGACCCCGCGGCGGGACCGGCGGGGCACTCGGCAAGGGCACGTAGACTCCGGGCTGCCCCGCCCCGTGTGCGGGCGTGGAGCCGCGAGGGGCCGTCCCACCTGTGAATCGTGTGTGTGTCTGTGCTGTTCCGGCGATGCGTTTGTTAGATTGCGCAACTACGCAACCGAAATGCCACAGGCCCGACCGTTCAGGGAGTGGGAGATGAGCGACCCGTGGGACGGGCCGGCCGGCCGGGCCACGCGCAGCCGCGGCACACGGGTGCCCGGTCAGCGCACCGCCGAGCCGGACGAGGCGCCTCGGCCGGGCGGCCGGGCCGCGGCCCGCGCGACCTCGCGGGCGCGCGGCGGCAATCGGTCCCGCAGGGCCCGTCCCGTGGGGCGCGGCAGGCGGGCACTGAAGATCACCGGGATCTGCTTGTCCACCCTGATCGTGGTCACCGCCGGCGCAGGCTGGTGGTTCTACGAGCACCTGAACGGCAACATCCACAGCGTCTCGCTGGAGGGCAAGGGCGGCACGGAGAAGGCCGACGCCTTCGGCCGGACTCCCCTCAACATCCTGGTCATGGGCTCGGACGGCCGGACCAGCAAGACGGACTGCAAGCTCGGCGGCGGCTGTTCGGCCACCGGGGTGCAGAGCGGCAGCAACGCGGACGTGCAGATGGTGCTGCACATAGCCGCGGACCGCTCCAACGCCACCGTGATGAGCATCCCCCGCGACACCATGACCAAGGTCCCGGCCTGCAAGGACAGTGAGACCGGCCAGTCCACGCCCGGCTACTACGGCCAGATCAACGGCGCGCTCCAGTACGGCCCCGCCTGCCAGGTGGCCACCGTCCACCAGCTCACCGGCATACCCATCGACCACTTCGTCAAGCTCGACTTCTCGGGCGTGGTCAAGATGTCCGACGCGGTCGGCGGCGTCGACGTGTGCGTCAGCGACGACGTCTACGACACCTACTCGCATCTGAAGCTGTCCGATGGCGGCCACACCCTCAAGGGCGTCGCGGCCCTGGAGTTCGTGCGCTCCCGGCACGGCTTCGGCGACGGCAGCGACCTCGGCCGTACGATCTCGCAGCACATCTTCCTCAGCGCGATGATCCGCAAGTTCAAGAGCGCCGGCACGCTCACCGACCCCACCGCGGTCTACAAGCTCGCCGACGCCGCCACCAAGGCGCTCACCGTGGACGACGGGCTCGGCACGGTGAACAAGCTGGTCTCGCTGGCGGACGACGTGAACAAGGTGCCCACCAAGCGGATCACCTTCGCCACCATGCAGACGGCCCCCGACCCGGCTGACGACGACCGCGTGGTGGTGGGCCCGGGCGCGAAGTCCCTGTTCTCCGCGATCGCCGGCGACCAGCCGCTGACCACCGGCTCCGGAAAGAAGTCCGTGGCGGCCTCCGCGACCGCCAAGGCCACGGCCTCCGCCGTGCCCGCGTCCGAGATCGCGGTGACGGTGGAGAACGGCACCGGCATCACCGGCCGTGCCTCCGCCGTCGCGACCGCCCTCACCGGCAAGGGCTTCAGCTTCGCCACGAACACGGCCAACGCCCCGAATCCCGCGACCCGGACGACCCTGACCTACGGCACCGGCGAAAAGGGCGCGGCCCGGACGGTCGCCAAGGCGCTCGGCCTGCCCGCCGCCCGGCTGGAGCAGGGCACCGGGAGCGGCCTGACCCTGGTGGTCGGCAGCGACTGGCCCAGCGGCAGCGGCTACCCGGGCGGCGCCACGGCCGCGCCGGCCCCCGCCGACACCAAGGCCGCCGTCGGCGGCGCCCACGCCTCCACCGCCGACCAGGCCAAGACCTGCGCCAAGGTCAGCCCCTACAAGACGGTCACGTACAACGGTGTCCCCATGACCCCGGCCCAGGCGTACGCGGCGGCACGGAGCAAGCCGGACTCCGACGACTGAGCGGGCCCGGGACACCCGGCCCGCGGGTCAGACCTCGAGCCAGCGTGCCGTGCACCAGGAGAAGACGCCGAACGCGGCCAGGCCGAGCGCGACCAGGGCGAGCAGCCAGGGTCCGGACGGCAGATCCCGGAACGCCCGCAGCGTGTCGTCCATGCCCTTGGCCTTGCCCGGCTGGTGCTGGACGGCCGCGACGAGGGCGAAGACACCGGCCGTGGCGAAGACGGCTCCACGGGCCGCACCACCGGCCACCCCGAGGGACTCCACCACCCGCCGGGTCCGCGCGGACATGGCGCCGACCCGCAGTCCCTTGCGGAACTTCTTCCGCGCGGCGCGCACCGACATCCACACCCCGGCGATCACCACACCGACGGCCGCGGCCCCGACGAGCCACTGCCCGCCGGGCCACTCCAGCGCCCGGGCGGTGACGTCGTCGGTGTGCCGGTCGGAGGACCCGCTGCCGCTGCCGCGGTCTCCGGCCGCGTAGGAGAGCACCGAGTAGGACAGGAAGCAGTAGAAGGCGAAACGGAACGCGTTCGCCCACCGCCGGGACGCCTTGGACCCGTCGGGGCCCGACCCGCCGAACACCGCCTCCGACAGGCGCCACAGCGCCATACCCGCGAGGCCGAGGCCCACGAGCCACAGCATCACCGACCCGAACGGCCGGTCGGCCAGTTCGCCGAGGGCTCCGCCGCGGTCGGCCTGCCGGCCGTCGCCGTCACCGACCAGAGCGATCTGCAGCGCGATGACGGCCACGAGTGCGTAGATCAGCCCCCGGGCCGCGAAGCCCGATCGGGCCGCCGCGGCCATCGCCTTGCTGTCCGCCACCCGGCGCCCCCGGGCTCGTTCGCGCAGTGCCCACGACCGTGTGTTCATATAGCGCCGATGCCCCCGCGTCCCCGTCCGACACCTGCCCGCGGCGGTCGCCGCACCGGCCCCTGGCACGGGGAGCCGGGCGAGCACCCCGGTGCTCGTCGTGCGCGCCGCGGCAGGAGAGCGGAGCCGAGCGCCGTGCCGGGGCCGTTCGACGGACCGAGCGCCCGGCACCGGGCACCGGAGCGTGACCGTTCCCGTTGAGTACCGGGCGGGTAGTTTCCGTACCTCCGCATGACGACCGCGGCCGGGATGCGAGGATGGGGCGCCATGACAGCAGGGTGGGGTGTGCGCGCAGTACGGGCCGCGGTGTTCGCGGCCGTCTGTGTCGTACTCGCCGCCCTCGGGCACGTCCTGATGTCCGGCCGTGACGTCCCCGGGTGGGCGCTGGCCGCCGCACTCGCCACGACCGGTGGCGTGGGCTGGTGCCTGACCGGCCGGGAGCGGGGACCGGCGCTGATCGTCCCGCTCGTGGTCGCCGCCCAGGCCGCCCTGCACTCGGCGTTCTCCCTGGCCCAGTCCGTCACCGCACCCACCGCGCCCGTGCCGGCAGGGCATACGGGCATGGCGATGCACATGAGCGGCATGGACATGAACGGCATGCACGGGGGAGCGATGCCGTCGGACGCCATGGACATGGGACGCATGTCCATGAGCCCGTTGCCGCACATGGGGCACTCCATGGGCGAGGGCGGCTGGTCGTCGTCCGGGATGCTCGCCGCCCACCTGCTGGCCGCGCTCCTCACCGGCCTGTGGCTGGCCCACGGTGAGCGGGCCGCCTTCCGCATCCTGCGGGCCGTGGCCGGATGGCTGGCCGCGCCGCTGCGTCTGCTGCTGGCCCTGCCCGTCCCCGCCGACCGCCCCGGCCTCCGCCCGCGCCGGCCCCGCTCGGACCGGGCACCGAGCCTCGATCTCCTCATCCACGCGATCACCTCGCGCGGGCCGCCCGTGGGGACCGCTGTCGTCTAGAAGACAGCCGGTACGCCGAGGCCGCCCCTGTGCGCCTCGGCCCACGGCCGTACGTCCACGCACGCGCCGCAGCGCCGTCATGCCCTGGCACCCCGGTGCCGGGACGCCGACGCACTCCCGTGCCGGGGGTGCCGTCGCGCTGCCCGTCCGTGCCGCGTAGGGCCGTCTCCTCACTCACCGGACCGCCCGCGCCCAGGCGCACCCCGGTCCGGTCACGGTCGACCCCATAAGGACACCAGGTGATCACTCCTGTCCTGCCCGCCGTACGGACCGCACACGACCGGATGCCGGTCGCCGACGATTCGATAACCGCGTGGGCGCTGGCCGCCCGGGGCGGCGACGCCGACGCGGTCGAGCACTTCGTCCGCGCCCTGCACCGCGACGTCCAGCGCTATGTCGCCCACCTCTGCACCGACCCCCAGGCCGTCGACGACCTGGCCCAGGACACCTTTCTGCGGGCCCTCGGCAGCCTGCACCGCTTCGAGGGCCGTTCCTCGGCGCGTTCCTGGCTGCTGTCCATCGCCCGCCGCGCGGTGATCGACAGCTACCGCCATGCCGCCGCCCGGCCGCGGCTCTCCGACCTCGCCGACTGGCAACTGGCCGTCGAATCGGCCCAGCCGCGGGGCCTGCCCGGGTTCGACGACGGGATCGCCCTGCTGGACCTGTTGGCCGCTCTGCCGGACGAGCGCCGGGAGGCGTTCGTCCTCACCCAGGTGCTCGGCATGCCCTATGCCGAGGCGGCCGAGGTCAGCGGTTGTCCCGTGGGCACGGTCCGCTCCCGCGTGGCCCGCGCCCGGGCGACCCTGATCGGCCTGCTCGACGCGGCGGAACAGCCGGCCGCCGCACTGGTCGCCTGAGGCCCCCCACCCCGTCACCGCCCGGAGCGATCCGGGCGGTGACCGCTTCCCCGCGCACCCCCCCGGCACCACCGTCCGGCACGCCGTCATCCCTGCCGACGAGGCACGGGCGCCTGTGTCGGGAGCATGTGCCAAGTCCACGCCACCGTTCCGGCGCGCCCTCTCGTCGACCTTCCGTGCGGTATGGTACGAGCTGTTTGGTTTAATTTTCAGCTTGGGGGAGGGTCCGTGGCTCAGCAGGAGCGAGCTGTCCGGACCCGGCGCGCTGTTCTGGAAGCCGCCGCTGCCGTCTTCGCGGAGCGCGGATACGCGGCCGCCACCATCGCCGAGATCCTCAAACGGGCCGGCGTCACCAAGGGCGCCCTGTACTTCCACTTCGACTCCAAGGCGGCCCTCGCCCGGGGCGTGCTGCAGGAGCAGATGCGGACCGAGTACCACCTGCCCCGGGAACTGAAGCTCCAGGAATGGGTGGACGCGGGCATGACCCTGGCCAAGCGGCTGCCCCAGGAACCCATGCTCCTCGCCGGTGTCCGCCTCTCGGCCGACCTCCAGGGCCACGACGTCCTCGGCAGTGCCTGGCCGGCCTGGGCCCGGCTGACCTCGTGCGTCCTGACGGAGGCCAAGGAACGCGGCGAGGTGCTCCCGCACGTCGTGCCCGAGGAGACCGCCCAGGTCTTCCTCGGCGCCTGGATCGGCGTGCAGTTCGTCTCCCAGGCCGTGGCCGACTGGGCCGACCTGGACGAGCGCATGTCGGTGCTGTACGGCCACCTCCTCCCCGCGATCGCGGCCCCGGCCGTCCTGGTCCGGCTCGACACCGCCCCGGACCGGGGCGCGCGGGTGATCGCCGAGGTCCAGCAGAAGTCGGCGCCCCTCGCCGGCGTCGCCGGCTGACACCGACCGCCGCGACCGATTCCCCCGTACAACCGCGTCCCGCACGACGCGACGGACACCTGCCTCGTCCGCGGAGCAAACCGCTGGGACGGTTTACACCGGGAATGTACGGAACCGGGGCTGCCGACCCGTATCGCCGGCAGGAGGCGGCCGGCCCGACTCGCCGTCATCGCGCTCGGAGGTGTTCGTCCGGGCGCCGGACCCGAGCCGCCCCACCCGTGCCGGTGCACCCCCTTCGGGGCCTCGTCCGAGAGGCCGGCGCCGAGTGCGCGGCGCCCGCCTCGGGTCAGGCGAGATCCGCGAGGAACGTGTCCAGCAGGCCGTACAGGACCTCGGGCCGTTCCAGATGCAGGTCGTGCCCGGTTCCGGGAAGGCTGACCGCGAGCGTCTCCGGCCGCTCCCGGAGCATCGCGTCGACGTCCGGGCCGGGGATGATGCCCGACTGCGCGAGGACGAGCAGCGTGGGACAGGTGACCTGCCGCCAGGCGGGCCGGGAGGAGCGTACGGCGTTCTCCGCCAAGGCGGCGACCATCACGTCACGGTCGAAACGCGCGTGCCACCCGTCCTCGCGACGCTCCAGCCCGGCCGCCCAGCCCTCGCCCACCGGCCCGCCGCCGAAGAAGGAGGCCGCAGCCGCGCGGGAGGGGAAGGGGACCGGCCACGAGTCGAGCCAGGCGCCGATGTCCTCGGGCGCCCGGGGATCCGGATCGCCGGGCGCGGCCTCGACCAGGACGAGCGCGCGGACGAGCGCGGGGTGCGCGGCGGCGGTGAGCATCGCCGTATGACCGCCCAGCGACTGGCCGACCACCACCGGCCGGTCCAGCTCCAACTGCTCGGCGACAGCCGCCACGTCGGCGACGAAGGCCGCGCGCGAGACGTCGTGCGGATGCCGCTCACTGGCGCCGTGCCCGCGCTGATCGACCGCCACCACCCGGAACGCTCCGCTCAGCCGCCGCGCGGGCACGTCCCATTCACCGGCGTGGCCGGCCAGGCCGTGCAGCAGCACGACAGCGGGCCCCGATCCGCCCCAGTCACGACAGACCAGCCGGACCCCGTCCCGGACGACCACGCGCTCGGACCACGACATCGCAAACCCCCCGTACGGTCTTCTCCTTCCTTGATCATGTCGCACGAGGGCCGGCGCGCGCGACCGACCACCACCGTGTGACAAGGGAACGGGGGCGGTGGGGGCCCGGGGTCAGGGCTGTCCGCCGCGCTCCAGGGGGATCCGCTCGCCCGCCTCGATCGGCACCGGCAGCCGGTTCTCGGTGGGCGGCAGCGGGCAGGTGGCCAGGTCGGTGTAGGCGCACGGCAGGTTGGCGGCGCGGTTGAAGTCCAGGAGGACCCTGCCGTCGGGGCCGGGCGCGGCGATCTGCAGGGAACGGTTCGCGGCGTACGTCGTCACGCCCGAGGTGCTGTCGGTGAACAGCACCATGAGAGAGCCGGGGGCGTTGCCGTTGAACGCCGTGAGGCGGTGCGGGGTGCCGTCCAGCTCGAACTCGACCTGGCCGGGGGAGTCGTAGACATGCTCCAGGCCCTCCACGGAGGCGCCGACCGTGACCGGTCGAGGCTCCTCGAAGGGCAGGAAGCGGCCGGTGACGGTCCAGCGCGGGTCCGGCGTGTAGGCGGGTGTGTACCGGAAGGAGGTGCGCAGCGCGTTGCCGGGATGGCGGGGCCGCAGGATGTCGTGGCCCCCGCGCCGGGCGACCTCGAGCCGGGCGTCGCCCCAGTCGGCGTACCGGCTGCCTCGCTCGGGGACGACCCCGAACGCGTACCGGCCGCGCACCACCACGCCGTCCACGGTCAGTTCCTCGTCCTCGGCCAGTTCCACCACCACTCCGTCGGCGGTGGCGGACCAGGCGCCGGGGGCGTCCTCGAAGCGGGCCGGTTCGGGACCGAGCCAGTGCAGGCCGGTGATCGCGAGAAAGCCGTGGGGTCCGGCCAGCGTCTCCTCCTTGGCCCGGTGCCACTCCTCCCACTCCTTGACGAAGTCCACCCGGTCGATGTCCTGGACGGTCATGCCCACTCCTCGATACGACGCTGCCGGTCGGGTCCCGCATTCCTTTCAACCACCGCATCCCGCGCATTCATCCCGTCCGCCGGAGGTATTCCGCGCGGTGTGCCTTTCGGTCGCCGCCCCCCCCGCGGAGCAACCGCCGTTTGCGAGCCGTTCACCGTCCGGCACCGGAAGTGTCCGGAAAAATGGCCGAGTTCGTTCCTCCGGCCCGGCAGGGCGCGTCTGGTGCGAGGAAGTGTGTGCGCGGTCACTAGGATGTGAGGCCAAGACAACCATTCGACCGGCCCGTTCCATGCGTGCCGGTCGGGGTCGCCGATGCCAGGGACCGCTCCCCGGGCTGCGGTGATCTTCCTTCTCAGGAGGACCCTCCGCATGTTCCGACGAATAGGCGCCACCGTCGTCCGTCATCCCGTTTGGACGATAGTGGCGTGGCTGATTGCCGCGGTGGCGATTGTCGCCACCGCCCCGAGTCTGCCCTCGAACAGTGACGAGAGCAGTTTTCTGCCCAAGAGTTATGAATCGATCAAAGCGGCGCAGGTTCAGGAGAAGGCGTTCCCCAGCGCCTTCACCCCGTCCGCGATCGCGCTCTACCAGCGCACCGACGGCGGCAAGCTCACCGCCGCCGACCAGAAGGATGTCGCCCGGATCACCACGGAACTGGGCAAGAAGCACATCGACCAGGTCCAGAAGGTCGTCCCCGGCCAGCCGTCCAAGGACGGCAAATACGCCCTGACCCTGGTGCAGATGGACAGCAAGAACGCCGGTCAGCCCAAACAGGCGGACGCCGCCGAGGTGTTGCGTGACGAGGCCAAGAAGCTGGCCAAGGGCACGGATCTCGACGTCAAGCTCGGCGGCTCGGCCGCACAGGCGCTCGACCAGCAGGATTCGTCCAAGCGCGGCCAGGCGTTGATCGGTATCGGTACCTTTGTAATCATTTTGGTAACGCTACTGATCATCTTCCGGGCACCGATCCTCGCCGTACTGCCCCTGGTGCTCATCGGTCTGGTGTCCGCCGTCGCCAACGGACTCATCGCCTACGCCACCAAGCTGTTCGACCTCCAGGCCAACAGCTCCATCTCGTCCATCCTGATCGTCGTCCTCTTCGGCGTGGGCACGGACTACTTCCTGTTCCTGATATTCCGTTACCGCGAAGCCCTGCGTGCCGGGGACGAACCCAAGCAGGCCATGGTCAACGCCGTCGCCCGGGTGGGCGAGGCCATCGCGTCGGCGGCCGGCGCGGTCATCATCGCGTTCCTCGCCCTGACGCTGTCCACGCTCGGCTTCCTCAAGCAGATGGGCCCGGCGCTCGCCATCGCCGTCGGTGCCACCCTGATCGCGGGCCTGACCCTGATCCCCGCCGTGGTCTCGCTCATCGGGCCGAAGGTCTTCTGGCCCTCGAAGTCCTGGCAGAAGGAGCCGGAGAACGCCCGGTTCGCCGCCCTCGGCCGGAGCGTCCAGCGCCGTCCGGCGCTGACCGCGCTCGTCTCCGGTCTCATCCTGCTCGTTCTGTCGCTCGGCACCTTCGGCTACAAGGCCACCTTCGACCTGGCGTCCGGCTCCATGCCCAAGACCAAGGAGTCCATGGTCGTCCAGGACGAGATGCAGAAGGCGTACTCGGCGGGTGCCGCGGCACCCACCGACGTCTACGTGTCCGCCGTCGACGGCAAGCCGCTGGACAAGTCCGTCTTCGACGCGTACGCGCAGAAGCTGGGCGCCGTGGACGGTGTGGCGAACGCCCGTATGACCCAGGTGAACAAGGAGGGGACCACCGCGGACTTCACCGTCACGCTGAAGTACGAGGCGTCGACGGACAAGGCGATAGACGCCGTGGGCCGGGTCCGCGACGTCGCCCATTCCTCGGCGCCCGAGGGTACCGAAGCCCTGGTCGGCGGCATGTCCTCGATCTACAAGGACATCAACGCGGCGGTCAACCACGACTACCGGACGGTCTTCCCCGTCGCGGCCCTTCTGATCATGCTCATCCTGGGACTGCTGCTGCGCAGTGTGGTCGCTCCCTGGTACCTGATGGCATCCGTGGGCCTCGGCTTCGGAGCCACCCTCGGTGCCACCGTGTGGATCTTCCAGGAGGGTCAGGGCCACTCGGGCCTGATGTTCATGCTGCCGGTGATCATGTACCTCTTCGTGGTCGCGATCGGCACCGACTACAACATCCTCATGATCGCCCGGCTCCGTGAGGAGGCCCGAGAGGGCCGGGATCCGCGCGAGGCCGCCGGTATGGCGCTCCGGCACGCCGGGCCGACCGTGGCCGCGGCGGGCTTCATCCTGGCGGCGACCTTCGCCACGATGATGCTGGCGGGCAACGCGCTGCTGACGGAGATGGGCTTCGCGGTCTCCTTCGGTATCGCGGTGGCCGCGTTCGTCATGGCGATGTTCTTCACCCCGAGCCTCACGGCTCTGATCGGCCACGCCGCCTGGTGGCCGGGCCACGGCGACCGGGCGGAGACGCCGGCCGCCGGCCCCGGCACCGACGGCTCCGGCCCGGTCCGGGGCGACGGGGACCTCGACACCGCCCACGACCCCGCCGGGCGCCGCGGTTAGCGGCACACGGAGAGATCGGTGAGTCCTGCCGGGCCGTGCGGCCCGGCAGGACTTTTTCATGCCCGGACCGAGGGCCGGACGGCGCCGGTCACGCGGTGCCGCGGAAGTAGTGCCCCTTGTCGAGATCCGCGAGGAGACCGGGCCGGACCGGCTCCCAGCCCAGCAGTTCGCGGGTCAGGGTGCTCGACGCCGCGACGTCCAGGCCGAGGAAGCCGCTCAGCCAGCCGAAGTGCTCGGCAGCGGCCTCGGGAGCCACGGAGACGACCGGGACGTCGAGATGGCGGCCGATCACTTCCGCGACGTCACGGATCGCGACGCCCTCCTCCGCCACTCCGTGCAGCACCGAGCCCGGGGGTGCCTTCTCGGCCGCCAGCCGGAACAGCCGGGCCGCGTCGAGCCGGTGCACGGCAGGCCAGCGGTTGGCGCCGTCGCCGATGTACCCCGAGACGCCCCTGGCGCGGGCGACGGCGACCAGGGTCGCCATGAAGCCGTTGTCCCCGTCGCCGTGGCAGGTCGGGGAGAGCCGCACCACGGAAGAGCAGACGCCGCGCGCGGCGAGCGCGAGCACCGCCTCCGCGGTGGCCCCCCGGGCAGCGGCCGGCGATCCCTGGGTCGAGGGCATGTCCCGCTCGGTCGCGACCCGCCCGGGCGTGAGACCGGCCAGGCCGGAGGCCAGGACGAAGGGCCGGTCGCTGCCGGCGAGAGCGTCGCCGAAGACGTCGACGGCCCGGCGATCGGCCTCGGCGGCCTCCTGGAAGCCGCCGCTGAAGGCCAGGTCGTGCTTGAAGGCGAGATGGATCACCGCGTCCGCGGCGCCGGCCGCGTCCCGCAGGACGTCGAGGTCGTCGATGGTGCCGCGGACGGCCTCGGCCCCCGCCGTGGTGAGCGCGGCGGCGGAGGCGTCGGACCGGGCGAGCCCGATGACGTGGTGCCCCGCCTCGATGAGGTCGGGAACGAGGGCGGAGCCGATCCAGCCGGACGCCCCGGTCACGAAGATGCGCATGGAAGAACCCCAGAGTGTCGATGTCAGTGACTGTCATCGACAGTAACACTCGATGTCAGTCACTGTCATCGCGTAGGATCTGCGCATGGGCAGATGGGAGCCGAACGCACGGGGGCGCCTGGCGGAAGCGGCGTTGGAGCTCTACAGCGAGCGCGGGTACGAACAGACCACCGTGGCGGAGATCGCCAAGCGGGCGGGACTCACCGAGCGGACCTTCTTCCGGCACTACGCCGACAAGCGCGAGGTGCTGTTCGCCGGCGCCGGCGACCTGGAGAAGCTGTTCGTGCGGGCGGTCGCCGGAGCCCCGCCGGACGCGGCGCCGATCGACGCGCTGGCGCTCGGGCTCGACGCGGTCTCCGAGGTCTTCGCCGACCGGCGTGCGTACGCGCGCCGGCGCCACGCCGTGATCACGGCGAACGCCGAACTCCTGGAGCGCGAGCTGATCAAACTCGCCTCGCTCTCGGCCGCGCTCGCCGACACCCTGCGCCGCCGGGACGTCCCGGAGCCCGCCGCGAGCCTGGCCGCCGAGGCCGGAGTGGCCGTCTTCAAGATCGGTTTCGAGCGCTGGATCGACACGGCCGAGAACGCCGAGGCACGTGACATGGTGCAGCTGGTGCGGGAGGCGCTGACCGCGTTCAAGGCGGTGGCAGCGGGCGGCTCGGCCGCCCCCGCTCGCCACTGACCGCGGGCGGGGGCACACCTGGACGCGCGCCCCCGCCGCCGGTTCAGGCCCTGACGGCCGGCTCGAGCACCTCCTCGCACCACTGCCGGAACGTCGTCGGAGTCGTCGATGCACCCGTGCGCGGCTCGGCGTTGTCGAGGCCCCGGTTCTTTGCGTCGAACATGTCGGTCATCGCCTGCGCCATCGCCTCACTCGTCCCGAAACCGACGAGTCGCTCCCTGAGCGCCGCACCCGGGATCCGCCGGTAGCCGACGGGGGTGCCGAGAACCTCGGAGACGATCCGTGCCATCTCGCCGGGCGAGAGGTCCTCCGGCCCGAGACAGGCGACCTCGCCCGCGCCCTCCCACGCCTCGTCCAGCAGCAGCCGGCCGGCGGTGGCGGCGATGTCACGCGTGGCCACGGTGGGGCTCTTCAGGTCCGGGTCGAGCATCATGGAGAACAGGCCCTGCTCCCTGATGGCGTCGGCCTGATGAAGCAGGTTGTGCATGAAGGACGGGCAGACGACCGCGCGGTAGGCGACCCCCGAGGCGGCGATCAGGTCGTCCATCGCCAGCGAGGCGGTCACCGGACCGGCGTGCCCGGCCATCGGCGTACCGCGGCCCAGTGCGGAGATGCCGACGACACGCGCGACGCCGTGCCGGGCGAAGGCCGCGCACGCGGGGCGGGTGAAATCGACGTAGGCGGCTTCGGCGCTCGGCGCGGCCGGGTCGCCCGGAGCGAGCCAGAAGACGGCCTCGGCCCCGGCACACGCCCGGTCGATCACCTCGGTGTCGCCGTGGGAACCCACGACGAGCTCGACGCGGTCACGGACCTGGGGAGCGAGCCGAGAAGGGTCGCGGACGACGAGGCGCAGAGGCGCGCCGCGATCGAGCAGATCGTCCACGAGCAGACGACCGATGGCGCTGGTGGGGGCAGTGATCACGATCATGTGAAAGGTGTGCTCTTCCTTGAGATGAGACGGAATGTTCGAGGTGAGACGGAAGTCCTGAGGCGAGCCCGCTTTCCTGAGGGGGCCGTTTTCCGTCGGGGGCCGCGCGGCGCGGCGGTTTCAGGCCGGGCGTGGGACGTATGCCAGGCCGTGCGCCCCGGGCCAGTCCCCGCAATGTCTCCAGGTCGACGATGTCGACGGTGGACGAGGCGACGCACGCGACATAGGCGATGCGGCCGTCGGGGGAGGAGGTGATGGTCAGCGGGCCGAGCCCGACCTCCAGTTCGCCGAGCCGCCGCCGGCTGTCGGCGGAGAACACCGTGAGCCGGCCCGGGGCATGCCGTCCCAGCCGGTACACCGGGTCGGACGCCATCCGCACCTCGCCGGCGAGCAGCCGTCCCGTCGCGGTCAGATGCACCGGCAGGACGACGTGCTCCGCGGGCAGCGTGTCGACCACGGACGCGGTGCGTGCCTCGATGACGCGGATGCCCGCGGCCGGCTGTTCCTCGGCCGGGGCGGCGAAGGCACCGGCGTAGGGCGCGGCGACGAAGACGTGGCTGCCGTCGGCGGAGACGGCGAGTCCCTCGCTGCCCGGCACGTCGACCCTGGCCGTGAGGGTGCCCCGTTCGAGGTCGACCACCGACACGAACGGCGCCTCCTTGTTGGTGGCGTAGCCCGTACTGCCCGCCGGGTCGATGGCGAACCAGTGCGGTCCGGGCGCGTCCGTGTCGATCCGGCCCACCGGCCGACGGGTCACCGTGTCGATCACGACCACACCGCCCGGCCGGTCCGCCGATCCCTCCACGCTGACGTACAGACGACGCCGCGCCGGGTCCAGTGCCAGGCCGTGCGGGCCGTGTTCCGGCGCCAGGTCGACGACCTCGACGACGCGGCGCGTGTCGGGGTCGATGACGGTCACCTCGGTGCGCCGGCCGCCGTTCGCGTGGTAGTACCCCGAGCGGTACGCCGTGGTGCACCAGAGCAGCCGCTGCGTCGGGTCGAAGCACAACTCGTGCGGTTCGGCGGGGACATCGGTCGTGCCGAGGAGCCGGTCGGAGGCGGCGTCGAAGAACGAGACGGTCGCTCCGCTCTGGCTGACGACGGCCAGCACATCGCCGTCCCGCCCGGCACGGGCGGACTCCTGCGGGGAGGTGGGGGAGAACTGCATGGGTGAGAGCGCTCCTTGTACGGGGGCGTCGGGAGGCCGCACGTCCTGACGGCCACCTCCACTCTGCGCACCCGCGCCCGCCGCAACCATGCAAGGATTGGCACGGCATTGTTGACACAGCCGTAAAAATGCAGGTCAGCAGCTTGAATGGCGCCGGGAGCCCGAATGGACCTGAATCTGCTGCGCGTCCTGGACGCCCTGCTGCAGGAGAACAGCGTGACCCGCGCCGCGGAGCGTCTCGGTACGTCGCCCGCGGCGGTCAGCCGTATGCTGGCCCGGCTCCGCCGTGCCGTGGGCGACCCGCTGCTCGTCCGTGCCGGGCAGGGCATGGTCCCCACGCCACGGGCCCTGGAACTGCGGGACGAGGTCGGCCTGTTGCTGCGGCACTGCGACGACGTGCTGCGGCCCGGCGCCGGTTTCGACGCCGTCCATCTCCACCGCACCTTCACCGTGCAGGCCGCCGACCTGCTGCTGACCGGCCTCGCGGGCACCTTGACTGACCGGATCCATGCGGAGGCCCCGCACGTGGACGTGGTCTTCCTGCCGGAGGCGATCGAGGGCGGCCCGGGGCTGAGGCAGGGCTGGGTGGATGTCGAACTGGGCGTCCTCGGCCATCTCGACCCGGAGATCCACACCCGGCAGCTCACCCGGGCGACGCTGGTCGGTGTCGCCCGCAGGGGGCACCCCCTCTTCGCCGGGCGTATCGACGCCCGGCGGTTCGCGGCGGCGGACCACATCGGCGTCTCCCGGCTCGGCAAGCGCCTCGGGCCCATCGACAGCGCGCTCGCGGAGCGCGGGCTACGACGCCGGGTCGCGGTCGTCGTGCCCAGTCACACGAGCGCGATGCTGCTCGCCCGGGACACCGACCTGGTCGCCCTCACGATGGCCGACTGGCTCCCGGACACCATCGCCGCCCTGGGCCTGCGCACCTTCCCGATCCCGCTCGAACCGGCCCCGCTCGACTTCGGCATGGCCTGGCACCCCCGCAACTCGGCCGATCCGGGACACCGTTGGTTCCGCGACCAACTGGCCGCCGCGGTCCTGGCGCCGTCCGGGACGGCGGACACCTGAGGCCGGCGCCCGGTGGGTACCGGCTCAGCGGGCGGCACCGGACAGCCGCTGCAGGATCTCCACCGCCCGCGGGGCCTGGTCGTACGGCACGAAGAGGTGGTCGTGGTGGAAGCCCGCGACGACATTGCAGCTCAGGCCCGCGTCGGCGAGAGCGCGTGCGACCTCGGCGGTCAGCCCGATCGCGTCCAGCGCGGAGTGGACGCGCAGGGTGATCCACCCGGCGACATAGTCGTACGCCATCCCGGCCGCGTCCGCGTCCGCCTGCGGGACCACGAGGGTGAGCCCCTCCTGCTCGGTGACGGTGACCACGGGGGAGACCCCTGAGGGCACGCCGCCTTCGGCCATGGTGAAGACATAACGGCCCGGGTGCAGCTCCGGCCGCATGCTGTCGAGCAGGGTGCGCAGATCGGTTTCGCCCGTCACCCGACCCACCCTACGGGCCGTCCGGCCGGTCGGCTGCCCGGGAGCCCGCCGACCGTGCGCCCGCCGGACGGCGCCCCGGCCCGCTGCGGCGCACCGCACGAAGGTCGTGACCCGCCGCAGCCGCGGATCTTCCCCTGCCCGGCCACCACCGGCACGCCTTCCAGGCGGATGTGCACTGACGCGGAGCCGTCACCCGTGCCGCACAGCCGGTGGCGAGGTACACCGCATGCTCGTGTGAGCCCTGTACGCGCCCCCTGCCCCGCGGCAAGACTGCGCTGTCGCGGGCAGCCGGCCGGGCACCGCCCGTTCCTCGTCCGAGCCCCAGAAAGGCAGGTCGGCGCCGTGCTGTTGCGTCTGCCCACGTCCGTGACGGAAGCCCAGGAGTGCCTGGCCGACGGAGCTGTGCCCATAGGCGGGGCGACGCTCGTCTGGGCGACCTGGCAACGGGACGGATTCCCCCCACTCGCGATGTCCCTGCGTGAGTTGCCCGAGGCCAATGACCTGGGGCGGGAGACCCTCGGCGCCGCCGTGGTCCTGCACCGCCTGGACGAACGGCTGCCGGACGTCCTGCGGCTGGCCGCCGCCACGGTCGGCACGGGCGCCGTACGGCGGACGGCGACGGTCGGCGGCAACCTCGTCGGCAGTACGCTGCGCTGCCTGCTGCCCGCCGCGCTCGTCCTGGACGCGCGTGCCACGGTGCTGGAATCCGACGGCCTCCACGATGCCGACCTGGCCGAGGTGATCGCCAAGCGTCCCCTGCTGATCGGACTGCGCTGGCGCACGCCGATCGCCTCGGCCTACCGCAAGCTGCCCGGCGCGGCGGGCGGGGAGCCGCCCCTCGTCGTGGCCTCGGCCCTGCACGCCGGGGACGGGACTCCCGACCGGCTGCGCGTCGCCGTACGGGACGGCTACGACGTCGTCAGCGGTACCACCCCGTGTGCCGGCGACGCCGACGGCACCCTCGGCGCTCTGCGCGGCACGGCCCTCGGCGAACTGCCGGCCGCCGCCTGGGACGTCGTCCGCCCGCAGGTGGTCACCCTCCTGGCGGGGCGCGGCGCGGGTACGGCGTGGACAGGTGACGGCGCGGCCGGCAGTGCCGCAGGCTGAGAGCGCCGGGGGAGCGGAAAAACAAGGCCGGCACGGCCTACCGGTTCGGCGGCCGACGGGATACCCCTGGAAGAGCGGCCTCCGCCGAGGTCGCTTCCCCGGGGAAGGAGCCCAGCCGTGGACGGATGGTATGTGGACGACCGCTGCACGAACTGCGATGTGGCCCGGCAGTTCGCGCCCGACCTGATCGAAGAGGCCGACGGGAAGTCACGGATCCTGCGCTCGCCGGCCGACGAGGCGGAGAACCGGCGCTTACACGCCGCGGTCTTCGCCTGTCCCACCCGCTCGATCCGGCCGGTGACCGGCAGGGCGGACCAGGCGCTTGACCCGTTCCCGCTGGCCCTGGACGACGGCGTGCTGATCTGCGGACACAACTCGACGCACACCGCGGGCGCGAACTCCTACCTGCTGCTGCGGCCGTCCGGCACCGCCATGATGATCGACACGCCCCGCTGGAGCCGGGAACTGGCCGAGCGGTACGCGGCGTCGGGCCCCGTCACCGACGTGCTGCTCACCCATCGCGACCACGTGGCACACGGCCGCCGCTACGCCGACCACTTCGGCGCCCGGCTGTGGATCCACGAGGGCGACCTGGACGCCGCGCCCGACGCGGACCGGGTGATCCGTGGACGGGAACCCCAGGAGATCGCCGAAGGCGTCACCGTCCACCCGCTCCCCGGGCACACCCTGGGCAGCGTCCTCTATCTCGCCGACGACCGCTACTGCTTCAGCGGCGACAGCTTCTACTGGTCGCGTACGACCGGTGATCTGGAGGTCGCCGAGACCGTGACCTGGTACTCCATCGAGGCACTGGCCGACTCCCTGGCCCGGACGGCGGGCAGGCTGCGGTTCGAGTGGGTCCTGCCGGGCCACGGAGACCGGCGCCGCCTGCCGGCCGACGAGATGTCCCGGCGGCTCCACGGCCTGACGGAACGCACACGGCTGCTGCGCCCCCGGCCGATCGACTTCACGGGTGTCCGCTGGTGACGTGACGTGACGCGGCATGACGTGACGGTCGGCGCGGTCAGGGCGGCGTCATGCCCGCGGGATGTCCGGGGCGGCGGCTTCCAGGTCGGCGATGGTCCCCGACATGATCGTCCGCACATGCTCCGTGATGTGCTCGGCGGGCCAGTCCCACCAGGCGACCGCCAGCAGCCGGGCGATGTCCTGCTCGGCGTAGCGGGTGCGGATGAGGCGGGCCGGATTGCCTCCGACGATGCCGTAGTCGGGTACGTCACCGGTGACCACGGAGCCGGCGCCGATGATCGCGCCGTGGCCGATCCGGACGCCGGGCAGCACCGTCGCGCCGTGGCCGAACCAGACGTCGTTGCCGACGACGGTGTCCCCTCGGTTCGGCAGGCCGGTGAGCAGGTCGAAGTGCTCCGCCCAGGAACCGCCCATGGTGGGGAAGGGGAAGGTCGAGGGACCGTCCATACGGTGGTTCGCGCCGTTCATGATGAACCGCACCCCCGTGCCCAGCGCACAGAACTTGCCGATGATCAGCTTCTCCGGCCCGTAGTGGTAGAGCACGTTGCGCGTCTCGAACGCGGTCGCGTCGTCCGGGTCGTCGTA
Organism: Streptomyces sp. NPDC038200; assembly: GCF_055600785.1. Taxonomy (NCBI): domain Bacteria; kingdom Bacillati; phylum Actinomycetota; class Actinomycetes; order Kitasatosporales; family Streptomycetaceae; genus Streptomyces; species Streptomyces sp. NPDC038200. The sequence continues at coordinate 21,298 of NZ_JBVJYH010000034.1, forward strand.
GTACGAGTACGCGCCGACCTCGATCAGCGGGGACTGCACCAGTGGCTTGAGCAGCACCACCCGGGGCTGTTCGGGCATCGGGTGCAGGACCGTGGGGTCGGCGGGTACAGGCATGGCCGGCGATTCCTCAGGTGTCTCGGGTCGGTGAACGGCCCATGATCGCGCGATCGGGCCGCCGCGTACAGCGAGGTGCATCCGGCCGCCCGAGTGCGACCGGTACACCGGCGGGAGCGGGCGCGGCGCTCGCCGACGCCGATGACGGACTGCCCGGCCCCGCCGCCGCTCCGCGGCCCCGCTGCCTCACTGCGGCGGATCCTGGGAGAGCGCGTCACGGAGCTGCGCCCGGGCGCGGATGCCCAGCTTGGGGAAGATCTTGTGCAGGTGGTAGCCGACCGTGCGGGGCGAGAGGTACAGCCGGGCCGCGATGTCGCGGTTGGTCAGCCCCTGCGCGGCCAGCTCGGCGATCTGCCGCTCCTGCGGGGTGAGTGCGCTCGCCGGGCTCGGGGCCGCCGCCGGGGCCCCCGCCGCCCGCAGTTCCGCCGCCGCGCGCTCGGTCCACGGCCGGGCGTCGAGCCGCTCGAAGCATTCCAGCGCCGCACCGAGGTGCGGTCGTGCGTCGGCGCTGCGGCGCCGTCGGCGCAGCCACTCACCGAAGTCGAGCTGTATCAGCGCCTTCTCGAAGGGCCAGCAGTCGGTGACGGAGTCGGCGAGAGCGGCCCGGAAGTGCTTCTCGGCGTCCTCGGTCTCGGTCAGCAGAGCGGCGGCCCGGTGGAGTACGGCGGCCAGCCGGGGGGACCTGTCGGAGGTCAGGTCGTGCTCCATCGCGTCGACCACCGTCCGCGCGTCGTCCGCCCGGCCGGCGCGCACGGCGGCGGCCGCCAGATCGCCCAGGTAGTAGAGGGAGGCGTGGTAGTGGACGGGAGCCGGGCGGAAGTCGCGGGTGAAGGTCGCGCGCAACTGGTCGTAGGCCTCGGCGTGGTCGCCCGCGACGAACGCGGCCATGCCCATGGCGTGCCGGTGCCGGACCTGAAGGCTCCGGGAGCCGCGCAGGTCCACGCCGCGTACGGCCTCCATCGCCTGGGCCCGCCCGGCGGCGTGGTCGCCCTGCAGCGCCCGCAGGGTCGCCCGGAGGACGCAGGCACCCACGGTGACGTTGTCCGCCCCCGCCTCCGTCGCCATCCAGAAGGCTTCGTCGGCCGCGGTCCGGGCCGCCGTCCAGGAACCGCTCTCGAACAGGGCGAGGGCGAGGGCCTGGGTGACCGTGGCGTTCGTGCCCGCGCTGCCGGCCCGCCGCAGGACGTCCATGGTCCGCCGGAGAATCCGTACGGCCTGCTCGGTCTCGTCCAGGATCCAGGTCGCGCCGCCGATCGCCGTGAGGTCCCCGAGCGAATCCTGTGACATGGCGGCCAGCCCGTCCCGCAACAGCCCGGTCGACCGCTCCCGTCGACGATGCGGGTCGACGACCGCCGCGGCCCAGGCGAGGGCGGCGGGATCGCCCGGTGCGTCGATCAGCGCGCTGATCCGCTCCAGCTCGGTCCGGTAGTACGGCGCCCCGGAGTTGTAGACGGACGTCGCGGCGGTGCTCAGGGTGCCGAGTGCCAGATCCGGAGCCGCGGTCGCGGTGGCCTCGGCGACACCGAGCAGCAGCCCCAGCGCCTCCTCGTGGTGGAGCGTGACCCCCAGGGCCCAGCCGCCCAGGAGGGAGGCCTCGGCCCGCAGCCGTCCGTCACCGGTCAGGTCACCGACGCGTCCGCTGATCTCGCCGACCCACTGCGGGTGACCGGCGAACATGGCCGACTGCGCGGCCGTCAGCAGGCGCCGGGCACGCAGCTCCGGCTCCGGGGTCAGCTCCGCCGCGCGTTCCAGCGCCGCCGCGGCCGCCGCGTGGCCGCCCCTCGCACGAGCGCGTTCGGCACTCTCGGCGAGGGCGTCGGCGACCTCCGCGTCCTGCCCTGTCGCCGCGGCGGCCAGATGCCAGGCGCGGCGGTCCGGTTCCCCGGTGAGCACGGCGGCCAGGGCGAGGTGGGCCTGCCGACGCTCGGTGAAGGACGCGGCCTGGTAGACGGCCGAGCGGACCAGCGGATGACGCAACAGCACCTGACCGGCCTCGATCCGCACCAGGCCGACGCGCTCCGCGGGTGCCAGCGCCTCGACGACGTCCGACGAAGGGGCGGCACGCATCAGGTCGGCCAGCTGTCCGCTGCCCGCGGCGGCGACCAGGAGCAGGGCCTCACGCGTGGCCGAGGGCAGACCGGGCAGGTCGGCGGCGAAGAGATTCACCAGACGTGCGGTGAGCGGAACCGCGGTACCACCGTCCTGCCCCGCGCCGTTCCGCCCCCGGGCGAGGGCTCGGGGCAGCTCGATCAGGGCCAGCGGGTTGCCGGCGGCCTGCTGGAGGATCTGCGTGCGGGCCCGGCCGCGGGGCGGGGCGGGCTGCGCGTCCAGCAGCAGCCCCGCCGCCGCCCGGCTCAGCGGGCCGACGGTCACCTGGGGGAAGTCCCGGTCGAACCGGGCCGGTACGGCCTCCTCGCGGGCGGCGAGCAGCATCACCACGGGGGTGCCCTCCAGACGCCGGGCGAGGAAGCCCAGCACGTCCACCGAGCCGAGGTCGAGCCACTGGGCGTCGTCCACCAGCAGGAGCAGCGGCTGCCGTGCCGCGGCGTCGCCGAGCAGGGCGAGGACGCTGACGCACAGCGACAGCTGGTCGAGGGTCACCGCGCCCGGCACCGCCGCCGGCCCGAAGGCACGGTCGAGCGCCTCCCGCTGCGGGGCGGGCAGCGTGTCACCGGGCAGCAGCGGATGCAGCAGCTGGTGGATGCCGGACAGGCCCAGACCGGCCTCGCCCTCGCTGCCGCGCACGCGCAGGGTCCGCAGTCCGCGGGCCCGTCCCTGCTCGGCCGCCCAGTCGACGAGGGTGCTCTTGCCCGCCCCCGGCTCCCCGGTCAGCACCAGCACCTGCGGGCCGGTGCCGGCCACCGCCCCGAGCAGGTCCCCGACCCGGGACAGCTCGGCAGCTCTGCCCAGGATGCCCGGATCGGCGGGGTGCTCGGCACCAGTGTGCATCACGGTCGTTCTCCTCAAGCCGATGATCATGCCGCTGGGAATCCTGTCAGCCGCGACCGGCCCAGCGCGCGGCAACCACCGTACGACCGGCCGCTCACGGTCCCGCTTCCGCCTCCGCAGCCGGCCGGGACCGGCGCCTCCGCCTCCGCTGCCGGCCGGGACCGGCGCCTCCGCCTCCGTTCCGGGCCGGGACCGGCGAGCGCGCACGACTGGTCATGTGACAGAAGCGCCGCCGCTCCGGCTCCTCGAATGATGGCCCTGGTCAGGGAACACGCCCACAGCGCGGGCGATCGAACAGGTCCGGAGTTCGTGTATGACGGTCCATCCATCCAAGCCGGCGGCCGATGAGGCAGCCGGCCGCCGACCGCGCCGCGCGGGGCAGGCGCACCCCCTCGGCCGGGACGGCGAGATCGAGCGGATCCTGCAGTGCGTCACGCGCGAGCCCGGCAGCCCCCAGGCGCTGCTGCTCCTCGGGGAGGAGGGGATCGGGCGTACGACGCTGCTCCGCCACGCCCGGGAAGCGGCCGCCGGCAACGGCATGCTGGTGCTGTCGGCCCAGGGCTGGGCCGCGGACCGGCGGCAGACCCGCGCCTGCCTGCAGCAACTGCTCGCACCGGTCCTGGACGTCGTGCCGGCCCTGCCCGGCCCGCACGGCCAGGTGCTGAGTGCCGCCCTGAACCCCGGTGCCGGGCACGTCGGGCCGGACGACGCACAGGTGCAGGCGGCACTGCTGGCGATGCTGGACCGGCTCGTCACCCTCCGCCCGGTACTGGTGTCCGTGGACGACGCGCACAGCTGCGACCGCGCCTTCCTCGACGCCCTCTGCGCGGCCACCCGGCTCCTGACCGGCCGCGCGCTGACGGTCCTGCTCACCGCCCGCGGCGACGCGCCCCCGCTCGTCCCGCCCCCCGGCACGGAGACCCTGCATCTGGGCCCGCTGAGCGTCCCGTCGGCCGCGGCGCTGCTCGACCGGCAGCCCGCACCGACCATGGGCAGGCGCAGGCTGGAGATCCTGGAGGAGGCCGAGGGCAACCCCCTCGCCCTGGTGGAACTGAGCCGCCGTACCCCCTCGCCCGCCCGGACGGGACTCTACGGCGCCGTGCCGGCGCAACGCCCGCACACGGCCCAGCTGTTCGCGGCACGCCTCGACGCGCTTCCCCCGGAGACCGCACGGGCCTTGCTGTACGCGGCCGCCGCCGGACCCGGCGAGACCGTCGCCGCCCTCATGACGGCCCTGGGCACCGACGACCTGGCGGTGTGGGCCCCGGCGGAGGCGGCCGGCCTGGTCGCGCTGGTCGAGGACCGCCTGGTCTTCCGGCATCCGCTGGCCCGGTCGGCCGCGCTCTCGCGGTGCCCGGCGGACGCGCGGCACCAGGCGCACCGGGACCTCGCCCGGGCCGCCGCACACCCGGAGGCCCGCGCCCGTCACCTGGCCGCCGCCACCGTCGGCACCAGCGAACCCGTGGCCGCCGCCCTGGCGGACTCCGCATGGCGGCGCCGGGACGCCGTGGCCGCCGCACGCGCCCTGGAGCACGCGACCCGGCTCAGCCCCCGGCCCGAGGCCCGCATCCGCCGGCAGTCCGAGGCCCTGGTGGCCGCGCACACCGTGGGCGATCCCGGCTGGGTGCGGGACCTGTACGGACGGTTCGTACGGGACGCGGCGGATCTGGAACGTGTCGCCCGCGAGTCGTCGGACCCGCACCCCGCCCGGCTCGACGCGGCGGATCCGGATCCCGCCGCTCGGGAGTCGCCGGATCCGCGAACGGCCGTGCGGGACGGGGCGGAACCGGATCCCGCGGTCCGGCGCTCGTCGGACCCGCAACGCCCCCGCGCCCACGCGAGCGACGCGGAGCCCGCCCGTACGCATCCTGACCTCGCCTGCGCCGCCGCCGCTTCCCTGGCCTCGGTCCTGTCCCAGGAATCCTCCCCGCGGGAGGCCTTCGACGTGCTGACGAACGTGTCGGGGCACATACGCGCGGCCGGCCGGCCGGTAGCGCTCACGATGGCCTCCCTGGCCGCCACCATCGCGTTCCAGTCCGGTCTCCCGGAGCACCGGGCGGCGCTGGCCGCCCTGCTCGACGGCGCCCGGCAGGCCGGCCGGCCCGGTGCCCGCCCGACCCCGGTGACCGGGCTGCTGGGCCGTCTGGACACGCCGGACGCGGAAGCGGCACTGGACGCGTTCGTCACCACGGTGCTCCGCCCGCGGACCGCCGCCCGACTGCTGCCCGGCCTCGGCCGCCCGCACAGCGGGCTGCTGGACGCCCCGGACGCGCTGGCCTGCCGGATGGCGGTCGCCTCGGTGGCCTACCACGCCGACGAGGCGGACGTGTGCCTGGCCCAGCTGCGCAAGGCCGACGCCCACCTCCGGGCCGCGCGCGCCTTCGGCATCCGCGCCTGGTCGGTCCTCGCCCTCCAGGACACCCTCGTGAACACCGGGCGGTTCACCGAGGCCGAGCAGCTGATCCGGGAGGCCGGGGCCGAGGCCGCGGTCCTGCGCCTGCCACGCCTCCAGGCGGATCTGGAAGCGCAGTCCCTCACCCTGCTGGCGCTCCGCGGAACCGTCCCGCGGGAGCCGTGGCTCACCCCTTCGATCTGGCGCGCCGTCTGCCTCGACGAGAACCGGGCCACCCACGCACGTCTGCTGCGCGCCCGGGGACTCGCCGCCATCGCGCTGGGGGACTGGGACGCGAGCTGGCGGCACCTGCGCGCCCTGTTCACCGCCGACGGATCCCCGCTGCACCCCTTCCTGTCGTCCCGGAGCATCGCCGAACTCGCCGTCGCGGCCCAGCGCACCGGCCGCTCGGCGAAGGTCGCGCCGATCCTCGCCCGGGTCCGGTCGGAGCAGGGGGAGCGCCCCACCACCAGGATGACGCTGCTCCTGCACCATGCCACCGCCCTGGTCGACCCGGACCACGACGCCGAACAGCACTTCCACCTCGCGCTGGTCAACCACGAGGCGGAACGCTGGCCGTGGGAGCGTGCCCACGTCCGCCTCAACTACGCCATCTGGCTGCGCCGTCGCCGCCGGCCCCGGGAAGCGCGCGAGCAGCTGAACACGGTGCTGGAGACCGCCGAGCGCCTCGGCGTCGGCGCCCTCGCGGCAGCCGCCCGGCGCGAGCTGCGCGCCTGCGGAGCGGCGGCCACCCCCGACACCGGAGACCGGCTGGAGCAGTTGACGGCTCAGCAGCGGCAGATCGTCCAGCTGGCCGCACGCGGCCTTTCGAATCGTGAGATCGGTGAACAGCTCTTCCTCTCGCCGCGTACGGTCGGCTCACACCTGTACAACGTCTATCCCAAGCTCGGCATCAGCCGTCGCCACCAGCTGCGTGACCTCCTTCAGGAGCGGTGAGGCGAACGGCCGTCTCCCCGCCGACCCGCTGACGAGCGGCGCGGCCCAGTCAGAGGAGAGTGCGTGATGCCGGGAGCCTTCGGACACCGAGCGGGCGGTGACTCCCACGCCGCGATCGTCCTCGACGCCGTCGTACAGCGACTGGTCACCGCGTCCGCCACGCCGCCGTCCCTCGACGACCTCGCCCCCGAGGCCGGACGGCGGGCACTGCGCGAGACCCAGGTGGACCGCATCGAGGACTTCGACGTGGACGCGGTCTTCCGGGTGGCCTCCGTCGGCCCCTCCGGGCTGCTCGGCTTCTGGACCGTGCGCCCGGCCGGTACGACGGACCCGCTCCCCACCCTCCTGTACCTGCACGGCGGCCGGTGGAGGCTCGGCGACGCGCAGACCCATGCCCGCCTCATCAGCGAACTCGTCGTCGGCGCGGGTGTGTGCGCCGTCGTCCCGGAGTACAGCCGCACACCCGAGGCCCGCTACCCGGTGGCGCTGGAGGAGTGCTACGCCCTGCTGGACTTCGTGGTCTCCCGGGCCGGCGGACTCGGTCTCGACGCGGACCGGCTGGCCGTGGCCGGCGACTGCGCCGGGGCCACCCTCGCCGCCGCCGTGACCATGCTGGCGAAGGCCCGGCGCGGCCCGCGGATCAGCGCACAGCTGCTCTACTACCCGCTCACCGACCACCGCTGCGACAGCCCCTCGCAACGGCAGTTCGCCACCGGGTACCTGCTCACCCGCCGGGCGCTGCGCGCCTACTGGGGGCAGTACGTCACCGACCCGGCGCTGCGGGACGAGCCGACCGCGTCACCGCTGCGTGCGCGGACCGAGGAACTGGCGGGACTGCCGCCCGCGCTCGTCGTCACCGCGGAGGCCGACGTCGCCCGGGACGAGGGAGAGCAGTACGCGCGCCAGCTGCGCGCGGCCGGGGTCGACGCCTCCGCCGTGCGGTTCCTCGGCACGATCCACGACTTCGCGGCGCTGCACGCCCTGCACGACAGCGCGCCCACGCGGGCGGCGCTGGAGACCGGTTGTGCCTTCCTGCGGGACCGCCTGTCCTGACGGGGCACGGTAGGGCCGAGGACCAGTCGACCGACTGATGCGCCGCAGGGCCCCGGCACAGCACGCTCACAGTATGCCAACCGTCATCGGATCCTTCGAAGACAGACGCTGGTGCACGACCGCCGTCACGAGCCCGCGAGCCCACGTGCTGACCACCCGCTCGGTGCCGCCCCGGGAGAGCCTGGACTTCTGGCACGACGCCGTGCTCGCGACGCTCGTGGGGATGGACATCGCCACCGAAGGCCGTACGTACGACGCGGCCCTGCGCACCGCGCACCTCGGAAGCCTTCGGATCACCACGGTGGAGTGCGACCCTGGCCGGGTCCACCGGGCGCCGCGCTTCATCGCCCGCGGTGACGGGCGGCAGGTCTTCGTGGCCCTCCAGAGGACCGGCCGGGCCCAGGTCGAACAGGACGGCCGGACAACCGAGCTGAGGGCCGGAGACATCGGATTCTTCGAGACCCTCCGGCCCTTCCGCACCACCTTCCCGGAACGCTTCCGGATGCACGTCTTCGCGGTCCCCCGGGACCTGCTCGAACGGCCGGAAGCCGACCTGGGGCAGCTCACCGCGCGCGCACTGGGCCCGGACCGTGGTCTGCCCGCCCTGCTCACGCCGTTGCTGGAGCGGCTGGCGGACGGCTCCGAGACATACGCGACACCGGTGGCCGAGCGGCTGGCCCAGGCCGTCATCGACCTGACGGCGGCCACGGCGGCCCATCACCTGGGCGCGGACACCACGGAGCTGACGGGCACCGACCGGGTGCTGCTGCTGCGGATCAGGAACTTCGTCAGCTGGCACCTGCCCGACCCCGGCCTCACCCCCCGGCGCATCGCCGCCGTCCACGGCATCTCCGTCCGGTACCTGCACCGGCTGTTCGAGGCCGAGAGCACCACCTTGTGCCAGTGGATCCGCGAGCTGCGCCTGGAACAATGCCGCCGGGAACTCGCCGCACGCGAACCGGGAGCCGTCAGCCTCGGCCAGGTCGCACGACGCTGGGGCTTCCGCAGCCTCGCCGGGTTCAGCAGGGCGTTCCGCGGCTGCTTCGGGCTGTCCCCCACGGACTGGCTCGACCGGGAGCGCGGGAGCGGCACGGCGGGAGAAGCGCCGTGCTGACGGGATCGTCCACCACCCCCGCCCAGGGGCTGTCCTTCTCCACCGGGGACCTCGCCACCCGGGACCGGGTCGCCGCCTGGCAGCGCACGCTCTCACGGGCCTTCGTGGACCTGGAGGTCGCCGTGGAGCGTGGCCGCCCGTGGGCGGGCGAGCTGTCCGTGGAACGCTGGGGGCCGCTCCAGATCGCCACGGAGAGGTCCGGCCCGGGAACGATCGTGCGCAGCGCCCGGTCGGTGGCCGCCGACCACCGCACCCACATCCTGATGCGCCGGCAGCTGGAGGGCACCGCGCTGCTGCTCCAGGACGGCCGCACCGCCGAACTCCTGCCCGGCCACACGGCGTTCCTCGACGCGCGGCGCCCGTTCCGGATCGTGCTGCCCGGCCGGCAGCGGGCCCGGGTCCTCATGCTGCCCCGGGCTCAGCTGCGCCTGGACGAAGGCCAGCTGTCCGCGCTCACGGCCACCGTGGTGGACGAGTCGGGGGAGGGAGCGGCAGCCCTGCTGCTGCCGGTGCTGTGCGGGCTCGTCGAGGAGGTCACCAGGGCCCCCGCGGCCCGCCGCGAGCAGCTCGCCCGCGCCGCGGCGGAGATCCTGGCCACCGTCGCGCTGGAACAGGCGGGGAGCGGGCCCGCGCCGGCGCTGTGGGAGCGGATCACGGAGTCCGTCCAGGACCGCCTGGGGGAGCCCGGTCTGGCCCCGCAGGACATCGCCGATCAGCACGGCATCTCGCTGCGCTATCTGCACCGGCTCTTCCAGCAGCACGGCACGACCGTCAACTCCTGGGTGCGGGCCCGGCGCCTGGAGGCCGCCCGCCGGGAACTCGCCCGGCCCGGTGCGGTGCACAGGTCGATCGCCGCGGTGGCCGCGCGCTGGGGGTTCGCCAGCCCGTCCCACTTCAGCCGGACGTTCCGCGAGACGTACGGCATGTCACCCGTGCAGTGGCGCAACGCCGCCGCCGGCACGGACGCCCAGCCCCACGACCCCGCAGGAGAGCGCACTGTTCCCTGACAGGCAACACCCGGGGCGCTGTCGGCACGGTCGGAGCATCCCGCGTTCCCTACCTTTCGGTTCACATGGTTCCGGCGGAAGGGAACGGGAATGAAGCGCAGGGCGATGGCATGGATGCTGCCCGTGTTAATGGTGGCGGTGAGCGTGGTGGGCTCCGGGGCACCGTCCTCGGCGCAGAGCGGGGACGCCGCGGCACCGGCGTCGACCACGGCGGTCGGGCCCCAGTACGACACCACGCACGTCTACGTCACCCCGGGTGACGTGGACGCGTTCGTCGACAGCTGGCAGGCGACCTTCGGCGGCAGCCACACGGCCAAGGTCGTCACGACCGTCACCCCGACGCCCAGCAGCACCGAGTCGGAGCTGGTCCTCTCGCCCGTCGGCACCCTGTCCGTCTTCGACTTCAAGACCCCCGTCCCGTACCCGTTCGGCACCGAGCGCACGGGCTGGCTCATGAGCGACTTCGACAAGGGCGTGCGGCTGGCCCGGAAGAGCGGCGCGCACGTGGTCGTCGCGCCGTTCGACGACCCCATCGGCCGGGACGCGGTCGTCCAGTTCCCGGGCGGCGTCAACGCCCAGTTGTACTGGCACACCAAGGCGCCCGCGTACGCGCCCCTGGACAGCGTGCCCGACAACCGCGTCTACCTCACGCCCGACGCGGTGCACGACTTCCTCGGCTCCTACCTGCGGTTCACCGGTGGCCGGATCGTCTCCGACCAGCGGACGGCGGACGCCGGTGACATCGGTCTGCCCGGGAGGACGTACCGCCGTATCGCCATCCGGTCCCCGTTCGGCAACACGGTCGTGAGCGTCACCGACGGCCATCTTCCCTACCCGTTCGGGCGCGAGACCACGGGCTACGCGGTACGGGACCTGGCGGTGACGCTGCGCAAGGCCGAGGCGGCGGGGGCCGAGGTGCTGTGGGGGCCGTACGCCGCCGACGGCCGCGCCGACGCGATGGTGCGGTTCCCGGGCGGCTATGTGGCCGAACTGCACGAAGACAGCCATCACTGAGCCGCCGGGCCGGCGGCAGGGCGTCGCGGTGAGCGGCCCGGCAGACAGACGAACGGGGGAGGGACGGCGGTCCGTCCCCCCACCAGGACGACGAGGAAACGCAGTTGAGGGACGAGATGATGGGTGACGACGTCTACCAGCCGGACGGGGCGGAGGTGCAGGACGACGTCGGCCTGCTCGACGCGTCGGACACGCTGGACTACCGGGGCGGCGAGGAGGCCCTGGACGAAGGCTACTCACCCCCGGAGAAGCCCTGGGGCGTGAACCGCACCGGTGTCACGGCGGCGGAGCGGTGGCGGGGCGAGAGCCTGGCGGAACGCCTCGCCGAGGAGCAGCCGGACATCGGTGTCCCCCAGGGCGACGGGATCGGCGACACCTGGGACACGGACGGCGAACTCATCGACGACGAGGTCGGTGACGAGCGCGCCGGACGCCTTGTCGCGCCGGACGAGGGCAGCCACGAGATCACCGAGTCCACCCCGTTCGCATCCGACCGGGGGCTGGACGGCGCCGGGGCGTCGGCGGAGGAGGCCGCGATCCATGTGATCCCCGACGGCTGGACCTACTGACCTTCCGGCCCGGCGCTCTGCCGGCACCCCGCATCGGCCGGGAACACGAGACGAGGACGACCGCATGAACACCACCGGACCGGCTCCGGACCACGACGGCCACCCGCACCTGCGCCACATCAGGGAACGGATGGCCGAGCACCACCACCGCGCTCAGGCCGAGCGAGAGGAGTCCGACCTGGAGCAGGCGATCGACGGCGCGGCGTTCGACCTGGGGACCGACATCGCCCGTCCCACGGCCGGCGGTGCGGAGGCCGGGTACGACGTCGACACGGACCTCGGCATCGGACCGCGGTAGCACGGTGGAGAGGGCCGGACGGTCAGGCGTGGTCGGCGGGTGACCGCGTCGCCGGGAACTCCCACCGGATCTCGCCGTCGTGCCGGTGAGCGGTAGGGGTCAGACCGGCGGCGGTGGCGACGGCGGCGGAGGCGTGATGACCGGGATGGATGTGAGCGCGGATCACCCGCACGTCCTGCTCGCGCAGCCAGGAGACCAGGCCGCGCGCCGCTTCCGTGGCGATGCCGCGCCCTTGCCACGGAGTACCGACCACCCAGGCGACCTCGGCCGCACACCCGCCCTCGGCAACGGTGATCGTCGCCTGCACCGTCCCGGCCAGGCACTTCTCCTCGCGGACCAGGATCACCCAGTTCCACCACGTCTGCGAGGGGTCGGGGGAGCCGGCGACCAGGCGTTCGTACCGGGAGCGCATGGCCTGCGCGGAGTGCGGGGCACCACCGATGAAGTCGTGCAGAGCAGGGTCGCGGAGCGCCTCGGCCATCTCGTCCGCGTGCTCCACGGCGAGCGGCACGAGACGCAGCCTCTCGGTCTCGACGGGCTCGATCTTCATGGCGTCCACACGGTCTCCTGTCCGGCCGCTCCGGCTGCTGGCGTGCGGCAGACACTACGGTGCCGTCACCACCCGGGAAGGATCAGGGGCAGGGGTGTGCCCGCGACACCACGGGGCGCCACTCACTTGACGGCCCCGCCGGTGGCTCCCGCGGCGATGTGCCGCTGAGCGACGACCAGCAGTGCGCACGCCGGGAGAGAAGCCAGCACGGCCGTGGCCATGAGGGCGTTCCACTGGTTCGTGTGGGCGCCGATGTACCGGTAGACGCCGACGGTGACGGGGCGTACCGCGTCCGTGGTGTTCAGGGTGAGAGCGAAGAGGAAGTCGCCCCAGGCGAAGAGGAAGACGAACAGGCCGGCCGTGATCAGCGCATTGACGCTCAGCGGCAGCACCACGGACCAGAAGACGCGCAGCCGCCCGGCGCCGTCCACCCGCGCGGCCTCGATGATCTCCCCCGGAACGCTCTGCATGAACGCGCGCAGAACGATGATCGCGAAAGGCACCCCGGTGGTCGAGTCGGCGAGGATCAGCCCGAGGCGGGAGTTCAGGAGCCCCAGGTCGTTGTAGGCGCCGTACAGCGCGTTGGCCACGACGATGCCCGGCACCATCTGGGTGACCAGGATGCCGAAGACCACGACGGCGGTTCCCCGGAGCGGCAGCCGGGCCAGAGCGTAGGCCGCCGGCGCCGCCAGCGCGAGACTCAGCACCACACTGCCCAGGGCCACGACGAGGCTCGTGACGAGGCTGCTTCCCTGCTCGCGCAGGGCGGTGGCCCAGCCGCCGAAGTCCGGATGGAGGGGGAACCAGCCCGCCCGGAGGGCGTTGCCCGCCGGCTGCAGCGAGACGTTGACCATCCAGTACACCGGGAACAGCATCAGCCCGAGCAGGACGATGCCCGCGATCGTGGACGGCCAGCCGCGCGTGCGCTTCACCGGACCGCCCTTCACGCGGTCAGGGCGCGACGGTTGGCGCGCAGGTGGACGAGGGCGAAAACGAACGAGATGAGGATGAGTACGTTGCCCATCGCGGCTCCCCGCCCGAACTCGAACTGCTGGAAGGACAGCTCGTAGGAGCGGGTGGCGAGGGTCTCGGTGGCGTCGGCCGGTCCCCCGCCCGTCACCACGAGGATGATGTCGAACACCTTGACCGTGTAGACCACGCCCAGCACCAGCACGACACCGGCCACGGGCCGCAGCAGCGGCCAGGTGACATGGCGGAACGACGCCAGCGGGCCCGCGCCGTCCAGCTTCGCCGCCTCGTGGAGAGGGGCCGGGATGTCCTGGAGCCCGCCGTACAGGAGCGCGGTGTTGAAGGGGATGCCCACCCAGACGTTGACCAGGATCACCGACACCAGCGCCTCGGAGGTGCCGGTCAGCCAGGGGACGCCCGACGGCAGCAGATGGAGGTCGCGCAGCGCCCGGTTGACCACGCCCGAGTCGGTGTCGAGCATCCACCGCCAGGTCGCTCCGGAGACGACCAGGGGCAGCAGCCACGGCAGCAGCAGCAGCGACCGGAGCACGCCGCCCAGCGGGAACTTGCGGTGGAAGAACAGGGCGAGGGCCAGCCCCAGCACGAACTGCCCGAGGACCGAGCCGACGGTGAACAGGACCGTCGTCAGCAGGGCGGGCCCGAACAGGTCCGACGACAGGACCTTCGCGTAGTTCCGCAGCCCCACGAACGGCGCGGAACCCGTGTAGAAGGTCGTGGCCGTGTACTGCTGGAAGCTCATCGCGACGTTCTTGACGACGGGGTAGCCGAAGAACAGCAGCAGATAGGCCAGGGCGGGCAGGAGGAACATCCAGTGGGCGATCCGCTCCCGCCGGCGCGCCCGGGCCACGGCCCGCGCGCCGTCCGTCCGCCGGGGAGCCGGCCGGTCAGGAGTCCGTCGCGATCCGCTGCGCATGCCTGAGTGCTTCCTCCGGTGTCCGCTCGCCCGTCAGCGCGTCCTGGACGGCGGTGTAGATCCCGGTCGCCGCCTTGGGCCACGTGACGCCGAGCCGGCTGGTGCGGGGCCGGGACCGTTCGACGCTCCGGACGAAGGCGGCCATCGAGGGCACCTCCTTGGCGTACCGGGCGGCCACCGTGGCGCGGGAGGGCACGGTGAAGTACTGCCGGGCCAGGGCGAGCATCTGCGAGGAACCGTTCAGGCAGGCCAGGACCCGGGCGGCCTTGGCCTGCCGGGCCTCGGAGGAGTTCTGCGGGACGGTCCACACCTCGCCGCCGAGCGGCGTCACCAGGGTCTGGCCCGGCCGGCGCACGGGTAGGGGAGCCACGCCCCAGTGCAGCTTCCCGGCCTTGTTCAGCGCCGATATCCGCCAGGGGCCGTTGACCATCATGGCCGTCTTGCCGGCGACGAACTGGTCGTGGACATCGGCCTGCGTCCAGTTCAGCACCGACTTCGACATGGATCCGCTTTTCACCAGGTCGACCCAGAGCCGGAGCGCCTGCGCGGCCTGCGGGGTGTCCAGCCGCTTCTCGTCACCGCCGTTGGACCACAGGAAGGGCAGGAACTGCCAGGTGCCCTCGAACGTGGCGTTGGCGTCCACCGCCATGCCGTAGCGCCCCGGCCGGGTCAGTTCGGCGGCGGCCGTCTTCAGCTCGTCCCAGGTCTTCGGTACGGCGACACCGGCCTCGGCGAGCATGTCCTTGTTGTAGAAGAGGGCGACCGTGCTGACCGTGGGCGCCAGCCCGTACACCTTCCCCTGATAGGTGCCGGCCGACAGAATGCCCTCGGTGTAGCCGCCGGAGTCGATACCGTAGCGGTCCAGCGGGGTCAGCGCGCCGGTCTGCGCGATCTGCTGGAGATCGGGGTTGTCCAGCATCAACAGATCCGGGAGGGTCCGTGACGACGCCTGCCGCAGCACCGTGGGTACGAGCGAGGCCCCCGGGATGCTCCGGTGTTCGACGGTGACGCCGGCCGCCTTGCCGCAGGCGCCCAGCCGCTCGCTCCACTGGGCGTGCTCGGCCGCGTCGGTGTAGTAGTCGAGCGCGGTGATGGTGGTGACCTCGCGGCCGCCGGACGCGGAGCCGGTTCCGCCGCAGCCGGTGGCGGCCAGGATCAGGGCCAGCGCCGCGGAGAGCACGGTGGTGCGCCGAGCCGATGGCCTGGTCGCTGAGGTCATGGAGGGTGCCTTCCCGAGTGGAGTCTGCTGCCGGAGCGTCGATCTCGGGAGGACTGGGCGAGACGGTCCGTACCGGCATCTTACGGTCCGAGCGCGGATATTACCGTATTCAACCGCTCAGGCGATCACCCGATCGGAAGGGCTGACGAACTCCCGTATCCGTAGCCCCCGTCAGTGCTCTGTCCGGCCGCTTCCCGGATCATCGTCGCCACGGCGCCGGGCTGCGAGAGAACCACGGCGTGCGAACCGTCCAGCACGTACTCGGTCGCCGCCATGCGCTGGGCCATGAAGCGCTGAGCGGTGGGGTTGAGCATCCGGTCGGCGGCGGCGATGGCGTACCAGGACGGTTTGGCGGCCCATGCGGGCGGCCCCGATCTGGCGGTCAGCGCTCTGGGGGCGATCGGGCGTTGCGTCACGGACAGCACCCTGGTGGCGCGGGGTGACAGATCGGCGGCATACACCGGAAGGAAACTGTCCCGGTGGATGTACAGCTCGCTCTCCGGATCCGCGGGCACCGCGGGGGCGACGGCCGCGTCCGCCTCCGGCATGGAGGGAAAGCGTTGAGTGACGTCCAGGAGGCACTCGCCGGCGTCGAGACCGAACGCCGCGACGTAGCACAGTGCCGTGACGTTCTCGGCGTCGGCCGCGGCATCGGTGATGACCGCGCCGCCGTAGCCGTGGCCGGCCAGGACGACCGGGGTGCCGATCTGACGGACCACGCTCCTGAGGTAGGCGGCGTCGTGCGCCAGACCGCGCAGCGGGTTCGCCGGGGCGTGCACCGCCAGTCCGGCGGCCTGGAGGCGCCGCACGACCGCCGCCCATGACGAGGCGTCGGTGAACGCGCCGTGCACGAGGACGACGGTCAGCGGAGAGGGGGTGGAACCGTGCACGCCGGCGACCTCCGAGAGGGTGGGGTTCCCAGCCAAGCGCAGCAAGATCGCGACGGCATCGCGTGAACGTACCAGGAACCGGCTCAGTCCTCGGCCAGCGCCGTCACCAGGTTGGCCAGCTGGACCCGGGAGTTGACCGACAGCTTGCGGAAGGCCGAGGTCAGGTGGGTGTTGACGGTGTGGGGGGAGACGACGAGCACCTCCGCGGCCGTACGGTTGGTGTGCCCCTGGGCGACCAGACGCGCGACCTTCTTCTCCGAGGCCGTCAGGGCCTCCCAGCCCTGGACGGGACGCTGCGCGTTCGCAGCCCGGCGGCTGCCGTCGCCCGCCCTCCGGAGATCACGCTGCAGGCGGGCCGCGGTGGCGTGCGCACCCGATGACAGGAAGGCGGTATGGGCCCGCGTCAGGGCCGCCACCGCCTCGGTCTGGCGCCCCGCCGCCAGGAGCGCCCGCCCGAGATCGGCGTGCGCCCCCGCGCGCACCAGCGGACGCGGACTCGCCTCGAGCAGACCGACGGAGCGTTCCAGCAGCACGGGATCGCTCGTCACCAGTCCACGGGCCTGCGCCGCGACCCCCACGGCGGTGGGCACCGCCGGATTGCGTGCGGCGTGGGCCTCGGCCTGCGCGGCCAGGTCCTCGGCCAGCGCACGGTCCGCGCCGCGCAGCGCCATCCGGATCGCGGAGCCGACCCAGGTACGCAGCAGCCGCCAGCGCAGGAAGGGGCCCTCCTCCTGCACCAGGCGAATCCTGGCGACGGCAAGCCCGAATTCCCCGTCCGCCGCGGCATGGACGGCTTCCAGGAAGCGCACCGCGGCGGTGTTCCCCGGGTTCGGTTTGACCGCCAGCCGCTTCCGGGCCTGCGCCAGATGGTGCCGTGCCGCATCCCGGTCACCGCGCAGCAGGGCGATCCGGGAGCGGATCACGCGGGCGTTCACCTGCTGGACGGGCACCTGGACGTCGTCCTCCAGACGCTCCATCGTCACGAAGTCGGCGTCGGCGTCGTCGAGCCTGCCGAGCCCCAACTGCTGCTGCCCCTGGGCCCACAGCAGCATGGCCTCGCGGATCCCGCCGGCCTCGTCCGCGGCCTTCGACAGCAGCCGCTCGCTGGTCTCGAAGTCGTCCATGTGCTGGTACGCGACGATCTCCTCGGGGAAGAAGCCGGGATCGACGGCGTTGAGCGCGGTGAAACGCTCCAGCGCGACGGCGTTCTCGCCCGCGTTGAGCGCGATCTCACCGAGCGCGAACAGGGCCTGGACATGGGCCTCCCGGTCACCGACGGCCACGGCGGCACGCAGCGCGTCCTCGCCCGCCGCCCGCGCCGGGCCGAGATCGTGCCCCCGGGACAGGGCCAGTGCCCGCAGCGCGGCCAGCCGCGCCTCGACCTCGGGGGAGGCGCCGCCGACCGCGAGGGCCGTCTCGGCCCGGCGGCGCAGCTCGTCGGCGAGATCCAGGTTCCACAGCGTGCCGCCGAGGGCGGCCTGCAACCGGCCGAACGCCTCCACGGGCGGCCGGCCGGCCAGCAGCCGGTCGCCGGTCGACAGCGCCTCGCGGTTCCGGCCGGCCCGGGTCAGACAGACGATGGCCTGCTCACCCACCTCGTACGCCAACGGGCGCGGGGTCGGCACCAGCTCCAGGGCGCGCGTCGCGAGGTCGGCCGCGAGGCCCGGTGTGACCGGCAGGACGTCGTCGGCGGCACGCCTCAGCAACGCCACCGCCTCCTCGTCGCCGGGCAGGGCGCCCCTGAGGATGTGCGACACCACGTCGATGGGCCGGTGACCGGTGCCGACGAGCCGACCCGCGGCCTCCCGGTGCAGCGCCTTGCGGGCCGAGGGCGGGATGTCCACGTACACCGCCTGGCGCAGCAGATCATGCCGGAAGACCAACTGCTCGCCGTCGTCTTCGAGCAGTCCCGCGCCCACCGCCTCCTCCAGCGCCGCGATCAGCGAGACGGACGGCCGGCCGCAGAGCGCCGCGGCGTCGTGGAAGCCGAAACCCCGTCCCAGCACCGCCCCCATCTGCAGGAAGCGCAGCGTGTCGGGATGCAGGGTCCTGAGCCTGCCGCGTACACCCGTCACGAGTCCGGGGGGCACCGGCTCGCCGGAGGAACCGGTGGTCCGCAGGCCCGCGAGCATCTCGACCGCCAGGAACGGATTCCCGCCCGCTCCTTCCAGCAGGCCGCGTACGCGCTCGTCCACCCCGGCCCCCAGGGTGTCGTCGGCGAGCTGGCCGATGGCGGCTCCGGACAACGGGCCCAACGACACCGTCCTCACCGGGAGTTCGCCACGTACCGACGCGAGGACCTCCCCGGCCGGACCGTCCACGCCCCGCCGCTCGGTCAGGATCCACAGCACCGGCGAGGTCCGCAGGCGTCTCGGCAGCTGGTTCAGCGCGAACCGGCTCAGCGGGTCGGCCCACTGCGCGTCGTCCAGGGCGATCAGCACCGGCACGCTGCCGGCTCGCTCCTCGATCACCTCCGCCAGCCGCTCGACCAGCCAGATCCGCTGATCGTGGTTCTGCGCCAGATCGGCGAAGGCGTCGCCGGACAGCAGTGGCTGATCACCGTGCAGGACACAGGTCGCCAGCGACGAGAGCGGTACGAGGTGATGCAGTTCGTCGGCCTTGCCCAGGCCGACGGAGAATTCCGCCGCTTCGGCCCTGGCCACGGCTTCGGTGAGAAGCGTCGTCTTGCCGATGCCCGGTTCCCCGCGGATCAGGGCCAGTGCGCCGCCTCCGGTGCGGGCCACCGACGCGATCAGCATGCCCAGCTCTTCGAGTTCGGCCTCCCGGCCGCGCAGACCGCTCCTGGACAGCGATCCGCCTGACCCCGCCACTTAGGCCCTCCCTGCCCCCACACGCCGACGACACCGGCTTTCCGGAGGCCCACTATGGCAAAAACGGCAGCTCAGCGCACATGCGCAGCTCCGCCCAGGGCCTGGACCGGCGGCAGCTGAGACACAACAGCCCCGCACATGGCGGAGCTTCGCCACTCGGCGGGGGAGACGCCGTAAGCGGCCCGGAACACCCGGCTGAAGTGCGAAGCGCTGCTGAAGCCCCAGCGGTGGGCCACCGCGGCGATGGTCTGCCCGCCCACCTGCCGGCGGGCCAGGTCACGCCGGCACTGCTCCAGCCGCCGCTGCTGGATCCACCGGCTGACGGTGATGTCCTCCAGCTGGAACAGCTTGTGCAGATAGCGCACGGAGATGTGGTGGGCCCCCGCGATGGTCTCCGGAGCCAGATCCGGATCCGCGAGGTGCTGGTCGATGTAGGACCGGATCCGCAGCAGCGACATCCGGGCGGCGCTCGGCGTGTCCGCGGAGGCCCCGCCGAGTCGCTCCTCGGCCAGCGCCTGCACCAGGTCCACCACATTGCGCGCGATCTGGTCACCCGTGCGCTGCGGATACGTTCTCGCGGTGTCCACGAGCCGGGACAGGAAGGGCGTCAGCAGTTCGCCGAGTGCCGAGTCGGAGCCGAGCGGGGAGGCCGTGATGCGCTGGAGGTCCGACTCGCTCAGGCCCAGTACCTCGCGGGGCAGCACGAGAGACTTCGTCTGGAAGCACTGGGGGAGAGTGAGCTGGACCGGCCGCGCCATGTCGTAGACGAAGAGCTGGCCCGGCCGCACGTACGTGTCACGGCTGTCCTGCCGGATGCGGGCGACCCCCTTGGTCAGCAGCTTCACCACCACGAAGTCGTCGTTGTCGCTGCCCGCGATGAGCCGCCGGGTGCGCAGGGCCTGCAACGGATCGCCGTCCACGGTGACCACCTGCATCGGGCCCAGCAGCGACGTGCGGATCCTGCCGCAGTCGACCTCGTCGGGAACGCCCATGTCCACGGCGCCGAACGTCTGGGAGAGGGCCTCGCGCCAGAAGGCGCGCCGGCGGTGGGCGGGTACCGCGTCCGTGGTGTAGAGGGTGCCCGGGTTTCCGGGTTCCGGTGTCGATGAATACGACGACATGAATTCCGCCCTTCCGCAAGTGCGCTTTCGGACACACCGTGCCAGTGCGTCCGGGCGGCCACATCGCGTGAACCCGTGAAACCCCGGAGTACCGGAAGGCAGCACCGACCTGCTGTGATGTCGCCCACGTGCACTTGTCGTGGCGGGGAAGCGCTCCCTACGTTCGGTCATATGTCCGCCCAGAATGCCCCCCTTCCCGACGAGCCGGTCGATTTCGCCGTCGATCTCACCGGCCATGAAATGACCCGACGCGCCCATGTCATGGAGGCACTCGGCGCCGGCTGGGACCCCGTCAAGGTGATGCGCGACGAGGAGGAGGCGTACGACCTGCTGTATTCCGGCCTCGACGAGGAACAGCAGCGGCTCTACGACACCCTCGTCGCCGCCGGTGTCCTCCCCCGGCGCGGGGACGGTCGTGCTTCCGCTTGATCCCCAGGCCGACATCGGGCGCCGGGCCTGGGTGACCTGCCCGCACTGCCAGGACCACCGGGGGTGCCCCCGGTGCGAAGAGGGCGGCAGGTGCCCGGACCACTGGCGCTACCTGCTGTCCAACACCGGCAGCCTCCTCCACCTCCAGTGCCCTTCGTGCACCCGCATCTGGGACCACGAGACGGGCTTCGGCGCCACCCGCACCCGCTGGACACGCCGGAGGAGCGGCCTGGAAGGGCAGTGAGGGGACCGTGGCCCGGTCGTGGCCAGGACCGATGCGCGTACGCCCGGTCCCTCCCGGCGGTGCGCGGGGGACGGGCGCGAATGCTCGGCGGGCGATGTCGCGCCCGCTGATCAGCGCGATGTGAGGAGACGGTCGCCTTCCGTGCCCCGGTCGGGGGCGACGGGGTCGCGACCGAGGCGGACGATGGTCGCGGGTGCCCGGTCCAGCAGGCCGGCGTCCTGTTCCTGGAGCGCGATCACCAGCGAGGTCCCGGGCAGTGCCCGGGGCAGCGCGGCCAGCAGGGCCTCGGCCGTGGGGCGGTCCAGGCCGGCGGTGGGTTCGTCGAGCAGCAGGACCGGGGGCCGCCTCAGCACGGCGCGCGCGATGGCGAGGCGTCTGCGCTGCCCCTGCGACAGCCGACGTCCGCCGGGGCCCACCGCGGTGTCCAGCGGCAGGGCCGGGAGGCCGACGACGCGCAGTACGGCCCGCAGGTCGGTGGCGACGGCCGAGGGTGCCGCCTGCCGCAGATTCGCCGCCACCGTGTCGTCGGCCAGCCAGTCGTCGGCCTCCACGAGCGTGACGGTCTCGGCGACGGCCTCGGCCGACAGCCCGTGCACCGGCGCGCCGCCGAGCAGGACCGTGCCGGCGGGGGCCGGCAGCCGGCCGGCGAGCCGACCGAGCAGCGTCGACTTCCCGCTGCCGTTGGGACCGGTGATCAGCGTCAGACCGGGGCCCGACAGGGTCGCGGTGAGAGGCCCGGACGAGCCGGGAAGCGGGAGACCTGCGGCCTCCAGGGACGGGAGGCCGACCGTTCCCACGGAGGGACGACCGGTCGCCTCCACGGACCGGTGGCCGGTCGTTTCCGCGGTCGGGAGGTCGGCCGTCTCAGCGGTCGGGACGGTGGCCGTCTCCGCGGTCGGGAGGCCGGTGGTCGCGGCGGGCCGGTGGCCGGCCGTCTTCGCGGTCGGGAGGCCGGTCGTCTCCGCGGGCCGGTGGCCGGGCGTCCGCGTGGCCGGGGAGTCGGGCGTCTTCGCGGAGTCGCCGGCCGGACGATTCCGGCGCGTGGGGTGCTCCCCGGCTGCCAGCGGTGCGAGGCGTGCCGCCGCGTCCCCGGCCTGGGCCAGCTGCTGGAGCAGCCGGGGCAGTCTCTCCAGCAGCTCCCATCCGGCGGCCAGCAGCAGCACCTCGCCCACCACGACCGCGACCGGCTGGGCCGGGGCCGCGCGCAGGGCGATCAGCAGCACCGCTGCCTGGCCCAGGGCGGCGAGCAGGCGCAGCGCCAGACGGCCGAGGCGTTCGGCTCGGGCGGCGGCCCACTCGGCGGACTCGACCGCCGTCATGGCGGTCGTCGCCGTCCGGCGCGCCCGGGGCACGGCGTCCAGGCACCGCAGTTCGTCGAAGGCGGCCCGGCTGCCGAGCAGCGCGGTACGGAGTGCGGCCCTGGCCTCGGCGGCGGCGGCCAGCCGGGCCCGGGCACGGCGATGGGCCCGCCGGGCGCAGCAGAGGCCGGCCGCGAGGACGACCAGCTCGGCCGCCCCCAGCAGAGGCATCGCCGCCAGCAGCAGGATCTCCACGAGGCAGGCCGTGGTGACCGCCGCCGCCAGCGGGGCGCAGACGTTCGCGGGCAGGCCCGCCACGGTCTCCACGTCGGTGGTGAGCCGGGTGAGCAGCGTTCCGTCGCGCTGCGCGCGCAGCTCGCGCGGAGTGAGCCGGGCGGCGCCGCGGGCCAGCCGGGCGCGCAGGGCCACCTGGGCGGAGAGCAGGGTCCGGTGGTTGGCCAGGCGTTCCAGATACCGCAGGCCGGTGCGGCCCAGGGCCAGCGCCCGCACGGCGCCGGACGGGTACATCCAGGACCAGGTGGTGTTGGCCTGGAGCGTCACCACGGCGCAGGTCGTCAGGAACCACCCGGACACGCCCAGGAGTGCGGCGCCGGCGAGTTCCCCCGCGACGGCGAGGAGCATCCCGGTCACGAGGGCGCGGCGGGGAGCCGCCGTACGCAGCAGCCGCCAGGCGTTGTCCGGTTTCATCGGGCTCTCCCGTGGTCCAGCGTGACGACCTGGTCCGCGAGGGCCAGCAGCGCGGGGCTGTGGGTGGCGAGCAGGACGGTCCGGTCGCGGGTCAGGGTGCGCAGGGCGGAGATGACGCGCTGCTCCGCCTCGGGGTCGAGATGCGCGGTGGGCTCGTCCAGGCACAGCAGCGGCGCGTCCCGCAGCAGCGCCCGGACGAGGGCGAGTTGCTGCGACTGCCCGGAGGACAGCCCGGTGCCGCGTTCGCCCAGTGGCGTGTCGAGCCCCTGGGGCACCGCGGCCAGGATGTCGGTGAAGCCGAGCGAGGCGATGGCGTCGAGCAGATCGTGGTCGCTCGCGCCGGGCCGGGCCAGCAGCAGGTTCTCGCGCAGGGTGCCGGGCAGCAGGTGCGCGGGCTGGCTCACCCAGGCGACCCGCCCGGGATCGGCGGGAACGGGCCGGCCGTCGAGGACGTGGCAGGCGCGTCCGCCGTCGGGTGGACACAGCCCGGCCGCGACGGCCAGCAGGGTGGACTTGCCCGCCCCGCTGGGCCCGCTGACGGCCAGGCACCGACCCGGCGCGAGACGCACGCTCACACCGTCCAGGGCGGGGGCGAGTCGCCCGGGGTGTCGGACCGTCACCGCGTCCAGACGCACCCCGGGCGGCGTCGTGGCTGCCCGCGCCGGCGGACCGGCGGGTGCCGCGGTCGCGCGGTGCGTGTCCAGAAGCGGGGCGAGCAGGCCGGCGGCGGCGTTCGCGCGGGCGCGGGCGTGGTAGCCGGCGGCCAGGTCCCGGGCCGGCGCGAAGTACGCGGGCACCAGGACCAGGACGAACAGCGCGGCGGACAGGCTCATGTGGTCCGGTACGAGGGGCAGCCGCAGATAGTCGAGGAGGACCAGCCCGCAGTACGTCGCCACGACCGCGAGGGTGCCGGTGATGAGCAGCTCGATCCACGCGGTCGACAGGAAGGCGATGCGCAGCACCTTCTCGGTGCGCCCGGCCACCTCCCGGTCGTGGCCGGCCAGCGCCTCGGCCGCCTCGTCGTGCGCGCCGAGCCCCACCAGGGTGGGCAGGCCGCGCAGATGGTCCAGGAGTCGCGCCCGGTGCGTACGGACGGCCGACAGCTGAGCGCGTACGGCGGTCTGCGCCCCCAGGCCGATCACCTTCAGATTCGCCGGCAGCAGCGGGGTCGCGGCCAGCACCAGCAGGGCGACGAACCAGCTGCGCCAGGCGATGGCGGCCAGGACGAGACCGCTGCCGAGCAGCATGGTGGTCCGCGCCGGCAGGTAGTCGGTGAGCCAGTCGCTCAGCTCGTCGACCTCACCGTCGACGGCCTGGGCCAGGGCCGCGTCGTCCGGGTCGGCCGGGGCCGGGCCGTGGGCCGGCAGCGCCGCCTCGACGAGCCGGGTGCGCAGGGCCTGGCGCACGGTGCGGGCGCCGCGGGCGGCGGCGGCCTCGCCCGCGGCCAGCAGCGCGGCCCGCAGGGCGATCCCGGCCGCCACCACCAGCGCGGGCGCCGTCACGGCGGACGCGGGGGCGCCGTGCAGCGCGTCCAGGCCGCGCTGCGCCGCCCAGGCCAGCCCGCCCGCCCAGACGACCGTGCCCGACTGGGCCGCGCCACGCAGGAGTCCCGCGCGGCGCAGCTCCGGCCGGCCGACGGCCGCCCACTGCCGTAGCCGCTCGGCCACCGGGGCATCACCGCGGTCCTCGGCCAGTTCGTCCAGCAGTACGGTGGCGGACGTGCTCACGAGGTGCTCTCCGCCCCCGCGTCGAAGCACCCGTCCCGCAGGTCACGGCGGTCGCCGGCGATCCACGCGGCCAGCGCGGCCGCGGCGAGCACGGCGACGCCGAGGGGACCGATCCAGTGGGACACCCCGCCGAACACGTCCTGCGACAGGGCCGTCGCCAGGATGCCGAGCACCACCAGCAGGGCCCGGCGCAGCAGTGTCCGCACGGTGCCGGAGGCCGGGGGAGCGGCCGTCGGAGCACGCGGCACGGTCCGCAGGGGCGGCAGGGCCTGCTCGACCGGATCGGTGTGCTTGCCGCGGAAGCTGTGCCAGGCGTACACGTTGTAGGCCAGGACGAACGGCATGCACAGGCCCACGCCCAGCACCAGGAAGAGCTGGGAGGAGTGCGGACTCGCGACCTGGTGGACCGTCAGGCCGGGCGGTACGACGACCGGGACGGTCAGCACCGCCAGGCCCAGCAGCCCCGAGGTGATCAGCGTGGCCACGGCGGCGAACGGCCGCCAGTCGGGGGCGCGGCCGAAGCCGAACCAGGCGACGGCCCCGGCCGCGACGGCGACGGCGACCGCGAGCCAGAACAGCACGGCCCGCACGGGCTCGCCCAGGTGCGTCTCCTGCGGGTCGGCGCCCGGCAGCAGCAGGCCCAGGACGACCGCGGTCACCGCGGTGGCCGCCAGCAGCGACCGTCCGGTGCGCCGGGCCCGCGACCGTGACCAGCCCTCGGTCTTGTCCTGCAGCCACGCGGCGCCGGCCAGCAGGTAGACGACGACCAGTCCGAGCGCGCACAGCGCGCTGTACGGCGTGAGCCAGTCGAACGCCCCGCCCGTGAAGGTTCCGCCCCGCTGCCGCGGGCCGCTGAGCACGGCGCCGAGCACGAGCCCCTGGCAGACGGCCGCCGCGAGCGACGCCCCGCCGAACAGCAGCGCCCAGCCGCGCCGGTAGCCACCGGCCGCGCTGTGCATCTCCAGACCGAGGCCGCGCAGGATGACGGCGATCAGCATGCCGATCAACGGCAGGTAGACGGCGGGCAGGACCACGGAGTAGGCGCCGGGCAGACCGGCCCACAGGACGACTCCGGCCAGGATGATCCAGCTCTCGTTGGCGTCCCAGGCGGTGGCGACGATCTCGCCGTACTCCCGCCGTCGCTCGGGCCCGGCCGCCAGGCTGAGCATGCCCACCCCGAGGTCGTAGCCGTCGAGGACGACGTACATGCCGAGCGAGAACAGGACCAGGGCGTAGGCGGCGTACTCAAGCAACGAGGGCCTCCGATACGTCGGGCGAGGCGGGTCCGGTGGGCAGTGCCTCGGGACCGGCCTTGACCGTACGGACGATGTAGCGGGCCCAGACGGCCAGCAGGGTGACGTAGAGCAGGACGAAGCCGGCCAGGGTGGTGGCGACCTCGGGGGCGCTGAGGTGGGAGACCGCGTCCGCGGTGCGCAGCTGGCCGTACACCACCCAGGGCTGGCGGCCGGTCTCGGCGACGATCCAGCCGCCGGTGACGGCGATGATCCCGGCCGGGGTCATCCACACCATCCACTTCAGAAAGCGCGGCGAGTCGAACAGGCGCCGCCGCAGGCGCAGGACCACGCCCGCGAAGGCGGTGCCGAACATGAGCAGCGCGGTGAAGTACATCGCGCGGAAGCCGTAGAAGGTGGTCCACATGTTGGGGCGTTCGTCGGGCGGGGTCTGGAGCAGTCCGGGTGTCGTCGTCCTGCCGCTGAGGTCCTGGGCGATGACCGAGCCGAGGTAGGGGACCTCGACGTGCAGCAGGTTCTCGCCCTTGTCGGTGTCGGGGACGACGAGCAGGTTGTAGCCGTTGTTGTCGCTCTTCCAGTTGCCTTCGAACGCCTCCAGCTTGGGCAGCTGGTGCTGTCCCATGAAGACCGCCGTGCCGTCGCCGACGTACAGCTGGACCGGCATCAGCACGCCGAGGACGCCGAGGGCGATGGACAGGCAGCGGCGGGCCATGGGCTGGGCGTGCACCCGGTTCTTGACCAGGTACCAGGCGGAGATCCCGCCGACGAACCAGGCGGCACTGATCAGCACGGCCAGCAGCATGTGCGGGAAACGGTGGGCGAAGGCGGGGTTGAGCAGGATGTCGGCCCAGTCCGTGGCGTGGAACTGGCCGTCGGTCCTGCGGTAGCCGACGGGGTCCTGCATCCAGCTGTTGGCCGACAGGATCCAGGTGGTGGACAGCAGGGTGCCGAAGGCGACCATCCAGCTGGCCAGGGCCATGGTGCGCGGGCGGATCCGGCCGTCTCCGTAGAGCATGAGGCCGATGAAGCCGGCCTCCAGGAAGAAGGCCGTGATCACCTCCATGCCGATGGTGACGCCGATGACGGGTCCGACCGCATGGGCGTACGTGCCCCAGTTGAGGCCGAACTCGAAGGTCATCACCGTGCCGGCGACGACACCGAGGCCGAAACCGACGGCGAAGATCTTCTTCCAGAACCGGAAGATCTGCAGGTACAGCGGATTTCCCGTGCGGACGTACACCGTGTAGACGACGGCGAGGAGCACGGAGAGCCCCACGGTGAGCGCGGGGAAGGTCATATGGAAGATCGCGGTGATCGCGAACTGCCAGCGGGACAGCTCGACGACGGTGGACGAAGCCATGAGTACTCCAGGGAGCAGAGGACGTGACGGGGCGCCGGGCGGGGACCGCGGGGACAGACACCCCCAGCGGGATCGCGGACGCCCCGTCCCGTTCCGCCGTCGGCGGCCCCGCTGGGCTCAGGAGCGGACCAGCGGGGTGTCGACCAGGTGTTCGGCCAGGAACCAGGCCTGCAGTTCGCCGGTGCGGATGATCTGCGAGACCAGCACATCGTTGGTGCCGTCGTCGCCCAGCTCGGCGGTGCGGGCGGCGGCGTCATGGGCCTCGGTCAGGATGGTCTCGTGGGCTTCCAGGAGCCGCGAGAGCATCGCCGGGACCTCCTCCACACCGTCCGGCGGGCGCGGGATGGACGTGATCTCGATGACGTGCCGGGGGTCGCCCACGGCGACACCGCCCAGGGTCTGCACCCGCTCGGCGAGGGTGTCGACGAGCTCCAGCTGCTCGGCGGCGTGCTTGTCCAGGAGCAGGTGCAGCTGGTAGAAGGTCGCGCCCCGCATGTTCCAGTGGTGCTTCTTGTAGAGGCCGTAGAGGATCTGGGTGTCCGCCAGGACCTTGTTCAGGCGCTGGCAGGAGTACATGCGCGCCTCGTAGGACAGGGCGAGCGGGAACTGCTTGACGGTCCCGAACTCCTGGATGACGGCGCCCTTCTGGTGCAGCCACGGCTGGCTGCTCGCGGGCGTGGTGCTGGTGGTCATGGTGTGTCTCCTGTGCATGTGTGCTGTGAGTACGGATGCGACGCTAGGGGCTGAGCGGGGAGCCGCGTTGCCCGGTAGCGCACGCGTGAGCGCACGTCAGCGCACCGGGCGCCGGGGCGGGCAATCACTCGCTGCCGGCTGTGAGCTGTTCGACGACGCGGTCCAGATCGATGTGGCGGTGCTCGGTGCCCGGCGGCACCAGCGCGTCGGTGCGGTGCAGGAACGCCACGACGGCGGCGCTCGCGACCTCCAGGACGGCCTTCCCGGTGCGTGTCCTGAGCAGGATGCGGATCGCGTCCGGATGGTGCCGGCGTCTGGGGTACACGACCACGTCCCCCGACCCGGCGGGTCCGCGCAGTCCCCGGGCGAGCAGCGACCGGGCGAAGACCCAGTCGACGGAGAGCGCGGAGGGCGCGCCCACGGACAGGCACACGGCGTACGGGTCCGCGGCGGAGTACCGCAGCTCGGCCGGAAGCGGTACCGGGATTTCGCCGGCCACGGTGACGCGGATGCCGGTGGTGCATACGATCGGGTCTTCGTCCGTGGTCCCGGCGGGATCACATCTCATGCCGCCCCCCTGTCTGCGACTGTTCGGCAGGCTCGCCGGTGCGGGCACCGACGGGCCATGGTGCTGACGACCGTAGGGCGGGGCCGGGGGAGCGGATAGCCGACGAGTGCACGAGGTGTTGTCCGCAGAAGAAGTGCGAGGGCACCCCGCGCCCGCCCGGACGCGAGATGGTTGAATGTGAAACAATTAGTGTCGCTGTGTGGCCTGAGAGGTGATCCACGATGAGCAATGTCGAGACGGAACCCGCGGAAGTGCGCTGCGGCAGCGAGACGGACGCCGAGCCGCCGGCCGGGACCGCGCGGGTCGAGGTGCTGACCCCGCGTGATGTGCCCCTGGGCGGCCCGCGCGCGATGACCGTGCGGCGCACGCTGCCGCAGCGCTCCCGGACCCTGATCGGTGCCTGGTGCTTCGCCGATCACTACGGCCCCGACGACGTCGCCGCGACCGGTGGCATGGACGTGGCCCCGCACCCCCACACCGGCCTGCAGACGGTGAGCTGGCTCTTCAGCGGCGAGATCGAGCACCGCGACAGCCTGGGCAGCCATGCCTTCGTCCGGCCCGGCGAGCTGAACCTGATGACCGGCGGCCACGGCATCAGTCACACGGAGGTCTCCACTGCGCGGACCACGATCCTGCACGGCGTCCAGCTGTGGGTGGCACTGCCGGAACAGCACCGCGACACCGCACGGAACTTCCAGCACTACGTCCCCGAACCCGTACGGACCGGGGACGCCGAGATCAGTGTCTTCCTGGGTTCCCTCGCCGGGGCCGCCTCCCCGGTGCCGACCTTCACCCCCCTGCTCGGCGCCGAGATCCTGCTCCGGCCCCACGCGGCCGTCACCCTCGCCGTGGACCCCGCCTTCGAGCACGGCCTCCTGGTCGACCAGGGCACCGTCCGCCTCGCGGACGCCGTCCTCGGCCCCGCCGAACTGGGCTACGTCCACCCGGGTCCCGGCACGCTGACCCTGACGAACGAGTCGGACGAGATCGCGCGGACGGTCCTCCTCGGCGGAACCCCCTTCGAGGAAGAGATCGTCATGTGGTGGAATTTCATCGGCCGGAGCCACGAGGACATTGCCAAAGCCCGGGAGGACTGGCAAAACTCTTCCGACCGTTTCGGCGCCGTGGAGGGATATCCGGGAGACCGTCTTCCCGCGCCCGCCCTGCCGCATGCCATCATCACTCCGCGCCGCAATCCGCCGCGTCACTGACTTCATCCGAAAGGCACCCCATGAGCCAGCCTTCCGTCGCTCCGGTCGTCGAGCGCATAGATGCAAAGAACCGCTATGAGATCTCCGTCGACGGCAAACGAGCCGGGCTGACCGCCTACCGCGACCGCGACGCGCAGCGCGTCTTCTACCACACCGAGATCGACGACGCCTTCGCCGGCCAGGGCCTGGCCTCCCAGCTGGTCCAGGAGGCGCTCACCGACGTACGCGCCTCCGGGAAGCGGATCGTGCCCGTCTGCCCGTACGTGGCCAAGTTCCTGAAGCGGCATGACGAGTTCGCCGACCTGGTCGACACCGTGACGCCCGAGATCCTTCAGTGGCTGGAGCGCGAACTGGGCTGACGATCGCCCCGGCCGGCCGTCGCCCCCCGGTGACGGCCGGCTGTGCACCCAGCGCACTGCTCCTGTTCCATCCGTGCACGATGCGCGCCCGTCGCACTCGCTCCGCAGCCACCGCCGAGCGTGAATCCCGGGCATTCCGCATTTCGCCGGAGTGGATTCCCTCGCGACGGGGCACATATTCGGTGAGCCGTATTCCGTACGGCTTGCGGTGCCGTTCCCGGATTTCATTCCGTCACTTCCCGCGCACCACGACCACGGCCACGGATCGCCCGGCGCCGAGATGCACCGGTGCGCTCCCGGAACCGATCCCGTGCGCGGACGGGCAAGTGCCGTGCTCACTCCTCCATAACGTGACCGGGACGCGAGGCGGACGCGCCGTGCCCTCGCCCGGAGGGCCGTGCGCGATGCCGGAATCCGAGGAGTGCCATGGCCAAGCAGACCATCGCCGAACAGTACGTCGACCTCATGGCGCGCGCCGGTGTGCGCCGCATGTACGGCGTGGTCGGTGACAGCCTGAACCCCGTCGTGGACGCGGTGAGACGCCACGCCGACCTCGAGTGGATCCAGGTCCGCCACGAGGAGGTCGCGGCGTTCGCCGCCGGAGCCGAGGCCCAGCTCACCGGCCGGCTGGCCGCGTGCGCGGGGTCCTGCGGACCGGGCAACCTCCATCTGATCAACGGACTGTACGACGCCCACCGCTCCATGGCGCCCGTGCTGGCGCTGGCCGCCCACATACCCAGCGGCGAGATCGGCACCGGCTACTTCCAGGAGACCCATCCCGACCGGCTCTTCGCCGAGTGCAGCCACTACTCCGAGCTGATCTCCTCGCCCCGGCAGATGCCGCGCGTGGTGCAGACGGCGATCCAGCACGCCGTAGGCCGGCGCGGCGTCTCGGTCGTCGCCCTGTCCGGCGACACCGCCGCCGAGGACTCCCCGGACGCCGCCCCCGAACTCGCCATGCCGCTGGACCGGCCCGCCATCCGGCCCAGCGACCAGGAACTGGCCCGCCTCACGGAACTGGTGGACGCCGCCGAACGCGTCATGGTGTTCTGCGGCCGGGGCGTCGCCGGAGCCCATGCCGAGGTCATGGAGTTCGCCGGCAAGGTCAAGGCCCCGGTGGGCCACGCGCTGCGCGGCAAGGAGCACATCCAGTACGACAACCCGTACGACGTCGGGATGTCCGGTCTCCTCGGCTACGGAGCCGCGTACGAGGCCATGCACGAGTGCGATCTGCTGCTGCTCCTCGGCACCGACTTCCCGTACAGCGACTTCCTGCCCCGCGATGTGCGCACCGTCCAGGTCGACGTGCAGCCCGAACGGCTGGGGCGGCGCACCCCGCTCGACCTCGCCGTCTGGGGAGACGTACGCGAGACCCTGCGGTGTCTCACGCCCGCGGTGCGGGAGAAGCCGTCGCGCCGGTTCCTCGACCGCATGCTGGAGCGGCACGCGCACGCGCTCGAAGGCGCCGTGAACGCCTACACCCGTGACGTCGGCCGGCACACCCCGATCCATCCCGAGTACGTGGCCTCGGTGCTCGACGAAGAGGCCGCGGACGACGCCGTGTTCACCGTGGACACCGGCATGTGCTGCGTGTGGGCGGCGCGCTATCTGACGCCGAACGGCCGCCGTCGCATCCTCGGCTCGTTCGTGCACGGTTCGATGGCCAACGCGCTGCCCCAGGCCATCGGCGCCCAGTTCCTGGACCGCGGCCGGCAGGTCGTCTCCCTCTCCGGCGACGGCGGGTTCTCCATGCTCATGGGCGACTTCCTCACGCTCGTCCAGTACGACCTGCCGGTGAAGGTCGTCGTCTTCAACAACTCCTCCCTCGGCATGGTCGACCTGGAGATGATGGTCGACGGCCTGCCCCCGCACGGCACGACGTATCCGCACGCCGACTACGCCGCCATCGCCAGGGCGTCCGGGGCGCTCGGCATCCGCGTGGAGAAGCCGGACCAGGTGCGTGACGCGCTGCGCGAGGCCTTCGCCCACGACGGACCCGCCCTGGTGGACGTCGTCACCGACCCGGCCGCGCTGGCCGTGCCGCCGAAGATCACCGCCGAGCAGCTCAGCGGCTTCGCCCTGTCCGCGAGCCGGACGGTCCTCAGCGGAGGCGTCGGGCGCATGGTCCACCTGGCCCGGGCCAACCTCCGCAACATCCCCCGCCCCTGAGCCCTCGGGCGCTCAGCTCGGCACCGCCGGCCCCGCCGACGAGTCGAAGGCATGGATCACCTCGGGCCGTGTGCCCGGGGTGAGCAGCCCACGGGCCTCCTCCTCGAAGCGGCGGTCGGTGGCCGTCAGCCGGACATGGTGCTGGGCGCGGTGCTCCGCCCAGGAGGAGACGAGGTAGTTCTCGATGAAGCGTTCCGGGTCGTTGCCGTCCTGGTAGAGCCCCCAGGAGAGGGCTCCGGTGCGGCGCCGGGAGCGAGCGACGTGGTTCATCCGGTCCGTGAACGCGGCGCGGTGGTCCACCGGTACGCGGTAGACGACCGAGACCAGGACCGGGCCGTCGGCCTCCCCGGGCTCGAACACCAGGGGAGGAGCGGGCCAGTGGTCGGACGGCTCGGGATCGATGCCCTCGGCGTCCCGCAGCGGCCACCGGCGCACACTCGCGGCGCTGAGCAGCATCACGCCGCCGGCCGTCAGAAGACACGCCCTGAGCCCGGCCCGGTCCGCCACCGCACCCCACAAGGGTGCCGCCAGCGCCTGGCCGCCCTGGAAGACCAGGAGGTAGACGGCGAGCCCACGCGCCCTGACCCAGCCCGGCAGCCGTGTCTGCACGGCCGCGTTGAGCGTGGACAGTACGGCGATCCAGGCGAGGCCCGCGGGCAGCAGGGCGATCGTGACCAGCCACGGTGAGCGAACCGTCGCCAGCACCGCGAGCACCCCGGCGAACACCAGCGCACCGGCGGCGAGCATGCCGTTGGCACCCAGCGCCTTCCGGAGGCGGGGCAGGGCGAAGGCCCCCGCCACGGCCCCCACGCCGACCGCCGTCAGCAGCAGTCCGTATCCGCCGGAGCCGAGGCCGAGGGTACGGCTCGCGGTCAGGGGCAGCAGCGCCCACAAGGCGGCGCCGCCGGGAATGAACAGGATCGTACGCAGCAGGACCCGGCGGACCCCGGGCGCGTTCCACACGTAGCGGCGCCCGGCGTGCAGGGCCGCCAGCAGCCCTTCGCCGCCCGCGGCGGGGGCGGTGGCCGGCTCCGGTCGCCGCCAGGCCACGAGGACGGCCGCGATGCCCAGGTAGGAGGCCGCGTTGAAGGCGAACACCCACCCCGCGCCCGCCGCCGCGACCACCGCCCCGCCGATCGCCGGGCCGACGGCACGGGCCAGGTTCATGTTCACCGCGCCGAGCGCCGCCGCCTGACCGAGCCGCCGGCGCTCCACCAGCTCCGGCTGGATCGCCTGCCAGGCCGGCCCCATCAGCGCCGTGCCGCAGCCCAGCAGGAAGGTGAGGACGAGCAGCACCGTCGGGGTCAGGGCGTCCGCGAACGCCAGCACGGCCAGGGTCGTGGACACCGCGAGCATCGTGAACTGCGCGGCCAGCAGCACCGAACGCCGGTCGAAGCGGTCGGCGATCACTCCGGACGGCAGGGCCAGGAGGACGACGGGCAGGCTCGCGGCGGTCTGCACGAGCGTCACCAGCGCGGCACCGTGCCCGACGAGCAGCCACTGAGCGCCCACCGTCTGCATCCAGCTGCCGATGTTCGACACCAGTTGGGCGATCCACAACGCCCGGAACACACGTGCCGCGAGCGGCGCCCACGGCGAGTCGGTCGCGGCGGGCGCGGGTGCGGATGACGACGGTGCGATGCTCATGCTCGTCCAGACCGGGTGCGGGGGAGCGGCGACGGTCCGGACGGTCCGGGGACGCCTGCTCCCTGGGTGCAGTCGCTCACGACCGTAGGAGCCGTCGGCGACCGGGTCTTGCCCGTGAGCGCACGGGGTGTGATCCGGTGGTGCCGTGCCGGCCGAGTGCCGGCGCGCCCGCACACCCGCGGTGCCGGGCGAACGTGACCGCCCCGGCGTCCGCCCACCGCCGGGGCGGCCGGCACCGCCGGGAAACGAACGGCACCGGCCGAGGCTCCCCCGGACATCGGGAAGCCTCGGCCGGTGCGGTACGGACGCGCCTCCGTCGCCGGAGGGCGCGGTCCGTCAGGACGGCGGCCGGGTCCAGGCCGCGTCGGTCGTGGACAGGCGGTGTGCCACCACCGAGACCACCGCGAGGAGCAGCAGCATGAGCCCCAGCGTGAGCACGAGGTGGCCGTGCAGGACGAGTTCCGCTCCGACGAAGGTACCGAGCAGCATGGTGAGCACGGACAGGATCCGGCGGCCGGGCCTCGGCGCCGCGCCGCCCGCCGCCGGGGAGTCCGCCGCCAGACCGGTGAGGGTCAGCGTCAGCACGGTCGTGGTGAGGTCCGGGACCCCGAGCCGCCGGGCGACCGCGTTCTGCAGCCCCATGCCGAGCCCCAGGCACACGATCAGCGTGTACTGGACACCGGTGGTCACCCGGCCGTCGGCGATCGCCGCGACCAACACGCTGACGGCGACCAGGAGCGTCTGCGCGGCGGTGGCCGTCGTCAGCAGCCGGCCGCGGTGCCCCGCGAACCGCGTGCCCAGCCGGCCCCCGGCCAGCGCGCCGAGGAGGAACACCGCCAACGCGACGACGGAGGCGAGCGCGGACAGGCCCTGGGCACCTCCCAGTGCGAACCCCAGGAAGACCACGTTGCCGGTCATGTTGGCGACGAAGACATGGCCCAGCGCCAGATAGCTCACCGCGTCGACCAGACCGGTGACCAGGGTCAGCGTCAGCATCAGCGGAGGCAGCGGCCCGTGGCGGTCGCCGCGGGGCGGTACCAGCGTGCGTGCGGCGTCAGTCAGCAAGTTGCGCATCGGGCCTCCTCGCCGCGGCCGTGGGAGCGCGGTGCAGCACCAGACGGGTCAGCAGCCCGCTGGCGGGGCCGATCACGATCGCGGCCACGGCGATCCACACCGGCCACGGGGTGACCCCCAGCACCCGGTCGAGAGACCACCGGCCGGGCCCGGTCAGGGCCAGCGCCGCGGAGACGACGACGAGCACCAGGGGGTACTCGTAGCCGTCGTTCTGCACCCACAGGCCCTTGGGCCGCTTGACGGTGCCCGCGACGGTCATCACGCCCATGGCGGCCATCGCCGCCAGGGGCGTGAGCAGACCGGCGGTCAGGAACAGGCCGGCCCCGATCTGACTGGCGCCCGCGACGACCGCGGTCAGCCGGCCCCCGCGGAAGCCGTCGTTGCGGAACTCCTCGGTTCCGCCTGCCAAGCCGTGGCCCCCGAGCCGGAAGCTCACTTTCTGCACTCCGTGACCGGCGATGAGAAGTCCCGCCACCAGCCGGAGGATCAGCAGTCCCGCATCCATCTCTTCCTGCCTGTTCCTGCCTCGGTCCTCAACTGCTGTGCTGTGGGAGGGATCAGCCGGCGGCGTGGTCGCCGATGAAGGCCTGCGCGTAGACCAGGCCGAGACCGTAGGCGCCGCCGTGCTCCTTCACCACCTCCGTGACCGGCACGTAGGTCTCGCCACGGGCCCAGTCCCGCTGGAGCTCCAGGAGGACCTGCACCCAGGTGACCGGGACGGCACCGGCCTGGATCATGCGCTGGACGGCGTGTTCGTGCGCCTGCGGGCTGACGCCGCCGGACGCGTCGGTGACCACGTAGACCTCGTAGCCCTGGGCGATGGCGGAGAGCGTGGGCAGAACGACGCAGACCTCGGTCCACAGACCGGCGATGACGAGCTTCTTGCGCCCGGTCGCCTTGACGGCCTCGACGAACGCCGGGTCCTCCCAGGCGTTCATCGTGGTCCGGTCGATGATCTTGTTGTCGGGGAAGACGGCGGGCAGCTGCGGCATGATCGGGCCGGAGAAGGACTCCGCCGCCACGGTGCTGAGCACGACGGGAACGTCGAAGACCTGGGCGGCCTTGGCCAGGCCCACGGTGGCGTTGATGATCGCGGTGCGGTCGCCGCTGCCGGTGCCGAAGAACATCTGGGGCTGGTGGTCCACGAACAGGACCGCACAGTTGTCGGGCGTCAGCAGGTCGGGGCTGGGGGCGGGGGTGACCTGGGCGATGTCGACCATGATGGTGCCTTTCCATTGCAATGAGCAGCGGCGCGGACGGGCGTCCGCGTCGGATGGGAACCGTCCTGTGGACGGGGTCTTTCGGTGCGCGTCCTGGCGGGGGCGGGGGCGGGCGGGCCGCTCTCGCGGGCTCAGAGGACGAAGCAGGGATCGAAGGGTGTGCCGGCGACGCCGGGGGTGAGGCCGCGCTGTACGCGCCAGGCGCGGTGCTGCTCCGACTCGGCGACGGCCTCGCCGAGTTGCTCGGCCTGGCGCACCCCCGCGGGCCGGGCGGCCTGGTAGCCGCCGAAGTGCGCCACCGGGCTCCAGTCGGGGGTGATGGCCGGCAGCTCCTCGTCGAGGCCCTCGTACTCGCCGGCGGCGTAGACGATCCGGCCGCCGGTGACCGTGAGCAGCGACTCGATGTGCGCGATCTCCGGCTCGGGCACGGTGAAGTAGTCCGCGGACAGCACCGTGAGGTCCGCGAGGCAGCCGGGCCGCAGGACGCCCTTGATCTGCTCCTCACCGGTCAGCTCGGCGCCCGCGACGGTGAACATCCGCAGCGCGGTCTGCCGGTCGACACGGTTGCCGCGCGGGCGGAGCACGAGGTCGCCCACGGTGCGTCCGCTCACCAGCCAGTGCAGGGCGACCCACGGGTTGTAGGTGGACACGCGGGTGGCGTCCGTACCGGCGGCCACGGTCAGTCCGCGCTCCAGCATCGCCCGGATCGGGGGCGCGTCCGCGGCCTTGCCCGGGCCGTACCGGTGCAGGAACGCCTCGCCCTGGAAGGACAGCCGGTTCTGGACCGACATGGCGCCGCCGAGCGCGGCGACCCGGTCCAGGCTCTCCGCGGACACGGTCTCCGCGTGGTCGAACAGCCAGCGGTTGCCCGCCGGGAAGAGCCCCTCGGCGGCCAGCTTCTCGAAGACCGCGAGGTCCCGGCGGATCGTCTCGTCGTAGGTGGCGTGCAGCCGGAAGCCCCAGCCGTTCTCCATGAGGAGACGGACCGCCTTCTCGAACTCCGGCTCGTAGTCACCCAGTTCCGGGCGCGGCTGGGCGAAGTTCTCGAAGTCGGCCGCCGCCCAGGTGAGGTTCTCGCCGGCACCGTTGAGACGGAGCCAGCTGTCCCCGTCCTCGGGGCGGGCCATCTCGATCCAGCGGGTGAGGTCGGCTATCTCCTGGCCCGCGGTCTGCGGGAAGAGGTGATAGGCGATGCGCAGCGACAGCTGACCGGCCTCGGCCAGCTCGACGACGGTGCTGTAGTTCTCGGGGAAGTTCTGGAAGCCGCCGGCGGCGTCGATCGCCGACGTGAGACCGAACCTGTTGAGTTCCCGCAGGAAGTGACGGGTCGAGGTCTTCTTGTCCGCGCCTTCCAGGACCGGCGCCTTGGCCAGGGTCGAGTAGAGGATGAGGGCGCTGGGCGCGGCCAGCAGCATGCCCGTCGGTTCCCCGTCCCGGCCCCGGACGATCTGTCCGCCCCTGGGGTCGGGCGTGTCCTTGCCGAACCCGGCGGCCCGCACCGCGGCCCGGTTGAGCACGGCCGACTGGTACAGGTGCAGGACGAACACCGGGGTGTCGGGGGCGGCGGCGTTCAGCTCCTCGACGGTCGGCAGCCGCCGTTCGGCGAACTGCTCGGCCGACCAGCCTCCCACCACCCGCACCCACTGGCCCTTCGGCGTCCGCGCGGCCTGTTCCCGCAGCATCGCCAGGCCCTGGCGAAGGCTGGTGACCCCGTCCCAGCGCAGCTCCAGTACGTAGTTGAGCCCGCCGCGGATCACATGCAGGTGGGCATCGTTGAGGCCCGGGACCATCCGCCGGCCGAGCGCGTCCACCACCTTCGTGGCCGGCCCGACGTGCGGGGCCACGTCCTTGTCGTCACCGACGACCGTGATGACACCGTTCCGGACGGCGAGCGCCTCGGCCTGCGGGCGGCCCGGGTCCCCCGTGTGGATCTTCGCGTTGCGGACGACGAGCTCTGCGGCATCGTCGGTGGCCTGGGGAACCAGCCCGCCGACCGGCATTGCAGACACGTGTGCAGGACCTCCTCCGGGATGAGCGCCTTCGCTGCCCGCTGCGTTCGAACTCGGCGGACGACAGAAAGCGGACGAGAAGCGCGGTGATGGCGCGAGTGTTCGCCGTCGTTCACTGGGCGAACCGCGACCGCTGTGCCGTCACGCTAGGCCGCACGGATGTGGCCGAGTGTCCCCTGCGCGCACTGGAATGTTCCTCACAGCGCACTGGGCGTCCCGCGGGGCGAGGGCACCCGTGAGGCCCTTCCCCGGCCGGGAGCGGGCAGGACCGGTTTCCGTGCACTGTGAGGACGTCGGACGTGCACTGGTGGGCAACCGGCGCGGGCGCAAGGGTCCTACGGTGCGATCAGCGGCGCCGGAGTGCCCAGCACAACGATCCGGGTCGTGCGCCGGAACGACCGGCGTCCCCCGTTGCAATTCCAGGAGATTCACATGTCTGAAGCCTTCACCCCCGTGCAGCCGGTGCTCGAACCCGCCGCAGCAGAGTTCGCGGCCGCGACCGCCAACCCGCCCTACCTGTTCGACCTGCCTCCGGCGGAGGGTCGCAAGGCGGTCGACGAGGTGCAGTCCGGCGACATCGAGAAGCCGGCCGTGGACGAGGAGTGGATCACCGTCTCCGGTGGCCCCACGGGCAGTGTCCGGGCGCGGATCGTCAAGCCCGCCGGCGCCACCGGCACCCTCCCCGTCATCCTCTACATCCACGGTGCCGGCTGGGTCTTCGGCAACGCCCACACCCACGACCGCCTGGTGCGCGAACTCGCCGTCGGCGCCGAGGCCGCGGTCGTGTTCCCCGAGTACGACCTCTCCCCCGAGGCCCGCTACCCCGTCGCCATCGAGCAGAACTTCACGGTCGCCAAGTGGGTCGTGGAACAGGGCGCCGACAAGGGCCTGGACAGCTCGCGGCTGGCCGTGGCCGGTGACTCCGTCGGCGGCAACATGACCGCCGCCCTGACCCTCATGGCCAAGGAGCGCGGCGGTATCCCGCTGGCGCAGCAGGTGCTCTTCTACCCGGTCACCGACGCGAACTTCGACACGGCGTCCTACCACCAGTTCGCCACCGGGTACTTCCTGCGCCGTGACGGCATGCAGTGGTTCTGGGACCAGTACACCACCGACGAGAGCGAGCGCGCCCAGATCACCGCGTCGCCGCTGCGCGCCACCACCGAGCAGCTCCAGGGCCTGCCGCCGGCGCTGGTCATCACGGGTGAGGCCGACGTGCTGCGCGACGAGGGCGAGGCCTACGCCAACAAGCTCCGCGAGGCCGGTGTCCCGGTCACGGCCGTCCGCTTCCAGGGCATCATCCACGACTTCGTGATGCTCAA
Source organism: Streptomyces sp. NPDC038200 (assembly GCF_055600785.1). Taxonomy (NCBI): domain Bacteria; kingdom Bacillati; phylum Actinomycetota; class Actinomycetes; order Kitasatosporales; family Streptomycetaceae; genus Streptomyces; species Streptomyces sp. NPDC038200. The sequence continues at coordinate 60,570 of NZ_JBVJYH010000034.1, forward strand.
CGCCCTGCGCGGCACGCACGCCGCCCAGGCCGCCATCGACCTGGCCGTCCGCACGCTGCACGCGGCCCTGCACACCGCCTGATCCCGGGAGAACCGCAGACATGACCACCTCCACGCCCACCGTCGTTCTCGTGCACGGCGCCTTCGCCGACGCCGCCAGCTGGTCCGGTGTCATCGAGGAGCTGCAGAAGGACGGCATTCCCGTGATCGCCCCGCCGAACCCGCTGCGCGGCCTGGCGGCCGACTCCGCGTACGTCGCGTCCGTCGCCGCCCAGGTCGACGGCCCCGTCGTGCTGGTCGGCCACTCGTACGGCGGTGCCCTCATCACCGTCGCCGGCACCGCCGACAACGTCGTGGGCCTCGTCTACGTCGCCGCCTACGCCCTGGCGGAGGGCGAGAGCCTCGGTGAGCTGCAGGGCCGCTTCCCGCTCTCGCCGCTGGTGAGTAACCTCAAGCAGTGGACGTACCCCGTCGCGGACGGTGACCCCGCCGTCGAGGTCACCATCGCCGAGGACGCCTTCCCGTCGGTGTTCGCCGCCGACGTCCCCGCCGAGGTGACGAAGGTGCTCGCCGCGGCGCAGCGCCCGCTCGCCGCCTCGGCCTTCGAGGAGAAGGCGTCCGCCGCCGCGTGGCAGACCAAGCCCTCCTGGGCGCTGGTGGCCGCCGCGGACAACGCGATCAACCCGGAGGTCGAGCGCTTCGGCGCGGAGCGGGCCGCCGCCACCGTCGTCGAGCTGGAGGGCGCGTCGCACGCGGTCGCCGTCTCCCAGCCGAAGGCGGTCGCCGATCTGATCCGCGAAGCGGTCCGCGCGACCAGCTGATCCGGGGCCACGGCCGGCCGCGCGGACGCCTCCCCGCATCGCGCCCGCGCGGCCCCGGTCCCCCCGGTGCATGCCTGCCCTCCGCCCCGCCCCGCCCTTCGAGCGACGCGGTTCGAGCCGGCGGACGGCGCACCGGATCGCGCGCCGCCCGTGGCCGGTGGGCGGTCGCACGGCGCCACGAGCGAGCACACGGTACTCGTCACGGCAGTACACGACGATCTCCGCTTCCTTCCGGCGACGCGTAGACGCGGTCGGGCAGGAACACCGCAGAGGCGGCATGATGTGCGCACCACACACGCCACGCGGTACGTCACCACCGCACCCCCCGGTGCCCGGTCAGCCGACCCGGTCGTACCGACCGAGGAACCGGAAGGCGTTCCCCTGCGCCCGGTACAGGAAGAAGACGGCGTCCGGCTCCGGCGTGGGGCCGCTGTCGGAGGTGAACCGGAGCGTCTTGGCGAGGCCCTGGTACGTGATGTTCCGCAGGCGCTGTGACACGGCCCCGGGGGTGACGGCGGTCGAGCCGCCCAGTGCCTCCATGGCCCGCGCGACCAGTCCCACCGCGTCGTACGCCTCCGGGGCCCAGCGGCCCGGTGCGGTGCCGTAGGCCGTGCGGTAGGCCGTCCGGAACGCGCGGGACACACTGCCGGGGTCGGTGAACGGGGTGCCGAACAGCCAGTCCTGGGCCGCCCGTCCGGCCTGCCGGAGGAAGGACGGCTGCATGATGTGCCAGGTCCCGAGGCGCGGTCCGGCGAAGCCCGCGTCGGCGAGGGCGCGGGCGCAGCGCGCGGCGCGTTCCGGTGAGGTTCCGCTGTAGACGACTGCCTGGCCTCCGGCGGCGAGCGCGCCGCGGACGGCGGGAGCGAAGTCGTCGCTGCCCGCGTCCACGGGGTGCACAGTGGTCCTGCCCTCGTTGGGCGGGAACCGGGTGAGGTGGCCGGTGAGATCGGCACCCGTACGGCCCGCCGCCCGGTCGTCGACGACGCAGGTGTGGTCGACCGGTCGTACGGAGGTCAGGTACGCGATCAACGGGAGGGCCAGGAGCTGCTCCGCACCCCGGGTGACGCACAGGTTCCGCAGCCCGCCGCCGTCGAGTCGCGCGTCGTCCACGGAGATCAGGACCATGGCGGTGTGCGCTGCCTGGTACCGCGCGGCCGCGGCGGTCGCGGTGGCGGCCGTGCCGGGCCCGAGCACCGCGACCGCCGCGGCCTGGGTGAAGTGCCGGGCCGCCTGCCGCGCCCGGGCGGCGTCGCTCCGGTCGTCGAAGGTGTCGAGCGCGAGGCGGAAGGTGATGCCCGCGCGCGCGTTGTGACGCGCCACGGCGAGGCGGGCCCCACGTTCCTGCGTCACGCCGTCCGCCTTGCGCACGCCGCTCAGATCGGCCTGGAAGCCGAGCGTGTGCACGGGAAGGCCGCTTCCCGAGCCGCCGTCCCCGCGTCCGGCCGCCAGACGGGCGGCGGTCCCGCCGATCGCGACCACGGAGGCCGCCGCGCCCCCCAGGAGCAGTATCCGGCGGCGGGTCGCCGGGCGGGTCCCGGCCGGACCAGGGGACGGCCGGCCGACGGGGGTGTCAGCGGTTGCCGGCTCCTGGGGGGACCGCCGCGGAGCCGGCACGTCCAGGGCGCGCGCGGACCGTTCGGCGACCAGGCGGAGCACGGCGGCCGGCAGCCAGTCCTCGCCCCGCCCCTCCGGAAGCCCGCGCGCCAGTGCGGTGCGGGGGTCCTCGAGTGCCGCCTTGAGCCGGTCGGCCGTCGGGCGCCGCGCGGGATCCTTGGCGAGGCAGGACCCGATCAGCGTGCGCAGAGCGGCGGGCACGTCCGTGAGGTCCGGTTCCTCGTGCACCGTGCGGAACAGGACCCCCGCCGCGTGCCCGGTGCCGAACGGATGCCGTGCCGAGGCCGCGTACGCGAGGACGCAGCCCAGCGAGAAGACGTCGCTGGGCGGGCCGACCTCCTCGGCGCGGGCCCGCGCCTGTTCCGGTGCGAGGAAGCCGGGCGTGCCCACGACGGCGTCCGGCGCGGTGAGCGCGGTGGCGCCGGCGGTGTGAGCGATGCCGAAGTCGATCAGCCGGGGGCCGTCGAGGCCGAGCAGGACGTTCCCCGGCTTCACATCGCGGTGCACGAGTCCCGCCGCGTGCACGGCGGTGAGCGCCTCGGCCAGCCGGGAGCCCAGCGTCCGTACCGCCCCGACGGGCAGCGCGCCGTGGCCGTCGACCGCCTCGGCGAGGGCGGGGCCGGGCACGAACTCCGTGGCCAGCCAGGGGGTGCGGGCCTCCGGGTCGGCGGCCACCACCGGCACCAGCCACCGCCCGGTCAGCTCCCGCACGGCTGTCACCTCGCGCCGGAAACGGGTGCGGAACACGGGGTCCGCCGCGTGCTCGGCGCGGATCACCTTGAGCGCGACCAGCGTCCCGCCCGCGCTGCGCGCGAGGTAGACGACGCCCATGCCGCCGGTGCCGAGCCGGGCCAGCAGCCGGTGACCGCCGATGTCCGCGGGGTCGTCCGCCGTGAGCGGACGCATCAGAAGGCAGCCTCGCCCGCGTAGGCGTACCGGCCGCCCCTCACCTCGTAGCGGAAGACGTCGTACCCCTTCAGCAGCTGGTTCTCGTCGAACGCGTACGTCCGCACGAGCCCCTGGTACGTGCCCTTCGCCAGCAGGCCGTACAGCCTGGTGCGGGAGGGCCGGCCGCCCGCCTCGGCGAGCCGCGCCAGGACCATCCGGGCCACGTCGTACGCCTCCGCCGCCCAGTACGGGGGCGCGGCGCCGTAGCGCCTGCGGTACGCCGTGGCGAAGGTCCGCACGCGCGCCGCCGACGGGTCGATGTACGGCGCGAAGACCTGCCAGCCCTCGGCGGCGGGACCCGCCGCGGTCAGGAACTCCGGACCGGCGGCCGGGTAGCCGAGGACGCGCTGGCCGGTGAAGCGCCGTCGGGCGAGGGCGCGCGCGACGGCCGCCGCGCGCGCCGGTGTGCCCGTGTACACGAAACCGTCCGGCTTCCGCGCGAGCATCTCGTCGACCACCGGGGCGAGCTGCCGGGCCAGCCGGGGCACCACCCGCGGCTCGCCCCGGATCTTCGTGGTGCCGAGGAACCGGAACGTGGTGTGGCCGATCTGCCAGGCCGCGATGCCGCCCTCGCGGTCGATGAGGACTCCCGCGCTCTCGGCCCCCGCCTCACGGAGGTGGAGGGCGATCAGGGTGGGGGACACCATGTAGCCGGGGACGGCCTGGAGGAAGTGGCGGGGCTTCGAGACGCCGTACACCGCCTGCGCGGAGGAGGCCGTCAACTGCGGGACGAGCCGGGCATCGTAGGCGTCCAGGCTCGCGCCGGTGGTCCTGTCACCCGTCGAGCCGATGACGGCGAGGAGGTCACGGTCGGCGGCGAGGGACTCGGCGGCCCGGCGGGCCCGGGCCTCGTCGCCCCGGTCGTCGGCGACCGTGAGGGCGAGGGTGAAGGGCTTGTCCGGGCGGGCGTCGAACTCCTCGACGGCCAGACGCACACCGCGCTCCTGGGCCTGCCCGACGGTTCTCTGCGGGCCGGTCAGGTCGGCCTGGACGCCGAGCACCCAGCGGCGGGCCGCGGGCCTGGGGCCGTCGTCTCCCCGGGCCGCCCAGAACGCCGCTCCGCCGCCCGCCGCGAGCACGGCCGCGCCGCCCAGGAGCAGGAAGCGGCGGCGGCCGGCGGGGCGCTGTGCCGGTTCGGCGTCCTCGGGAACTTCCCGCGTCCTTCCGTCCGTTGTCGCGTCGAGGGCCGTCGCCCCGATGTCCGGCAGGGCGAGCAGCGCGGCGGAGCGGTCCGCGACGAGTCGTACGACCTCGTCGGGCAGCCAGTCCGCGGTGTCGGCGGGAGTGTCCTCGGCGAGCGCCGCGTCCACCTCGCGGGTGGTGGGCCGGGCGGATCCGTCCTTGGCGAGGCAGCGCTCCAGCAGCTCGCGCAGGCCGTCGGGGAGGCCGCCGAGGCCGGGTTCGTCGTGCACGGTGCGGTAGAGAACGGCGTCCACGGCTCCGGTGCCGAAGGGCGGGCGCCCGGTGGCGGCGTACGAGAGGAGACAGCCGAGAGCGAAGACATCACTGGCGGTGGTGGCGGGGTGTGCCTGTGCCTGTTCCGGCGCCAGGAAGCCGGGGGTGCCGACGATCAGGCCGGCCGGGGTGAGGGTTGTCTCCTCGGCGGCGCGCGCGATGCCGAAGTCGATGAGCCGTGGGCCGTCGACGGCGAGGAGGACGTTGCCGGGCTTGACGTCGCGGTGGACGAGCCCGGCGTCGTGCACGGCGGTCAGCGCCCGGGCCAGCATCCGGCCGAGCGCGCGCACCGCACGCGGGGGCAGCGGACCGCAGGTGGCGACCGCCTCGGCGAGCGAGGGCCCCGGCACGAACGCGGTGGCCAGCCACGGGGCGGGCGCGTCCGGGTCGGCGCCGGTCACCGGCACGGCCCACGGGCTGTCCACCCGCCGGGCGGCGGCGACCTCGCGGCGGAACCGTGCGCGGAACTCGGGCCGGTCGGCGTACTCCGGCAGAATCACCTTGACGGCGGCCAGGTCCCCGGACTCCGCACGCCCGAGGTAGACCACACCCATGCCGCCGGCGCCGAGCCGGGCGAGCAGACGGTGACCGCCGATCCGGGCCGGGTCGGAGGGGGCGAGTCCCTCGGTCATCGGCGGCCGTCCCTCGCGGCCGGGGAGGGGGACGCCGAGGCCGCGGTGGTCCCGGCCGGGGTGTCCCGCTCGACCGCGTGCCTGAGGCGGGAACGCATCCCGGCGTAGGGATCCCGCAACTGGTCGAACAGGGCCGGCCGGGACCAGCCCTTGGCGCCCCTGGCCGAGACCGCGAGGGTGAACCGGTCGATGCGGGTCTGCTCCCAGACGTAGGGGTGGGGGCCACCCAGTTCGTCGCTGGTGTAGGTGCCCGTCTCGGTCAGGGAGTCGTCGGCGAAGCCGTTCCCGGAGTCGCCGAGGGATGCCGGCACGTCGGTCAGGCGCCCGAGCGTCTCGCCGGGGCGCAGCAGCTGGTCGGGGCAGCGCATCATCTCCTCCAGGACCTCGGCGTTCTCCCAGTCGGCCTGCTCGGCGGTCCGGTGCACCGTGACGACGGCGCTGAGCCGGAGCGGGCCTTTGCCGGCGCTCGCGGGAATCTCGTAGTGGCGGGTCAGACTGGCGAGGACGTCCTGGGGGAGCGCCCGCTGTCCCCAGACGCAGTCGCCCCCGAGGACCGCCCATCGTCGCGGATCGCTCTCGTACGGGTTCCGGCGGACCGCTGCCGGGCCGAAGGCGGAGGGCTCCGCGACGACCTCGCGGACCAGTGCGGCGGCCTGGTCAGCGGTCCTCGGCAGCTTGGCCGGGTCCATGTCGATCACGGCGGCCGGCGACGGGCCGGTGCCGGCGGCGCGCTCCGGCGTCGTCCCGGCCGCGGGTCTGCCGGGATCGCCCCCGCCGGAGGTACAGCCGGCCAGCACCAGGCCGCACACCGCCACCGCGCGACCGAGGCGCGCCGCTCCCCCTCCCACTGCCACGGACTCCCCCCGGGATCGCCGGACCACCTGTGTCGGCCTCATGCTAGGCGGCAACTCGCTTGCGGTGAGCGGTGGTTGACGCTCACGTGGCCCAGCTGTGCCACAGCTGTCACACAGTCGCGGCCCGTCCCGGGCCCCGGTGGTCCGCAGTCCGGCCACCGGGCGAACCGGCCCGGGAGTGTCCCGCGCCGGCACGACAGGACACGGACGGCACCGGGCGCCCGTAGGCCCGCCCACCCGCCTAGCCCGCTGTACGCAGGCCACCTCTTGATCGGCGGCAGACGGACTTCGCGAGGGACTCGGGGGCGATGTCATAGGTGTGCGGTCGGGTGTGCTCGCTGTCGACGGTGAGTTTCGGCATTGAGCCGCCGGAAATCTGCGGCCTCCGTGTGGCGGCGGTCGATCCAGTGCCGGGTGGCCCGTTCGTACGCTCGCGGACGGGGAACGAGCCCTCATACGCCGTGACTGAGCGTTGTCCCGTAAATGATCTACGGCATGCTGGTTGACCAGCGTGCACTGCTTCTCGGGCGGTCGGCGTGAGGTTGTGAAGGCGTGCTCGACACGGGCGAGAACCTCGCGGCGCAAACATTTGTGCTCTTCTTCCCGGTCCGGGAGTTCGGCCTGGCCCCGTTCGGGAAGGCCGGCCTTGTGCGCGCGCCCAGGCTGTTCGTTTGCTGAGGGGGCGTCAGGGCAAGCGAGTCCCATGGATCACAGCGTGATACCGCAGGCCTCTTCCCAGGGCGGCGATTCCAGTCCTGCTCTCATCTCGTTCCTGTGCCTCTTCCTGATCATGGGGCTGATCCAGGTCATCCGCCCCCAACTGCTGTGGCGGCTCAACAGCCGTCTTCAGCGGGGCTGGGTGAAGAACCCGGAGGGGACCGAGCCCACGGGTAAGGGGTACGCGATGCAGCGGGTGACGGGCGTGCTCTTCCTCGCGTTCGCCGCCTGGATGCTGATCCAGCAACTCTGACGGAGGGCACATGGGCGGCCCGGTCGCGCCCGGCATCAGGAGCCGGAAGGGGAAGCGGGCTGCGGCAGTCGCGGGTGGGGAGACCGAGGAAGGGAGAGGGGGTATGGCGCGACGCAGCGATTCTCATGTTCCGCCGCGGTGGGTGAGACCGGGTAGCCGGTGGAGCGCGCGGCTTTCTTGGCCGATGCTGTGCGTCAGTATCGGCCTGCTGGTGTGGCGGGTGATCGACAAGGACAGTGCGAGCCGCATCGTGCTGGCGGCCGTCCTCGTCCTGGTGTGGGTCTGCCTCCTGGCAGCGAACCGGGCCGCACGACGCAAACGGTGCAGCTCCCGGGCAGGCCGGAGCCAGTAGCCGCCCTCTGCCGCCGACGTCCGAGCCGCGTGAGGGGCGGCCCGTCGGCCCGCATCACCGGGCTGCGGTTTCCGGGACGCGGACGAGGTGTACTTGCCGGACCTCCGCCGCACGCATCGGCGGGCCTTTGGGCGGTCTGCTGCTGGACATCGCCGGTGGACGCCGTAACAGTCCGGCGGCGGCGTCGCCCTGCTCGCCGAGCTGTCGTGTCGCGGTGGCCCGGCGGCTGTGCCCTGTGCGGCCCCGGCGTCGGCGGCACACTCCGACCGCGGCAGTTCATGCGTCGGTGCTGCGGTGCGTGAGCGGCGGGGCTGGGGGAACCATGCATGACGCGCGGCGCGCATATGCCCCGTACTTCGTGGAAGTAACCCGCACTTTGTGTGCTTGTAGGCGTGATGTAAGGGCACCTGGTGGCCAGGAGGTTGATAACGATGG
>NZ_JBVJYH010000035.1:0-68192 GCF_055600785.1 Streptomyces sp. NPDC038200
CAGTCCGGGACGGCCTGGTCGGCCTTCTTCTCGGGGATCGTGGCGATGTCGAAGGCGGGCAGCAGGTGCACGTACGAGGTCCCCGACTTCGCCAGAGCCTTCAGGTGCCTCGAGCCGTCGCTGTCCTTGTCGGCGAAGGCCAGATAGGTGCCCTGGTCCTTCGCCGGGACCGTCTTGTCGGCGACGGAGAAGTCCCGGATGTGCAGCTCCTGGATCTGCGCGTCCCGCAGCGGTACGGCCCGGGGCTTGCGCAGCCCCGCCCAGCCGCTCGGCGCGAGCGACCTGTCGTTCAGGTCGACCACGAGACTGCGCTCGGAGTTCGCGGTGAGCGCGACCGAGTACGGGTCGGTGACCCTGTTCGTCACCACCTTGCGGACACTCGGCGCCCAGACCTTCACCACGTACCGATAGGGCTTGTTCTTCCAGGACGCCGGGCCCGTGACCGACCAGACACCGGTGGCCGCGTCGCGGTGCATGGCCTTGAGGGATCCGCCCAGCTCCAGTGCGACGCTCTGCGCCGTCGGCGCCCACACGGAGAGCGTGGGCCTGCCGTGGTGGAAGACCGGGCCGAGCTTCGCCTTCGTGGCGCCGGGGTAGAGGTCGTCCAGCACACCGGCGATCTGCACACCGGTCGCGGCCAGCACGGCACCGTTCGCGGCCCGCTGCGAGGCCACCAGTTGCCCCGTGAGCGCCTCCCGCACCCGGTCCCGGTCGCGGGGGTCGACGGACCAGGCGGTGTAGTCCTTCAGGTGCGGGAACTTCGCCTTCTGGGCGTCGCTGAGCGTGGTCTTGGTCAGCCGGATCCAGCGCTCGTCGTCGCTGGTGAGCGTGCCGTCCTCGACGGCGATGGAGCCGTCGCGGGAGTACAGCAGCTGGGTGGAGGCGGCGCCGTCCGCGCCGTTCCAGGCGACGGTGTCCCGGTCGATCCAGACCGCCTTGGAGGTGGCCGGGTCGAGGGCGGCCGCGCTGCCCGCGGGCTGCGGCAGCAGGTACTTCTCCTGGCCGTTCAACAGCCACACCTCGTGGCCGTTCGCCGTGAGGTCCAGCGACTGGTCGGTCGGGAGATCCTTGTCGTCGCCCTTGTGGATGAGGTAACTGAGACTGGTGGCACCCTCGGTGAGCGGCACCTCGAAGACCGCGCCATAGGCATCAGTCTTCACCGGCTTCAGCGGGTCCGACCAGTCGGTGGGGTGCGCGGCACCCGTCCAGACGTGCAGGCCCCAGCCGTCGTAGTTGCCGTCGGCCCGGTGGTAGTGGACGACCGCCTTGCTCTTGTCCTGCGCGGGATGGTCGGGCCGCGTCGTCAGGACGTCCGCCTTGCCCTGTTCGATCCAGACCTCACCGGTCTTGGTGACGTCGATGGACCGGTCGGCGGAGACGTCCTTGTCGCCGTCCTTGTCGATGACCAGGAAGCCGACGTTCGAGGCGCCCGGCTTCAGCTTGACGTAGGCGAAGGCGCCGTAGGCGTCGCGGCCGGCGAAGGGGTGGCTGTTCGGCCAGGTGGTCGACTCGCCGTCGGCGAGGTCGCCCCAGGCGTACAGGCCCCAGTCGGCGTAGTCGCCGTCGGTGCGCTTGTAGTGGACGATCGCGTAGTCCCGGGAGGAGGCCGTGGGGACCTCGGGTGCGGCCGGGGTGCCGGTGGTGCTGCTCGCCGTGGCGCTCGCGGTGCGGCCGGCCGAGTCGACGACGACGGCCTTGTAGCGCAGGACCGTGCCGGCGGGCACGTCCTTGCCGATGGTCTGGGTGACCTTGTAGGGGGCGTGGTCGGCGGAGCCGAGCGTCTTCCACGCGCTGTTGCCGACCTGTGCGGCGAAGACCACGCGGTCGAGCCGGCCGCCGTCGACGCCGGCGGTGACCTCCACGGTCCCCGTGGCGCCGGCGGCCGGGGCCGCGAGGGTGACCGTGGGCTCGGCGGCGGCCTCGGCGAGGGTGCCGGACGCCTTGAGGACGACGGCGGAGCCCGCCGGGACGGTGACGGTGATCTTCCCGTCCGCGTCGGTCCGGGCGGTGGCGTCGGTGCCGTGGACGCCGCGGTACGTCATGTCCGCGGAGCCTGTCGCGAAGGTGGCGGACTTCGCCTCGCCGGCGTTGTTGAAGGCGACGACGTAGTCCTGGCCGGACTTGGCGTCCGTACGGGTGAAGGCGTAGACGCCGGCCCCGTCGGCCGCGTACCGCTCGGTCTGGACACCGTCGGTCAGGGCCGGGTTGGCCTTGCGCAGCTTGGAGAGGGCGGCGATCTGCCGGTAGAGCGGGGCCTTCGTGTCGTAGGCGGCGCTCGCGTGGGTGCGGTCGGTGCCGATCTCGTCGTCGTCGAGGTAGTCGGCGACCTTGGAGGCGAACATGGTCTGGCGGGCGTCCTTGTCGCCGCCGGAGCCGGTGAAGCCCTGCTCGTCGCCGTAGTAGACGACCGGGTTGCCGCGGCTGAGGAACATCAGCTCGTTGGCGAGCTCGTCCTTGCGCAGGATCTCGGCGTCGGTCGCCTTCGGGTCGTCCTGCTTCAGGAAGTACCCGATGCGGCCCATGTCGTGGTTGCCGAGGAAGGTGACCTGCTCGTAGGCGTTGGCCTTGTCGGTCGTGTACCTGTAGTCGTCACCGAAGACGGTCGCGAGCCGCCGGGCGCTGCCGCCCTGGGAGGCGTAGGCGCGGGCCGCGTCCTGGAAGGGGAAGTCGAGGGTGGCGTCGAGGCGGCCCTGGGTGACGTACGGGGACGTGACCGAGGTGTCGGCGGAGTAGACCTCGCCGAACATGAAGAAGTTCTTCCGTCCGTGCGCGGCCGCGTATCTGTCGAGCGCGGTCGCCCACTGGGTCCAGAACTCCATGTTCACGTGCTTGACGGTGTCGATGCGGAAGCCGTCGATCGCGAAGTCCCTCACCCACCGCTGGTAGATCTTCTCCATGCCGTGGACGACCTCGGGACGCTCGGTCCACAGGTCGTCCAGGCCGGAGAAGTCGCCGTAGGTGGTGGACTCACCGGCATACGTCGAGTCGCCCCGGTTGTGGTACATCGCCGGGTCGTCGAGCCAGGCCGGGACCTTGGACCTCCGGGTGACCTTCGGGGTGCGCGGGAAGGAGCCGGCGTCGACGGCCGGGAACTTCTCCCGCCCGTTCGCGTAGTCGGCGTCGTCGAAGGGCCGGCCGTCCTCGGTCAGGTACGGGAAGGCGCCCTTGGACAGGTAGTCGTACGTCTTCTCCTGGTAGTCGACGACGTCGGCGGTGTGGTTGGTGATGACGTCGAAGAAGACCTTCATGCCCTTGGCGTGCGCCTTGGCGATGAGGTCCTCGAGGTCCTTGTTGGTGCCGAAGTGGGGGTCGACCTGGGTGAAGTCGGTGATCCAGTAACCGTGGTACCCGGCGGAGGCGTTGGCGCCCGTGCCCTGCACCGGGCGGTTCTTGAAGATCGGCGCCATCCAGATGGCGGTGGTGCCGAGCCCCTTGATGTAGTCGAGCCGCTGGGACAGGCCCTTGAGGTCGCCGCCCTGGTAGAAGCCCTTGTCGGTGGGGTCGTAGCCGGTGCTGAGGCGTGAGCCGGTCAGGCCGCCCCGGTCGTTCGACGTGTCCCCGTTGGCGAAACGGTCCGGCATGACGAAGTAGAACTGCTCGCGGGTGTCGTCGTGCCGGGCGGGCTGGGCCGCGAGGGCCGCGTCCGAGGGGGGTGCGGGCGGTGTGGCCGCGCGGGCGGCCAGTGGTGGGATCAGAGCGGCGGCGAGGGCGGCGGCGGTGACGGCCGCGACCCGTCCGACGTGGGCGGTACGGCGCCTCGGGGGCGCCGGCCATCTCGGTATCACAGGCGGGAACTCCTTGCGATTACGGCTCATTCGGGTCCGACCCCTACGCCCGCGGCACGGCTGCGCTGCCGGGCGCCCGCGCGACCGTACCGCCGACGAAAGGTTTACAGCAAGACTTGTGAAACCCGGAGAAAGAGGTTTCACGGGCTGTCAGCAGCCCCGCTCAGCAGCTGGACTTGCCGGCGTAGAGGGCCAGGGCCGTGTTCGAGGCCAGGGTGGCGGTGAACTGCCCGCTGGAGTTCACGGTCACCGGGGTGTTGTTCTGGACGTTGCAGTACGTCCCGGCGGCCAGGGACGTCTGGTACGTCCGGGTCATGCTGCCCGACTCGTGGTTGATCGCCACGTATCCCTTGCCGCCCCGGCCGAAGGCGATCCAGTTGTTGCCGTTGTCCCACCAGTCGGTGACCGACTGGCCGCGGGTCGCGTTGCGGAAGGCGACCATGGACGTGATCTCCGGCCAGGCGTGCTGGCACTTCCAGCCGTCCTGCCAGCAGGCGGTCACCTGGCCCCCGTTGGGCGGGCCGGCGTCCACGTCGGACCACTCGTAGCCGGAGTTGACGTCGGGAGCGCCGTAGGGCCAGGCGAGCATGAAGACGTTGGCCAGCGTGTAGTGGGCGCCGGACTTGTAGTTCAGCGTGCTGCCGTTGCGCTCGGTGTCGTGGTTGTCCACGAAGACACCCGCGGCCGAGCTGCTCAGGTAACCCCAGCCCTCGCCGTAGTTGCTCAGGTACGCCAGCTTCTCGTTGTTGAAGACGCGCTTGAGGTCGTAGGCGTACCGGAACTCCTGGACGTCTCCGTTGCCGGTGTACTCGGAGGGCTGGACGGCCTCGCCCGCCCCGTAGATGACCTCCTGCTTCCAGTAGACGGAGGGGTTGGTCAGGCGGCTCTTGACATTGGCCAGGTCGTCGGCCGGGATGTGCTTGGCCGCGTCGATGCGGAAGCCGTCGACGCCGAGGGTGAGCAGGTCGTTCAGGTAGCCGGCGATGGTCTTGCGGACGTACTCCTCGCCGGTGTCCAGGTCGGCCAGGCCGACGAGTTCGCAGTGCTGGACGTTCCAGCGGTCGGAGTAGTTCGACACCTGCGCGGTGCAGTCGTCGAAGTCGTAGCCGGAGTACAGGCCCGGGTAGCCGTACTTCGTGTACGAGGAGCCGCCGGTGCCGGTGCCGGAGCCCGCCGACATGTGGTTGACGACGGTGTCGACGACGACCTTCACACCGGCCGCGTGGCAGGTGTTCACCATGTTCCGGAACGCCGTGCGATCGCCGAGCCGGCCCGCGATCTTGTAGGAGACCGGCTGGTACGACGTCCACCACTGCGAGCCCTGTATGTGCTCGGCGGGCGGGGAGACCTGGACGTATCCGTAGCCGGCGGGGCCGAGGGCGCGGGTGCACTCCTTGGCCACCGAGGCGTAGTTCCACTCGAAGAGGACGGCGGTGACGTCCTTGGTGCCGGGCGGGGAGGCCGCGGCGCTAGTCGGGTTCATGCCAACCAGAGCGGCGGCCGTGAGGGCGGTCGCCGCGGTGAGGAATCTGCGTGCCATGTGGGGTCCTTCGACGTTGAAGGCAAAGGGGACCGCCGAAGACGCTTGCTGAAATCTTTCAGCAAACTTGCGGTGACGCAGATGTTAAAGGCCCGCTGCCCGAAAGGCAGCGGGCCGTTGTGAAGTTGATGCAAGAACTTTCAGACGGGGCGTCAGTCCGCGGTCGTCCACCAGACCGTGGTGTCGGCGGGCACCTTCGCCTCGCCGCCGGTCTCGGCGATCTCCCCGCTGCCCAGCAGCACACGACCGTACGCCGGGGTGGTCACCGACTCCGCGGTGGTGTTCGCGACACACACGAAGTCGCCCCGGCGGAAGGCGAGAACGCCCTCCGGCGCCCGCAGCCACTCCACCGCGTCGCCCGCGCCCAGGTCCGGCCGCGACCGGCGCACCCGCAGCGCCGAGCGGTACAGCTCCAGCGTCGAGCCGGGGACACCGGTCTGCGCCGCCACGCTCAGCTCGGCCCAGCTCGCCGGCTGCGGGAGCCAGCTGCCGCCTCCGCCGAAGCCGTAGGAGGAGCCCTCACGGGTCCACGGGATCGGGACCCGGCAGCCGTCCCGGAAGCCGTCCTGGCCGGCGCCGCGGAAGTACGCCGGGTCCTGGCGCACCTCGTCGGGCAGGTCCACCACGTCCGGCAGCCCCAGTTCCTCGCCCTGGTAGATGTAGGCCGAGCCGGGCAGGGCGAGCATCAGCAGCGTGGCCGCGCGGGCGCGGCGCAGGCCCAGCTCGCGGTCGCCCGCGGTGCGGATCTGGGTGCCGAGGCCCGGCGGGTTGGCGAAACGGGTGGCGTGCCGGGTGACGTCGTGGTTGGAGAGGACCCAGGTGGCCGGGGCGCCGACCGGGCGCATGGCCTCCAGGGTGCGGTCGATGACCGCGCGCAGCTCCTTCGCGTCCCACTCCGTGCCCAGGTACTGGAAGTTGAACGCCTGGTGGAGTTCGTCCGGGCGGACGTAGCGGGCGGTGCGCTCGACGGTGGGGGTCCACGCCTCGGCGACGAAGATCCGCTCCCCCGCGTACTCGTCGAGGATGGTGCGCCACTGGCGGTAGACGTCGTGCACGCCGTCCTGGTCGAAGAACGGCATGACATCGTTGCCCAGCAGCTTGAGCTGGTCGTGGGAGCCGAGGTCCGGCAGGCCCTCCGCCTTCACCAGGCCGTGGGCGACGTCGATGCGGAACCCGTCGACGCCCATGTCCAGCCAGAAGCGGAGGATGGAGCGGAACTCGTCGCCGACGGCCGGGTGGTTCCAGTTGAAGTCGGGCTGCTCGGGGGCGAAGAGGTGGAGGTACCACTCGCCGGGGGTGCCGTCCGGTTCGGTCACCCGGGTCCAGGCCGGGCCGCCGAAGATGGACTCCCAGTCGTTGGGCGGGAGTTCGCCGTCCTCCCCCTTGCCGGGGCGGAAGTGGTAGCGCTCGCGCAGCGGGGAGCCGGGGCCCTCGGCGAGGGCGCGCTTGAACCACTCGTGCTGGTCGGAGGAGTGGTTGGGCACGAGGTCGACGATGATGCGCAGGCCGTGCGCGTGGGCGTCGCGGATCAGCGCGTCGGCGTCCAGCAGGGAGCCGAACATGGGGTCGACGGCCCGGTAGTCGGCGACGTCGTAACCGGCGTCGGCCTGCGGGGAGGCGTAGAAGGGGCTGAGCCACACGGCGTCGACTCCGAGGTCGCGCAGATACGGCAGGCGGGAGCGTACGCCCTCCAGGTCGCCCATGCCGTCGCCGTTGCTGTCGGCGAAACTGCGCGGGTAGACCTGGTAGATGACCGCGTCCCGCCACCAGTCGCGGCGGTCGGCGACGGTGGCGACGGCGGTGTGGCGGGCCGGTGCGGCGGAGTGCTGCTGGCTCATGGCGTCCTTGATACGTGACGGGGGCATGTGGGCAGACGGTGGGTGCGGCGGCGGGCCGGACGAAGCGGAGACGGATGCGAGGCGGGCCGCGGTGACAGCGGGGTCGGATGGGCACCGCGGCCCGCCTACCCGCGCGATCGGGCGCGCGGGAGTCCTGCTCCGGCGGGCGGTCAGCCCTTGGTGCCGCCGGCGGTGAGGCCGGTGACCAGGTTCTTCTGCACGAGGTAGAAGAAGACGGTCACGGGTATCGCGATCAGCACCGCGGTGGCGGCCATGTAGTTCCACTGGGCGTCGTGTTCGCTGACGAAGGTCTGCAGGCCGACGGCGAAGGTGTACTTGGAGTCGTCCAGCATGAAGGTCGTCGCGAAGGCGACCTCGCCGACGGCGGTGATGAAGTTGTAGAACGCGGCCACGGCCAGGCCCGGCCGGGCCAGCGGGAGGATGAGCCGGAAGAAGGTGCCGAACGGGGAGAGCCCGTCCACGCGACCGGCCTCGTCGATCTCGAAGGGGATGGTGTCGAAGTACCCCTTGAGCAGCCAGGCGCTGTACGGCACGGCGGTGGAGCAGTTGATGACGATCAGCGACCAGTAGGTGTCGATGAGGCCGAGTTCGCTGAAGATCTCGTACATCGGCACGATCAGGATGGCGATCGGGAACGCCTGCGTGAGGAGCAGCACCCACATCAGCTGCTTGTAGCCGGGGAAGCGCATCCGGGAGACCGCGTAGCCGGTGGTGGCGGCGACGAAGACACCGATGAGGGTGGTGCCGAGGGCCACGATCATCGTCGACTTGAACCAGTCGAAGAAGCCGGTGTGCTCCAGCACGTAGCTGTAGTTGGAGAAGGTCAGCTTGCCCGCGATCTCGCCCGGGTGCAGGTAGTCCTCCTTGTCCGGGCCGAGGGACAGGTAGCACAGCCAGGCCACCGGGGCCAGGGCGATCAGGCTCGCCAGGACGAGGCCGCCGTGCAGCAGGGCGGCGCCGGCCGGGCCGCGCTCGCCGCGCCGGCGGGCCCGGCGCCGGGGCGCGGGGGCGGGGGCCGGGGCGGCCTCGGTCTTGTCCAGGGTCGTGGTGCTCATGGCGGCGGCTCCTGCGGCGTCAGACGGCGAGCTGGTCATTGCGCTTCAGCCAGCGGAAGTAGAAGGAGGTGAAGACGGTCAGGATCGACAGCAGCAGCACGCCGTAGGCGGCCGACTGGGCGAAGTCGCGTGGCTGCTGGCCGAAGCCCAGCGCGTAGGCCCAGGTGACGAGGATCTGGGCGTCCGGGGCGGAGTTCTTGCCGAACAGCAGGAAGATGATGACGAACTGGTTGAAGGTCCAGATGATGCCGAGCAGCACGACGGTGGAGCTGACCGAGCGCAGACCGGGCAGGGTGACGTGCCGGAAGCGCTGCCAGGCGCTCGCGCCGTCCATCTCCGCGGCCTCGTAGAGGGAGGAGTCGATGGACTGGAGGCCGCCGAGCAGGGACAGCATCATGAACGGCACACCGCACCAGGTGTTCACCATGATCGCGGCGAACCGCTGCCAGAAGGTGTCCTCCAGCCACTCCGGCTGGGGCAGGTGGAGGGCGCCGAGGATCTGGTTGAGCACGCCGGAGTCGGCGAGCATGATCCGCCAGGAGAAGACGGTGACGAAGGTCGGCACGGCCCAGGGCAGGACGAGCAGCAGCCGGTAGACGGTACGGCCGCGCAGCTTCTGGTTGAGCATGAGCGCGAGGCCGAGGCCGATGGAGTAGTGCAGGGCCACACAGGCGACCGTCCAGACGACGGTCCACAGGAAGTGCGACCAGAACCGGTCGTAGGCCGTGGGGCCGAACAGGATGTCCTGGTAGTTGTCGAGGCCGATGAACTTGTAGGTGGCGTCGATGTGGTTGACGCCGATGGTGCGCGCCGAGTTGAGGCTGTTGGCGTCGGTCAGGGTGAGGTAGAAGCCCCGCACGAGCGGGTAGCCCACGAGGACACCGAGCACGATGACCACCGGGGCGATCATCGCGTAGGCGTACCAGTACCTCTGGAAGCCGTTTCTGATGCGCTGCCCCAGCCCGGGCCGAGGCCCGCGGTCACCGCGGCGCTTGCCGGTCGCGCGGTCGATGGCGACTGTCATGGTTCGACACCTTCAAACGATCAAGGAGTTGGGCTGGGCACAGGGCGGTGACCGCCGGATCCTTCCCCCCTTTCTCACCCGGGGAGGATCCGGCGGCCACGCGGGCTCACTTGCTGAAGCCGGTCACGAGCTTGGAGATGGCCAGCTCGGCGTTGCTCAGGCCCTTGTCCAGGGACTCCTTGCCGCTGGCGACCTTGGGCAGCTCGGTGTCGAGCGGGCCCCACAGGGAGCTGTACTCCGGCAGCGCCGGGCGGGGCTGCGCGGCGGACAGGACACCCTGGTAGCCGGCGATGCCGGGGTCGGTCTTGACCTTGTCGGTGTAGGCGTCGGAGCGGGTCGGCAGGGTGGAGTTCTTCAGCGCGATGGTCTCCTGGGCCTTCGCCGAGGTCATGAACTTCACGAACTTCAGGGCCGCTTCCTGGTGGGCCTTGTCCGAGCCGGCGTAGACCGAGAGGTTGTGGCCGCCGGTCGGGGCGCCCGCCTTGCCGGTGGAGCCGGCCGGGACGGTGGCGATGCCGAGGTTGGACTTGTCCTTGAAGGCGCTGCCCTTGTAGAAGTTCGTGAGCTCCCAGGGGCCCTGGACGATCGCGGCGACCTTGCCGTTGACGAACGCGTCCTGGATGTGGGCGTAGGCGTCGGCGGTGGCGTCGGCCTTGTGCAGGCCCTTGCCGGAGAACAGGCTCAGCCAGGTGCCGTAGGCCTTCTTCGCGGCGGCCGAGTTCACGGTGATCTTCTTGGCGGCGGCGTCGACGGTGTCGGTGCCCTCGCCGTAGAGGAAGGACTGAGCGTAGTAGGCCTGGGTGGAGCCCCAGTAGCCGTCGACCCCGGTCTTCGCCTTGATCTTGGCGGCGTCGGTCTTCAGCTCGTCCCAGGTCTTGGGGGCCTCGGTGATGCCGGCCTTCTTGAACACGGCCTTGTTGTAGACCAGCGCGAGGGTGTCGGTGACCAGCGGGACGCCGTAGGTCTTGCCCTCGTACTGGGCCTGCTTGATCAGGTTCGGCTCGAACTTGTCCTGCTCGGCGAGGGCCTCGGTGCCGTCCAGCGGCAGGAAGAAGCTCTTCTTGGCGAAGGCCGGGGTCCAGCCGACCTCGGAGCGCAGCACGTCCGGCGCGCCCTTGGCGCCGGCCGCGGTGTCGAACTTGTTCTGCGCCTGGTCGAAGGGGACGTCGACGTACTTGACCTTGATGTCCTTGTTGGCGGCCTCGAACTGCTGGACCAGGGCCTTGTACGTCGGCGCCTCATTGGTGGCGTTGGAGGTGTCCCACCAGGTGATGGTGACCGGGCCGTCCGACTGCCCGCTGTCGCTGTCGCTCCCGCCGCACGCCGTCGCCGTGAGGGCGAGGGACGCCACCAGCGCGGAGGCCGCTATGCCACGCCGCATGAGTTCTCCTTGAGGGTTAAGCCCGAGTGGTGCAGAGGGCGGTCCCGTCCGCCTCTGCGACTTGCCGACTGCGCCGTTGCCGCGGCCGGGCGACAGGGAACGTAACAGCGATGTAAGCGTTGCGAAAGACCTTGCAGAAAAAAAGTGCAAGAGGACACGATGGTTACCCGGCCGTGACCGGGCGTCGACCGCGTTGCAACCCGGTGGTGACGCGGCTGAGCGGCAGGGGTGACTCTTGTGCAAGACTCTGCAAGGTCTTGCCACCATGACTCCGAGGGAGCGCGATGACGCAGCAACCCACGACCGGCCGTGCGCCCGCCCGCGCCCGGCGCACGGCCGGTGTGCAAGCGGAGATACGACCGGTACAGTCCAGTGCCGTGACCACACGGCTTGCCGATATCGCTGCGCAGGCGGGGGTGAGCGAAGCGACCGTCAGCCGGGTCCTCAACGGGAAACCGGGCGTCGCCGCCACCACCCGCCAGTCCGTGCTCGCCGCTCTGGACGTACTGGGCTACGAGCGCCCGGTACGGCTGCGGCAGCGCAGCGAGGGGCTGGTGGGCCTGATCACGCCGGAGCTGGAGAACCCGATATTCCCTGCCCTGGCCCAGGTCATCGGCCAGGCGCTGACCCGCCAGGGCTACACGCCGGTGCTCGCCACGCAGACCCCGGGCGGGTCGACCGAGGACGAGCTGACCGAGATGCTGGTGGACCGCGGGGTCGCCGGGATCATCTACGTCTCCGGTCTGCACGCGGACACCACCGCCGACATGCAGCGCTACGAGCGGCTGCGGGCGCAGGGCGTGCCGTTCGTGCTGGTGGACGGGTTCTCGCCGAAGGTGCAGGCGCCGTTCATCTCCCCCGACGACCGGGCCGCGATGACGCTCGCGGTCACGCACCTGGCGTCGCTGGGGCACACCCGGATCGGGCTCGCCCTCGGGCCCAAGCGGTTCGTGCCCGTGCAGCGCAAGATCGAGGGCTTCGTCCGCGCGCTCCAGGAGCAGCTGGGGCTCTCCGCGCAGACCGTCGAGACCGAACTGGTCCAGCACTCGCTGTACACGCTCGAGGGCGGTCAGGCGGCGGCCACGGCACTGATCGAGCGGGACTGCACGGCGGTGGTCTGCGCCAGCGACATGATGGCGCTGGGCGCGATACGGGCGGCCCGCCAGCGGGGGCTGGAGGTGCCGCGGGACGTGTCGGTCGTCGGCTTCGACGACTCCCCGCTGATCGCCTTCACCGACCCGCCGCTGACCACGATCCGCAAACCGGTCCCGGCGATGGGGCAGGCGGCGGTGCGCACGTTGCTGGAGGAGATCGGCGGGACACCCGCGCCGCACAGTGAGTTCGTGTTCATGCCGGAGCTGGTGGTGCGAGGTTCCACCGCTTCGGCCCCGCATGTCCTCCGTACGTCGTAGAAGGTGCGCCGCGGACCCAACCTTGGGATGATCGGCCGAAGGGTCCTTTTCTGGCAGACTCTGTAGCTATGGGTGACTCGACCGTGACAGAGCCGGAAGGTCGCGAGGAGGTGGCCGTTCCGCGGATCGACACGGGCGAGGACAGAAGGAGTCCGTCGGGCCGGCTGCGGCGTCCACGACGACCCCGGCTGTGGTTCGAGATCCTTCTGATCGCGGTGAGTTACTGGACGTACTCACTGATCCGCAACGCCGTGCCGGAGCAGCGCGGTGCCGCGCTGCGCAACGCGGACTGGCTCTGGCGCGTCGAGCACGGCCTGGGCGTCGGCGTGGAGCGGTCGGTCAATCACGCGGTGAACTCGGTGAATTGGCTCATCATCGGGATGAACTACTACTACGCCACACTGCACTTCGTCATCACGCTCGGGGTGCTGGTGTGGCTGTACCGATGGCATCCCGGCCGCTACGCGGCGACCCGGCTGGTGCTGTTCGCGACCACGGGTGTGGCCCTGGTCGGTTACTACCTGTTCCCGCTCGCGCCGCCCCGGCTGATGCGGGGCGGGCACTTCGTGGACACCGTGACGGTGCACCACACCTGGGGCTCGATGGCCTCCGGCGACCTCAAGCACATGTCGAACCAGTACGCGGCGATGCCGTCGATGCACATCGGCTGGTCGCTGTGGTGCGGGCTGACGGTCTTCGCGCTGGCGTCGGTGCCGTGGGCGAGGGTGCTGGGGCTGCTGTACCCGGTGGCCACCTTGGTGGTGATCGTCGCCACGGCCAACCACTTCTGGCTGGACGCGGTGGGCGGAGTGCTCTGCCTGACCTTCGGCTTCGCGGTGGCCCGGCTCTGGTACGGCAGCCTGCCGTACGCGCTGCCGAGGCTGGTGCCGTCCCGGGCCCCCGCGCCGGCTCAGGCCTTGTCGTCGTAGAACAGCTCCTCCACGACCGTGCGCGCCCGCCGGGTGGTACGGCGGTACGCGTCCAGCATGTCTCCCGCGTGCCCGCTGCCGTAGCCCAGGTAGCGGCCGACGGCGGCCAGCTCGCGGGGCTCGGTGGGGAAGGTGTCCCCGGCCCGGCCGCGCACCAGCATGACCGCGTTGCGCACCCGGGTGGCCAGCACCCACGCCTCGTCCAGGATCTCCGCGTCCACGGCGGACAGCAGCCCGGCCTCGCGGGCGGCGGCCAGGGCCCGGCGGGTGCGGGTGGTGCGCAGGCCCGTCTCGCGGTGGGCGTGGCGCAGCTGGAGCAGCTGGACCGTCCACTCCACGTCGGACAGGCCGCCGGGGCCGAGCTTGGTGTGCAGTTTGGGGTCGGCACCGCGCGGCAGCCGCTCGGACTCCATCCGGGCCTTCAGCCGGCGGATCTCGCGGACCGACTCGTCCGTGAGGCCGTGGGCCGGATACCGCAGCGGGTCGATCAGCTCGGTGAAGCGCCGGCCCAGGTCCGCGTCGCCGGCGACGTGCTCGGCCCGCAGCAGCGCCTGGGACTCCCAGACCAGTGACCAGCGGCGGTAGTACGCCTCGTACGACTTCAGGGTGCGCACCAGCGGGCCCGACTTGCCCTCCGGGCGCAGGTCGGCGTCGATGAGCAGCGGCGGGTCGGCGCTGGGCAGCTGGAGCAGGCGGCGCATCTCGGCGACGACCTTGTGGGCGGCGGCGGACGCCTCGTGCTCGTCCACGCCGTCCTGGGGCTCGTGCACGAAGACGACGTCGGCGTCGGAACCGTAGCCCAGTTCGTGTCCGCCGAAGCGGCCCATCCCGATGATCGCGAACCGGGTGGGCAGGGTGTCGCCCCAGCCCTCCCGGACGACGGCGCGCAGGGTGCCGGCGAGGGTGGCCCTGGTCAGGTCGGAGACGGCCGCGCCGACCCGGTCCACGAGGGCGCCCTGGTCGGCCTCGGCGGGGCTGGTCTCGGTGCCGTAGGAGCCGACGATGTCGGCGGCGGTGGTACGGAACAGCTCGCGGCGGCGGACGCCCCGGGCCGCCGTGACCCCCTGCGCGGCGTTCTCCGCGCGGCCCACGGCCGCCAGGATCTCCTGTTCCAGCTGGGCGCGGTCGCGGGGGGCCAGGCCGCCGCCGACGGCCGCGGGGCCCGCGCCGGTGCCGTCACCGAGGAGGGCCACCGCCTCGGGGGCGCGCATCAGCAGGTCGGGGGCGAGGCGGCCCGCCGAGAGGACCCGGGCCAGGTTCTCCGCCGCCGCGCCCTCGTCGCGGAGCAGGCGCAGGTACCAGGGGGTCTTGCCGAGCGCGTCGGAGACCTTGCGGAAGTTCAGCAGGCCGGCGTCCGGGTCGGCGGAGTCGGCGAACCAGCCGAGCAGGACCGGCAGGAGGGTGCGCTGGATCGCCGCCTTGCGGGTCACGCCGGAGGCCAGGGCCTCCAGGTGGCGCAGGGCGGCGGCCGGGTCGGCGTAGCCGAGCGCCTCCAGGCGTTCGCGGGCCGCCAGGGCGCTGAGCCGGGCCTCGCCGGGGGCGAGCTGGGCGACCGCGTCCAGCAGCGGGCGGTAGAAGAGCTTCTCGTGCAGTCTGCGTACGACGCCGGTGTGCCGCCGCCACTCGCGGTTCAGCTCGCTCACCGGGTCGGTGCGCAGGCCCAGGGAGCGGCCGAGACGGCGCTGGTCCGGCTCCCCCACGGGGACGAGGTGGGTGCGGCGCAGGCGGTACAGCTGGATGCGGTGCTCCATGGAGCGCAGGAAGCGGTACGCCTCGTCCAGGCGGGCGGCGTCCTCGCGGCCCACGTAGCCGCCGGCGGCCAGGGCCTGGAGGGCCTTCAGGGTGGTGCCGCTGCGGAGGGCCGGGTCGGTGCGGCCGTGCACCAACTGCAGCAGCTGAACGGCGAACTCGACGTCGCGCAGGCCGCCGGGGCCGAGTTTGAGTTCTCGGTCGATCTCGGCCGCGGGGATGTTCTCGACCACGCGTCGGCGCATCTTCTGGACGTCCGCCACGAAGTTGTCCCGCTCCGCCGCCTTCCAGACCATGGGGGCGAGCGCCTCGACGTACGCCTCGCCCAGCTCCGGGTCGCCGGCCACCGGGCGGGCCTTGAGGAGGGCCTGGAACTCCCAGGTCTTCGCCCAGCGCTGGTAGTAGGCGACATGGCTGCTGAGGGTGCGGACGAGGGGGCCGTTGCGGCCCTCGGGGCGGAGGTTGGCGTCCACCGGCCAGATGGAGCCCTCGACCGTCGTCTCGGAGCAGATCCGCATCAGGTGCGAGGCGAGTCTCGTCGCGGATCTGAGGGCTTCGGGTTCGGGGGTGCCCTCGGCCGGCTCCGCCACGAAGATCACGTCCACGTCGGAGACGTAGTTCAGCTCGTGGCCGCCGCACTTGCCCATCGCGATCACCGCGAGGCAGCAGGCGGCGGCGTCCTCCGGGGCGGCGCGTTCGGCCATGGCCAGGGCCGTGCGGAGGGTGGCGGTGGCCAGGTCGGCCAGTTCCGCGGCGGTCTCGGCGACGTCCGTGGTGCCGCAGACGTCGCGGGCGGCGAGGGAGAGCAGGCAGCGGCGGTAGGCGACGCGGAGGGCGACCGGGTCGGTGGCCTGGGCCAGGCCGTGTTCGAACTCCGCGACGCCCGGATGGAGGTCGTGCGGCTCGTACATGACCAGGGCCTGCCAGTCGTGGGGGTGGCGGGCGAGGTGTTCGGCGAGGGCGGCGGAGGCGCCGAGGACGCCGAGGAGGCGGTCGCGCAGGGGCTTGGCCGCGATGAGGGTGTCCAGCAGTTCCCGGTGGGCGGCGGGAGCGGGCTGGGCGTCCAGGAGACGGACCAGGCCGTGCAGGGCCAGGTCGGGGTCGGCGGTGGCGCCCAGGGCCTCCAGGAGGACCGGGTCGTCGCGGACGGGGGCCAGCTCGGGGCCGTCCAGGAGGCGCTCGGCGGCGGAGGGGTCGGTGAAGCCGTGCCGCAGCAGACGGGTGAAGGTGCTGCTCCTGCGCCCCGGCGTCATCTCCGTGGCCTCCCCTCGGGATCTACGCGTCGTCCTGGCCAGAGCCTAACCGGAGGGGGCGGGTGTGGCTTCGTCCGCGGGTGGGGGGCGGCTTGTCGGGCGCGCCCGCGGCGGTGCGGTCGTGGCTGCCCGCGGCGGCCCGTGCGGGTGTGTCGTGGTCGCGGTCGCGCCTTCGGGGTGCGGTGGGCCGGGGCCGTGCCGGGCGGTGTCCGTCCTCGGTCCGGCGGGCGGCCGGCGGTGCGGCGCCGCGGTGGGTGCCGGCCGCTGCGGGCGGACACCGCCCGTCACGTGCCCGCGCCGCCGTACGCGGCGCTGCGGGTGATGTCCCGCGGTTCTCATCGGGCGTGCTCGGCCGTCAGCAGGTCCCGGACGGTCCCGGCCGCCCGGGCCGCCGCGTCCGCGCAGCAGTTGTTGAAGAGGAGGTGGGTCTCCTCGGCGCGCTCGGCCAGGGCCCGGACGCGGGGCAGCCAGTCGGCCAGTTCCCCGGCGGTGTAGTCGTGACGGAAGCGCTCCTCCTTGGTGCCCGTGCCCCAGTGGGGGCTGCGGCCGTGGAAGCGGACGAGGGCGAGGCGGGGGGTCGTCACGGCGATGTCCCCGGGCAGCGAACCCGGCAGGCCCTGGGCCGTGTCCACGGCCACGGCGGTGGCGTCCAGGTCCCTGAGGAAGGCGGTCGTGCGATCGGACCGCCACCAGGCGGGGTTGCGGAACTCGACGGCGAACGGCCAGTCGCGGGCGCGGTCGCGGGCGGCGCGGACGACGGCCTCGGCGTCGGGGCCGGGGGCCAGGGAGGGCGGGTACTGGAAGAGGAGGGTGCCCAGGCGGCCGGCGTCGCGGAGGGGGGCCAGCGCCTCGGCGTAGCGGGTCCAGACCTCGCGGTGCAGGGCCGCGTCCCGGGGCCGGCCGCGCAGGTCCGCGGGGAGGGCGGAGGGACGGGTGGGGTGGCCGGTGAGGAGGGAGAACGCCTTGACGTCGAAGCGGAAGCCGGGGGGCGTGCGTTCGGCCCACAGGGCGGTGGTGCGGGGGGTGGGGAGGGCGTAGTACGGGGAGTCCGCCTCCACCAGGGAGAAGCGGGTCGCGTAGTGGCGCAGGCGTTTCTCGGGGTCCCGGTGGCCGGGTGGGTACCAGCCGCTGCGCAGCAGTGCCGGGTCGGTCCAACCGCAGATGCCGATGATGATGTCCGCCATGGGGGCGGGAGTACCCGCCGTTCATCCGGTCTTCACCCGGGAGGTTGGCCGACGTGGGCCTCGGGAATATTGGCGTGAGCATGCTCTGTCCGCACCGCCAGCCGCCCATCCCATTCCGGAGGTTGATGTGTCCGGCAGTTCCGTGTACCGCCGTGCCCGCGCCGTCGTGGCGTCCGCGGCGGCCCTCGCCGCAGCCGCGGTCGGGCTGTGGACCGGGCTCGGCGAAGGGTCCGCGCACGCCGCGGGCGCCGTCCCGAGCCCGGACCACGTGATCGTCGTGGTCTTCGAGAACCATGCGTACAGCCAGGTCATCGGTTCCTCCAGCGCGCCGTACATCAATTCGCTGAAGTCGGGAGGCGCCAACCTGACCCAGTCGTACGCCGAGACGCACCCGAGCCAGCCCAACTACTTCGCGCTGTTCTCGGGGTCCACGCAGGGCATCACCGACGACAGCTGCTACACCCCGGGCTTCTCCTCGGCGCCCAACCTCGCGTCCGAGCTGATCGCCGCCGGCCGCAGCTGGGCCAGCTACAACGAGACGCTGCCGAGCCAGGGCTCCACGACGTGCAGCAGCGGCAACTACGCGCGCAAGCACAACCCGTGGTTCGGGTTCGGCAACGTGCCGACGTCGAGCGCCAAGACCTTCGCCCAGTTCCCGACCGACTACTCGACGCTGCCTCAGCTGTCGTTCGTGGTGCCGAACCTGTGCAGCGACATGCACGACTGCTCGGTGTCCACCGGTGACACCTGGCTGAAGAACAACCTGGGCGCCTACGCGACGTGGGCCAAGACCCACAACAGTCTGCTCGTCGTCACCTTCGACGAGGACAACCGGCTGAGCGGGAACCGGATCCCCACCGTGTTCTACGGCCAGCCCGTCACCGCCGGGTCCAGCTCGGCGACCACCTACAACCACTACGACCTGCTGCGCACCCTGGAGGACACGCAGGGCCTGAGCACCCACGCGGGCAACGCGGCCTCCGCCAAGGACATCACCGGCATCTGGGCGTCCTGACGTGTACGTAGCGGACAGCCGTGCGCGTACGTCCGCTCATGACGCCGTCCGGCCCCGTGCCGGGCGGCGCCGTGCCGCGGTCGCGCCCACCGTGCTCGCGCTGGGAACGGTGAGTCTGGTCACCGACGTGTCGTCGGAGATGGTGACGGCGGTGCTGCCGCTGTACCTGGTGACCGGGCTCGGTCTGTCCCCGCTGGGCTTCGGACTGCTGGATGGGATCTACAACGGCTTCTCGGCGCTCGTACGCCTCGTGGGCGGACACTTCGCCGACCGGGGCGGCGGGCGGCACAAGTGGGTGGCCGGGCTGGGCTACGGCATCTCGGCCGTGTGCAAACCCCTGCTGCTGGTGGCCCACTCGCTGACGCCGATCGGGGTCGTGCTCGCCGCCGACCGGACGGGCAAAGGACTGCGGACGGCGCCCAGGGACGCGCTGATCTCGCTGTCCAGCACGCCGGAGACCCGCGGCCGGGCGTTCGGGGTGCACCGGGCGATGGACACGGCCGGGGCCCTGCTCGGGCCGCTGGTGGCGTTCCTGATCCTGCGGGCCACCGTGGACGGGTACGACGCGGTGTTCACCGTGAGCTTCTGCGTGGCCGTGCTGGGCGTGCTGGTGCTGGTCCTCTTCGTGCCCGGCGGCCGGGACGCGGCGCCCACGCGGGAGCGGCCGACGCTGCGGGCCGCCGTGGGGCTGCTGCGCGGCCGTGACCTGCGCCGGATCACCGTCTGCGCGTTGCTGCTGGGCCTCGCCACGGTCAGCGACTCCTTCGTCTACCTGCTGCTCCAGCGCCGTCTGGGCGTGCCCGACCGCTGGTTCGCGCTGCTGCCCCTGGGCACGGCCGCCGTGTTCCTGCTGCTGGCGGTGCCGCTGGGGCGGCTCGCGGACCGGGTGGGCCGCTGGACGGTCTTCCTGGCCGGCCACGGGGCCCTGCTCCTCGCGTACGTGCTGCTGCTGACCTCCTGGCACGGCACGGGCCTGCCGTACCTCGTGCTCGCTCTGCACGGCGGCTTCTACGCGGCCACCGACGGAGTGCTGATGGCCGCCGCCTCGGACAGCGTGCCGGAGGCGCTGCGTTCGTCGGGGCTGGCCCTCGTACAGACCGGGCAGGCGCTGACGCGGTTCGCCTGCTCGCTGCTGTTCGGCGCGGCCTGGACGGTGTGGGGCGACCGGGCGGCGCTCGCGGGGGCGGCGGTGGCGCTCGCCGTGTGTGCCGCGTTCTCCCTCACCGCGCGCCCGAAGGGGACGGTGACCGCATGACCGTACGCCACCGCATCCTGATCCTGGTCTCGGCCGTCGCCGTGCTGGCGGCGGTCGGGCTGGCGTCCGTGCTGCACGCCTCGGCACGGGCGGAGCGCCGTGACCACCCGCGGGCGGGCGGCCCGCCGGTCGCGTCCGGAACGGTGACGCTGAACGGGTCCGGGCGCCTGGTGTTCCGGAACATGGCGTGGGGGCCGCACCGGGACGAGCTGACGAGCGTCCCGGCCGGCGACCCGGGCGGGCCGCGCACCGCGTCCGGGGTCAAGTGCCTTCGCTTCTACGCCGCTTCGGGCACCGGGGTGTGCCTGCAGGCCGTGCACGGACCGGTCTCGGACACCTATCGCGCGGTGATCCTGGACGCGCGGCTGCGGACCGTGGACCACTACGACGTGCCGGGCATCCCGTCCCGCGCCCGGGTCTCCCCCACCGGGCACTTCGCCGCGTGGACGGCGTTCGTGGGCGGTGACTCGTACGCCGGGACGGACTTCTCCACACGCACCGCGATCGTGGACACGCGCACCGGCGCGCTGATCCCGTCGCTGGAGTCCTTCCGGATCGTGCGGGACGGGCGTCCGTACCGGGCCGCGGACGTCAACTTCTGGGGGGTGACCTTCGCGGACGACGACCGTACGTTCTACGCGACGCTCGCCACCAAGGGGCACACCCACCTGGTCCGCGGCGATCTGCGCGACCGTACGGTCACCACCCTGCACACCAATGTGGAGTGCCCGTCGCTGTCCCCCGACGGCACCCGGGTCGCGTACAAGAAGCGGGTCGCGGGGCTGTCGAAGGACGCGCCCTGGCGGATGTACGTGCTGGACCTGCGCACGATGCGGGAGACCCCGCTCGCCGAGTCGCGGAGCGTGGACGACCAGGCGGTGTGGCAGGACTCCCGCACGGTCGTGTACGCGCTGCCCGGGGACTACGGCGCCGATCTGCACCAGGTCCCGGCGGACGGCTCCGGCAAGCCGCGGCGGATCGCCTCGGCAGCGGTGTCGCCGGCCTACCCCGGGTAGCCGGTCCCCGGGTCAACGCGGCAGCCGGGACATCCGTCGTCACGGTGGTTTGCCGTCCCCCGTACCCGGTGGCCCGGCGGGCCGCCCCGGAGACTTTCCTGGGCGGTGGCCGGGCGGCCGCCGGGAAGGGGCGAGGCACGGGATGGCCGACAGCAGAATTCTGGTGGCGGTGCCGGAGCACCCGCGTGCGGAAAGCGCCGGGGCCGAGCAACTGCGGAGGATCCGGGACGCGGTGGAGGCGGGCGGCTTCGGCGTGCGCTGGGCCGTCACCGCCGAGGACGCGGACGCGGTGCTGCGGACCGAAGCGGGCCTGGCGGCGGCTCTGGTCGCCTGGGACCTGCCCGGAAACGGCGCGCGCCGCGGCGGTGACGGCCGCGGGGCCGGCGCGTGGCAGGGCGGTGACGGCCGCGGGGCCGGCGCGTGGCAGGGCGGTG
Source organism: Streptomyces sp. NPDC038200 (assembly GCF_055600785.1). Taxonomy (NCBI): domain Bacteria; kingdom Bacillati; phylum Actinomycetota; class Actinomycetes; order Kitasatosporales; family Streptomycetaceae; genus Streptomyces; species Streptomyces sp. NPDC038200. The sequence goes on from NZ_JBVJYH010000035.1 coordinate 20,892, forward strand.
ACGGCCGCGGGACCGGCGCGTGGCAGGGCGGTGACGGCCGCGGGGGCGCGCTCGCCGCGCCGGCCGGGACCGGCGACGGCGCCCCGGGCGGGGCGGCCGTACTGCGCCGGATCGGGCAGCGCTTCCGGGATCTGCCGGTGTTCCTGGTCATGGCCGAGGAAGGCGTGCGCGAACTGCCCTTGTGGGTGTCGGAGACGGTCGTCGGATACGTGTGGCCGCTGGAGGACACCCCGGGGTTCATCGCGGGCCGGATCACCAGCGCCGCCCGCGCCTACCGCGAGGACGTGCTGCCGCCGTTCTTCCGGGCCCTGCGCCGCTTCGACGACGCCCACGAGTACTCCTGGCACACCCCCGCCCACTCCGGTGGCGTCGCCTTCCTCAAGTCGCCCGCCGGCCGCGCCTTCCACGACTACTTCGGCGAGCGGCTGCTCCGCTCCGACCTGTCGATCTCGGTGGAGGAGCTGGGCTCGCTGTTCGAGCACACCGGCCCCATCGGCGAGGCCGAACGCAACGCGGCCCGCGTCTTCGGCGCCGACCTCACCTACTTCGTGCTGCACGGCGACTCCACCTGCAACCGCATGGTGGGCCACTTCAGCGTCACCCGTGACGAACTGGCGCTGGTGGACCGCAACTGCCACAAGTCGGTGCTGCACGGCCTGGTGGTCTCCGGCGCCCGGCCGGTCTACCTGGTCCCGACCCGCAACGGCTACGGCCTCGCCGGCCCGCTGCCCCCGGCCGAGCTGGCGGCGGACTCGGTCGCGGCCCGGATCGCCGCGCACCCGCTCGCCGAGGGCGCCGTGTCCCGCGATCCCCAGTACGCGGTGTTCACCAACTCCACCTACGACGGGCTGAGTTACGACGCCGTGCCGACCGCTCGGGCGCTCGCGGCCAGCACGCCGCGGGTCCACTTCGACGAGGCGTGGTTCGCCTACGCCCGCTTCCATCCGCTGTACGCGGGCCGCTACGGCATGTCCGTGGACGCGGCGGCCTTCCCCGGCCCGGACCGGCCGACGGTCTTCGCGACCCAGTCCACGCACAAGCTGCTGGCCGCGCTGTCGCAGTCGGCGATGGTGCACGTGCGGCCCGCGCCCCGGGCACCGGTCGAACACGACCGGTTCAACGAGGCCCTGATGATGCACGGGACCACGTCACCGCTGTACCCGATGATCGCCTCGCTGGACGTGGCGACGGCGATGATGGACGGGCCGCAGGGTGAGTGGCTGATCGACGAGGCGGTGACCGAGGCGATCCGCTTCCGGCAGGAGACGGTGCGGCTGGCACGGCGGGTGGCGAGTGCCGGGGACCGGCCGCCGTGGTTCTTCGGCGTCTGGCAGCCGACGGAGGTCACCGACCCGGCGACGGGCGAACGGCTGCCCTTCGAGGAGGCCCCGCCGGAGCTGCTGGGCCGGGAGCAGTCCTGCTGGCTGCTGGAACCGGACGCCGCCTGGCACGGCTTCCCCGGGCTGACCGCGGGCCACTGCATGCTGGACCCGGTCAAGGTCACCCTGACCTGCCCCGGCATCAGCGCCACCGGAGAGATGGCCGAGGAGGGCATCCCGGCGCGCGTCCTGACGGCATATCTGGCCACCCGCAACATCGTCGTCGAGAAGACCGACAGCTACACCGCGCTGATCCTGTTCTCCATGGGTATCACCAAGGGCAAGTGGGGGACGCTGCTGGACGCCCTGATGGACTTCAAGTCCCTGTACGACGCGGACGCCCCGCTCGACCGCGTCCTGCCCGCGGCGGTGGCCGCGCACCCGCGCCGCTACTCCGGTCTCACCCTGCGCGAACTGTGCCGGCAGATGCACGACCAGCTGCGCTCGGCCCGCCTGGTGGAACTGCTGGACACGGCGTTCCAGCGGCTTCCGGAGCCGGTCTTCCCGCCCCAGCACTGCTACCAGCGGCTGGTGCGCGGCGGCACGGAACGGGTCCGCGTCGCCGACGCGGCGAACCGGGTGGCGGCGGCGATGGTCACGGTCACCCCGCCCGGCATCCCGGTCCTCATGCCGGGCGAGTCCACCGGCACCGCCGACGGCCCCCTCCTGCGCTACCTCACCGCACTGGAGACCTTCGACCGCCACTTCCCCGGCTTCCGCAGCGAGACCCACGGCGTGACGACCGACGAGGACACCGGCGACTACGAGATCGAGGTGCTGCGTCCGGAGAGGCGGTCGTGCGCGGCACCCTGACGGCCCCGGGCAGCCCGTTCGTCTCCGGTCCGGCGCACCGCCGGCCAGGGGGCGTCCCCTCACGGGCCGCCCGAGTCCGGTCCGGTGGCCGGCACGCAGCGCCACGCCAGGGCAGCGGCGCACAGATAGGCGAGGGCGCCGATGGCCATGCTGGTGCGCAGTCCCGTGCCGTAGCCGGTGCCGGTGCCGGTGCCGGTGCCGGTGGCCAGCAGGCTGCCGCCGAGGGCCACGCCGGTGGCGCTGCCGATCTGGCGGGTGGTGTTGAACAGCGCCGAGGCCGCCCCCGCGTACGACGGGGGTACGGCGCCCATCACGGTGGCGGTCGAACCGGTCAGAGCGAAGGACGTGCCGAAGCCGGTGGCCATCATCGGGGCCACGAGGAGCGCGTACGCCGGGTCGGTCCCGGCCGCTGCCCAGCCGCCGAGGCCGAGGGCGCCCAGCAGCATGCCGGTGACGACCAGCGGACGGTCACCGGTGCGGCGACTCAGCCGTCCGGACAGGACCGAGGCGAACATGGTCATCGCCACCGCGGGGAACAGCGCCAGTCCCGTCCTCAGGGCGCTGAAACCGCGCTCGTGCTGGAAGGAGAGGCTGGCGGTGAACACCATGCCGTAGAAACCGAAGTTGAACAGCAGGCCCACCACGGCCGCCCCGCTCAGCGTGCGGGAGCGCAGCAGCCGCAGGGGAAGCGCGGGAGACCGGGCGAGCCGCTCGCGCACCAGGAACGCCACCACGGCCAGGACGGCGAGCCCCAGCCCGGCGAGCACGGCCGGATCGGACCACCCACGCCGGCCGGCCTCGTTCAGCGCGGCGGTCAGCAGGGCCACCGCCGCCACCACGGCGCACTGCGCGGGCCAGTCCAGGGCCCGGCCGGGGTGGCGCGGGGAGAGCGCGACGTACCGCGAGGTGAGGATCAGACAGGCCACGCCGACGGGCAGGTTGATGAGGAAGACCCACCGCCAGCCCACGGTGGACACCAGCAGCCCGCCCAGCAGCGGGCCGGCGGAGGCCGCGATGCCCGCCATCGACCCCCACAGCCCGAAGGCGCGCGAGCGGGCCGCCGGCTCCGGGTAGGCCGCTTGGAGCAGGGCGAGCGAGCCGGGCACGATCAGGGCCGCGCCGAGCCCCTCCACCAGCCGGGCCACGACGAGGAAGGCGGCGCTGGGCGCGAACGCGCACGCGGCCGAGGAGACCGTGAACACCACCACGCCGGAACAGAAGACACGCCGGTTGCCCAGCCGGTCCCCCAGCGCGCCGCCCGTCATCAGGAACCCGGCGAACACCAGGGTGTAGCCGTCCGTGATCCACTGGATCCCGGTGAGCGAGGCCGCCAGCTCCCGCCCCACCACGGGCACGGCGACATTGATGATCGTGACATCCAGAATGACCATGAAGTACCCGGCGCACACGGCCAGCAGCGGTGCCGTCGACCGCCGGGCGCCCGCCGGAGGGGGCTCGAACGACCCGGACGCACCGCCACCGGCCGGCTTCGCGAAGGGCACGCCGCCAACTCCGTCCTGTCCACGGAACCCCGAGTGGTCAGCATGCTAGGCAGGCGAAGCGCCGCATCGGCGCTCTCCCACCCGCCAACCACCCGGATGTCGGCACGTGACCGCTCGGCCCCTCACGGAGCGGGCTGCCCGGGGATGGCCCCGGGCCGGCCGGAAGGCCTCGACCCGCCGCACACCGGCAGGGGGAGCGGGACGGCCCGGCACAATCGAGCGTTTGTGAGCCTCGGACCGCGATCACCCGCCTGCGGCATCGCCCTCAAGCCCACCCCGGAGCGAGGCGCCTTGCGTCACGGCCGTCACGGCCAGAGAGCATGGGTGAACGTGACCGTCGCGAAGGCGGCGTCTCGTGTGCCGAGACTTTCCTCTTCGGAGGGCAGCCATATCTGCCACGAGCGGCTGCCTCGGCCTCCGGGCATCACTTGAGCCTTGGGCCAGACGTTCGCATCGAGGTCGCTGCTGTCGCAGTTGCTTCCCTCGTACAGCCACACATTCGGCCGCACGGACACCCGTTCGTCATCCTGCAGATACGCCCGCACATACAGAACGGCTCTCGCTTCACCCCCCGCGCACACCTTGAAGGTCTTCTTCCACTGGCGGGCGTTGTGGGTGAGATCGAATGTTTCCCGGAACGGGATTTCCTTCCGGACGGAGCTGCCGCCCCAGACACCGGTCCCGTCACGTGCCCCGAGCTTGCCTTCGACAACGATGATGTGTTTGACAGCTGCCGATGCGGGCTCCGTCATGCCTACGAATGGGATGGGAGCCAACAGGACGGCAATCGCCAGGGAACGTCCGATTTTCATACCGAAGCCTCGCCATGCCTGGAGCCAGGCTGTGGAATCACCGCACCCCTGGCTCGGACATCTGATGGAATCCCCTGCCACCAGGCTCGCCCCGAAGCGCCTCCGCTGCATCTCGGGGCACCGCAGCGGCAGATGTTTTCAGTTGAACGAGGCACCTACAGCGTGCGACCGCCGCTGGGCCATCGAGCACACTCGGCCCGTCTCGAACCGGCCGACCACCGCCGCCTCAGCACCGTCGGCCCTCGCAAGCCGCCCCGGAAGTCCTCTTTGACCATGTCGAGGAAAGCCGTCGACGAAACCCACGGCGAAGACCGGCGAGGGGTTTACATCTTCCGCAACGACCTGCCCAAGTTCATTTCGCCCGGGAGGCATTCGGACTGTCAGTGAAACTGCCCTCTACGGGTGGGGAGCTGCCCCGGGTCGGACGCACGCTGCCGTCGACCCGGGGTGTTTCGAGGCGAGAAACCTCGTCGGTCCCCCCTTACAGCACCGGCAGGTTCTTCCGCAGCTCGAAGGCCGTGACCTCGCTGCGGTACTCCTCCCACTCCGACTTCTTGTTGCGCAGGAAGAAGTCGAAGACGTGTTCGCCGAGGGTGTCGGCCACCAGGTCGCTGCGTTCCATGAGGGTGAGGGCCTCGCCGAGGTTCTGCGGGAGGGGCTCGATGCCCATGGCGCGGCGCTCGGCGTCGGAGAGGGCCCAGACGTCGTCCTCGGCGCCCGGCGGAAGCTCGTAGCCCTCCTCGATGCCCTTCAGGCCGGCCGCCAGGAGGACGGCATAGGCCAGGTACGGGTTGGTGCCGGAGTCCAGGGAGCGGACCTCGACGCGGGCCGAGCCCGTCTTGCCGGGCTTGTACATCGGGACGCGGACCAGGGCGCTGCGGTTGTTGTGGCCCCAGCAGATGTAGGAAGGGGCCTCGCCGCCGGCGCCCGCCGTGCGCTCGGAACCGCCCCAGATGCGCTTGTAGGAGTTCACCCACTGGTTGGTGACCGCGGAGATCTCCGCGGCGTGCTTGAGCAGGCCCGCGATGAAGGAGCGGCCGACCTTGGAGAGCTGGTACTCGGCGCCCGACTCGTAGAACGCGTTGCGGTCGCCCTCGAAGAGGGAGAGGTGGGTGTGCATGCCGGAGCCGGGGTGCTCGGAGAACGGCTTCGGCATGAACGTCGCCTGGACGCCCTGCTCCAGCGCCACCTGCTTCATGACCAGCCGGAACGTCATGATGTTGTCGGCCGTGGAGAGCGCGTCGGCGTAGCGGAGGTCGATCTCCTGCTGGCCGGGGGCGCCCTCGTGGTGGGAGAACTCCACCGAGATGCCCATCGACTCCAGCATGGTGATCGCCTGGCGGCGGAAGTCCATGCCGACGTTGGTGGGGGTGTGGTCGAAGTAGCCCGAGTTGTCGGCCGGGGTGGGGCGGGAGCCGTCCAGCGGGCGGTCCTTCAGCAGGAAGAACTCGATCTCGGGGTGGGTGTAGAAGGTGAAGCCGAGGTCGGAGGTGCGGGCGAGGGCGCGCTTGAGGACGTAGCGCGGGTCCGCGAAGGACGGTGAGCCGTCCGGCATGAGGATGTCGCAGAACATGCGGGCGGTGCCGGGGGTCTCCGCGCGCCAGGGCAGCACCTGGAAGGTGGACGGGTCCGGCTTGGCGATCATGTCGGACTCGTAGACCCGGGCGAAGCCCTCGATGGCGGAGCCGTCGAAGCCGATGCCCTCGTCGAATGCCTGCTCCAGCTCGGCGGGGGCCACGGCGACGGACTTGAGGAAGCCCAGCACGTCCGTGAACCACAGGCGTACGAACCGGATGTCCCGCTCCTCCAAGGTCCGGAGCACGAACTCCTGCTGCTTGTCCATCTTCCGCTTCCCCATCCTTGCTGGTCAGGCCGCCTGTCCCCCGTACCACGGGAGGCGGTCGGGCACCTGAGCATCCCACCACAACACCATTTCACGCGCGTTGCGGACCTTGATCGCCCGAGCGTCTTCGCGCTGAACGCCTCTCGTACGGCAGATGTACTGCGCTCTCGCCCATCTTGCCTGCTCGGGCCGACATCCGTAATGGCCGGCCCGCCTCGCCCGGTGCGCGACACCACGCTCATATAATTTGCATCTCAGATGCAAGTTTTCATAGCGTGTGGATCAGCCGAGTTCTCCGAGGAGTCCGATGCTGACCGAGCAGTCCGCAGCCACCGTCCGCGCCACCCTGCCCGCCGTCGGCGCGGCCATCGGCGAGATCACCGAGCGCTTCTACGCCCGTCTCTTCACCACCCGCCCCGACCTGCTGCGTGATCTGTTCAACCGCGGCAACCAGGCCGCCGGCACCCAGAAGCAGGCCCTCGCGGGCTCCGTCGCCGCCTTCGCCGCGCACCTGCTGGAGCACCCCGAGCAGCGGCCGGACGCCATGCTGAGCCGGATCGCCCACAAGCACGCCTCGCTCGGCGTCTCGCCCGAGCAGTACCGGGTCGTCCACGAGCACCTCTTCGCCGCCCTCGCCGAGGTCCTCGGCGAGGCCGTCACGCCCGAGGTGGCCGCCGCCTGGGACGAGGTCTACTGGCTGATGGCGAACGCGCTCGCCGCGATCGAGAAGCGGCTGTACGAGGAGAGCGGCGAGCGGGGCTTTCGCGCGTGGGAGGTCGTGGAGCGGGTCGAGGAGACCGCGGACGTCGTCACCTTCCGGCTGCGCCCGGCCGACGGCCGCCCGCTGCGGGACTTCCGCGCGGGCCAGTACGTCTCCGTCCGCGTCGAACTGCCCGACGGGGCCCGGCAGATACGGCAGTACAGCCTGTCCGGGGCGCCGGGCGGGACGCTGCGGCAGTTCAGCGTCAAGCGGGTGCACGGCGGGGCGACGCCCGACGGCGAGGTCTCGAACCGGCTCCACGCGCGCGTGCGCCCCGGTGACGTGCTGGAGCTGTCCGAGCCGTACGGCGATCTCGTCCTGGACGCCGGCCCGGACACCCCCGTGCTGCTCGCCTCGGCGGGCATCGGCGTGACCCCGATCGCCGCGATGCTGGCCGACCTGGCCGCCACCGGCCACCGCGGCCCGGTCACCGTGGTGCACGGCGACCGCTCCCCCGCCGAGCACGCCCTGCGCTCCGACCACGAGGCGTACGCCGCGAAGCTGCCGGACGCCTCCGTGCACTTCTTCTACGAGCGGGACGCCGGGCCGGGCCACCGCACCGGCCTGGCCGACCTGACCGGTGTCGCCGTACACCCCGGCACGCGCGCGTACCTGTGCGGGCCGCTGCCCTTCCTGCGCGCGGTCCGCGGCCGGCTGATCGAGAAGGGCGTGGCCCCGGCCGACGTGCACTACGAGGTGTTCGGCCCGGACCTGTGGCTGGCGCAGGGCTGAGCGGGACTCCGGCCGGCGCGGCCTCCCCCGGGCGCACCCGGTGATCGACGGCCCGTGCCGGCCGGGGCGGTCAGTCGGGTGCGGCCGGCCCCCGGGAGATGCCCAGCAGCAGGGGGCCGGTCGGGTCGGCGACGATGTCGCCGACCGTGACGGGGTCCAGTGCGGCGAAGAACGCCTCCTGGGCCCGGCGCAGGGCGCCGCGGAGCCGGCAGCCGGAGCTCAGCGGGCAGGGGGTCGCGCCCTCGCAGTCGACGACGTCTCCCTCGCCCTCGAAGGAACGGACCACGGCACCGACGGAGGCCGTCCGGCCCCGTTCCGTCAGCGCCAGGCCCCCGCCCCGGCCGCGGCGGGCGTGGACCAGCCCCAGGTGCTGCAGTTCGGCGACGACCTTCGCGGCGTGCGTGTAGGGCACGCCCATGTCGGCGGCGACCTGGCGGGTCGTGGGGGTGGCGTCGGCGGAGACCGCGAGTCGCATCAGGACGCGCAGGGCCAGGTCGGTGGAGCGAAGCAGCCGCATACCCGGAGGGTAGGTAATGCGCATCGTGGCTTCAAATTATCTGCGTGCCGTGCCCTACCTACGGAACCGCCCCCTGTGCGCATTACGATCAGCGGGCCCCACCGTCCACGCCCCCCTTCCCCGAAGGACACGTCTCATGGGTTCCGGCAAGAACAGCAGCACCGCGGCGCGCAAGGCGCGTATAGAGGAGATGCGGCGCGCGGAGCGTGCCCGGGAGCGCCGTAACCGGGTCCTCGCCGCCGCCGCCAGTGTGGTGGTCGTCGCCGGGCTCGTGGTCGGCGGTGTGGCCCTCGTGCACGCGCAGTCCGGCGACAAGGACACCTCGGCCGACGGCAAGGGCTCCGGCGACTCCGGCCACTTCACCACCGGCAAGGACGGGGTGCGGACCTGGTCGGGCAAGCTGGCCCGGACGCATGTGACGACCAAGGTGTCGTACCCGATGCACCCGCCGGTCGGCGGCAACCACAACCCGGTCTGGCTGAACTGCAACGGTGACGTCTACACCAAGCCGGTGCAGGACGAGAACGCCGTGCACGCGCTGGAGCACGGCGCGGTCTGGGTGACGTACACCGGCAAGGCGCAGAAGGCCGACGTCGACGCTCTCGCGGCGAAGGTGAAGAAGACGCCGTACTCGCTGATGAGCCCGTACGAGAACCAGGCGGCCCCGCTGGTCCTGTCGGCCTGGGGGCACCAGGTGGCGGTGAAGAGCGCGAGCGATCCGGAAGTGGACAAGTTCTTCGCCGCCTATGTGCAGGGCCCGCAGACGCCCGAGCCGGGCGCCTCGTGCACCGGCGGGGTCATGAAGTGAGGCGGCAGCACATCGGCTGGGTCGCCGGGACCGCGGCGGCGGTGCTCGTCGCGGCCGGCGCGATCACCTACGCGGTCGCCGAGGACACCGGTGGATCGGACGGCGGGACGCCGAGCGCGGAGTCGGCCGACGCCGGCTTCGCGCGGGACATGGCCGTCCATCACCAGCAGGCCGTCGAGATGTCGTACATCGTGCGGGACCGCACCAGGAACGAGGAGGTGCGGCGGCTCGCGTACGACATCGCGCAGACGCAGGCCAACCAGCGCGGGATGCTGCTGGGCTGGCTGGACCTGTGGGAGCTGCCGAAGGTGTCGGCCGATCCGCCGATGACCTGGATGGGCATGGGCGACATGGCCTCCGGCAAGGACGGCGCGCTGATGCCGGGCATGGCGACCGACACCGAGCTGAAGAAGCTCGGGAAACTGAACGGCAAGCAGGCGGAGATCTTCTACCTCCAGCTCATGACGGACCATCACAAGGGCGGCATCCACATGGCCGAGGGGTGCGTCTCCAAATGCACCGTCGACGTGGAGAAGCGGCTCGCGCAGGGCATGGTGGACGCGCAGCAGTCGGAGATCGAGCTGATGACCGGGATGCTCAAGGAGCGGGGCGCGGCACCGCGTTCGTGACGGAGGCCTCGGCCGGTCATGGCGAGGCCTCCCCGTCTTCCGTTACCCGCCCGTGAGGACCAAACGGGCAATTCGCCGCTTCTGGCGGCTACTTGAGCTTCTCTTGACTTTTACCTTCCCCTGGCATGAACGGTTCATCGCAAGAGTGGCCCCCATCGTGTGATCCATTCACGAGCCGACGCCGCCGCGGGCCCGCGTACGGATCTCCGACGTACCAGCCACTACATGCATGCGAATCGCATCGCAGGGGGTTCTATGAGATCCAACCGCGCCAAGCTGCGCGCCGTGAGCATGGCAGCGACACTGCCCATGATCGCAGGCGCGCTGGCGCTGGGCATACCCGCGGCGCACGCCGTGGACAGCCCCGCCCGTGACGCGCTGAAGGGCACCAAGCCGCTCTGGGCCACGGCCAAGGCGGACAAGGGCGCCACCTCGGACAGCGCCCGGGTCAAGGCCCGCGTCTACCTGGCCGGCCAGGACGCGGCGGGCCTCGCCGCGTACGCCAAGGCCGTGTCCGACCCCGGCTCGCCGCAGTACGGCAAGTACCTGAGCGCCAAGAAGGCGCAGGCCCGCTTCGGGGCCACCAAGGCCCAGGTGGCCGCCGTCAAGTCCTGGCTGAAGTCGGCCGGCCTGACGGTCACCGCGGTCACCCCGCGCTACGTCGCCGTCTCCGGTGACGTGGCCGCCGCCGAGAAGGCGTTCGGCACCCAGCTGCACGACTTCGCCAAGGGCGCGAAGACGTACCGGGCCCCGGCACGGACGGTCTCCGTCCCGGCCGCCCTGAAGGGCGCCGTCCTGACCGTCACCGGCCTGGACAACGCCCCGCACAAGGCGCACCACGACGACCAGCTGCCGCCGCCGGACGCCGTGTTCAAGAACGCCGGGCCGTTCTCCTCGTACTACGGCTCCAACGTCGCGAGCACCCTGCCGGACGCCTACGGCCAGAAGATCCCGTACGCCGTCAAGGGGTACACCGGCAAGCAGCTGCGCGCCGCGTACGGCGCCGGCACGTACACCGGCAAGAACGTCCGCATCGCGATCACGGACGCGTACGCCTCCCCGACGATCGCCTACGACGCCGCCAAGTACGCGGCGAAGAACGGTGACGCGGCCTGGACGACCGGCCAGCTGCACCAGGTGCTGCCGAAGAACTACACGAAGACCGAGGAGTGCGGCGCGGCCGGCTGGTACGGCGAGGAGACCCTCGACGTCGAGGCCGTGCACGCGGTCGCGCCGGCCGCCGACGTCACCTACGTGGGCGCCGCCTCCTGCTACGACGACGACCTGCTGGACTCCCTCGGCAAGATCGTCGACAACCACCTGGCCGACATCGTCTCCAACTCCTGGGGCGACATCGAGGCCAACCAGACGCCGGACCTCGCGGCCGCCTACGACCAGGTCTTCCAGCTGGGCGCGGTCCAGGGCATCGGCTTCTACTTCTCCTCCGGCGACGACGGCGACCAGGTCGCGGCCTCCGGGGTCAAGCAGGTCGACACCCCGGCCAACTCGGCGTGGGTGACCGCGGTCGGCGGCACCTCGCTGGCCGTCGGCAAGGGCGACACGTACCAGTGGGAGACCGGCTGGGGCACCGAGAAGGCGACCCTGTCGGCCGACGGCAAGAGCTGGGCGGGCTTCCCGGGCGCCTTCACCTCGGGCGCGGGCGGCGGCACCAGCAAGACCGTGCCGCAGCCGTACTACCAGAGGAACGTCGTCCCGAAGGCGCTGGCCACGGCCAACAACGCCGCCGGCAACCGCGTCGTCCCGGACATCGCGGCCATCGCCGACCCGAACACCGGCTTCCTGGTCGGCCAGACCCAGACCTTCCCCGACGGCACCGAGCGGTACAGCGAGTACCGCATCGGCGGCACCTCGCTGGCCGCACCGGTGATCGCGGCGGTCCAGGCCCTGGCCCAGGAGGCGCGCGGCGGCAAGGCCCTCGGCTTCGCCAACCCGTCGATCTACGCCAAGTACGGCAAGAAGGGCGTCTACCACGACGTCACGGACGACCCGACGGGCTCCGGCCTGGCGGTCGCCCGCGTGGACTTCGCCAACGGCCTGGACGCCAAGGACGGCCTGCTGTACTCGGTCCGCAGCCTCGGCAAGGACAGCTCGCTGTCCGCGGTGCAGGGCTACGACGACGTGACGGGCGTCGGCTCACCGGCCGGCGGCTACGTGAAGTCGTACGCCACGAAGCACTGACGCTCCACTGAGTGGAAGGGGGCGTGGGGTCCTTGCGGACCTCACGCCCCCTTTGTGCCGCCGCGTCGCGCGCCACAGACGAGTTCGCCGGGCGCCGCGGCCGGTCCCGCGCCCGCCTCCCGGCCCACCGAGTCGGGCGGGCCGGGGGCGAACGGAGCCGGTCAGTGCTGGAGCGCCTCCGACTCCTCCGGCAGATGGGCGGTGATCACCCGGCCCGCCGACGGCGTCGTCCGGCGTCGGTCCACCGCGTACGCCACGCTCGCCACGCCCAGCCCCAGCACCGCCAGGGCCGCGCCCGCGAGCGCCGGGGACGTCGTGCCGAAGCCCGCCGCGAGGGCCAGGCCGCCGATCCAGGCGCCGCCCGCGTTGGCCAGGTTGAAGGCGGCCTGGTTGGCGGAGGAGGCGAGGGAGGGGGCCGCCGCGGCCTTCTCCATCACCATCAGCTGGAGCGGGGAGCCGGTGACGAACGCCGCCGTGCCGAGGAGGGTCACCGCCAGGGCCGCGCTCCATTCCGTCCGCATCAGCGCGGGGAAGAGCAGCAGCACGACCGCCAGGGAGGCGAGGCCGCCGAAGAGGGAGCCCCGCAGGGAGTGGTCCGCGAGCCGGCCGCCCAGCAGGTTGCCGGCGGTCGCGCCCACGCCGAAGAGGGCCAGGAGCAGGGTCACGTGCGTCTCGGCGTAGCCCGCCGCGTCGGTCAGCATCGGCGTGACGTAGCTGTAGGCCGCGAAGAGCGCGCCGAAGCCCGCGACGGTGGTGCCGAGGGCCAGCCACACCGGCAGGGAGGTCAGGGCGGCCAGTTCGCCGCGCAGCCCGGCCGAGGGGGCCTGGTGCTCGCCGTCGCGCGGGATGAGCAGGGCCAGCGAGGCGATCGCGGCCAGGCCGATCACGCTCACGGCCAGGAACGTCGCCCGCCAGCCGAAGTGCTGGCCCATGAGGGTGGCGGCGGGCACGCCCGCGATGTTGGCGACGGTCAGGCCGAGGAACATCAGGGACACCGAGCGGGCCTTGCGCTCCGGCGGGACCATCGCCGTGGCGACGACCGCGCCCACGCCGAAGAAGGCGCCGTGCGGCAGGCCGCTGAGGAAGCGGGCGGCGAGCAGGGAGCCGTTTCCGGGGGCGAGCGCGGAGAGCGCGTTGCCGACCACGAACAGGGACATGAGCGCCATCAGGACCGTGCGGCGGGACATGCGCGCGGTCAGGGCGGCCAGCAGCGGGGCGCCGATGACGACGCCCAGCGCGTACGCCGAGACCAGGTGCCCGGCGCTGGGGATCGAGAGGTGCAGGTCGTCCGCGACGTCGGGGAGCAGCCCCATCATCACGAACTCGGTCGTACCGATGCCGAAGGCGCCCACGGCGAGGGCGAGCAGGGCCAGGGGCATGAGGGACCTTTCAGAGCGGAGTGCCGTACGGGTTCGAGTCTCGCAGTAAGTTCCCGTCCGGAACAAATACTCTCGGGTCCGCTATTCCAGCGGGTTACGCGCCTGTGTCCAGCTTCACACGGGCCGCCACCGGCAGGTGATCGCTGTTCGTCCGCGGCAGCGTCCAGGAGCTTTCCGGCTCGATGCCCTTGACCATGATCTGGTCGATCCGCGCCATCGGGAACGACGCCGGCCAGCTGAACCCGAAGCCGCTGCCCGCGGCGCCCTGGGTGGAGCGCAGCTGCGAGGTGACGGCGTTGAGCGAGCGGTCGTTCATCGTGCCGTTGAGATCGCCGAGCAGGACGACGCGCTCCAGGGGCTCGTGGGCGATGGCCTCACCGAGCGCGTCGGCGCTCTTGTCCCGCTGCCGGGCCGTGAACCCGGCCTCCATCTTCACCCGCACCGAGGGCATGTGCGCGACGTACACGGCCAGCGGGCCCTCGGGGGTGGAGACGGTCGCGCGCATGGCGCGCTTCCAGCCGAGCCGGATGTCGACGGCCCGCACGTCGGTCATCGGGTACTTGCTCCACAGGCCGACCGTGCCGACCACGGCGTGGTGCTTGTAGGTCGACGCGAGCGCCTTCTCGTAGACGGGGACGGAGGAGGCGGGCAGCTCCTCCAGGGCCAGCACGTCGGCGCCGGACGCGGCGACGTCGTCGGCGGTCGCGGCCGGGTCGGGGTTGTCGGCGTTGACGTTGTGGGTGGCCACCATGAGGTCGCCGCCGGCGCCCGACTTGTCGGACAGCAGCCCGCCGAAGAGGTTCAGCCACACGATCGCGGGCAGCACGACGGCGATCAGCGCGGTGGCCGACTTCCGGACCAGGCCGAGCACCAGCAGCACCGGGACGGCCAGGCCCAGCCAGGGCAGGAACGTCTCGGTGAGGCTGCCGAGGTTGCCCACGACGTTGGGGATGTGCGCGTGCACCAGCATCACCAGGGCGAGCAGCAGGGCCAGCACGGCGAGGACGATGCCGCGGCGCCAGATCCGCGGATCGCCCCGCCAGCCGGCGAACAGGCGGTGCGCGAGGCGTCGGAGCCGGGAACCCGGTCGCTCGGGCCCCGAGCCGCCGTTGTCCGTCTCCGTCATGTACGCCTGCTGCGCCATACCGTCTGCCTCACTGCCTGCCGTGCACACCGTTCGTCCCCCGTCCTCTTCCGACCCTAGGGGATGATCGGCTCCGTTCCCGCCGTCCCATGACGGCCGTACGGAAGACGAGGACGAACGAAGCGGCACCCGGAGTTCCGCTCACCCCCGGGACGGGCGGGGTCTGTGACGAAACACGCACATAAGTGCTACGAGACCGGCGAGCTGACGGGCCGTAGGCCGGCCAGGACGGTGTCGACGATGTCCGCGGCGAGCCCCTCGGGCAGGTCGGCGTCGGGGCGCAGCACGGCGCGCACCAGGATGGGGCCGACGAACAGGTCGTTGGCCAGTTCCACGTCGACGTCCGGCCGGAGTTCGCCGTCGCGCTGCCCGCGGCGCAGCACGTCGAGGACGAGAGCACGGCGGGGCGCTATGACGTTCTCGTGGTACGCGGCCCAGATCCTGGGGTTGGTCTTCATCTGGGTGTGCACGTTGTGCAGCAGTGCCGAGGAGCGGCTGGCCAGTCCGCGCTGCCGCAGGTTCTCCAGCAGGACGAGGAGATCGTCGCGCATGGAGGTGCCGGGGAGTTCGGGTTCGGGCGGCTCGGCCGCGCGGACCACGTCGATGAAGAGTTCCTCCTTGCCGCTCCAGCGGCGGTAGATGGTGGCCTTGCCGACTCCGGCGGTGCGGGCGATGCGCTCGATGGACAGCTCGGCGAGGGGCACGCCCTCCTCCAGGAGCTTCATCACGCCCTCCACGATGGCGCGTTCCACGGCTTCGCTGCGCGGGCGGCCCCGCCCGGGGGCGCAGGGGCGCGGCCGGCTGCCGGCAAGGCTCACGTCGATCCGTCCTCTCGCTGTGCTGCGGAGATTGTCCCGCAGCCGCCTCCTTCCCCCGTGGAACCGCGCGTGGGGCTCACTCCCCCGCGGCGGTGACCAATTCCGGTTCCTTCTCGCCCTGCTCGTCGGCCGGGGGTTTGCCCGGCAGGAAGAGGGCGGTGACCACGGCGCCGATCAGCGCGACGCCCGTACCGCACAGGGCGGTGATGTGCATGGCGTGCAGGAACGCGTCGTGGGCCGGGGTGACCAGGGCCTTGCCCTGCGGGCCGAGCTTCTGGGCGATGCCGAGGGTGGCCTCGATGGACTGGGCGGCGGTGTCGCGCAGGCCGGGCGGCAGCGCGCCGAGCTTGTCCTCGATGCCGTCGCGGTACGAGGCGGCGAGCACCGAGCCGAGGACGGCGATGCCGAGGGCGCCGCCGACCTGGCGGAAGGTGTTGCTGAGCGCGGAGGCGGAGCCGGCCTTCTCGCGGGGCAGCGCCTGCATGATGACGACCGAGGTCGGCGTCATGATGTGCGCCATGCCGGTGCCCATGAGGAAGAAGACGACCTCCAGCAGCCAGATGGGGGTGTCCGCCTCGAAGGTGGCGAAGGCGGCCAGGGTCGCCGCGATCAGCACCAGGCCGCCGGTGGTGGTGGCCTTGTTGCCGAACCGGTCGACCAGCAGCCGGGCCCGGGGCGCGAAGACGAGCTGGGCGGCGGCGAGCGGCAGCATCAGCACGCCGGACTCCAGCGGCGAGTAGCCGCGCACGCTCTGGGTGTAGAAGACGCCGAAGAACGTGACGCCCATGAGCGCGAAGAAGACCAGCGCGATGGCGCTCATGGCGGCCGAGAAGACCTTGTTCTTGAAGTAGCTGACGTCCAGGGAGGGGTGGTCGCTGCGCTTCTCGAAGAGGACGAAGGCGACCAGGACGGCGAGCCCGGCGAGGATGGTCGCCAGCACCTTGGCGTCGGTGAAGTCGGCCAGTTCGCCGCCCTTGATGATGCCGTAGACCAGCAGGACGAGGCCGACGACGGACAGGACCACGCCGACGGGGTCGAGACGGCCGGGCCGCGGGTCGCGGGAGTCGGGCACCAGCCAGGCCATCAGGACGAGCGCGACGATCACGATGGGCACGTTGACGAAGAAGACCGAGCCCCACCAGAAGTGGTCGAGGAGCGCGCCGCCGGTGATCGGGCCGATGGCGATGGCGAGGCCGACGCCGCCGGCCCAGATGCCGATGGCCTTGGGCTGCTCCTCGCGCTCGAAGACGTTCATGAGGACGGCGAGGGTGGCGGGCATGACGAAGGCGGCACCGAGGGCCATCAGCGCGCGGTAGGCGATCAGCTGGCCGGGCGAGCCGGACTCGGCGGCGAGCGCGGAGCCGATGCCGAACACGGCGATGCCGCCGAGCAGCACCTTCTTGCGGCCGATCCGGTCGCCGACGAGTCCGGCGGTGAAGAGCAGGCCGGCGAAGACGAGGGTGTAGGCGTTGATCGCCCACTCGATCTCGCTCTGGGTGGCGCCGAGGCCGGTGGGCGCCGGGGTGGAGATGGTCTTGATGGCGACGTTCAGGATCGAGTTGTCGAGCACCACGATGAGCAGGCTCAGCATCAGCACGCCGAGGATCGCCCAACGGCGCCGGTGTACCGCTTCCGGTATTCGGGAGGCGGGGACGGGACTTGTCATGTGTTCGAGACTACGATCATTCCGATACGGAACGGTCTCGTATCTTAATGTTTTACCAAGGCCTTACACAGCCTCGCTCCCGGGCGCCGACGGGGATCACAGGGAACCCCCTCTGGTCCTCACTGGCACGAGGTGCCACCATGGAGGCGAATCCGGGGACGCCGTAATGGGCGCCTCGAGATGACCGAAGGAGCCATAGCCATGACGCAGCTTTCGGCTGCCCAGACCGTGCAGAGCACGACCTCCGACGGCAGCAAGGCGCTGTACGGGGGCCAGGGCACCCGCCGCATCACCGTCCGCGACATCGCCCTCGCCAAGGAGCGGGGCGAGAAGTGGCCCATGCTCACCGCCTACGACGCGATGACCGCGTCCGTCTTCGACGAGGCCGGGATCCCGGTGATCCTGGTCGGCGACTCGGCGGGCAACTGCCACCTCGGGTACGAGACGACCGTGCCCGTCACCCTCGACGAGATGACCATGCTGTCCGCGGCCGTCGTCCGCGGCACCCGGCGCTCCCTGATCGTCGGCGACCTGCCCTTCGGCTCCTACCAGGAGGGCCCGGTGCAGGCGCTGCGCTCGGCGACCCGGCTGGTGAAGGAGGCCGGGGTCGGCGCGGTCAAGCTGGAGGGCGGCGAGCGCTCGCACGAACAGATCCGGCTGCTGGTGGAGTCCGGCATCCCGGTCATGGCCCACATCGGGCTGACCCCGCAGTCCGTCAACGCGATGGGCTACCGCGTACAGGGCCGCGGCGAGGAGGCGGCGCAGCAGCTGCTGCGCGACGCGAAGGCCGTGCAGGACGCGGGCGCGTTCGCCGTGGTGCTGGAGCTGGTGCCGGCGGAGCTGGCGGCCGAGGTGACGCGGGTGCTGCACATCCCGACGGTCGGCATCGGCGCCGGCCCGGAGACGGACGCCCAGGTCCTCGTCTGGACGGACATGCTGGGGCTGACCTCCGGCCGGGTGCCGAAGTTCGTCAAGAAGTACGCGAACCTGCGTGAGGTCATGTCCGGCGCGGTGAAGGAGTTCGCGCAGGACGTCGTCGGCGGGACCTTCCCGCTGGAGGAGCACTCCGTCCACTAGACCATCGCGGCAACACCCCGGGCAGCCCGCCGATCTTCCCCCGTCGGCGGGCTGCCCCTTTCTTCCCCGGTCGGCGGGCTGCCCCTTTTTCTTCCCCCGTCGGCGGGCTAGCCCCTTTTTTTCTTCCGCGCTTCGGCCGGCGCCGTCCTGCCCGGACTCCGGGGCCCGCCGCCGCGGTTCCCCGCCCCCCGGCCGCGGTAGCCGCGGTGGCCGCCGGCAACGCGTCGGCCGTGTCGGAGTCGTGTCGGCCGCCGTCGGCCGGCTGTCGGTGGTTTGTCGGTGGGCCCTGGCACTGTCTTCCCCATGACACGCATCGACGACAACCCCGCCGGCGGACGCTCCGCCGTGACCGTACGGGGGCTGGTCAAGCACTACGGCGAGACCAAGGCACTGGACGGTGTCGACCTGGACGTGCGCGAGGGCACCGTGATGGGTGTGCTCGGGCCGAACGGCGCCGGCAAGACCACCCTCGTACGGATCCTGTCCACCCTGATCACCCCGGACGCCGGCCAGGCCGTCGTGGCCGGCTACGACGTCGTACGCCAGCCCCGGCAGCTGCGCCGGGTCATCGGCCTCACCGGCCAGTACGCCTCGGTGGACGAGAAGCTCCCGGGCTGGGAGAACCTGTACCTGATCGGCCGGCTGCTCGACCTGTCCCGCAAGGACGCCCGCGCCCGCGCCGACGAGCTGTTGGAACGGTTCTCCCTGACGGAGGCCGCCCGGCGCCCGGCGGGCACCTACTCCGGCGGCATGCGGCGCCGGCTGGACCTGGCCGCCTCGATGATCGGCCGCCCGGCCGTGCTCTACCTGGACGAGCCCACGACCGGACTCGACCCCCGGACCCGCAACGAGGTGTGGGACGAGGTCAAGGCCATGGTCGGCGACGGCGTCACCGTGCTGCTCACCACCCAGTACATGGAGGAGGCCGAGCAGCTCGCCTCCGAGCTGACCGTGGTGGACCGGGGCAAGGTCATCGCGAAGGGCGGGATCGAGGAGCTGAAGGCCCGCGTCGGCGGACGCACGCTGCGGGTGCGGCCCATCGACCCGCTGCAGCTGCGCCCGCTCGCCGGCATGCTGGACGAGCTGGGCATCACCGGGCTCGCGGCCACCACCGTGGACACCGAGACCGGAACCCTGCTGGTGCCGATCCTCAGCGACGAGCAACTGACCGCCGTGGTCGGCGCGGTCACCGCGCGCGGCATCACGATCTCCTCCATCACCACCGAACTGCCCAGCCTGGACGAGGTGTTCCTGTCCCTCACCGGCCACCGTGCCGGTGCCCCGCAGGACGCCGAGCCCGCCGATTCCCGCGTCGAGGTCGCCGTATGAGCTCCGCCACCCTGTCCCCGGACACCGCGAAGGCCGACACGCCCATCCCGGTACGGGCCCACCTGCGCCACACCGGCGCGTTGATCCGCCGCAACCTGCTGTGGATCCGGCAGGACCCGGAGTCGATGTTCGACGCCATCCTGTTCCCGGTCATCTTCACCCTGCTGTTCGTGTACGTCTTCGGCGGCTCCATCGGGCAGTCCCTCGGCGGCGGGCAGGACCGGTACGTCCAGTACGTGATCCCCGGACTCCTGGCCATGATGGGCATGAACATGGCCCAGGGCGTGGGCACCGGGTTCAACCAGGACTTCAACTCCGGCGTCATGGACCGTTTCCGCTCGCTGCCCATCGGGCGCGGCTCCGTCCTCTTCGCGAAGATCGCGGTGGAGCTGATGCGGATGCTGTTCGCGACGGTGGTGCTGCTGGTGGTCGCCCTGCTCGTGGGCTACGACGTCCACAGCTGGAGCGGCCTGCTGGCCGCCGTGGGGCTGTCCGCGGTGTTCGGCTCGGCGCTGATGTGGGTGTTCCTGACCCTCGGCGTGGTGATGAAGAGCGCCCAGTCGGTGCAGGCGATGGGCTTCCTGGTGCTGATGCCGCTCCAGTTCGGCTCGTCGATCTTCGCGCCGACCGCGTCGATGCCGGGCTGGCTCCAGGCGTTCACCGACTACAACCCGCTCTCCGCGCTGGCCGACTGCGCACGCGGGCTGATGGAGGGCGGCCCGGTCGCGCACCCCCTGTGGGTGACGCTCATCTGGTCGGTGGGGCTGACCGCGCTCATGGCCCCGATCGCCGTCCACAAGTTCCGCACCAAGAGCTGACGCGTCACGCCGGCCGGACCAGGGCGGTGGCCTCCACGAGGGAGAGGCCACCGCCCTCGGCGTACGCGGCCTCGTACGCCGCTTCGTCGAGCGCCTCCCGGATCCGGGCCTCGGTCATGTCACGGGTCCGGCGTTCCATTCCGGAGGCGATGTGACCGGCGGGCAGCAGTGCGTCGGCGGCGCCCAGGCAGCGGGCGGCGTCGGCGGCGCGACCGCCGTCGGCGCCGGCCAGGGTCATCGCGGCGGTGGCGAGACAGCCGGAGCGCAAGTGCGGGGAGATGGTCTCGGTCAGCGGGTCGGCGGCGAGCCGCAGCGCCTCGCGCACCCGGGTCAGCGCCTCCTCGGTGCGCTCGTCCAGGGCGTCCAGCCAGGCCTCCTGGCAGAGGATCATGGCGTCGAAGACGACGAAGTGCGAGAGGGTGATCTCGTCCCGCAGCAGCCGCAGCTGCACGCGGGCCTCCCCGGTGCGCCCGGTCAGGCCGAGCCAGCAGGCGAGGTAGAGACGGGCGGCGGGCATCGCCTCGTTCAGGGTGCCGTCCTGGCTGGCGACGACGTCGCGGAGCATCCGCTCGCCGCGTTCGGTCTCGCCCGCCTCCAGGAGCACGTTGCCGAGCCGGGAGCGCAGCACGGCCCTCTGGGCGCGGGCGCCGAGGCGTTCGGCGTGGTCGACGGCGGCCTGGTAGTCGGCGGCGGCCTCGCGGTGGGCGCCCTTGCGTTCGCGGGCCTCACCGCGGGCGGAGAGGGCCTCGGTGAGGCCCCAGGTGTCGCCGAGGCGGCGGTAGATCTCCAGGGACTCGTCGGCGTCGCGGGTGGCGTCGCCGGCCCAGGCGGCGCGGTTGGCCAGGAGGCCGGCGCGCAGTTGCAGCGCGCCGGCCAGCTCCCACTCGAAGCCCGGGGTGTTCCGGCTGGTCTCCACGGCGGCGTCCACGATGGTGTGCAGCTGGTCCACGCCGCCGGTCAGCAGGACGGCGAAGAACCACAGCAGGCCCGGGGCCCGGCAGGTCTGTGGCATGCCGGGCTCGTAGACCTGGGTGACCACGCGCAGCTTCGCCTGCGCCTCGGGGGTCTGCCAGGCGTCGATGTCGATGTCCATGCAGGCCAGGTGGGCCAGATGGACGCCGCGCCGGGCCTCGGCGAGGATCTCGCCGGTGTAGGGGGGCGGGGCGTCGGTGCAGCGCGCCCAGACCGGTTCGGCGCGGCGCGCGGGCGCCGCGAACGGGTCGGGGCCGAGCGTCATGACCTCCTGGCACCAGGTGCGGGTCTCGCCGCGCTGGTCGCGCATCTGCCAGAACCAGAGCAGGGAGAGGACCAGGCAGAGCGCCTCCTGCTCGTCGTGTTCGGCGACGGCGTGCCGGAGGGCGGTGCGCAGGTTCTCGTACTCCGTCTGGAACCGGTCGATGGCGGCGCGTTGGTCGGGGCCGCGCAGCAAGGGGTCGGTGGTGCGGGCGAGTTCGCGGTAGTGGACGAGGTGGGCGCGTTCGGCGGCACCGCGGTGCCCGGTCTCGGCCAGCCGTTCGGCGGCGTACTCGGCGACGGTCTCCAGCAGCCGGTAGCGCATACCGCCGTCGGCGGCGGGGGCGGCCACCACCAGGGACTTGTCGACGAGGGAGCCGACGGCCTCCAGCGCGGCCGGCCCGCACACGGCCTCGGCGGCGGCCAGGTCGCAGCCGCCGGCGAAGACCGACAGCCGGGCGAGGACGTCCCGTTCGCCGGCGTCCAGCAGGTCCCAGGACCAGTCCACGACGGCTCTGAGGGTCTGCTGGCGGGGCAGGACGGTGCGGCTGCCGGAGGTGAGCAGCCGGAAGCGGTCGTCCAGCCGGTCGGCTATCTGGCGGGGGGTCAGCATGCGCAGCCGGGCCGCCGCCAGCTCGATCGCGAGCGGGAGTCCGTCCAGGCGGCGGCAGATCTCGGCACACGCCTCGGGATCGTCGTCGGTCCGGAATCCCGGCCGGGCCGCCGCGCCCCGGTCGGCGAGCAGCCGCAGCGCGACCGGCTCGGGCAGCGGCTCCACGGGCCGCACCACCTCCCCCGGTACGCCGAGGGGTTCACGGCTGGTGGCGAGGACGGTCAGCTCCGGGCAGCGGGCCAGCAGCCCCTCGGCGAGCCGGGCGGCGGCGTCCACGACGTGCTCGCAGTTGTCCAGGATGATCAGCATCCGGCGCCGGGCGCAGTGCTCCACGAGCCGTTCGAGGGGGTCGTCGTGCCGGTCGGCGACCGCGCGCATGCTGTCCACGCCGGCGCCGTGCAGCACGGTCTCGCGGGCGCCGATCGCGGTGAGCACGGCCTGCGGTACGGCGTCCGGTTCGTCCACGGGCGCCAGCTCGGCGAGCCACACCCCGTCCCGGACGGTGTGCCGTACCGCCTCGGCGGCCTCCTGGGACAGCCGGGTCTTCCCGGCGCCGCCGGGCCCGAGCAGCGTGACCAGGCGGGCCCCGGCGAGGTCGGCGCCGAGGGCCTGGATGTCGGCTTCCCGGCCGACGAAGCTGGTGAGCCGGGCGGGCAGGTTGCCCGGTCGCGCCGCGGGCGGGGCGGCCGGCGGTTCCTCGCGCAGCAGCTCGGCGTGCAGGGCGCGCAGTTCGGGGCCGGGATCGGAGCCGATCCGGTCGGCGAGGAGGCGTCGTACGTCCTCGTAGGCGGCGAGCGCCTGGGCCGGGCGGCCGGCGTCGCGCAGGGCGCGCAGCCGCAGCGCCTGGAGCGGTTCGTCCAGCGGGTGGCTGTCGCACAGCGCGGTCAGCTCGGGCAGTGACTGCTCGGCCCCGCCGAGGGCGAGGGCGGCGGTGTGCCGGGCGCGCAGGGCGTCGAGGCGGCGGGTCTCCCAGCGGGCCGCCTCGGCGGTGCGGTCGGGCAGGTCGGCGAGGGCGGGCCCGCGCCACAGGTCCAGGGCGTCGTCGAGGACGGCGGCGGCCTTGGCGGGGTCGCCGTCGGCGAGGGCGCGCAGGCCGTCGCCGGTGAGCCGGTCGAAGCGGGAGAGGTCGATCTCGTCGGGGGCGGCGGTCAGCCGGTAGCCGCCGTCCACGGAGGCGACGGCGTCCGCGCCGAGGGCCCGGCGCAGCCTGCCGACGAGCGCCTGGAGCGCGCCGGTGGCGTCCGCGGGCGGGTCGGCGCCCCACACCTCGTCCACCAGCACGGCCGCCGGCACGGTCCGGCCCGCCCGCAGGGCGAGCACGCTGAGCAGGGCACGCAGCCGTGCCCCGCCGACCGGGACGGCCGTGCCGTCGGGATGGATCGCCTGGGTGGTGCCGAGAAGCCGATAACGCACGAGGTCCATTGTCTCCGGAGGGGCCGACGGGAGGTCACGGGGCTACGACAGTGTGTCGTCCGGGACGTCCAGGGTGACGAGGACGCCGACGGCACGGCGGACCCGGAACGGCACCCGCCGCGGCGGCCGGTCCTCTTCCTCGAACGGATCGAACCACTTCGGGCAGGCGTCGACGGGCTCCAGGGCGGACGCACCGGGCAGCGCCTCCAGTGCGCGCCCGGCGGCGCGGAGGACGACCGTGCCGGGTTCCGGCGCGGGGTGTTCGACGGCGAGCGGGTCGTGGTGGGCCAGGTACTCCTGGTGCACGATGTCGATGGAACGCACGCGGCCGGCGGTCGCGTGGTCGGGCCCGCCGTGGTTGTTCACCCAGGCCGCGGCGCCGTGGTACGCGTCCCGCTCCTTCCCGGCGGCCACGGGGACCAGCCGCCAGCCGACGTCGTCCCCCACGGCGAACGGTGTGCCGCAGCACTCCATCTCCCCGTGCTCGTAGAACACCCTCATCCGCGCCATTCCCTCACCTTCCAGGAACCGGGCGGCCACCGCGAGACGTTTTCCCCACGTGTCGGCGGCCGGTACGGTCGCAGTCCCCGATCATCCCGGCCGAACAGGAGTCCGACCATGACCACCGCCACCACCCGCCACGGCGACCGACGGGTCAGCCCCGTCTTCGTCGGCATTCTGGCCGTGACGGCGGTGACCGGCTGGGCCACCTGGGCCGGGTTCGCCGCGCAGCCCGGTGTCGCGGTGTTCCTGTTCGTGACCGCGGCCTGGATCGTCTCCCTGTGCCTGCACGAGTACGCGCACGCGCGCACCGCCCTGCACGGCGGGGACATCACGGTCGGCGCGAAGGGCTATCTCACGCTGAACCCGCTGAAGTACACGCACGCGCTGCTGAGCATCGTGCTCCCGGTGGTGTTCGTGATCATGGGCGGGATCGGCCTGCCCGGCGGCGCGGTGTTCATCGAGCGGAACCGGATCCGGGGCCGCTGGCGGCACAGCCTGATCTCGGCGGCCGGCCCGCTGGCGAACGTGCTGTTCGCCGCGGTGTGCACGGCCCCGTTCTGGCTGCACGCCCTGGACGGGGTGCCCGCCGACTTCCGGTACGCGCTGGCGTTCCTCGCGCTGCTCCAGGTGACGGCGGCGATCCTGAACTTCCTGCCGGTGCCGGGCCTGGACGGCTACGGGGTGATCGAGCCGTGGCTGTCGTACAAGGTGAAGCGGCAGGTGGAGCCGTTCGCCCCGTTCGGCCTGCTGTTCGTGTTCGCGCTGCTGTGGCTGCCGGCGGTCAACGGCGCGTTCTTCGACATGATCGACACGATCATGCGCGCGCTGAACGTGGACTACTTCTCGCAGTACTGCGGGCAGGATCTCTACCGGTTCTGGCAGGGCACCAACGAGTACTGCTCGGTCAGCCCGTGACGGACTCGCTGCGGGCCGCCTTCTCGCGCTTCACGTAGTACCAGGTCATGTTGGACGACAGACCGGCCAGCAGCACCCAGACGATCCCCAGCCAGCTGCCCCGGGCGAAGGAGACGACGGCCGCGGCCACGGCGAGCACGCAGACGGCCAGGGTGGAGAGGGCGATGCGGGGCATGGGGGTCGGCTCCTGTCGGGGACACGGGTCGGAACTGCTTCGCCGACCAGTGTCCCCCATGGCCGCCCGTGGCTCACACGTCGGTGACGCGGAGCCCGGCGTGCGCCTTGTACCGGCGGTTGACGGAGATCAGGTTCGCGACCAGGGACTCGACCTGGTGGGCGTTGCGCAGCCGGCCCGCGAAGACGCCGCGCATGCCGGGGATGCGTCCGGCGAGCGCCTGCACGATCTCCACGTCGGCGCGCTCCTCGCCGAGCACCATCACATCGGTGTCGATCTGCTCGATCTGCGGGTCCTGGAGCAGGACGGCCGACAGGTGGTGGAAGGCGGCGGCGACCCGGGAGTCCGGCAGCAGTGCGGCGGCCTGCTCGGCGGCGCTGCCCTCCTCCGGCTTCAGGGCGTAGGCGCCCTTCTTGTCGAAGCCGAGCGGGTTGACGCAGTCCACCACGAGCTTGCCGGACAGCTCCTCGCGCAGTGCCTTCAGGGTGTCGCCGTGGCCGTCCCACGGTACGGCGACGATCACGATGTCGCTGCGGCGCGCGGTCTCGGCGTTGTCGGCGCCCTCGATGCCGTGGCCGAGTTCGTCGGCGGCCGCCCGGGCGCGCTCGGCGGCACGGGAGCCGATGATCACCTTCTGGCCGGCCCGGGCGAGCCGGTAGGCGAGGCCCTTGCCCTGCGGTCCGGTGCCGCCGAGCACACCGACGACGTACCCGGAGACGTCGGGCAGGTCCCAGGGGTCCTTGGCGGGGGCCTTCTGTGCACTGTCGCTAGAGGTCATGGCCCGACTCTACGTCCGCGGCCGGGTCCGTACAGGCTCAGGTCAGCCGGTGTACGGGCACCCGGCGGAAGGTGATCGTCTCGTAGCTGCCGAAGTCGCCCGTCTCGTACAGCAGCCCCACCGTGTGCGGGTCGACGCGGACCAGGTCGGAGTAGGCGGCGGGGAGTCCGTCGACGGTGAACGCCGGGCGCCAGGTGGTGCCGCCGTCGGTGGAGGCGCGCAGGGTCATCAGGGCGCGGGCGGCGGGGTCGGCCGGGCCGGAGAAGAGCAGCAGGTCGGGGTCGCGGAGCTGGAGCACGGAGCCCTCGCAGACCGGCGCGGTCAGCCCGGCCTGCGGCCGGAAGGGCTTCACGAGCGTCTTGCCGCCGTCCTTGGAGTGGGCGTCGGCGCGGTTGCCGGGGGACGGCGAGTCGTTGCGGGTGTTGAGATAGACGCGGCCGTCGGGGAGTTCGGCGGCGGTGGTCTCGTTGACGTTGACGTATCCGTCGGTGTTCTCGTCCAGGTAGCCGAGGTACCAGGTCTGGCCGTGGTCGTCGCTGAGCAGGCAGTGCCCGCTGTTGTACCTGGCCTCGGCGCCGGTGTCGGTGCCGGTCGGCGGCAGGGTGTGGTTGGCGGGGACGAGGACGCGGCCGGAGGTCAGCTGGAGGGCGTGGCCGGGGGTGGTGGCGTACCAGCGCCAGCCGGGCTTCTTCACCTGCGGGGTGATCTCCCTCGGCTCGGACCAGGTGACGCCGTCGTCGTCGCTGTGCCGCACCCAGACCCGGCGGCCGTCGGCGTCCTCGACCTGGCCGCGCAGGATGGCGGCCTCGGTGGCGGAGGCGGCGGCGCGGATGTGCACGAGCAGGATCCGGCCGGTGTCCAGGACGACGGGGGCGGGGTTGCCGGCGAGGTTCCCGCCGTTGTCCGCGGCGACCTGGAGCGGGCCCCAGGTGCGGCCGCCGTCCGTGGAGCGTTTCAGCACGATGTCGATGTGCCCGTGGTCGGCGGCGGAGTCGACCCGGCCCTCGCAGAAGGCGAGCAGGGTGCCGGATCGGGTGGCGACGACGGCGGGGATGCGGAAGGAGGCGTATCCCTCGTGGCCCGCGCGGAAGGGGACGGTCACGTCGGTCATCCCCCCACCCTCCCCACGTCGGGCGAATTCGGAGTGAACTACGCGTCACGAGTGGTGGGTTGCGGCAGGATGCGGTCACATGGACGCCGTACGGGTCGCGTTGCTGCGGGAAGTGCTCGCCGGGACCGGGTGGCTGGGAGCCACCCGGAGGTTCGCGGGGGTGCTGCGGGGATCGGTGGTGGCGCACGGCGGCGGGCTGCTGCTGGTGGGCACGCCGGAGTACGAACCGTGGCATCTGGCCGCGCACTTGGTGGACGAGGCGGCCTGGTCGGGCACGCCGGAGCTGGCGCCGACTCTGGTGCGGCATCACGCGCGCCCTTCCGATCCCGCGCATCTGGCGGTCGGGCCGGGCCGGCTCGCGGCGGCCCGGCGCGGGGAGACCCTGCTGGTGGTGGCACCCGAGGAGCCCGCGCCGCTGCTGGAGCGGGTCCACGCGGCGCGGCGGGCCGGGGTCACGGTGCTGGCCCTGGGCGCCGGTACGGGCGAGCTGGCCGCCATGGCGCACGAGACGCTGGCCGTGCCGGACGGGACGGACCTGGACCTGGACACGGTGCAGCACCTGGTCAGCGCGGCGGCCGGGGAGAACGCGGGTGTCCCGCCGCGGGGCCGGCGGGGTTTCCGGGAACGCCTGTCGAGGCTGACGGACGCGCTGACGGCCCCGCCGCCGACCCTCTGGTGACCGCCTCCCGCCACTCGACTCGGCCGGGACGAGTGGGGATGTGGGCGGCGGGGACCGCGGCGGGGCCCAGGTGGGCGGGTGGAAAAACGGTTGCCTGACGGTCTCGGCAGCCCCAGCATGCCTCAGTGACCCGCGCCCTCCTCCCCGACCTGTCTCCCTGGAAGACCTCCCCCGATTTCCGGCGCCTGTGGAAGTCCGGTCTGATCAGCAACTTCGGCAGCTTCCTGACCTTCGTCGCGCTCCCCGTCCAGCTGAAGGACCTCACCGGCTCGGCGGCGGCCGTCGGCGCGATCGGCGCGGTGGAGCTGCTCCCGCTCATCGTGTGCGGTCTGTACGGCGGCGCCCTCGCCGACGCCCTGGACAAGCGGAAGCTCATCGTGTGGACGGAGGCCGGCCAGGGCCTGCTCAGCGCCGCCCTGCTGCTGAACGCGCTGCTCCCGCACCCCTCGGTGTGGCCGCTGTACGCCGTCGCCGCTCTCTCCTCGGCCCTGGTCTCCGTCCAGCGGCCGGCCCTCGACTCGCTGTGGCCCCGGATCGTCGCGCACGAGGACATGCCGGCCGCGGCCTCCCTGAACTCCCTGCGCTGGACCGTCGGCGGGGTCGCGGGCCCGGCGGTGGCGGGCGTCGTCGTCGCCTACGCGGGCCTCGGCTGGGCCTACGCCGCCGATCTGCTGACCTTCGTGCTCTCGCTGGCGTACATGGCACGGGTCGCCCCCTCCCCCGCCGCCGAGGAGGCCGCGAAGCCGGATCTGAAGGCGATCGCGGAGGGCGCCCGGTACGCGTGGAGCCGCAAGGAACTGCTCGGCACCTACGCCGTCGATCTCGCGGCGATGTTCCTGGCGATGCCGCTGGCCGTCCTGCCGTTCCTCGCCGACGACCTGCACGCCGAGTGGGCGCTCGGGCTGATGTACGCGGCCCTTCCGGCGGGCGCGCTGCTGGTGAGCCTGACCAGCGGCTGGACCTCCCGGGTGCACCGGCACGGGCTGATGGTGGTGCTGTCGGCCGCCGGCTGGGGCCTGGCGGTCGCGGTGGCCGGTGTCTGCGGGAACGTGTGGCTGGTGCTGCTGTTCCTCGCCGTCGGCGGCGGCTTCGACATGGTCAGCGGGGTCTTCCGGGCAGCCATGTGGAACCAGACGATCCCGGACGAGCTGCGCGGCAGGCTCGCCGGGATCGAACTGCTGTCGTACTCGGTCGGCCCGCAGCTGGGCCAGGTCCGGGCCGGTGGCACGGCCGCCTGGGCGGGCGTACGGGCCTCCGTCTGGTCCGGCGGGCTGGCCTGCGCGGGCGCGGTGGGGCTGCTCGCACTGTGCCTGCCGGGGCTGATGACGTACGACGCCCGGACGAACGAGCACGCGGTGCGGATGCGCGAGCGGCGCGCCGCGGCGGCGCAGGGACCGGAGGTGCGGGCCTGATCAGGTCTCTTCGGAGTTCCCGCCCGCGGCGGCGTCGTGCCAGCGCGGGTCGTTCTCCCACTGGAGGTTGCGCTCGGCGGCGGTCTCCATCGCCCGCCGGGCCTCCTCCGGGGAGGCGTACGGCCCGAACCGGTCCTTGCCCGGGCAGTCCGGGCCCTCCTCGACCTTCTTGTGTTCCAGGCAGTAGTACCACTCGCCCGGCTTGCCGGCGGTGCGCTTCTTGAACAGGGCCATGAACAGCTCCTCTCGCCACCGACATGTTCCCCCATGTCCGCTGGTTAGACTCGCTGGCATGTCTGGCCAGTCGCTGCTCGTACCAGGGGAGCTGTCTCCCATCCGTTCGGTGCCCGGAAACATCCGCCGCCCCGAGTACGTCGGCAAGCCCGCGCCGACGCCGTACACCGGGCCGGAGGTGCAGACCTCCGAGACCATCGAGGCGATGCGGATCGCCGGCCGTATCGCCGCGCGGGCGATGGCGGAGGCCGCGAAGATCATCGCGCCGGGGGTCACCACCGACCAGTTGGACAAGGTGGCCCACGACTACATGTGCGACCACGGCGCGTACCCGTCCACGCTGGGCTACCGCGGCTTCCCGAAGTCGCTGTGCACGTCGGTCAACGAGGTCATCTGCCACGGCATCCCGGACTCGACGGTCCTGCGGGACGGCGACATCGTCAACCTGGACGTCACGGCGTACATCGGCGGGGTGCACGGTGACAACAACGCCACCTACCTGGTCGGCGAGGTGGACGAGGAGTCGCGGCTGCTGGTGGAGCGCACGCGCGAGTCGCTCGACCGGGCGATCAAGGCCGTGAAGCCCGGCCGGCAGATCAACGTCATCGGCCGGGTCATCGAGTCGTACGCCAAGCGCTTCGGCTACGGCGTGGTCCGCGACTTCACGGGCCACGGCATCAACTCATCGTTCCACTCCGGGCTGATCGTCCCGCACTACGACAGCCCCCACGCGACGACGGTCGTGCAGCCGGGCATGACGTTCACGATCGAGCCGATGCTGACGCTGGGCACCCACGAGTACGACATGTGGGACGACGGCTGGACGGTCGTCACCAAGGACCGCAAGCGGACCGCGCAGTTCGAGCACACGCTGGTCGTGACGGACACCGGCGCGGAGATCCTGACGCTGCCCTGACCCCCGTGACCGCCACCGAGCCCGCTCCCCGCCGGAGCGGGCTCTCTCTTGTACGCTTTTACCGACACACTGTCGGCAAAGTTTCCGACACGAGGTCGGCAAGGCCGTTGACTTAGGTAAGCCTTACCTTAGAGGATGCGCCTCATGGACTCCTTCTCGTCCCTCATCCGCACCGCGTCGCACGAGCAGCACGCGGAGGCGGAGACCTCGACGTTCATGCGCGATCTGCTCGGCGGCCGGCTCGGCGTGACGGCCTACGCGCGCTACACCGAACAGCTGTGGTTCGTCTACGAGGCCCTGGAGAGCGCGGCCGGGCGGCTGGCGGCGGACCCGGTGGCCGGGCCGTTCGTCCGGCCGGAGCTGTTCCGGCTGCCCGCCCTGGAGCGGGACCTGGCACATCTGCGGGGTGCGCACTGGCGGACGGGACTGACCGCCCTGCCCGCGACCCGGCAGTACGCGGACCGGGTCCGGGAGTGCGCCGAGCGCTGGCCCGGCGGCTATGTCGCCCACCACTACATCCGGTATCTCGGCGACCTCTCCGGCGGCCAGATCATCCGGGACCGGGCGGAGCGGACCTGGGGCTTCGCGAAGAAGGGCGACGGCGTCCGCTTCTACGTCTTCGAGGGGATCGCCAACCCGGCCGCGTTCAAACGGGACTACCGGGAGCTGCTGGACGCCATAGGGGTGGACGACCTGGAGCGGCAGCGGGTCGTGACGGAGTGCAAGCGGGCGTTCGCCCTGAACACGGCGGTCTTCCGGGCCCTGGGCGAGGAGTTCCCCTTGAGCGCCTAGCGTTCCAGGAACACCCGGCCCCCGACCTCCACCCAGCCGTGCGGCTGCGGTGCGGTGAGGATCTGGGAGCCCCGGCCCTGGATGATGTTG
Organism: Streptomyces sp. NPDC038200; assembly: GCF_055600785.1. NCBI lineage: Bacteria > Bacillati > Actinomycetota > Actinomycetes > Kitasatosporales > Streptomycetaceae > Streptomyces > Streptomyces sp. NPDC038200. The sequence continues at coordinate 51,982 of NZ_JBVJYH010000035.1, forward strand.
AGGGCCCGGCCCAGGCGGTCGGTGAGGAGCAGCGCCGCCGCGCCGGTGGCCTCGTCCTCGTCGACGCCGTCGCCGCGGCCGGGGAAGGCGCGGGCCCGGACGCGTCCGGCCGCCTCGTCCTCCCAGGCCCAGGCGTAGACCCACTCCCCCGGCGGCGGCACCTCCAGCGCGTCCACCTCGGCGGCGCTCGGGTACTGGCGCAGGGTCCGCGCCGGCGCCCACTCCGCGCGGGCCTCGATCCAGCTGAACTCGCCGTCCAGCCGTACTCCCACGACCCCGGCGGGCGTGACCAGTTCGGGCACGTCGAGCAGCCAGGCCGTACCCACGCACGGGTGACCGGCGAACGGCAGGCGCAGCGTGGGCGTGTAGATGTCGATCACTCCGCGCTCGGGGTCGTCCACGAACACGGTCTCGCTGAAGCCGAGTTTGGCGGCCAGCTCCTGCCGGTCGCTCCGCTCGGGCAGCACCGAACCCTCGCGGACGACACCCAGCTCGTTGCCGTAGCCGCCACCTGGTCCGCAGAAGACGCGGAGCACGTCGTAGTCAGTCACCCGGGAATTGAAACACCGCGCCCCCCGCCGGCGCCCCGGGTGCGGGCGCCGCGGGGCCGGGCCGGGTGCCTTGGCCGGGTCTTTGCCGTCCCCTGGCATCGACTTTGAGCCATCGCGATCCGGCCGTGCCCGGGAGCCGACCGTGAGAGCTGAATCACGACCCGCAGGGGTATGGGTGAGGTAAGCCTCATGTAAGTTAGGGCAGCCTCACCAGATCAGATCCGCTTGGAGCCTGCATGCGAGCCGTCCGACTGACCGTCACCGCCGCCGCCACCGCGGCCGCTCTGACCGCCCTCTCGGCCTGCACCGCGAAGAGCGATGCCAAGGACGGCGACGCCATCCAGGTCACGGCCGCCGACGCGAAGTGCGAGACCTCGGTGAAGTCCGTTCCGGCCGGACACGTCACGCTGAAGATCCAGAACAAGGGTTCCAAGGCGACCGAGGTCGAGATCCTGTTCCCGGACGACCGGATCGTCTCCGAGAAGGAGAACATCGGGCCGGGCACCAAGTACACGCTCACCGCCGAGGTGAAGGCCGGCTCGTACGAGATCGCCTGCCGGCCGGGCATGAAGGGCCACGGCGTCCGGCAGAAGCTGACCGTCACCGGCGGCGGCACGACGGCCGAGCGCGACCCCAAGCTGGACACGGCCGTCGCCCAGTACCGCATGTACGCGCAGGACCAGGCCGACGAGACGCTGCCGAAGGCCGAGACGTTCGCGAAGGCGGTCAAGGCGGGCGATCTGGACGCGGCGAAGAAGGCGTACGGCCTCTCCCGCCTCGGCTGGGAGCGCACCGAGCCGGTCGCGGAGTCCTTCGGTGACATCGACCCCAAGGTCGACGTCCGCGAGGACGGCCTGGAGGACGGCCAGAAGTGGACCGGCTGGCACCGGCTGGAGAAGGCCCTCTGGCAGGACAAGAAGATCGGCGCCGAGGAGAAGGCCCTCGCCGACCAGCTGGTGAAGGACCTCAAGGACTGGCAGGGCCGGGTCGGCAAGGCCGAGATCACCCCGACCTCCATGGCCAACGGCGCCAAGGAGCTGCTGGACGAGGTCGCCACCGGCAAGGTCACCGGCGAGGAGGACCGCTACGCGCACACCGACCTGGTCGACTTCAAGGGCAACGTCGAGGGCGCCCAGAAGGCCTACGAGCTGCTGAAGCCGGTCGCCGCGAAGAACGACCCGGCGCTGGCCAAGGAGCTGGACCGGCAGTTCGCGGCGCTGGACACGCTGCTCGACAAGTACCGCAAGGACAAGACGTCGTACGACTTCGTCTCCTACGACAAGGTCACCAAGGAGCAGCGCAAGGAGCTGTCGGACGCGGTGAACGCGCTCGCCGAGCCGCTGTCCAAGCTCGCCGCCGCGGTCGTGAAGTAGGCAGGGGGCAGGGCGATGACCGAGACCCAGGAGAACAACCCGTCGCGCCGGTCGCTGATCGGCTGGGGCGGTGCCGGGCTCGCGCTCGGGGCCGCCGTGGCCGGCGGGGCCGTCGCGATGGCCAGGACGGGCGACGACGTGGACCCGGTGGCCGCCGAGACGGGCGGTGCGGTGGAGTTCCACGGCGTCCACCAGGCCGGCATCGCCACCCCGGTGCAGGACCGGCTGCATTTCGCCGCGTTCGACGTGAAGACCGAGGACCGCGACGCGTTCGTCCGGATGCTGAAGGACTGGACGGCGGCGGCCCGCCGGATGACCGCGGGCAAGGCCGTCGGCGAGGGCGCGTACGGCGGGCTCGCCGAGGCCCCGCCGGACGACACCGGCGAGGCGCTGGGGCTCAAGCCGTCCCGGCTGACACTGACGATCGGGTTCGGGCCGTCGCTCTTCGACAAGTTCGGGCTCGCGGACCAGCGCCCCGAGGCCCTGGTCGACCTGCCCAAGTTCCCCGGCGACAACCTGGACCGGACCCGCACCGGCGGCGACCTGTGCGTCCAGGCCTGCGCGGACGACCCGCAGGTCGCCGTGCACGCCATCCGCAACCTGGCCCGGATCGGCTTCGGCAAGGTCGCCATCCGCTGGTCCCAGCTCGGCTTCGGCAAGACCTCCTCGACCACCCCGGACGCGCAGACCCCGCGCAACCTCATGGGCTTCAAGGACGGCACCCGCAACATCGCGGGCACCGAGACCGACCGGCTGAAGAAGTTCGTCTGGGTGGGCGAGGGCGACGGGCCGGCCTGGATGACCGGCGGGTCGTACCTGGTCGCCCGGCGCATCCGCATGAACATCGAGACCTGGGACCGCACCTCGCTCCAGGAGCAGGAGGACGTCTTCGGCCGCGACAAGCGCGAGGGCGCCCCGGTCGGCAAGGCCAAGGAGCACGACGCGCCGTTCCTGAAGGCGATGAAGCCGGACGCGCACGTGCGGCTCGCGCACCCCGACTCCAACAACGGCGTCACCATCCTGCGCCGGGGCTACTCCTTCACCGACGGCACCGACGGCCTCGGCCGCCTGGACGCGGGCCTGTTCTTCCTCGCCTACCAGCAGGACGTGCGCAAGGGCTTCATCCCGTTGCAGCGCCGGCTGGCGGCGCAGGACGCGCTCAACGAGTACATCCAGCACGTGGGTTCGGCGGTCTTCGCGGTGCCTCCGGGCGTCCGGGACTCCGGCGACTGGTGGGGCCGCACGCTGTTCTCGAAGGAGGCGTAGCCCGTGTTCTCCAACTACCTGATCGGCCTGCGCGAGGGTCTGGAGGCGTCGCTCGTCGTCTGCATCCTGATCGCCTATCTGGTCAAGACCGGCCGCAAGGACGCCCTGCGGCCGATCTGGACCGGCATCGGCATCGCGATCGCCATCGCCATGGGCTTCGGCTGCGCCCTGGAATTCGGTTCGCAGGAGCTGACGTTCGAGGCGCAGGAGGCGCTCGGCGGCTCCCTGTCGATCGTCGCCGTGGGCCTGGTGACCTGGATGGTGTTCTGGATGCGGCGCACCGCCCGGCACCTGAGGTCGGAGCTGCACGGCAAGCTCGACGCGGCCCTCGCCCTCGGCACGGGCGCGCTGGTCGCCACCGCGTTCCTCGCCGTCGGCCGGGAGGGCCTGGAGACCGCGCTGTTCGTGTGGGCGTCGGTGCACGCGGCCTCGGACGGCACCCCGCGCCCGCTGGTCGGCGTCGCCCTCGGCCTGGCCACCGCCGTCCTGCTCGGCTGGCTGTTCTACCGGGGCGCTCTGAAGATCAACCTGGCCAAGTTCTTCACCTGGACCGGCGGCATGCTGGTGGTGGTCGCGGCGGGCGTGCTGGCGTACGGCTTCCACGACCTGCAGGAGGCGAACTGGGTCCCGGGCATCAACGAGCTGGCCTTCGACATCAGCGACACCATCCCGCCGGACAGCTGGTACGGCACCCTGCTGAAGGGCGTCTTCAACTTCCAGCCGGACCCGACGGTCGTCCAGATCACGGTGTGGGCGCTGTATCTGGTCCCGGTGCTCACGCTGTTCCTCTCCCCGGTAGGGTTCGCCTCCGGGAAGGGGAAGGTGAAGGAGCCCGATGACCAGGGAACGCAGCCGTCGACGGCCTCGCAGGGCTGACCGCAACGCACTCATAGCGGCCTCGCTGACCGCTTTGTCGCTGACGGCCAGCGGATGTGTGGTGGTGCACGGGGAGCGCGAGGTGCTCCCCGCCGCCACCCGCGCCGAGGCCGCCAAGGCGCTCACCGCGTTCACGGACGCGTACAACAAGGCCGACAAGGCCTACGACAGCTCCCTGGACGCGGCCCATGTCACCGGCGCCCTCGCCGACATCGACTCCGCCCGGCTGAAGGCGGGGCACGTCAACAGCCCGTCCGGGAACGCGAACCACACCCCGCTGACGCTGACGGACGTGAAGATCACGATCCCCGAGAAGGCCGGCTGGCCCCGCTGGTTCGTCGCCGACGCCAAGGGCAACAAGGGCGGCGACTTCCGCTGGGTGCTGGTGTTCACCCGCAACGACCTCGGCGAGCGGTGGCAGGTGGCCTATCTGACGCTCATGGCGCCCGGTACCGTACCGGAGTTCAGGAAGAACGACGACGGCTGGGCCGAGGCCGTGCCGGCGGACACCGCGCAACTGGCCGTCCCGCCGGACGAACTGAGCAAGACGTACGCCAGCTACCTGAAGAGCGGCGGGAACACCTTCGCGGACGGCCGCGACACCAGCGGGCTGCGCGCGGACCGCAAGAAGGCGGCCGAGAAGCCCGGCCTGGTCCGGCAGTACATCGACGAACCGCTCACCCACGGCGACTACGCGCCGCTCGCGCTGCGCACGGCGGACGGCGGGGCGCTGGTGTTCTTCACCACGCACCACTACGAGAAGCAGACCGCCTACAAGGGCGCCACCGTGCCGGTGACGAACAACGCCGTGCGAGCCCTGATCAAGGGCGACGTGAAGCAGAACCTGACGCTGGAGTCGATCGCCAACGAGGCCGTGCTCGACCCGGCCGGCAGCGGTCCGGTGCGGATGCTGGGACGCGTCCAGGGACTGACGGCCGCGCAGGGCGATTAGGCCGCCGACCGGCCCGTGGTGGCCGGCCCGAGGTCGCCGGTCAGTGGTCGCCGGTCAGTGGTGCAGGGGCCAGGTCGCGCCCTGGCGGCCGGCCTCGGTGCCCGCGTGCCGGGCGCAGGCGTCGGTGAGCGCCTCCAGCAGGCTCAGCGGATCGGGCAGCGGATGCTCGGGGCCGCGCACCCAGCGCACCTGCTGGCCGTCGTCGCCGGGCAGCCGGGCGGGCGGTACGAGGACGTAGGAGCCCCGGCAGTGCCAGCGCAGGCCGGGATGCTCGTCCATCGTCTCGGGGTGGCAGTCCAGCTCGCAGGGCCACCACTCGTCCTCGTCCTCGGGGGTACCGCGGGTGAGGGTGAAGAACAGCACGCGGCCGTCGTCGCTCTCGGCGACCGGCCCCACCTCGACGCCGGAGCCGAGCAGCCGGTCCAGGGCCTCGCGGCCGGCCTCCAGGGGCACGTCCAGGACGTCGTGCACCATGCCGGTGGCGGTGATGAAGTTCGCCTGCGGCTGGTGCCGGGCCCAACGCTCGATCTGGGCGCGATCGGTGGTGGACTGCGTCTGCCAGGCGAAGGACACCGGGTGCCGGGCCGGGGTGGGGCAGCCGACACGGTCGCAGGAGCAGCGGTACCCGGGGGCGGGGTGCGCGGCGGGGGCGAGCGGCAGTCCCGCACCGGCGGCGGCGAGCAGCAGGGCCTCACGGCTGCCGTCGTCGGCGGCCTCCTTCGGCCGGCGTCCGCGCAGCCACTGGGAGAGTTTGCCCTGCCGGCCGGTCCGGCCGCCGAACGTCGCGCTCATCTATCCCCTCGGTCTGGAGGTCAGCTGGTGATCAGCCGGTGGTGCACCTGGCGGTCAGCCGGGTGTCCCGTCGGGTGGTCGCCTCGCCGGTGTGCGGACAGCATGCCTCATCGTCCCATCTTCTTGTGCTCCGGGGTGCCGAAGGGACGGTTCCGGCGCAACGGGACGAGACGTGCCTCACAGCCCGCCCGGCCGGCGGGGCGGGCGGGGACGTCACCGGGGTGCGATGCCGTGCAGCGCGTACTCGACCAGGGTGTCCGTGTAGTCGTACGAGATCGGTCCGGTGCGTTGCAGCCACCGCTGCGTCAGCGGCGAGACGAACAGCTCCAGCGCGATCCGGGGATCGACGTCGGCCCGTACCGCCCCGGCGTGCTGCGCCGAGCGCAGGCGGTCGATGTACAGCTGGAGCTGCGGTTCGAGGAGCTTGGCCACGAACACGCGGCCGACCTGCTCGTTGACCACGCCTTCCGCGGCCAGCGCCCGCGACTGCGCCTCGAGGCCCGGGTCGGTCAGCTCGTCCACCGTGGCCCGCAGCACCGCCTTGAGGTCGGCGGCCAGGTCGCCGGTGTCCGGGATGGCGTCCGTCTCCTGCCCCGCCGCCCGGGCCGCCTGCTCGGCGAGGTCCAGGAACGCCTCCAGCAGGACGTCCGCCTTGGAGGACCACCACCGGTAGATGGTCTGCTTGCCGACCCCGGCCCGGGCGGCGATCGCCTCGACGGTGGTCTTCGGGTAGCCGACCTCCGCGACCAGGGCGAGGGCGGCGGCGTAGATCGCCCGGCGGGACTTCTCGCTGCGGCGGGTGGCGTCGGGGGCGGGCTTGTTGACCATGGGGTCGAAAGTAACAAGTGCCGGCGGCGCTACGACACGGATCCGTACGGCGGCCAGGCGTCACCCCAGTCGGCGTCCCGGGCGGCCTTGTACAGGTCGCCGTGGCGCTTGGTGACCGTCGTGCGGCGCAGCTGCTCCTCGGCCTCGCACAGGTCGAGGAGGACCTGGCCCTTGCGAATCTGCGGGCGGCGCACCACCCGGGCGGGGGCCGGTTCGGCGGGCAGGCGGGTGGCGGCGACGTAGGCGAACTTCTCGTCCTCGTACGCCAGTGAGCCGCCCTTGACCTGGCGGTGCAGGGAGGAGCGGCCGACCCGGGCGGAGAAGTGGCACCAGTCCGTGCCGGGCACGATGGGGCAGGCGGCGCTGTGCGGGCAGGGGGCGGCGATCCGGAAGCCGGCCCGGATCAGCCGGTCGCGGGCCTCGATCACCCGGTCGTAGCCGGCCGGGGTGCCGGCCTCGACGATCACGACGGCCTGCGCGGCGCCCGCGGCGGCGTCGACCAGGGCGGCGCGGTCGGCCTCGGCGAGTTCGTTGAGGACGTACGACACGGTGACCAGGTCGGTGGCGTCCAGGGTGAGGTCCGCGCCGATCCGGGCGCGCCGCCAGCGGGCCTCCTTCAGGGCCGGGTTGGCGGCGGCGATCTCCCGGCCGAGGGCGAGGGCGGGCTCGGCCCAGTCCAGCACGGTGACGCTGCGCCCGCCGGGCCAGGTCGCCGTGACGGCCCAGGTGGCGGCGCCGGTGCCGCCGCCGACGTCGACATGGCTGCCGGGCGTCCAGCCGGGGACGGCGTCGGCGAACGCGTCCAGCGCCGAGCGGACGGCCTCGAAGGTGGCCGGCATCCGGTAGGCGGCGTACGCGGCGACGTCGGCGCGGTCGCGGAGGATCGGCGCGTGGGTGGGGGTGTCGCCGCGGTAGTTGGCGATCAGGCGGTCCACGGCCGCGGCCACCTCCGTGGGGGGCAGACCGTCGAGCAGTTCGGCCAGTGCGGCGCGGAGGGGGTCGTTCACCCGGTGATTCTATGGCGCCGCCACGCCGGTGCGGGACCCGCCGGGGGCTCCGCCCCCGGACCGCCGTCGGGGGCCCGTCGGGGGCGGGCGGCGTGAGGGACGGGGGCGTCTGTTCGGTGGTGGGGGTCAGACGACCGCTCTGGCCAGGTGGGTGCCCAGAGCCGCCCTCGGCCCGCTGTCCGGTGGCCGGCGACATGGGTGCACGGTGTTGGCCAGCAGGATCAGGAACGTGTCCGTCGCCGGGTCCAGGACCAGCGACGTGCCGGTGAAGCCGGTGTGGCCCGCCGCGCCGCGGCCCGCCAGCTCGCCCATGAACCAGCGCTGGTCCAGGGCGAAGCCCAGGCCGGGCGGGGTGAACAGCAGCTCCACGAAGTCGGGGCCGAGGATGCGCGCGGGACCGTAGGAGCCGCCCGCGAGCAGGGCGCGGCAGAAGACGGCGAGGTCGGGCGCGGTGGAGAAGAGGCCCGCGTGTCCGGCGATCCCGCCCAGCGCCCAGGCGTTCTCGTCGTGGACGACGCCCCGCAGCATGCCCCGGTCGGCCTTGGCCCACGGGCGCCGCTGGTCCTCGGTGGCCGCGGCGCCGGGGCAGGGCCCGAAGCGGGTGGCGGTCATGCCGAGCGGCCGGGTGATGCAGTCCCGGACGAGGACGTCGAGGGCGCGGCCGGTGATGCGCTCCAGGACGGACTGGAGCAGCAGCATGTTCAGGTCCGAGTACGCGTACCGGCCCGGCGCGGTGGCCGGTGCCTCGGCGCGCAGCAGGTCCAGCCGGCTCGCGTCGTCCGGGCAGTCGTACAGCGGCAGTTCGGGGCGCAGCCCGGAGGTGTGGGTGAGCAGCTGGCGGACCGTGATGCCGTGCGCGGCGGCGCCGTGGAAGTCGGGCAGGTAGTCGCCGACGCGGGCGTCGATGCCGAGGGTGCCGCGCTCGATCTGCTGCACGGCGACGACGGACGTGAACAGTTTGGTGAGGGAGGCCAGGTCGAAGGGGGTGCCGACGGTGACCGGGACCCGGGCGGCGGGCGGCAGTTCGACGCCGGTGCCGGTCTCGGGATCGTGGCCGGCGTAGCGCACCGCCCAGCCCGCGGCCTCGGCCACGGCGATCACGGGCCCGCGGCCGGCCAGCACCACGACGCCGGCCGCCCAGGGGCGCTCGCCGACGGTGAGGGCGTGCGCCGCGGCGACCAGGTGTTCCAGCTCGACGGGGTCGAACCCGGCCCGTTCCGGTGTGCCGGCGCGCAGTCTCGGTGCGCTCAGCTCTCGTCTCCCTCCGACCCCGCACGGGAGTTCTCCCGTGTCGTCCAGGGACGGCACATTCCCATGAAGCAGGCCGCCGCGACCAGTGCTCCGGCCAGTTGGACGACGGCCATGGGCACCGCGGTGTGTTCACCGGCGACGCCGACGAGCGGCGAGGCGACCGCGCCGACGAGGAAGGAGGAGGCGCCGAGCAGCGCGGAGGCGGAGCCGGCGGCGTGCCGGGTGCGCAGCAGGGCGAGGGACTGGGCGTTGGGCAGGGTGATGCCCATCGCGGACATGATCACGAACAGGGCGGCGGCGACGGGGGCGAGGCCGACCTCGCCGAGGGCGCCGGAGGCCATCAGCAGCAGGGCGGTCGAGGCGAGCACGATCACCGCGAGTCCGGTGCCGAGCACCTTGTCCAGGCTGACCCGGCCCACCAGCACCTTGCCGTTGACCTGTCCGGCGATCACCAGGCCGACCGAGTTCAGGCCGAACAGCAGGCTGAAGGTCTGCGGGGAGGCGCCGTAGATCTCCTGGACGACGAAGGGCGAGGCGGATATGTAGGCGAACAGCGCGGCGAAGGCGAAGCCGCCGGCCAGCGTGTAGCCGGTGAAGGGCAGGTCGGCGAGGAGGCCGCGCATCGCTCGCAGGGCCTCCCGTGTTCCGCCGCGGTGCCGGTCGGCGGGCGGCAGGGTCTCGGGCAGCCGCAGCCAGACGAGGGCGGCGAGCGCGGCGCCGACCAGGGTGAGGACGACGAACACGCCCCGCCAGTCCGTCACCCGCAGGATCTGCCCGCCGATGAGCGGCGCGACGATCGGGGCGACGCCGGAGATCAGCATCAGGGTGGAGAAGAAGCGGGCCATGGCCACGCCGTCGTGGAGGTCGCGTACGACGGCCCGTGCGATGACGATGCCCGCCGCGCCCGCCAGCCCCTGCGCCAGCCGGAAGGCGACGAGGGTCTCGACGTTCGGCGCCACCGCGCACAGGAGGGTCGCGACGAGGTAGACGGCGAGTCCGGCGAGCAGCGGCCGGCGGCGGCCCCAGCGGTCGCTCATCGGGCCGACCACCAGCTGTCCGAGGGCCATGCCCAGCAGGCATGCGGTGAGGGTGAGCTGGACGGTGGCGGCGGGCGCGTCGAGCGAACGGGTGACCTCCGGCAGGGACGGGAGGTACATGTCCATCGCGAGCGGCGGGGTGGCGGTGAGGCCGCCGAGGACGAAGGTGACGAGCAGGCCGGTGCGGCGGGTGGCGGCCGATGGCGCCGTGGTGCCGGACCCCTGTTCCGTTGCCGCTGCCGGTGCCGCCGCGTGCTCGGGCATCTGTCTCCTCCCTGGGTGGAACGACCGGCACCTATGCTCTCAGCTCGTACACACTGCCGAGGCACACATGAGCGAGGGCGGGGACATGGCGGAGCAGCGCGTGCGGTGGGGGATTCTCGCGACGGGCGGGATCGCGGCGGCGTTCGCGGCGGATCTGGTCGATCTGCCGGACGCGGAGATCGCCGCGGTGGCCTCCCGCGGCCGGGAGTCGGCGGAGGCGTTCGCCGAGAGGTTCGGGGTGGCGCGGGCGTACGGCGACTGGGCGTCGCTGGCGGCGGACGAGGACGTCGACGTCGTGTACGTCGCCACTCCGCACGTGGCGCACCGCGCGGCGGCCGGGCTGTGCCTGGAGGCGGGCCGGAACGTGCTGTGCGAGAAGCCGTTCACGCTGAACCTGCGCGAGGCGGAGGAACTCGTCGCGCTGGCCCGTGAGCACGACCGCTTCCTGATGGAGGCGATGTGGATGTACTGCAGTCCGCTGGTGCGGCGGCTGCGGGCGCTGGTGGCCGACGGGGCGATCGGCGAGGTGCGCACGGTGCACGCGGACTTCGGGCTCGCCGGGCCCTTCCCCGCCGCGCACCGGCTGCGGGATCCCGCGCTGGGCGGCGGGGCCCTGCTGGACCTGGGGGTGTATCCGGTGGCGTTCGCGCAGCTGCTGCTGGGCGAGCCGGACGCCGTGACCGCGAGCGCGGTGCTGTCGCCGGAGGGTGTCGATCTCCAGACCGGTGCCGTGTTGTCCTGGGAGAGCGGCGCGCTGGCCTCGGTGCACTGTTCCATCGTGGGCGGTACGGCGGTCACCGCCTCGGTCACCGGCTCGCGCGGCCGGATCGACGTCCCGTCCGGCTTCTTCCATCCGGACCGGTTCGTGCTGCACCGTGACGGCCGCGATCCCGAGGAGTTCACCGCGGACCCGGCGGACGGGCCGCGCACCAGCCTGCGGCACGAGGCGAGGGAGGTCATGCGCGCGCTGCGGGCGGGTGAGAAGGAGTCGCCGCTGGTGCCGCTGGAGGGCACGCTCGCGGTCATGCGCACGCTGGACGCGATGCGCGAGCGGGTCGGGGTGCGGTATCCCGGGGAGGAGCGGGCCACCGTCGCGGGGTAACCGTATGGCGGACACTTGATTCCGCATGGCGGACTTCCCGCCTACGCTGCGGAACCATGACTGACAGGCAATCGAAGATCGCGGTGGTGACCGGGGCCGGTTCCGGGATCGGGCGGGCCGTGGCCGTGGAGCTGCTGCGCGCCGGCTGGCGTGTGGCGCTGGCCGGCCGGCGCGCCGAGCCGCTGGCGGAGACGGCGGCACTGGCGGAGACGGCGGGGTCGGCGGAGACGGTGGAGGCGGCGGGGTCGGCCGAGACGGCGGCGCCGGAGGCGGCCTCGCTCGTCGTGACCGCCGACGTCTCCCGGCCCGAGGACGTGGCGGCGCTGTTCGCGGCGACCGTGGACCGGTTCGGCCGGGTGGATCTGCTGTTCAACAACGCGGGCACCTTCGGGCCCGGCGGCGTCCCGGTCGAGGAACTGTCCTACGCGGCGTGGCGGCACGTGGTGGACACCAACCTCAACGGGGCGTTCCTGTGCGCCCAGGCGGCCTACCGGCAGATGAAGGAGCAGGACCCGCAGGGCGGCCGGATCATCAACAACGGTTCCGTCTCGGCCCACGCGCCCCGCCCGCACTCGGTCGCCTACACCGCGACCAAGCACGCGCTGACCGGCCTGACCAAGTCGCTCTCCCTGGACGGGCGGCCGTACCGCATCGCGGTCGGGCAGCTCGACATCGGCAACGCCGCCACGGACATGACGGCCCGTATGCAGACGGGCGCACTCCAGGCGAACGGGGAGGTGACCCCGGAACCGGTGATGGATGTGGCCGATGTGGCGCGCACGGTACGGCACATGGCCGAGTTGCCGCTGGAGGCCAACGTGCAGTTCGCGACGGTACTGGCGACGACGATGCCGTACATCGGGCGGGGCTGAGCCACGCCCTCCCGCCCACACAAACGGAATTCGAACGTCCGCGGCATTGCGAGCCGTCACGGACGTATGCTCAACTTTCCTCCACCTGAGCTTCACACTTGAAGTACGCACGTTCCGCAGCCACTCCGAGGGGGGAGGCGGCGGCCGTTCCACCGGACCGGGAGGTGGGGGTGGGCCCCGCGGCGGACCGCGGGGGCGCACACCGGTCGGTGGAACGGCCGCCGCACGACGTGGCCCGGCCCGTCAGCGCCGGCGCCGGCGCCTGCCCCCCGTCCTGGTCTCCTCGCCCTCGGGCGTCGCCACGGTCCGCCCCAGGCGGCGGCGCAGGGCCCAGCCCCCCGCTCCCAGCAGCGCGATCGCACCGGCCGCCCCCTCCGCGACCTGCCACGCCGAGCCGCCCCCGGACGATGCCGGGCCGGGCGCGCCGGCCGCCGCCCGCACGGTCTTGCGCGTCGGCGCCGGGCGCACGCCCGCCCCGCCCTCGCTGAGCGGTTCGACCAGCGTGCCCACCGCCTGGGCCGAACGCCCGTGCGTGAAGCCCCAGTCGAGCAGCGCGGCGGTCTGCTCGTAGACGGCGTTGCCCCCGGCCTCGGGGTGCATCACGGTCACCAGCAGGGTGCGCCCGCCGCGGGTGGCCGCGCCGGTGAAGGTGTTGCCGGCGTGACTGGTGTAGCCGTTCTTGACACCGATCAGGCCGTCATATGTCTTCAGGCCCCACGCCCCCGTGAGCAGGCGGTCGGTGTTCTGGATCTGGAAGGTCTTCTTGCCGCCCGCCGGGAAGTCGGCGGTCCTGGTGCCGCAGTAGCCGCGGAAGTCCGCGTCCTTCAGGCCGTGCCGGGCGAAGAGCGTGAGGTCGTACGCCGAGGAGAGCTGCCCCTTGTGGTCGAAGCCGTCCGGGCTGACCACACGGGTGTCCAGGGCCTGCAGATCCTCGGCCTTGGCCTGCATCTCGGCGACCGTGGCGGCGATGCCCCCGTTCATGTGGGACAGCACGTGCACGGCGTCGTTGCCGGAGCGCAGGAACACGCCCTGCCACAACTGCTCGACGGTGTAGGTGATGCCGGGCTTGATGCCGACCAGGCTGGAGCCGGCGGGGACGTCGGCGAGGTCGGCGTCGGTGACCTTGTACCGCTGGGCGCGGTCGAACTTCTTCAGCACGGTGTCCGCGAACAGCATCTTCAGCGTGGACGCGGGTGCGAGCCGCCGGTGCGCGTCGAACGAGGCGAGCACCTCGCCGCTCGTGCAGTCGGCGACCAGCCACGAGTGGGCGGTCAGCTTCCTGGGCAGCCCGGAAGCGCCCCGGACCTGGACACCGGTACGGGCCAGCCGTTCGCCGCCGATGACCGTGGCGGCGGCGGCCTCGGTGGCCGTGGACAGGGGGAGGGCGGCGGACAGGGGAAGGGCGGCGGCCGTCAGCCCGAGGACGGCACGTCGGCTGAGCCGGGAACATTCACGCACCCGGGGACCGTACACCGCTTCGAGCAGGGGATTCCCGATCGGAGGGCGGGGACGGTCCGGAATTTGCCGCGTTATGAAAAACCGATGAACTACCCCGGTTTCTCAGCCCTTACACACCCTTGATCGAGGGTGGCCCACAGGTTCTGGTCCCCGCGCCCCGGGGCGCCGGGAGTCGATGCGCCCGCGCGGGCGGGGCCGCCGCGGTCCGCTCAGGCCTGCCCGGTCTCGAAGCGGGTGATCTGCCCGCCGTCGTCGACCGTGAAGGACCACTTGGTCTGCATCTCGCCCCAGGTGTCGTTGCGGTAGCGGGCGCGGAGGGTCCGGCCGCCGTTCGACTCCCTGTCGACGTCCAGGTGTCCGTGGGAGGAGAAGATCTCCCGGTCGATCCAGTCGGCGAGGTCACGGTCGGAGCCGTCGTCGGACATGGTCGCCCCCGGCGCGAGCAGCGACATGAAGCCCTCGCGGTCGTGGGAGTTGACCGCGTGGACGAAGGCCCGGACGGCCGGATCGCTGAGCTTGGCTGGCTGAATCGTCATGCCGCCAGGCTCACACCGCTTCCCGGGGCCCGCCACCCGAACGGCAGCCAGGGCGGGCCGGGCGGGGCCGGCGGTGCGAGGGTGGAGTCGCGGGAGGGGACCTGTCCGCCTGTCTGCTGGGGAGTCACCGTGAGCTGTTACGACCGACGTGATCTGGGCCTGCTGCTGCTCCGGCTGAGCACTGGCGGGGTGCTGGCGGCGCACGGCGCGCAGAAGCTGTTCGGCTGGTTCGGCGGGCACGGCCTGGAGGGTACCGGCCAGTTCATGGAGTCCGTCGGCTACGCGCCGGGCAGGGCGAGCGCGACGGCGGCGGGCCTGGCGGAGACCGGCGGCGGGGTGCTGCTGGCGCTGGGCCTGGCGACCCCGGCGGCGGGCGCGGCGGCGGCCGGCGCGATGGCGGGGGCGGCGTCGGTGCATCTGCCCAACGGCTTCTTCGCCCAGGAGGGCGGCTACGAGTACGCGGCGAGCCTGGGGCTGGCCGCGGCCGGTCTCGCCGTCTCCGGGCCCGGCCGGCTCTCCCTCGACCATGCCCTCGGACACGTCTTCGACCGCGGCTGGATGGTCCCGGTCGCCCTCGGCGTGACGGCGGCGGCGACGGCCGTGGTGGTGGGGACGCGGAACCAGCGGGTGCGGCGGAGCACGGAGGGCGAGCAGGAGGCACTCTTCGAGGAGTGAGGCAGGCCGGACCGACGGCCGAACCGACCGGTCCGACCGAGCCGCCGAGCCGACCGGTCCGCACGAACCGGCGACCCGCCGAACCGACCGGTCCGACCGAGCCGCCAACCCGCCGAACCGACCGGTCCGACCGAGCCGCCGAGCCGGACCGGCGACCGCCGAACTGCCCGACCGTTCGGGCGAGTTGTGGCCGTCTCGCGAGGCCGGTCCGGCGGGGGGCGAACACACTGACGACTTTCGGCCATCTTTGAGCCGCCGTCGCTTCCTTCCCACCCGCCACACCCCGCTTCCCGACCGGCCGGGGCCCGGCCGCGCACCCTCCACAGGCGTCGCCGAAGAGCCCGCGGAACCCTTGTCTCGCCTGGCTCCGGAGCTCTGATTTCGTTCGTTGTCCGAACAACGAACACACCTCGGGACACTACATCTGGGGTCCGTTGCCAGGGGAGACACAAGATGTATGCTCCCACCTGATTTCGGCGACACCTGAGACGCCCACGGCACAGCGGGCCCCTCGGGCACTGGCGTCTGTCTTGCCACGCCTTGCCTCCCCTGTGTCCCGGGCCACGTTTTCCATTCAACGAGGGAGCACCACGTGACCATGGCTCCGAGCCGTCCGGCCTCGCTCACCGAGGAGCAACTGCAGCAAGATCTGGAGCCCGCGCTGCTGCGGACGCTGTCCGAGCTGACCGCCGACCTGCCCGACGCCGACCCTGGCCGGGTCGCCGCCGCCGCGCTGCGCGGCCGGTCCGCGCGGGCCGACGAGGCGGAGCTGCGCGAGCTGGCCACGGAGGCCGCCGCGGGCCTCATCGCCGAGGACCCCGCCTACTCGAAGCTGGCCGCCCGGCTGCTGACGATCGGCATCCGCCGTGAGGTCGGCGCGCAGGGGGTGACGTCCTTCACCGAGTCGGTCGCGCTCGGCCACCGTGAGGGGCTCGTCGCGGACGGCACCGCGGATTTCGTCCGGACCCACGCCGAGCGGCTCGACGCGCTGGTCGACTCCGCCGTGGCGGAGGGCGCCGACGACCGGTTCGGCTATTTCGGCCTGCGCACCCTCTACACCCGATACCTGTTGCGCCATCCGGTCACCCGCAAGGTCGTGGAGACGCCCCAGCACTTCATGCTGCGCGTGGCGAGCGGTCTGGCGGAGGACCACTCGGAACGGTCGGTGGACCAAGTGGCGGCCCTCTACGGCCTGATGAACCGCCTGGACTACATGCCGTCCTCCCCCACCCTGTTCAACTCCGGCACCCCGCACCCGCAGATGTCCGCGTGCTACCTGCTCGACTCCCCCCTGGACGAGCTGGACTCCATCTACGGCCGCTACCACCAGGTCGCCCGGCTCTCCAAGCACGCCGGCGGCATCGGCCTGTC
>NZ_JBVJYH010000036.1:0-62916 GCF_055600785.1 Streptomyces sp. NPDC038200
AGTGGAACCCTGCTCCTCCTGTCTGCGGGGCCGCTGCGCACGGCTCGTGCGTGACACACCGGCCGGACGGGCCCCCGACGGCGTCCTGCCCCGTGTCAGGGCACCGGGTAGGCAACGCGCCCTCCGCCGCCGTCGAGGAAGCACGGTGGTCCCTTGGTGCCACGGGCCCCACCACCGAGTGGGCTGACTCCGGCGGCATCGGAATTGCCCGCACACTTCGTCTCCGCCGTTGGTCAGGAGGGAGTGGCACCATGGCGCACATGTTGAACTACAACCTCGCCGTCCCCGATGTAGACGACGCCGGTGTCCTGTCCGCGCTGGTGGCTGAGGGCGACGAACTCGACGTCCTGGTCAGCGCGGTGGACGACTGGTCCGTGCCGACACCGGCACCGGGCTGGACGGTCGCCCACCAGATAGCCCACCTCGCGTGGGCGGACGCGAACGCACTCATCGCCTTACGCACTCCGGACGCGTTCGGCTCCGAGCTCAGGCGGGCGGAAGCCGAAGGCAGAGGGTACGCGGACAAGGCCGCCGCCGCGGGAGCGGCCAAACCGCGGTCGGTACTCCTGGACGAGTGGCGGGCCGGCCGAGCGGAACTGGCGGCGGCACTGCGCGACACGCCATGGAACCACGCATTCCCCTGGTACATGTCGAAGGTGACCCCGGCCCTGATGACGCCCCTTCGTCTGATGGAAACCTGGGCACATGGGCAGGACGTCTTCGACGCTGTGGGCGTGCCGCACCGCCCGACGGATCGACTGCGGCACGTGGCGGCGCTGGGGGTGTTGGGACGGGCGTTGTCCTTCGCCGCCGTCGGACTGCCTGAGCCGGAGGACCCCTTCCGCGTCGAGCTGGCAGCACCCGACGGACGGACCTGGGTGTGGGGCCCCGAGGCTGCCGCGCAACGGGTACAGGGCGGCGCTATCGACTTCTGCCTGTGTGTCACCCGGCGGCGCCCCTGGTCCGAGACCAACATGACGGCGACCGGCGAGGACGCTCAGAAGTGGCTGGAGGTGGCGCGCGTCTTCCTCTGAAAGCGTGGCGGAGTGCGTGGTCACACGAGACGCGTGACGGTTGCGTGTCGGCCGATGAAGAAAGCCGGCACTGCCCCGTGCCGACTTCTGCCTTGGCTTCGCGCCGGGACGGACTCGAGTGGTCAGAATCGTTCGCGTGGGAGCACACCAGTCACCGGAGAGAACTCCCGACGGGCACTTCGTCGTCATCAGAGGAAGGAAATGGCGCGCAACCGATCCGGCTATCCCAGAGGAAATCGTCGCTCGCCTTCGACGTCACCTCATGGCGGCTCGTCGCGCGGTGCGCTCCGCGACGACTGCAGGCGATGCGCGGGCCGAGCGGGCAGCGCGGGTACGCGTGAACCGGGCAAAAATCGCGCTGGGCGAACGGGGCACCCCCTGGTGGGACCAGACTGAGGACGAGCGCCGACGACGCTGGGAACAGGGGCTTGCACGCCTCGACACGGAGGCGCATGGCTGAGGTCGTGGGAAGACAACGAGCCAGGCGGACGATTTCGGGACGGCAGGGCCGCGCTGGACGGATCCCGACGGCTTGTTCACCGTACTGCTCGCCATGGGCGGGTCCACCCGGAAACGATGGGAAGACCGATGGCGTCGATATGCCGGGGGCAGGGGTGGTGAGCAGGTCGGCGGCATAGTCGGTGAGGCCCCTGATCGGCGCCGTCGCGTCGCGAAACCGAGGCGTGTAGCCCGCCCGTACGCGGGCAGCAGTACCTGGCCGGCACTCGCCGTGTTGTTCGAACGCCCGGAGGCACTGCGCGCAGCTGTCGTGCTCGTCCTCGCGTACGGCGCTGCGCACCACCGGCAAGGCCTCCTCCGGTGCCCGGGGGAGGAAGGAGCCATTCGGGCCGGCCAAGCCCACATGCGCCGCCGCGCCGGGTGGCCGCCCGTGGAATGCCCTCTGGCGGGCGTGGGGTGGGGCGTGGTTAGGGTTGGGGGGTGGTGCTTCGGTCGGCAGGCACCGCAGTGCTCCGCTCGTGCGCACACGCGCCGCCACGCGCTGGCGTGGAGGTGTTGCCATAAATCGGGGAGGCCCGTCAATGACCGAACATCAGCACGTGCCCGCCCCGTCGGCTGCCGCGGAATCTGGGCTCGAGACGCGGGAGGTGGCAGGGGCGGCCGTCGATGAGCGCAATCGTCGGCTGGCCCATGCTGGTGTCGCCCGCGCCGAGGAACTGCTCGTGAAGCACTACCGGCTGTCCTCGCGGCAGGAGGCGTTCGACCTGCTCCGTGACTCGTCTCAGCAGTGCAACATCAAACTGCATACCCTGGCCGACGTCGCCGCGCATCTCCCCGTCCCCAGCCCGGACGCCCCCGCCTGGGTACCCAGCCGTCCGTACGGTGCCGCACCGCCGGTGCCGGCCCTGCGAGCGGTCGGAGCGAGGTTCGACAGCCCCGGCGCCGTCCTCACCGCTGCCCTGCGCCGGACTCTGTCCGTGACCGGCGCCCGCATGGGCAATGTGCAGTTGGTGGAGAACGGCATGCTGCGCATGGCCAGGCACGTCGGGGTGAACCGCTGTTTCAGCGACTACTTCGCCTTCGTCGGCGCCTCGACGACCTCGTGTGCCCAGGCGGCATTGGACCGCCGCCAGGTGACCGTCAAGGACGTCGCCGCCTCGGACACTTTCGACGACGGTTCCCGTCAGGTGATTCTGCAGACGGGCAGCCGCGCATGCCACAGTGTTCCCCTGCTCCGCCCGAACGGCACCGTGATCGGGATGATCTCCTCCCATCACGAGCATCCCTTGCACGACTTGGCCCCCGCCCAGCTGAGCGCGCTGCAGGACATCGGCGGTCAGGTCGGCAGGTGGCTGGGGTGGTACCGCAACACCGCGGTCGTGACCGCCCTGAACCATCTCCACGCCAGGGCGACCAGCCGGTCCTGACCGGGGCGGTCTTGGCGCCGCCGACGGACGAGAGCAGGGCGGCGTTCACGAGCGCAAGAGATGCAGGGCGGCGTTCACGAGCAGCAGGAGCAGCCGAAGCAGCCGAGCGGCGACCCCTGTCTCGGGCGTCGGTGCTTTGAGCGCCCCCACCGGAGAGCGGCTGCGGGATGCAGAAGCCAAGGCCGATCCCGGCGAGGGCTTACAGCGTGGCCGCCCTGTTGGACAGCCACCACGTGGACGCCTCGGTGCGCGTCCGTTGATGGCGGAAACCTCACATCGGGAGAGGACAGGGGGCCGAGGCGCGCGGCCGGCCGGTGCACGGGGCGGCGATGACCGTCGGGTGAAGGTCACGTGGGGGAGTTGTCACATCTCGTCAACGCGCGTGGCGCACCACGGGGCAAGTGCGGTTTCCTCATGCACACATCTCCAACCCCCCACACCACTTGGAGACTTCATGCGCCGCGCAGTCTTTGGCCTGCCCGCAACCGCTTTACTCCTGATCGGTGCCGGCTCGGGCCCCCGCCCTGGCCGATCCGCCGTCGACGGCGATCGCCCGGCAGGAGCCGGCCGCGCTCACCGTGGACGCCCCGCACTCGATGGACGGCCACGCCCGGGACGCGTTCGACATCCGGTCCACCCAGCCGGACGGATGTACCACCCGGCAGACGGTCCGCGCCCGCGACGGCAAGGACGTGCAGGACAAGCCGAGCAGCTGTCGGCCCGCGTCCGGCTGCCGGTACTCGGCGTATGACGGCGCCACGGTCACCGAGGTCGCCAAGGCGGCATCGACCGCATGGTGCACCTATGCCGAGGACTGCACGCACATCAACTCCACCTGGAGACTGACCACTACCGGCCAGGAGAGGACGGCCCTGTCGTCCATGCTCGACACCTGCGCAGCCTGACACCCACGCGTCCGCCGCTGGCGGACAGCCGCAGTGACGCGACGCAGGCGTCGGCCTTGGCGTGCCGGTCACCGGCGCGAAAGAGCCGATGGTGCGCGGCGGTGGGGTCCCGGCCCCTTGAACCGCCGGCCGTGCGCACGATCCTGCGCCGCTGACGCGGCACGTGTCGAGCAGGGCAGTCAGGCCGGTTCACGCAGAGCCGACTGCCGCTGGCCGCGCCGACGCGCGCGGCGCCTTCGGCATGCCGTTTTCCCTGGTGGGAGTGGTCGGCCGATTCTCGATAAACATCACCCAACGGGTAGTGACATGGGCATGTCATTCATGTCAGTCTCTGTTCACCCGCTGTACGAACCACCCATTCCACAGCTGTTCGGGCCGGCCCCATACCGGCCCGGCATCGTTCCCCCCACAACAAGGAGCTTTTGTTCGTGAGCCTCCTCAACGCGCGTCACCAGCGCACCACTTTGGCCATCGCGACCGCGGTGGCGGCCGGAGCCCTGCTGTCCACGGGCCTGGCCACCAGTGCCTCGGCCCAGATCCCGGCCGAACCCGCGGCCGCGAAGCCGCTCGGCGCGGCCCCGACCACCCTGTCGGCCGCCGCCCGCACCACCCTGATCCAGACGGCGCAGGCCGGCTCCGCCACCACGGCGCAGCGAATAGGTCTGGGCACGAAGGAGAAGCTGGTCGTCAAGGACGTCGTCAAGGACGTCGACGGCACCGTCCACACCCGCTACGAGCGCACCTACGCCGGCCTGCCGGTGCTCGGCGGCGACCTGATCGTCCACACGGCGAAGTCCGGCAAGTCCGAGGGCGTCACCAAGGCGAACAAGTCGGCCATCAAGGTCGCCTCCCTCAAGCCGCAGATCACCGCCGCCAAGGCCGAGAAGCAGGCGGTCTCCGCCGCCAGAACCCTCGGCTCCGCCAAGGCCGCCGCGGACGGCGCCCGCAAGGTGATCTGGGCCGGTTCCGGCAAGCCCGTCCTCGCCTACGAGACGGTCGTCGGCGGCCTCCAGGACGACGGCACCCCGAACCAGCTGCACGTCATCACCGACGCGGCCACCGGCAAGAAGCTCTTCCAGTACCAGGGCATCGAGACCGGCGTCGGCAACACCCAGTACAGCGGCAAGGTCGACCTGACCAGCACCCAGTCCGGATCGTCGTACGCCCTCACCGACGGCACCCGCGGCGGCCACAAGACCTACAACCTCGACCACGGCTCCGACGGCACCGGCACACTGTTCTCCCAGGACAGCGACACCTGGGGCGACGGAAAGGTCTCCAACGCGGCCACCGCCGCCGCGGACGCCGCCTACGGCGCCCAGGAGACCTGGGACTTCTACAAGAAGACCTTCAACCGCAGCGGCATCAAGAACGACGGCGTCGGCGCCTACTCCCGCGTCCACTACGGCAACGCCTACGTGAACGCCTTCTGGGACGACAGCTGCTTCTGCATGACCTACGGCGACGGCACCAAGGACGCCGCCCCCCTCACCTCCCTGGACGTCGCCGGCCACGAGATGAGCCACGGCGTCACCTCCCACACCGCCGGCCTGGAGTACTCCGGCGAGTCCGGCGGCCTCAACGAGGCCACCTCCGACATCTTCGGCACCGGCGTGGAGTTCTACGCCGACAACTCCACCGACGTCGGCGACTACCTCATCGGCGAGAAGATCGACATCAACGGCGACGGCACCCCGCTGCGCTACATGGACAAGCCCAGCAAGGACGGCGGCTCCGCCGACTACTGGTCCGCGGACGTCGGCAACAAGGACGTGCACTACTCCTCCGGCGTCGCCAACCACTTCTTCTACCTCCTCGCCGAGGGCAGCGGCGCGAAGAAGATCAACGACGTCGGCTACGACTCACCCACCCAGGACGGCTCCAAGGTCACCGGCATCGGCCGCGACAAGGCCCTGCAGATCTGGTACAAGGCGCTGACCACGTACTTCACCTCGAAGACCGACTACAAGGCAGCCCGCGAAGGCACCCTGAAGGCGGCAACGGACCTGTACGGCGCGGACAGCACCGAAGCCAAGACGGTCGCCGCGGCCTGGACCGCGGTCAACGTCAGCTGACAAACGCACCGCGCCGGGGGCGGCACCAGGGACTCACCCCCCTGCTGTCGCCACCGGCGCACGTCCCCACCGCACGCCGTCTTGCGTGGATCGCCGTCTCTGGCGTTCGACTGTCGACGTCGCCGCGGTGGTGTGCGTGCGGAACGACGGCGGCCGGTTCCACCGTCGGCGCCTGCTCGCCGAAGCGCGCAGCCACCTCGCCCTCGTCCTGCGCGACGGCCACCGCGCCCCCGGCCTGGACGACCGGATCATGGCCGCTGCCCTCTCCACTGGCTTACCCCGCTCCGGCGCACGCTTCCGCCTCTGCCAGGTACCGGGCCACCGGGCCCAGGGTCAGCATTCCGCTAGCGGCACCGGCGTGTTCCGCGCAGGCATCGCGCAGGACAGCCGCGGCGTGCGCGGCGATGGTGCGCTCGTCAAGGCGTACAGCGGCGCGGGCGGTCAGGCACCACATGGCCTCCTGCATGTGGTCACGCGGTGGTTCCGGCACCGCGGCGAGGGCTGTTCGGGCCTCCTCGCCCCGGTTCTGAGCGAGGAGCACGAGGGGTCGCGCCCAGGGTCGGTACGGGCCCCAGTCGAGGTGCGGGTCGACGGGCGCGGGCCGGTCGTGCAGCAGGCGCAGGCCCAGTAGGGCGAGTGGGAACAGGCCGCGGTGCAGCCCTGCCATTCCGGCCGTCCGGAGGGCGTCTTCGGGAGCGCGGTACTGCGCTGCGGCCGTGGCGGCGGTCGGTCCGCCGGGTTCGGTGCTGCGGGCGGCCGTGGCCCGCGCCCTGAACCACCCGGTGAGGACGGAGACAAGAGGCGCCTCGGTGGTGGCGGCGAGCTGGTCGGCTGCACGGGCGTGCGAGGTCGCGGCGTCGAGGTCGCCGAGGGCCGAGGCGGATTGCAGGCGGACGAGTCGGCCGAGTACGGCGAAGTTCGGCAGCTCGTGCCGGGTGGCCAGGTCGAGGATCTCGGCGCCGGTCCTGTCTCGTGCGGCCGCGAGGCCGAGGCGGGTGAAGGACTGCAGGAACACCCCGTTGAGGGCGAAGGCCAGCAGGGCAGGATCGGCCAGGTCCCGTGCCAGCTCCTCGGCTTGACTCGCCGCCTGCTGCGCGCGCTTCCGCTCGGTCTCGGACAGATCGGCGCTCCGGCTCTCGGTGGCGATCGTGGCCAGGAGGCGGGCGCGCAGGTCGGCGGGGCCGTCTGAGCCGAGCGCGGTGAGCGTGCGCTCGGCAGCCGCGACGACGGCGCGGGACTGCTCGGGGTCGTCGGCCCGGCTCCAGAGGGCGGGCACGTCGTAGGCGCCGATGACTCGGGCGGTCAGGGAGAGGTCTCCCGTGCGTTCCGCCGCCTGGATGGCGGCGAGGCGGTCGCGCCGCGAGTGGACGAGGGCGTCGCCACCCGCCAGTGCGAGGGTGCGGGCCAGATCCACGGTGGTGCGCGGGCCGAGCCGGACACCATGGCCGGTCCACGTGGTACGTGTTCCTTCGGGGGGCGCGGCCCCTTTGAGGATGTCCGTCTCCAGACGCTGAAGGCCGGCACCGGGGTCGAGTCCGAGTTGGTCGACGAGCATCGCGCGGGCGCGGCGGAGGGTGGCCAGCGCGTCGGCCTGGCGGCCCGCGCGGTACAGCGCGCGGGCAAGCAGCCCCCAGGCCGGCTCGCGCCACGGCTGTTCGGCGACGTGGGCACCCAGTTCGGCGACGAGATCGGCCCCTTCCCCGGAGTCGAGGAGGATGCGGGCGCGCAGTTCCACCCCCTCCAACCTCAGCTCCTCCAGCCGGGTCCGCTCGCGCTGCGCCCATGCGGAGCCGTTCACATCGGCGTAGGCGGGCCCGCGCCAGGTCGCGAGTGCCGTGCCGAGGTCGGTCACCGCGTCGGGGTTGCGGCGGGCTCGGGTCAGGGTGTCCTGGAACCGATGGACGTCCACGTCCTCGCGCGGCAGACGCAGCGCGTAGCCGGGACCTTCGGTGACGATGACGCGTGGCGGATTGCGGGGCGGCCGTTCGGGTTCGAGGGCGCGGCGCAGCGCGGCGACGAACGTACGCAGAGCGCCCACGGCGCGGGCCGGCGGATCGGTCCACAGGTCATCGACCAGGGTGTCGGTGGTGACCATCCGTCCCTCGGCGGCGACGAGCCGGGCGAGTACCTCACGATGGCGGGGTCCGCCCAGGTCAACCGGGCTGCCGTCGTCATGGAGGGCCCGCACCACACCGAGCACGTCGATTCGCATGTCCCCATCCTCCGTGCCGGGGCCGGCTGTGCCCAACCGTACTGATCGGCTGCTGATCGCCGTCGCCCAAGCTGAGCCGGTCGCGTTCCCGACCCGAAAGGACGATCCCTCATGACGCTCACCATTCCCGGCTTCGATCACATCCGCCTACCCGGTGCGGACGGTGTGGAGCTGGCTGCCGCCGTGGGAGGCAACGGCATCCCGGTCGTGCTGCTGCACGGATTTCCCCAGACTCATCTGATGTGGCGACACGTCGCCGAGCGGCTCGCCGACGAGCACACCGTTATCTGCCCCGACCTGCGGGGCTACGGCGCCAGCGACAAGCCGACGGCCACCGACCCCGATGTGTACGCGAAGCGCACCATGGCCGCTGACGTCGTGGCTCTGGCGGCGGCGCTCGGCCACGAGCGCTTTGCCCTCGTCGGCCACGATCGGGGCGCCCTGGTCGCCTTCCGAGCGGCATTGGACCACCCTGAAACCATCACGCACCTGGGCATCCTCGACATCGTGCCGACGCTCGACATGTGGAATGTCCTGCATGGCGCTTCGGCGGCGGTCGGCTACCACCTCTTCCTGATGGCGCAGCCGCCGGGCCTGCCGGAGACGATGATCGCAGGCAGTGCGGACGCGTTCTTCGGCTCGTTCCTCGACGCCTGGGCCAACGACCCGACCGCCATCCCCGAGGATGTGCGTGCCGCATACCTGCGGGCGAGCGCCTCGGCAGTGACGTCGATCGTCGCGGACTACCGGGCCTCGGCGGGCATCGACGTCATACACGACCAAGCGGACCTGGATGCCGGATCGCAGCTGGCCATGCCCGTGACGGTCGTCCAGCAGGACTGGGGCGCGCAATTGGGCTACGACGCTGCCGAGGTGTGGAAGGCGTGGGCGCCGGACCTGGACCACCGGCTGACCCGAGCGGGGCACTTCATGGCCGAGGAGGCACCCGACGAGATCGCAGCGGCGATCCAGGGCCTGCTGGCCCGCTGAACCTCCTGTCCCGACTCGTCGGCTCCGATCAGGTGCCCCGCTCAACGTCCTCTCCCGCCCCGCAGTCGGCGTCCGAGGCGAGTTCCACCTCAACCCCGACGGTGACGGCACACTCATGCGGTGGACCTACGGGTTCGAGGACGTCGAGCAGTCCGTCCCCGGCACCGGGCAGATTCTGATCCGGGTCGCCGCGACATCGTTCGGCGGTGGCGACGGCAACATCCGCGGGGGCTTCACGCAGAGCCCCATCCCGGTGGCGTTGCCGCACACTCCCGGCATCGACGTCCCCGGCACGGTCGCCGCGCTGGGTGAGGACGTGGCCGGCCTCGAAGTCGGCGACCGGGCTGGTCGACGTCGTGAAGCAGGCGGTCTCCGCCGCCAGGCACGTATCCAGGCGTAACAGATGAAAACGACCTCTCGAGGTCATCTCGATCGGTTCAGCTGAGCACCGAAATGGGGGTGTCAAGCGACCGGGGCGTGCTGCATGATCGCGTCATGCCGAATCCTGCCTCATTCCGTGACCAGACCAACTGGTCCGGCGGCTATTACGAACTGGCGATCGAGATCGGGTCAACTGATGACGCGGAGATACAGGCAGTCCTGAGCGCTCTGTGGTCCGCAGCAGGTGTGCAGGGGTCATTCGCGTTCAACGACCGTGAGCCCCAGGAACAGGAGCCCGTGCCATGCACGGTTGCCTCCCTCGCCGAATTCGGCCACCTCCACGGTCAGGTCCGCTTGCCGACCGGCCGGCTGGCCGTGTGCGGTTGCGTGGCGGTCCGCGGAGGTGACGACAGCAGTGACTGGCTGGATTTCTACGTCCCCCTCGGAGCGCTGGACAAGGCGGGTATCGCCTACTGGGACGGCCGACCGTTCTTCAGGTCCGCTGTCATGGACGACTGGCTCGCGGTCATCGGGACCCAGACCTTCAAGCAGGCGATGTTCAGCCTCGGCGTGATCGGCTGGGAAGTCTCCGGATGCACCGATGCGGCGACGCTGGCAGGCGAGCTGCCGGAGGAGCGCGCGATCGGCTACCTGCTTCCGCAGGAAAGTGTCCTGCACTACGGGGCGGCCAACACCTGAGTGCGGCCTTCTGGAGCCGGTGGGGCCCTGCGGTGGCAAGGGCCACGTCACATGGTCATGCCTTCCACCGCGGCCGGCTTCCGTTCGGGTGCCGGCTCGTACGGCCCGGCGCGCGTCAGGAGATCAGCTTGATCGAGTTGTACGGCGTGAGCGATCCGTGGAACGCCTGGCCGGCGGGAATGGTGACGGTGCAGTTGGTGCCGTTGTAGCCAAGGCACAGCAGCGCGCGGGCTCCGCCGGTCTGGTTGTTCCACACGGTGTGATCGTCGAACTCATTCACGAAGTTGTACGAGCCGTAGTAGTAGTACCGGTGTTCGGGTGCCATGCCGACTGGGATCAAAGCGGCATAGACGCAGACGTTACCGGGCGCGCAGTTGTCGGGTGCAGGTCCCGGGTTTGGGTCGATCCACATGGCTGCGGCTGGAGACGCAACCAGCATCGAAACGGCCATAGCGGCTCCGACGGCCACCGAAGCAGTGGAAGCCCGCACTTTCAGACGCCCTGACAGGTCGGCCAGCTTCATTGTCTTCCCCCGTGTCGCACGATATGCGTGGGCCGAACCTAGGGCTGACCGTTCGGGGATTCAACACGCATTCCAGCCACCTCGCTCACGTGTGCTCACCACCCCGTCTCGTGGCGGGACCGGCCGGAGACGAGAACGCTCCCTCACGCAACAGACGGAGAGCTTCCCCGTTGACCTCGCCGCGGCCAGGCCGTGGCGGGCTGCAGAGCGAGGGGCGGGGAGCGCCGGCCTTCCTCCACCGTGTGCAGCTGCTCCCAGCCGACCTCGGGGTGGGCGGCGAACACCGTGTCGACGGTTCCGTGGTGCAGAGCGCGGCGTCGACGGCCACGGCTGGCGAGGTGCCGAAGCGGACCTCGACCGACTGCGGGGAGTGGACCCGCCGGAGCCGCACCATGCAGTCGAGGCGCTGTGGGGACGTAGGTGAGGAAGCCCAGGGGGCGCCACACCGGTACGGGGCCGCCTGGGCCGACCTCATCAGCTGGGCAAACGGTGCCACACTGGATTGCGTGGCGGAGACGGATCGACAGCTCACTCGGCGACTGGAGCGGGTCATTATGAGCCTGCTGGAGCGCCGCGCCGACACTGCTTCGATCTGTCCGTCCGACGCCGCGCGCGAGGTCTACGAGGGCGACGACGAGGGCTGGCGAGCTCTGATGGAACCAGCCCGTCGAGCAGCCTGGCGGCTGGTGGCGGCCGGCAAGGTCGAGGTGACCCAGGGCGGGCGGCCCGTCGTCGAGACCGAGGCGCGCGGACCCGTACGCATCCGTCGCGCACGTCAGTAGCGCGGCCCGGCGGTCCATCCCGGCACCACGGTGGATGGCGGGCAGCGCCTCCGCCACGCCGGCGGCGAGCTTGATCGAGGTGTTGACCTGAGCGCGTGCCCCTCGACCGAACGTATCGGCGGGAAGCCCGTCATGCGCAGGGAGCGGCGCGCTATACGCCCGGCCACCCGACGCCGTGAGGGCCGGAGGCTGCGGTCGTGCGCGAAGCCTCGCCGGCCGGCCCGCTCTTTTCGAGTGCGCTGCCTCGCCGGAGCGGCATCTGTCCGCACTGACGAATGACTGCCGCAACCTCCTTGCATGTTCTATGCCATATCCCATAAGTTACCGGCAGGTAGCCCGCTTGGTGGGCCGCCCTGTCGACGGGAGGGTGGTGGCGCGTGAGTCCGCGCAAGAGCCGGGAGCGGATGGTCCTCAGTGCCGCTGCTCTGCTACGTGAGTACGGGGCGAGCGCGACCAGCGTGGACCGGGTGCTCGCGCACAGCGGGGCTCCTCGGGGCTCGGTGTATCACCACTTCCCTGGTGGGCGGGCGCAGCTCATCGATGAGGCGGTGGCGCTGGCGGGGGACTTCATCGCGGGTCTGATCGATGCCGCGATGCAGGCGGACGATCCGGTGGAGGCCGTCGACGCGTTCTTCGTGCTGTGGCGTGACCGGCTGGTCGAGAGCGGTTTTCGGGCCGGCTGCCCCATCGTGGCGGTGGCCGTCGAGACGAACGACGACGCGCCGCAGCTGGCCCGCTCCGCCGCCGCCGTGTTCGCCCGCTGGCAGGAAGCCCTCGCGGGCCTCTTCCTGCGGCACGGCCTGACCGAGGAACGCAGCCGCCGGCTCGGTGCCTTCGTCATCGCGGCGGTCGAAGGCGCGGTGATCATGTGCCGGGCCGAACAGAGCACCGCCCCGATCGAGGCCGCCGCCGCCGAGATCCACGACCTTGTCCTGTACGCCCTGCGGGACCGCCCAGGCGCCGACTCCGGACCTCGGTCCGGGGCCTAGCCCGCAGTCCTTCTCGCCCCGAGCCAGCTCAGTCCGAAGGAGTCGCCATGCCCTCGCTCGACCGTCAGGACAACGTCTTCGTCCTCGACCTCGGAGACGGAGAGAACCGCTTTCACCCCGACTGG
The DNA here is from genome assembly GCF_055600785.1 of Streptomyces sp. NPDC038200. Taxonomy (NCBI): domain Bacteria; kingdom Bacillati; phylum Actinomycetota; class Actinomycetes; order Kitasatosporales; family Streptomycetaceae; genus Streptomyces; species Streptomyces sp. NPDC038200. The sequence goes on from NZ_JBVJYH010000036.1 coordinate 12,602, forward strand.
CTCACCGCCGTCAGCGCCGCGCTCGACGAGGTGGAGAAGGCGGAAGGCCCCCGCGCCCTGGTCACCGCCGCCACCGGCAAGTTCTACTCCAACGGGCTCGATCTGGACTGGCTGTTCGCCCATGCCGACCAGCACCAGGACTACGTCGTCTTCGTACACGAGCTGTTCGCGCGGATGCTGTCGCTGCCGGTCGTCACGGTGGCCGCGCTGCAGGGGCACACCTTCGCCGCCGGCGCGATGTTCTCCCTCGCCCACGACTTCCGCGTCATGCGCGCCGACCGCGGCTACTGGTGCCTGCCCGAAGCGGACATCAACATCCCCTTCACCCCCGGCATGGCCGCCCTGATCCAGTCCCGGCTGGCGCCGCAGACCGCGCACGAGGCCATGCTCACCGCCCGCCGCTACGGCGGCACCGACGCAGCGGCTGCCGGCATCGTCGACCAGGCGGTCGCCGAGGACGCCGTGCGCTCCACCGCGATCGAGATCGCCCAGGCTCAGGTGAACAAGGCCGGCGACACCCTCGGCACCATCAAGGCCCGCATGTACGCCCCGGCCCTGGCCACCCTGCACGACACGGCCAACCCGCTCGGCTGAGCCGGCATCTCGCCGACCGCACCACCCCGCCCCCGGACGTTTCCGCCCGGGGGCGGGCCGCCCCATCCCGGCCACCGCATCCCGCTGCCCATCCCCGAGCTCCTGGTCCTCCTCGCCGAGCTGGACAGCCCCGGCCGTCCACACCACCGAGGACTTCCCCATCGTCCTGGCCGCCGGCCAGCGCCGGGCCTTCACCGCGAACACGATCTTTGGTCACCGCCGGGCGGCCACCGCTGCCGCGGCCGCGTCCAGGATGCGGTGCAGGACGGGGACCGGGATCGCCGGGTTGGTGACCGCCACGCAGGCCGTGTCGCGGTCGTGCAGCAGCCCGGCCAGGACGCGGGACGGCAGGTGGGGATGGCGCGTCGCGGTCCCGCGCACGTGGTCCGCCGGGTCGTTCAGCAGCCGTACCGCGTCGCCGGGGGACAGCCGGGGGTCCTCGGCTGCGCGTTGACGCACTTCGGCCTCGGGGTCCCGGGCGAGGCGCGCGACGTCAGCGGCGCTGGACTGCGGATCGTCCAGGGCCAGGCGGCGCATTCGTCCACTGGGGTCGTCGACATGGCGCAGCAGCCCCGCGCGGGGGAAGTGGGGGTGGCTGCGGGGGCGGTCGGGGTGGCTGAAGCTGCCGTCCCACCAGCGCCAGACCTCCAGCAGCAGGTCGGCGGGCGCGTCGTCGCACGATTCCGCGAGGAACAGGTGGACCACCCGGTCCTCGTCCCGCGACAGACGCTCCATGACGTCCGGTGGAAGATGCCGGGCGCGGGCCACGCTGCGGCGGATGAGCGGATGGGACGAGGCGGCGAGGCGGCGCATGGCGTCGGGGTCGCTGTGCAGGTCCTCGACCCAGGGCAGGGTGTGCGACATCAACGTCTGGTCGAAGTCGTAGCGCACCGCCCCGCGTTGCTCTTCGGTGAGGTCGGGGCGCAGCGCCACCGCGGACCGGACGTCGTCGTCGGGGTCCTGTGCCAGGACGGCGACGCCGTGCGCGCCCAGGCCCGGGTTCCCGGCCAGCGCCCGGCGTACCTCCGCGTCCCCGTCGCGGACCAGTTCGGCCTCCAACTCGGCCTCGAAGCAGCACTGTTCGAGTGCTCGCCGTCGGGCGGGCAGCGAGGCGAAGACCTCGCGGGGCATGGGGACAGCGGTGTGGTGGGCCAGGAGCGCCGCCGTTCGGACCGTGTCGTCGGTGTCGGCGAGCAGCCGCGCTCGGAGGGGAGCGGCAAGGTCCTCCCATCGTTTGCAGGCGGCCGCCCGGACAGCGGGGTCGGCGTCGGTCGCGAGGCCGGGTAGGTGGTGTGCGGGGAGTCCTGGGAGTTCGGCGGCCTGGGCACGGGAGGGGCCGGCGAGGAGGTCGTCGTACAGGTCCTCGGGGAGTTCGGCGCCCCAGGTGCAGGCTCGCTCCGCCCAGAGGACGCGCTGCCTCGGTGAGGGTTCGGCGTGGATCAGGCGTATCCACTGTTCGGCGGTGAGCTTGGGCCGGAAGGTGTCGGCAGTTCTCGCGCGCACCCGCGGGTCGGGGTGCGCCACGGCGGCGTCGAGGACGGCGGGACGGTCGCAGCCGTGCAGGAAGCCGTCCGCTACGTCCAGCAGCCCGATCAGCAGCTCGTCCGGTGAGGCCGGATTGGACCCGATGCCCTCCGCCCAGTGCAGCGGCCAGGCCGGCAGGCCGGGCACGGCCGCCCACACCTGGGCGCGCTCGGCCTCCGTCTCGTGTCCGGCGGCTGCCGCGGTTTCCTCCAACCGCTCCGGCAGCCGGTCGAGGGCCGTCACCCGCGGTCCGTCGGGGCCTGGGATCTCCGCCAGCAGCACCTGTCCGTCGAGGGAGAGGGCCACGTAACCGGGATCGCCGGTCAGTTCCGGTACACCGTCGCCGGTGGTGCGGACCCGGGTCCACCAGGAGTCGTTTCCGCCGATCCGATGTCCGAGCACGGCCACCAGGAACTCGCCGTCCCCATTGACGAGTTGGCTCCACCACGTGGCGTCGGGCGCCTGCTCGGCCGCGCCGTCCGGGGCTGCGATCCCACGCGCGATGCGCCAGCCGGCCTCCGGCGGGAACAGGCTGCCTGGGGTCATCTCCTCGACGACCGCGAGCCCGGCGCGTTCGAGCAGTGTGTGGAGCTTCTCTCGGCGTTGCACGCGGTCATGATCCCGGCAGGCTCGCGGTGGGGCAAGGCCTCAGCGGATCACCTGCGCGGCGACACACGGAAGGGCCGCACCGGTGAGGTGCGGCCCTTCGACGCCCCCGCCTCATTTCAGGCAGGGCGTTCCTTGCTCATGCCGGCGAGAACTTCTGGGCCGCGGAGCCGTTGCAGTCCCAGATCTGCAGGCGTGTGGCGTTCGCGGTGGCACCCGAGGGTGAGTCGATGCACCGGCCGGTGGCCGGGTTGGACATCGAGCCGTCGGCGTTGGCGACCCAGTTCTGGTAGCCGCCGCCGTTGCAGTTGGCCAGCTGGAGCTTTGTGCCGGCCGCGTTCACACCGCCGGCGATGTCCAGGCACTTGCCCAGCGTGCGCAGGGTCTGGCCGTTCCAGGTCCACTTCTGGTCGAGCGAGGTGGCCTGCTGGCAGTCCCAGAGCTGGACCGCGGTGCCGTCGCCGCCGGTGTCGTCACCCGCCACGTCCACGCACTTGCCGCCGGGTCCGTAGATCGGGGTACCGATGGCGAACTTCTGGGCTGCGGAGCCGTTGCAGTCCCAGATCTGGAGCCGTGTTCCGTTCGCGGTGGCACCCGACGGTGAGTCGATGCACCGGCCGCTGGTCGGGTTCCGCAGCGAGCCGTCGGGCTGGCGCACCCATGACTGGTAGCCGCCGCTGTTGCAGGTGGCGAGCTGCAGCTTCGTACCGGCGGCGCTGTTGCCGCCGGCGATGTCCAGGCACTTGCCGAGGGTCTGCAGGGTCTGGCCGCTCCAGGTCCAGTGCTGGTCCTTGGCCGCCGCCTGGCAGTCCCAGAGCTGGACCGCGGTGCCGTCGCCGCCGGTGTCGTCACCCGCCACGTCCACGCACTTACCGCCGGGTCCGGTGATCGTCTGGCCGCTCACCGAACCGCCGCCGCCACCGCCTCCGGAGCCGGGCGCCTTGTTGTAGACGGCCACCGAGTCGATGACCAGCTTGCCGCCGGAGACCGTGGACGCGTTCGGGCCCCCGCCGAAGGCGTCCGGGAAGCCGCCGCCGATCGCCAGGTCGTAGATGATGAAGAAGGGGTGGTCGACCGCGTCGGACCAGGTCGTGGCGTCCACCTGGTTGGCGTTGACAGTGAAGAAGTTGTTCCCGTCGAGGTAGAACCTGATCTGCTCCGGCGACACCGAGCGGTCGATCTCCGCCGCGTAGTCGTGGAAGCCCGTCTGGCAGCCCGAACAGGCGCGTTCACCGGAGCCGATGCCGGTCGACTCGTTGCACGGTCCACCCGGATTCACCCCGCAGTGCAGGGTGCTGAAGACGGAGCTGCGGCCGTTGATGTCCTCCATGATGTCGACCTCGCCGGACTTCGGCCAGGTCACACCGTCGCGCAGCGGCGCGCCCAGCATCCAGAACGCCGGCCAGTACCCCGCGCCGTTGGCGGTGGTGACGTCGGGCTGCTGGAGGACGGACTCGATGCGTACGACGCCGCCGGCCGGGGCACCGAAGCCCGCCGACTGGGTCTCCACGCGCCCGGAGGTCCATCCGCTGCGCGCGTCGGAGCCCGAGTGCAGGGCCTGGAGCACCAGATGACCCTGACCGTCGTGGTAGACGTTCGAGGTGCTGTTGGTCATTGTCTCGATCTCACCGGTGCCGAAGTTGCTGCCCGGCCCGGTGTCGTACTTCCACACGCTCTGATCGATGCCGGTGCCGGACGCACCGTTGAAGTCGTCGCTCCAGGTGAGCGTGAAGCCCGACGGTGCCGGGGGCACGGCCGCCTGGGCGTTCAGTGTCGTGGTGACGGTGGCCGCCACCGTCATCATGACGACGGGAATCAGAGAGAGCGCTCTCTTCCACCCGCCGCGCTGTGCCCGTGCAGGGGGTGATTGCATAGGTTCGACCTCCGAAGAAGGACATGATCGCGTGTATCCGCCGTGCCGCCTCTGGTGATCTCCATCAACGGTGAGCAGTGCACGCGCCCTTGCGGGTCCGGATGACGACGAACGGGGCGGCGGCCGGCGCTTGGGGTGCCATCGGCAGGCGGACCCACAGCGGACGGTCGGGTTCTCGTCCCTCCACCGGCGGATGCATCGTCAACTCTGATGAATGTCTATGGTGTTGAGTGATGTGGAGTTCTGTGCGAGGCAGACGGTATTGGCCCAGACCAATACCGTCAAGGCTGTGCAACAGACCGGGAACGGCTTGGGTGCCGGCCCGTTCGGCTGGACGAGGTTGCCCGGCGGACGGCCCCGCTGGTGCCGCCCGGCACGAAGGTGCTGGCCGGCCTCGAGGTGGGCGGCATCCCGGTAGGAACGGCGTTTGGCAGGAATGTGGGGCTGCAGGCGGGATCCCCATGGAGGCCCGGATCGGTTCGGCCGCGCCGCGCCGGTGGGCACGACCGACGACGGGCGGTTCCGGCGACTCACCGTGCACCTCCCCCCGAAGTGCGCCCGCCGCCTGTTCGAGGCCCGCGACGCGGGTGCCGGCGACCGGCAGAGGCGTGGCACGTCGCCGACGGGTGCAAGGACGTGGAGGTCCAGGACGGTGGCGGCCGTGCGTCAGGGGACTGTCGGACGTGGCCGTCAATGACATTGACGGTGGGAGTCGCAGCCGGTTGAGCGCTGACGCGGGTCGAGGTGGCAGGGGGACTGTCGGTGGCTGGTGGCAGGATCACCGTCATGGGTTTCTTACGTACTACTCCGCCGCGGCCCGTGGATGTGACCGCCGTCTTTCCCGAGCTGGCTCCCCTGGCGCGACCTGCGATGCGGCTGCATCCGCGTCCGGGCTCGCCCTCGGTCGGGGACAGCTCGGTCGGTGGGCCGCTGCTGTGGCCGGCTGAGGAGCCGTGGCCGCAGTGCGAAGACGCGCACCTGCACGTGGACACGGGATTCCGCCAGTCACCGACCGAAGTACGGCTCCAGCGACGCTTGCAGTCCCGGTGGCGCCCTGACGACCGACCTCCCGTGTTCACGCCCGAGGAGGAGGCGCTCAAGGAGCGCAGTGCCGCGCGGCTCGCTGAACGGCTCGACGCCGGCCCTCCCTGGCCCGCCGAGTGCCCGGTCCCGATGTTGCCCGTGGCTCAGCTCTTCCTGCGTGACATACCCCTGTTGCGGCCGCCCGGGCAGGCCGATCTGCTTCAGGTTCTCTGGTGCCCGTACGAGCATGAACCGGATTACAAACCGTCGACCGCACTGTTCTGGCGGTCGGCCGCGGAGGTCGGCGACATCCTCGCCACACCACCGGAACCGTACGAGGCGGACTATCCGGGTTACGTGCCAGAAGCGTGCCTGCTGGCACCTGAAGCGATCACCGAGTACCCCAACAGCCTGGATCTGGGTCCGGAGCTGCAGCGGATGCTGGAGGACCGGAACAGATGGCAGGCGGCCGGCGCCGACGTGGACAGCTCCTACGCGGAGTATCCGCGCGACTTCTACTCCCTTCATCTGGGCAACGCACCCGGCTGGAAGGTCGGCGGCTGGCCCCCTTGGGGCCGCACCGACCCGAACCCCCGGTACTGCGCTGTGTGCGAGGTGCAGATGGTCCCGCTGCTGACGATCGCTTCCTGGGAGTGGGACGGCGGTGAAGGGCGCAGCTGGGCGCCGCAGGAGGACCAGGCCGCCGCCCTCGCCGACTCCCACTACCCGGGCCAGGACCCCTCGCAGCCGACGAGGGTAGAAGTAGGCAGCGCGGACAACATGCAGATCTATGTCTGCCCGACCTCCCCCGAACATCCACACACCGACCTGATCCAATGATCGCCCCGGGAGGATCCACCGGATCGCATCGTCGAGCGGGCAGACGACGTGAGCCCATCCCGCCTTCGCGGCCGGCGTGCGCGGGGCCCAGGCGCAGCGCGCCATGATGTGCCGCACCGTCCAGCCGGCCCCGCGGCTCTCCGGGTAGGCCACCCGCAGCGAGGGCACCCGCACGGCTTCACCCAGGGCAGAACGCCGCTCCCTTCCCCCGGCGCCCCACATCCATAGGCTGAAGGGGTGAGCACTCATGCGCCGAACGAAGCCCGTGTCATTCCCTTGCGCCCGCAGACCGCGCCGCCCGGTTCCGGCGGGACGCCCCGCGCCCCGCAGCAACCGGCGGGAGCCCCGCAGACGTCCGCGCCGAGGGAGCCCCTGTGGCGGGACCTCGTCGGCGATGTGCTGCGGCGCGAACGGCTCGCCCAGGAGCGGACGCTGAAGGACGTCGCGGAGGAGGCCCGGATCTCGATGCCGTACCTGTCGGAGGTGGAGCGCGGGCGCAAGGAGGCATCCTCCGAGGTGCTCGCCGCCGCAGCCCAGGCCCTCGGGCTCGGCCTCGCCGACCTGCTCTCGCTCGCCCAGACCGAGCTGGCCCGGTATTCCAGGAGCCGGGTGGGCCGGGGCCGCACGTCGCCCACGGCGCGGTACGACGGACTCTGCCTGGCCGCCTGACAGGGCCGACGGCCGGTACGACGGGTGCACCACCGCCGTACCGGCCCGCTCGCCGGCCCCGGTCGCGGACGCGCGGGTCAGACGAACGCGAGCCGTCGGCTCAGCACCTCGTCGGCGAGCCCGTAGGCGACGGCTTCCTCGGCGGTGAGTACCTTGTCCCGGTCCATGTCCGCGCGCAGCGCCGCCACGTCGTGGTGCGTGTGCCGGGACAGGACCTCCTCCACCTGCGAGCGGATGCGGACCATCTCCTTGGCCGCGAGGCTGAGGTCGGAGACCGTGCCCTGCCGGCCGCCGCTGGCCGGCTGGCCGAGCAGCACCCGCGCGTGCTGGAGCACGAACCGTCGCCCGGGATCGCCGCCGGCCAGGAGCACCGCCGCCGTAGACGCCGCCTGACCGACGCAGAACGTGGAGATCGGGGACCGCACGAACGTCATCGTGTCGTAGATCGCCATCAGCGAAGTGAACGACCCGCCCGGCGAGTTGAGATAGATCGAGATCTCCTGCTCCGGGTTCGCCGACTCCAGATGCAGGAGTTGCGCGATGACCACATTAGCGACCCCGTCGTCGATCTCGGTGCCGAGGAAGATGATCCGCTCGTTCAGCAGCCGGCTGAAGACGTCGTAGGACCGCTCACCCTGTGCGGTCCGCTCGATGACGTAGGGAACCGTGTACGACCCCATGTCACAGCCCCATCCGTCGGCGTGACGAGGCCGGGCGGATGTCGGTGAGCGACTCCACCACCCGGTCCACCATCCCGTACTCCTTGGCCTGCTCGGCCGTGAACCAGCGGTCCCGGTCGCCGTCCCGCGCGATCGTCTCCTCGCTCTGCCCGGTGTGCTCGGCGGTGATCCGCTCGATGGCCTGCTTGGTGAACTGGAGGTTCTCCGCCTGGATCTCGATGTCCGCGGCGCTGCCGCCGATACCCGCCGAGGGCTGGTGCATCATGATCCGCGCGTTCGGCAGCGCGAACCGCTTGCCGGGCGCCCCCACGGTGAGCAGGAACTGACCCATGCTGGCGGCAAACCCCATCGCCAGCGTCGAGACGTCGTTCGGGATGAGCCGCATGGTGTCGTAGATGGCGAGCCCCGCGGTGACCGACCCGCCGGGGCTGTTGATGTACAGGCTGATGTCGGTGCGCGGGTCCTCCGCCGACAGCAGCAGCAGTTGCGCGCACACCCGGTTGGCCGACACGTCGTCGACCTGGGTGCCGAGGACGACGATCCGCTGGGCGAGCAGCTGTGCCGCGAGATGGTCGTCGAAGCGGCTGGGCGGTGTGTCGCCCTCCTCCGCGCGGGGAGAGAGCGTCGTGAGTGCAGTCATCTGGTCTCCATGTCGAGGGGGATGCCGTCGACTCCACTCTTGACCTCGCCGGACCCCCGGATGCGATTTCTCTGCCCGCCGCAGATTCGCCGCGGGCAGAGACGGCGGCTCAGCCCTTCTGAGCGGCGCCGGCCGCACGGTGGAGGCTGTGGCCCATGACGAGCCACTCCTGGACGGGGTCCGTGATCACGACGCCGGCGCGTGGGGGCCGCTGGTGTCGCGGCAGCGATTGAGACAGCATGCGGCGCATGGACTGGATGCCTCTGCTCTCCACGCTGGCAGGCGCCGCTATCGGCATCGCCGCCACCCTGATCACCGACCGCAACAGGTGGCGGCGCGAGGAAGAACGACATGCTCTGGAAGTGCGGCGCGCCGTGTACACGGAGTACGCCTCTGCCCTCAAGGACGCGGGAGAAGAGATACGGGCTGTCGCCCTGGGCGATCACATGTCCGGGTCGGCGCGAGACGCGGCGGTGCGCGAAGCCTTCCGTGGGACCGGGCTGCACACGGCGAGCGAGCAGCTCTGGCTCGTGGGGCCGCCGCTCGTAGTCGCGGCCGGGAACGAGGCGTTTCACAGCCTGCGTCGGATGCGCGACGCCTATGCCCGCGGAGTCGCAGTCGGCTCCGCCGAGGACAGGGCCTTCATCCAACAGCGCCGCACGGCCATGGCCGAGATGCGCCGCCGCATGCGTGAGGATCTGGGCATCGGCCCGCTCGGGATCGAATAGCCCCGGTGCCCTTATGCGGTCTCAGTGCCGGGCGGCAGAGAACGACGCGGGCACGGCTCAGGATCGCGAAACCTGGCGGCGGCCCGTCGGATCCATCCGGCCCCGGGAGGACAAGGCGCCTGATGACGTGTCCGCCTTCGGTGAGGGAACGGCGGCCGGTGCCGGGTGGCGCAGTCCGATGTCGCGGGGACGTGGTGGTGCGAACAGCTCTCGGGCTCCGACGAGATGGAGCAGCCTGTCGACCGCGGGGCTGCCGGCATCGATGACGACCGTCTTGGCCTGGCTACGGGCGCGCTGCCGGAGCTCCAGCAGTACGGTCAGGCCGGCGCAGTCGCAGAAGTCGAGCCGACTCAGGTCCAGGTCCAGGCCGCTGACCGACCTGGCGAGCGCTGCGCGCAGGTCGTGGCGGAGCCGGGTGCCGGAATCGAGGTCGAGTTCACCAATGACCTCCACGCGGATCCGTTCTCCGCTCGATGTGCAGCGGGCGACTGCCAGGCCGGCCCGTGGCGGCCCCTCGACGTCTCTTCCGTCCCCCGAGCAGGCAAGGTCCGAAGTGACGAGGGGCTGGGCCCGATGGGCGGAGTCGTGCATGGCTCACTCCCTCATCCGCATGCGATCTGCCTCCACGTTCCCCCGAGAACCCAAATTACGTCAACCAATGCACGAAATTTATTACGTGTTTCTGGTTGCGTGAAAGTTGAATCAGTGGAAGGGGCAGCGCATGGACGGAGTGCTCGAGCCGTGCGGAGGATCATCGTCGCCCTGAAACGGGACGGTTACCCCTCCCGCGCCTGCAGTGCCGCGCGCATGGTGAGCAGCCGGCGGTTCTGAACGGTGCCGTGGTAGGCCATCCACCCGGTGAAGGCGACGGTGAGCACGGCCAGGCCGACGGTCTGCCGCAGCCCCGCGGTGAGGGCTGTCAGCACGGTGATCGAGGTGAAGAGCACCACGAGGAAAACCAGTGCCGCCACGCGGTGCCGACTCCGGTGCAGACGCTGCTCGACCAGGTCGTGCATCGCCCGGCGCTCCTGCGGATCCGACGGCACCTCACCGGTGCGCAGCTTCCGGTCCAGCGACACGAGACCGTCCGTCGTGCCGCCCGCGGCCCGCTTCTCTTTGCGGCGCGCGGCCAGCGCGACGCCGATCCCGCCGACGGAGATGACGGCGGTGCGCAGCACTACGGAGAGGAACGAGCGCCCCGGATAGATCAGCGTGATCAGCGCGCTGGCGGCGAGCACGGACAGGGCGATCTGCACCCACAGGTGCTTGCTGAGGAAGGTGTTGATCCTTTCCATGCCCGGCCTCCCTCACAGCCGCTTTCTGCGCCGGGCGGCGGCGAGCCGCATCGCGCACGCGACCGCCAGGAGGATCCAGGCCACCGCGCAGTACGCCCAGGCCGTCATCCCCCGTGCGGCGCCGACCGAACTCGCCACCGCCCACAGAGCCAGAACGACACACAGGGCGGTCCACGCGATATCGGCGACGCGGACCCGCAGTTGCGAGCGCTGTCGGGTGCCGGGCGGCAGCGTGCCGAGTGTGGATATGCCAGTCTTCTCTCGCGGGTTCACGAGCCGTCGCTCCTCTCGTCCGGATGGGACTTCCCGACTACCCGGGCCGTCACGGCACACGCGTCAAGCACGCTCGCAGATACGGAAGTTGGCAGTCCGGATGGCTGTCCGGGAGCGGGCAGGCCGGCATCGCGCCTGCCGGGGCGGCAGCGTCCGACCTGCGCACGCAGGTCCGCCTCGGCCTGGCCGGAGTGACTCTACTCAGCGGCTGCGCTCCCACCGCAGTCCGCTGCGCGCGTCGTCAGACGCCGGTGTGGCCCCAGCAGGTCGACGTCCCAGTACCGGCTCTCGTAGCCGAGGCCCAGCGCTACGACCTCCGGGCCCATGAGGACCTTGTAGAAGCCGTTCTCGGAACCGGGATCGGTGGCCATGTCCGCGAAGTACGCGTCGTGTTCGTACCCGAAGAACATGAACTCGTGGATGAAGGGCGAGAAGATACCCGCGTCGCTCAGTCGGGTGCGCAGGTCCCTGCCGTCGCTTCCGACGGACGTGAGCTTGTTCTGCTGGGACATGTCCCGGGCGTGGGCCTGGGCGACATCGCCGGCCCTGTCCGAGATCAGCAGCGCGGGCAGCCCCAGGTCGGTCCGTTCCTTGTTGATCTCGCAGACGATGCGGTCGACGTTCGGGTAGTACCCCGCGGGCGACGCCACCCCTGCCGGTTCCGCCTGCCGCGCGGTGCCCACCGTCGCGTTGGACTGCCCCGGCACCAGCAGCCCGAACACTCCGGCCGCCGCGACGGCAACCATCGACCTCACCATGTGCTTCACGCCTGGCCTCCTCAACAGGACGGTCCCTGGTCGGGGACGACGTGCTCACTGTCCCGGTGCCTGCACCCCGCGCACGTCCGCGACATGCCGGGATTCCCTCGCATGGATCAGCCGCCGACGGTGCGCTGCCCAGGGCTTTCGGGGGCCGTCTCGCCGGGTCGCCGGGTGAACCGTGCCGGCGAGTCCGGGAGTCGCGTCCAGCGGACCGAGGGCCGATCAGCCGGCGGGCAGCGGCCGGCTCCCGCGCGGGTGCAGGCGGTCGGCGAGGAAAGCGAGGATCTCGTCGCGGGCCCGGACCGTGGGATGGCCGGCCTCGTCGACGAGATGGGCGGTGACGACGCTGTGCGGGGTGCCGACCAGATCGGCGAAGAAGGGCGGCGGGGCCGGATGGGCGGCGCTGTCCGGGAGGACGCGCCCGTCGAAGGCGTCACCGAGCAGCGCACGGTAGGCGGCGAAGCGCTGCCCCGTGCACCAGCGGTCGCCCTCGAAGCGGTAGGCGAGCACGGTGAGCCCGTCGCGGTCGAGCCGGTCGCGCACCGCGCGCGCGTCCGCCGCGGCGAGTTCCAGTCCGCCGGGGTCGTCGAGCGGGAGCGACGGGTGGTTGACCACCGGGGCGATCACCGCAGGCTCCAGGGCCATGGTGAGGGCGAAGTTACCGGTGAAGCACAGACCGATCGCGCCCACCCCCGGCCCGCCGCACGCGCCGTGGGCCTGGCGCGCCAGGCCGCGCAGCCAGAGCGTCACCGGGCTGGTGCCGCCCCCGGCGAAGGCACGGAACTCCGCGCTGACACAGGCGCGGCGGACGACCTCCCGGCCGCCCTCGACCGTGGGAAAGGCACCGTCCGTCCCGAACAGGGAGGGCACATGAACGGTGAAGCCCGCGTCCCGCACCCAGCGTGCGAGTCGCAGGACGTCGGGACTGATGCCCGGCATCTCGGGCAGCACCACGACCGCGGGCCCGGCCCCGGCCACGTACACCGTCTTCTCCACCCCCTCCACGGTCACGCTCCGGCGGATGAAGTCGGTGATCGGATCGTCGTCGCTCATGGGGCCAGCCTGGTCCGGGGGCCGGTCGCCGGGTGAGGGGCGGGATCGCCGAGGCCAAGGGTAATCTCGCCACAGGCGAGGGGCGCGATCGGTACGGGTCCGCGAACCGGGGCCGGGGCCCCTGGGGAGGGAGCGATGACGGAGGCGGCGCGGCGGGCGGAGGACGGTTCGGGTCCGGGCGCGGGACCGGGGGCGCTGCGGATCGGCGTCCTGGCGTACCCGGGCTGCTTCGCGTCCGAAGTGTTCGGCATCCCCGACCTGTTGACGATGGCCGGGCATGTCGCCGGCCCGGGAGCGCCCGGTTACCTGGTGTCGGTCGTCTCGCCCCGCCGCCATGTCACGGCCTCGGGCGGCGCGCGCCTGGACGTGCGTCCCTTGCGCGAGGCCGATGTCCTCGTGGTCCCCGGCTTCGAACTGCGCCCGGACACGGACCTCGACGCGCGGCTCGCCCGGCTCGCCCCCGAGATCGCGGCCATCCGCGCGCAGGCCGCCGCCGGCACCGCCGTCGTCTCCCTCTGCGTCGGCGCGTTCCTGCTCGCCGAGGCCGGGCTTCTCGACCGGCGCCGGGCCACCACCTCCTGGCTGCACGCGGGCGAACTGGCCAGGCGCTGCCCGGACGCCGACGTACGGCCCGAGCACCTGGTCGTCACCGACACGGGGGTGACGACCACGGCCGCCTTCAGTGCCATGTACGACTTCGCGCTGGACCTGATCCGCCGACACGACGGCGCCCGGGTGGCCCGCACCACCGCACGGCTGGCGCTCGTCGACGACGCGCGGAACTCCCAGACCCCGTACGTCGACCCGCGGCTCCTCCCACAGCCCGGCCGGGAGTTCTCCCAGCGGGTCATGCGGCGGCTCGACCAGCACCTCGCCGAACGGTACGACCTCGCCGCGCTCGCGGAAGCCTTCCGCGTCAGCACCCGCACGCTGCTGCGCCGCTTCGCCGAAGAGACCGGACGCAGCCCGCTGGCTCATCTCCAGGAGTCCCGCATCCGCCGCGCCCGCCATCTTCTGGAGACCACCGACGGCACCGTCGCCGCCGTCGCCGCGGCCGTCGGCTACCAGGATCCCGGCACCTTCGCCGCTCTCTTCGCCCGCCACACCGGCCACCGCCCGAGCGCCTACCGTGCCGCCTTCCGCCGCACGGAGCGGGCGTCGGACCCGGACGACGGCGTCCGGTAGCACTCCGTGCCGCCGGAGGCGCGGAGTACCGGCGATCCGGTGGAGGTGACGGTGTGGGATGGCGGCCTGGTGCTGCCGGGGGAGAGGGCCGCGGATGCCGCGCGGGGCCGGTCGGCGCGGTGAGCGGAGAAAAGAGTGAAATCGCCGCAGGGGAAGCGACGTTGGTCCACTCCTGGTCCGGATCTCGGTTGGCCGGGGGCCGCGCCGGGCGTCGGTGCTGTTCGCGCGGCCAGGGGAGGCCCGGGCGGCATGCTTCGTGCTAATGTCGATTTTTTGCAGCGTCGCTGTGCCGGTGCCCCGCACGGGGCCCCCGGCCGGTGGCCGCGTCCCCGCCGCGCCTTCCTCGGTACGGTCTTTCGGAGGAAGGCTTTCTGTGAGCGAATCGACACGTGCCGATGCCCGGCGGCAGGAAGATGTGTCCGCGGCGTCGGGTGCCACTTCGGCACGGCCCACGGCGGCGTCGTTCGCACAGCTGGGGCTGCCCGCCGAGGTTCTGCGGGTGCTCGGCGAGCACGGTGTGACGGTCCCCTTCCCCATCCAGGCGGCGGCGCTGCCGAACGCGCTCGCGGGACGGGACGTCCTGGGACGGGGGCGTACGGGATCCGGTAAGACGCTCGCCTTCGGGCTGGGGATGCTCGCCCGGACGGCCGGGCGGCGCGCGCAGCCGAAGGAGCCGCTGGCGCTCGTCCTGGTGCCCACCAGGGAGCTGGCGCAACAGGTCGGTGAGGCGCTCGCCCCGTACGCCGAGGCACTGCGGCTGCGGCTTGCGACCGTGGTGGGCGGAGTGTCCATCGGACGGCAGGCCGCCGTGCTGCGCGACGGCGCCGAGATCGTCGTCGCCACACCCGGTCGGCTGCACGACCTCGTCGAGCGCAAGAGCTGCCGGCTGGGACGGGTGCGCATCGCGGTCCTGGACGAGGCCGACCAGATGTGTGACATGGGGTTCCTGCCGCAGGTCACCGAGATCCTGGACCAGGTGCGTCCCGACGGGCAGCGGATGCTGTTCTCCGCCACCCTCGACCGCGACGTCGATCAGCTGGTGCAGCGCTACCTGCGCGATCCCGCGGTCCACTCCGTGGACCCCTCGTCCGGCGCGGTCTCCGCGATCGAGCACCACGTCTTCGTCGTGCACGGCCCGGACCGGTACGCGGTGACCACGGAGATCGCCGCCCGGGACGGCCGCGTCCTGCTGTTCCTGGACACCAAGCACGGCGTCGACCAGCTCACGCGGCATCTGCGGGCCAGTGGCGTGGCCGCCGCCGCCCTGCACAGCGGGAAGGCCCAGCCGCAGCGCACCCGGACCCTGGCCCAGTTCAAGAACGGGCAGGTCACCGCGCTGGTGGCGACGAACGTCGCCGCACGCGGCCTGCACGTCGACGACCTCGACCTGGTAGTCAACGTCGACCCGGCCACCGACCCGAAGGACTATCTGCACCGCGCGGGCCGCACGGCCCGGGCCGGCCGCTCCGGCACCGTCGTGACACTCGTCCTGTCGGGACAGCGCCGCGAGACGAGCCAGGTCATGGCGGACGCCGACGTCGTACCCAAGGTCACCAAGGTGCGGTCCGGCGAGGCGGAGCTGAGCCGGATCACCGGCGCCAAGGCCCCCTCCGGAGAACCTCTCGACGGCGGGCCGGCCGTACCGCGCCCCAGGAACCACAACGCCCCGTTCCGCGGCCTGGGCAGTACCAAGGACGCGAAGAGCGGCTCCGGTGGCAGGTCCTCCCGCAAGAGCGGCGAGGCCCGCAAGCTCGCGGAGGCCCGCAAGGCGGCCCGGGTGCGGCGCGGCGGCTGAGCCGGGCTTCCCGGACCGGCCGCGGGCGGCATGGTCCGCTGCCACCGGGCAGTCCCAGGAGCCTGGCGGCGTCCGTCGGTGCCGGCGAGGGCGGTCGGCGGTGCGCCGACCGCCCCTGGAGAAAGATCGTGCAGAGCTGTGGCCCGTGCCGGGTGTCAGACGCAGGTGTTGGGGTCCGACCAGGTCTTCGTCGCCCCTCCGCCCAGGGCCTGGAAGTGAATCACCGTGCACTGGAAGTTCTGGCGGATCTCGTCGCCCACTCTGTACTCGTAGCCGGTGGGGTAGCCCGGCCATCCCGCCTCGCACCCCTCGTTGCACCAATAGTCGCCGATGGCCCCCCACACCGGCCAGGCACCACTGCGCGCGGACCAGTAGATCGTTCCGTGCTCGAACTGCGTGCGTCGGCCGTGCCCGTCGGGGTTGGCCAACTCGTCCGTGAGCGGGCAGCCGAGCGCCCCGCCGGACCCGCCCATCTTGATGTATCGCTGCTCGATGTCCCCCACGACCTCGTGCGTCCCGCAGTAGGTCGTGGCCTGCGCGGGCGCCGCGGCTCCCACCACGGACATGCTCGCCAGCAGGGCCAGCAGACCTGATGCCGCGGCGATCCGCCTGCGGACCGCCGGCCGGGCAACCGCACCCCGGTGCCTCACACGACCACCTTCTTTCTCACCAGCGCGGATTGCGCCCACCTCCTCGCTCAGCAACCGTCTCGGCAGGTACGGCAGCTCCGGGTCCGGGCCCGGGGAGCGGGCGGTGATCCGGGACGCATGACGTAGTCGGAAACCCGCCGACGACAAGGAAGTTACGGGGGCTGTGCGCAGGATCGTCGTGTTGCCGGCGCGATCTCACGCTATCGAGTGAGTCGGCTTCCAGGGCACCGCCTTCCGTGAGGTGCCGTCCCGGCCGGTCGGAGCGGGAACGAGACCGCGGGGACCCCGTTACCCCGCGGACGCGGGGTCCGGCGGCCGGTCCGTTCAGGGCAGGGGGACGCCGCGCGCGGCGACCCACAGCTCGTACCACTCCTCGTGCGTGAGCTCCGGCTCGCGGCGTACGGCGTCCGCGCAGGCGCCGATGCGCTCGGGACGGGTGGTGCCCACGACCGGGGCGACGCCCGCCGGATGGCGCTGGAGCCACCACAGGAGGATGGTCTCGGGTGTGGTGCCCTTGCGCCGGGCGAGCGCGGCCACGAGCCGGTTCACCTCCGTGTCCTCGTGGGAGGTCAGGCGGCCCTGGGCGAGCGGGCTCCACGCCTGGAGCCGGACGCCGTTGGCCGCGCACCACTCCAGCGTGCCGGGCGCGAAGCCGTTCCGCGCGGCGGCCGCCGTGTTGAACAGGACGCCCGACTCCACCCAGTCGCGCCGGTCCAGGCTCATCTCCAGCTGGTTGACGACCAGCGGCAGCTCCATGTGGGCCTGCAGGGCGGCGATCTGCGGGCCGCTCATGTTGGAGACGCCGAACTGCCGGACCAGCCCCTGGGCGTGCAGGGAGGTCAGCGCGGAGGCGACCTCCCGTGGATCGGCGAGGGGGTCGGGCCGGTGCAGGAGGAGGACGTCCAGGACGTCCGTGCGCAGCCGGGCCAGACTCTCCTCGACCCGCCGCACGATGCCGGCCCCCCGCAGGTCGTAGTGCCCGGGGCGGTCACCGTCGGGCAGCCGGATACCGCACTTGGTCTGCAGGACGATGCGTTCCCGGAGCCCGGGGCTGCGGGCGAGAACCTCCCCGAACACGGCCTCCGACTTGCCGTACCGGTAGATGTCGGCGTGGTCGAAAGCGGTGATGCCGGCGGCCAGGGCCGCTTCGATCGCGGTCTGCGCGCGCCCGACGTCCTCGGGTGTGTACGGCTTCGTGTCCCAGCCGCCGCCGAGTCCCATGCAGCCGTACACCAGCTTGTGCGCGCGTATGTCAGTCTCTGCCGCCATGGCGGTCTCCCTGGTGAGTGCGGTCGGTGGAAGGCCGGTCAGGCGCGAAGGGTGTCGGCGAGCATCTCGGCGACGGCCAGGACCGGAAGTTGTGTGTTGGCGGCGGGCACGGTCGGCAGGACGGAGGCGTCGGCGACACGCAGTCCCGCCACACCGTGGACGGCGCCCAGCCCGTCGACCACCGACTGCGGGTTCTCCGCCGGACCCATGGCGCAGGTCCCCACGGGGTGCCAGTAGGTGCCCACCCGGTCCCGGAGGACGGCATCGGCGAGGGCGTGGACCGGTGTGCCGTCCGCCGGGTGCGCCAGCGGCTTCATGGCCTCGGCCAGTTCCGCCACCTTCTCCAGCCCCGCCCGGACCACGGCGACGTCACGGCCGTCCGGATCGGTCAGGAAGGCGGGATCGATCTCGGGGGGCTCCAGAGGATCCGCCGAGCGGAGCCGGACGCGTCCGCGCGAGACCGGCTTCATCAGGAAGGCGGAGATGCCCGCCTCGTACTGCCCCTGCGGCAGCTTCCCGAACAGCGGCGGCCCGGCCGTGGGCAGAAGGTGCAGGTCCCACCCCCCGTCCGGACAGTACTCGCTGGCCGCTCGGACCAGCATGCGGCTGACGTACAGTTCCCCGGCCGACTCCTTGGCCGCCAGCTCCTTGTTCAGCCGGTCCGTGGGCACCAGGGGCACGAAGACACCGGGCTGGTCGGACAGGTTGGAGCCGACACCCGGCAGATCCACCTCGCAGCGGATCCCGTTCTCCTTCAGGTGCGCGGCGGGACCGATGCCGCTGCGCAGCAGCACGGCGGGGGAGCCGAAGGTGCCGGACGCCAGCACGTAGGTGCCGGCCTCCAGGGTCACCGGTGCCCCGTCGAGGACGACGTGCACGCCGGACACCCGGCCCGCCCGGACCGAGAGCCGGTCCACCAGGGCGTTGCCGAGGATCGTCAGGTTCGGCCGTGACCGGGTCGCCGGGTCCAGGTAGGCGAAGGCGGCGTTCCAGCGCACCCCGTCGACGGCGTTGAGCAGTGGCCGGCCGTACCCGGGCGAGCCGGGGGCTCCCATGTCCACCTCCCGGTAGCCCAGTTCGCTCGCCGCCGTCAGCGCGGCCGAGGCCCAGGTGGAGAGCTCCTCGTCGGGCACGGCGTGCAGCCCCATGCGTGCCACGGCCCGCAGCCGGTACGGCTCCAGCGCACCGGCCGACCACCGCTCACCGCCCGCCCGCGTCCACTCCGCGTGGTCGGCGTGCGACCCCCACGTGTTCCAGGCACCGTTGATGCACGACGATCCGCCCAGGATCCGGGCCCGGATGCGGTAGAACGCCGTGTGCCGCTCCCACACCTCGTCGCGGGGCAGGGCACGGGCGTTCAGGACCTTCTCGGGCCAGTTCCGCCGCCGCGGCCCGTAGTCGGGGCCCGCCTCCACGAGGCACACGGATGTCCCGGGGTCCTCGGTGAGGCGGGCCGCCAGCACGCAACCGGCCACTCCGCCACCGAGGATGACGACGTCATGGCCGGACTGGATGGATGAACTCGTCATGGTCACTCCATGGGGAGGTGGCCGCCGGAGGTGCGGCGGGAGGGGACCGGTCGTGGGGGACGGGGCGGACGACGGCCTCGGGGGCTCACAGGGCTGCGGCCCCGAGTTCCGCGAGCAGCAGACGCCGGTCGATGTCCGTGGCCGTCGCCGGATCGGCCGCCGCCTTCCAGCGCCGCAGTGCCGTGCGGACCGTGCGGGTGTCGGCGTGGCGCAGCGAGGCCACGAACCGCTGAAGTCCTCGGCCGGCGCGCGCCTCCTCGGGCGTCGGCACCGGACCGGCTGCCGGTGGCGCCGTCGTCAGCGGCTCGCCGCCGAGGGCGGGCCCGAACTCCGGTGAGAACAGGGAGGCCAGTTCCGTGCGGCGCCCGGGACTCGCCAGGGAGCGCAGCAGCTTGACGGTGAGGGGCTCCTCGGCGTGTCCGCGCGGCGAGCCCCAGGCGGCGATGTCCGCGGCGGGCAGCGTGCTGAGGGACGCCAGCAGGGCCAGCGCCGCCGCGGGGCGACGGCCGCCGAGCACCGCTCCGGCGCGGGCGCACCAGTGCGCCAGCCGCTGCCGTGCCGAGATGTCCGGCGCGCCGCTCCCGGGCAGCAGCGCGAGCAGGATGTGCCAGCAGTCGAGGTGGACGTCCAGGACGTCCGCGCAGAGCGCGGCACCGTCCGCGGCCCCGTCCTGTCCGGCGGCGGCGAGGGCGGGCAGGATCTCGGCGTACAACAGCCGGACGATCCGGTGCGGGGTCCGCTGGACCCGCCAGCAGTCGTCATGGGCGTGGTCGGCCAGCAGTTCCTCCAGCGTGACCGGCTTCTCGGCGAGATCGGTGCGCACGAGCCCGTCCACGGCCTCGAAGTGGTACAGCTCGTCGAGGTGCTCCCCGGGCCGCAGCGGCGCGGACGCCCGCTCCACCTCTGCCAGCAGCGCGTCGCTCCGCTCCAGCAGCGCCGCACGGCTCTGCGGCGTCAGGGTCGCCGCGTACGGCTTGAGCCGGTCCAGTTCCCGCGAGAAGGCCTGCAGCAGGAAGGGCGTGGTGAGCCGGTGGCTCATCGGCAGTCCCAGGTAGGGGAAGACCGCGCAGCTGCGGCACCCCGGGCGGTGGCCCACCTCCTGCTCCCGCACGCGGATCAGCTCCGGGTCCCGCACCAGCTCCCGGTACGGCCGTTCCCAGGCGAGCGAGGCGTCCCACTCGTGGTAGCAGGGCAGCATGACCCGGCCGTCCGGACCGATGGTGAGGATCCGGGAGTTGGCGCCGCAGGCGGTCACGGCCGACGGATCGAGGGTGCGCAGATGGTGCAGGAAGGCCAGGTTCACCACGGTGTACGGCGTGTACCGCTGCTCCGCGACCCGGCGCAGCAGCGGCGACGACGGAACCCGGGCAGGCGCCTCGGCCTCGGCGGCCGTACTGCTGCGTCCGTTGACGGCGGCCAGCTTGAGCATCCGTACCGAGCCGGCCGGGCGGACCTCGCTCTGTGCGGCGAAGTAGCTGAACATGGGGGCCAGGTAGACCGGGACCCGGTGCCGCTGGGAGTAGGCGACGACACTGTCCAGTTCCGCCACGTTCTGGTCGGTCACCACGCAGATCAGCTTGAGGTTGGCCGCCCCTTCGGCCCGGAGCCCCTCCACCAGGGCGAGGGTGCGGTCGAGCGTGTCCGTCCCCCGGATGCGGTGGTAGCGCTCGGCGCTGAGCGTGTCCAGCGAGATGTTGAGCGTGTCGACGAGCGGCACGATCTCGGCCGCCAGCGGGGCGAACCGGATGGCGTTGGTGGTGAGCTCCACGGTCATGCCCAGATCGCGGGCATGCCGTACCGCCGTGACCAGCTCGCGGTGCAGGGACGGTTCGCCACCGGTGATGTCGAGGTAGGTGACGCCCAGCTCCGCGAGCTCGTCGAGGCAGCGGCGCAGCCCGTCGGACGTCAGCTCCTGGTGTCCGTCGAAGACGGGGTCCTGCCATACGTTGCAGTACCCGCAGCGGGAGTTGCAGCGGAAGGTGAGGTACATCCGGGCATGCCGGAAACGGGTGAGTGCTGTGGCCACTGGGCTCCTCGCAGAAACGGAATCAGACGGCCGGTGGTCCGGCGAACGCGGACGCCAGCAGGCGCGCTCCCTCGCGCACCCCCCGGACCGTGATGTTCTCGGTGGCGGGCAGGGTCGCCAGCACCTCACTGGTGAGGCAGGCGTTCACCGGGCGGGAGGCGTAACGGGTGCGGGCCCGCGGAACCGGTGACACCAGGTCCGTGGGCGCTCCGAGGGTCCGCGCGATGACGGTGGCCCACTCGGCGCGTGTGACGCGGTCGGGGCCGCCCAGGTGCAGCACCGGCGGCAGCGGGTGCCCGGCGTGCAGGAGCGCCGCCGTCACCTCCGCCACGTCGTCCAGGAGCACCGGCGTCGTCCAGTGGTCGTCGGGGGCCTCGACCCGTTCCCCGCACCGCAGCCGGTGCGCGCAGGCGGAGAAGAAGTTCAGCCATTTGCCCGCGTCGGCCGGCTCGTGGCCGTAGACGAGGCTGACCCGCAGGGCCACCGCCCGCGCGGCCTTGGCGAGCAGTGTCTCCTCTGCCTGTCGCTTCGCCCGGCCATAGGCGTTCGCCGGTGACACGGGAGTGCTCTCCGTGTTGCGCGCACCGGCGCCGTCGAAGACGTTGTCGGTGGAGATCAGCACGATCAGCGCGTCCGGTGCCAGGGTGGCGAAGGTGGCCGCCGCTCCGGCATGCGCGGCCCGCGCCTCCTGCGGGTGTTCCTCGCACCAGGTGACGTCGGAGGGTCCGTGCACGAGGACGACGCGTCCGGGCCGCAGCCGGTCGAGCAGCCGTCGGCAGGCTTCGGCGTCGGTGATGTCGAGGGCGGCCCAGCGGGCTCCGTACCCTTCGGGCGGCAGCAGGGGAGGGCGGCGCGAGACGAGCGTCACGGCATCGCCCGCCGCCGCCAGACGCCGGGCGATCCCGGCGCCCACCAGACCGCTGCCCACGACGAGAGCGGGCTCACCGGTCATGACGCCCCCTGGGAGAGCACCGGAGTCCGCTCCGCCAGCAGCCGGCCCACACCTATCAGCCCGTGGTCGTCGTCGGAGACCCCGAGCGACACCATCGCGTCGATCTGCCCGGGTCCGAGGCCGAAGCAGCCCAGCCGCACCAGCTCGCCGACCAGCAGGCGCCGGTACGGCTCACCGACCGCCAGCGCGAAGCCGCCCATAAGGATGTAGCGGCACACGCCGATCGACGTGAACACCCCCGACAGCGCCTGGGCCAGGGGCGTCAGGGTGCCGCGCAGCACCTCCGTGCTGAAGGGATCACCCGCACGGACCGCCTCCGCGATCGCCCGGTTGCCGATGCGCTCCGCGCGGCCCTCGCACAGCGCGGCCAGCCCGGAGCCGCGGAACGCGGCCTCGTCGGTGTGCGCGGCCCGGCGCGTCGCGGCCAGCACGCCCCGCCCGGACGCGAGGGCGCCCAGGTGGCCGCGGGCACCGCAGTCGCACAGCGGTGCGTCGGGGGAGAGATCACAGACCCAGTGGCCCAGCTCGCCGCCGTGGCCGTCGGCGTCCACCAGGACCTCGCCGCCGCGGAACACCTTGTTGCCGATGCCGGAGCTGACCGTGATCAGGCAGAAGTCCCCGGGTTCGGTGGCGGCGTACCGCCAGGCCGCCGCCGTCAGGTCGTTCACCACGACGGACGGCGTCCCGGTCTGCTGTGTGAGCAATTCACCGAGCGGCAGCGGGTCCCCGCGCCGCCCCCAGACAGTGGGAGCGGCGAGCACGAGTCCCGCTGCCGTGATCGGCCCCGCGAAGGCGACACCCAGGGCCCGTGGCCGTTGCCCGCCGGTGTGCGCGGCGACCTCGCGCACGATCTGCTCCACGACCCTTCGCTGCAGCACCGCCACGGGCGCACCGGGGTCGCGGTGCATGCCGTCGACCGGCACCCGGTGCACCCGTGAGAGGGTGCCGGTCGCGGGTGCGTAGGAGCCCACCCGCAAGGTGGTGCCGCCTACGTCGAGCACGGTGAACACGTCGTCGGCCGTCACGTCGTTCCTCCCAGCTCCTCCTCGAAGACGAGCAGCCGCAGGTCCTGGTCACCGTCGTTGAGCAGGCCGTGCTCCCCGTGCGGGCCGTTGACGACGACGTCGCCCGCGGCCACGCGGAACTCCTCGCCGTCCCGGTACATCAGGCCGGTGCCGTCGAGCACGACATAGGTCTCACGGTCGGCGCCGTGCCGGTGCCTGCCGATCGACGTGCCCGGCGGCAGCACCGCCAGATCGACGAAGTCCGCGCCCGGCGAACCGGGCCGGCGTGCGAAGACCCGATGGGCGAGGATCGTGCCGAGACCGCCGTGGTCCCGCTCCTTGCCGGCCAGCAGATCCCGCAGGTTGACCACGGCCTCAGGCATCGCGCCGCTCCCCGTCCGCGGCCAGCGCGTCCAGCGCTGCCTCCAGCACGTCCCCGGGCACGTCCTCCAGTTCCTGCACGAAGGCCGCCTTGCCGATCCCCGTCGGCACGACGAGGTGCAGTTTGCGGCCCCGGCGCTGCCAGGAGGCCCGCAGCGCCTGCGTCATCAGCTCCGGTGTGCAGGTGTCGGGGTCGAACACCGGCAGTCCGATCCGCCGCAGCAGCCCGACGACGCGCTCGCAGGTCTCGTCGTCGGCCAGCCCGAGCAGCCGTGCGAGGTGCGCCGACAACGCCATGTCCACGGCGACGGCCTCGCCGTGCTCCAGACGGTGGCCGCCCGCCGTCTCGACGACCGGGCTGAAGGTGTGGCCGAAGTCGACCAGCCGGGCCAGTTCGTGTTCCTGGAGGTTGGGGCAGAGTTCCTCCATCATCAGGCGCATCGACGTGCGCAGGACGTAGGTCTCCAGCTCCCCGTGCGAAGCGGCCGGGGGGCCGTCGCCGTCCGCGCGCCGGAACGCGTCCGGGTGCGCCTCCAGCGTCCGGAACAGGTCCGCGTCCAGGATCACGGCCATCTTCACGATCTCGGCGAGCCCGCAGCGGATCTCCCGGTGCGGGAGCGTCGCGAGGAAGACGGGGTCGTTCAGGGAGGCGTGGGCCGGGTGGTAGGCGCCGAACATGTTCTTCGTCTGCAGGGCGTTGACGCCGGTCTTGACGCCCACGCCCACGTCCACCTGACCGACCAGGGTGGTGTTGACCTTGATGTAGCGGATGCCGCGGGCGTAGATGGAAGCGGCGAAGCCGACCACGTCGGCGACGATGCCACCGCCCACGGCGAGCATCACTCCGTGCCGGTCGAGCCCGTCCGCCTTGGCGAGGGCGCAGACGTGCTCCGCCGCGGCGAGCGTCTTGTGGTGCTCACCGCCGGACATCACGTGCAGGGTCCATTGGCCCGGCCGGATGTGCGCCTCCAGATAGGCGCGCAGCCGGTCGCCGTAGAGACGATCGACGGTCGGGCTGACGAAAGCCACGACCCGGCGGCCCTCCAGATAGCCGGCGAGCAGGGTGTTGCGCGGGTCGAGCACCCCGGTGGCGAGGTCGACCCGGTAGCGGGTGCCGTCCGGTGCTCTCAGGTCGAAGCCGCCGGAATCCTCGCGGACCCCCGCCGACGGATGGCCGACCCGATCAAGAACCTGGCCTGACATCTCTCTCCTCAAGTGATTCACGGTGCCGCCGGAGTTCCGCGAACACCCGGGACACAGCGGCCACGAGCGGCTGTCCGGGAAGCTCCTCCAGCGGTACGGGACGGCCCTGGCCGTCGCTCACGGGCAGCCGCCAGTTGGGGTGCACCGTGGACGTGCCGGGAATGTTCTGGGGGCGGCGGTCGCCGGTCGCGTCCGGCAGCCAGACGCCGAGCAGACGTGCCGGGGTGCGGCACAGGAAGCGGTGCAGCGCGACGACGTCACCCTCCGGGTCGGGCAGCAGTCCGAGCCGCTGCAGTTCCGCCAGCCAGCCGTCGCGCTCGGCCGCGGCCTCGGCCTTCTCCTCCGCCTCCGGACGCGTGAGCAGGCCCAGGCGGGCGCGGAGTTCGACATGCTCGCCACTGAGCCAGGACGCGGTCGTCGGCAGGTCGTGGGTGGTCAGTGTGGCGAGGCAGTCGCGCCGCCACCGCTCGGGCGGCAGCGGACCGTGGCGTCCCTCCGATCCCCCGAGGTACTCGAACCGCTGCACGGACGTGCCGAGGATCCCCCGCCCGTCCAGCGCGTCGCGCACGCCGGCCTCCACGGTGCCGAGGTCCTCGCCGATCACCGCGGCGCCGGCGCGGTGGGCCTCCAGCACGAGCACGCCCAGCATCGCCTCGGCGTCGTAGCGGACGTACGTGCCCTCGGACGGCGGCCGCCCCTCGGGCACCCACCACAGCCGGAACAGGCCCATCACATGGTCGATGCGCAGCGCCCCCGCGTGCTGCAGCCCGGCCCGCAGCAACCCGGCGAGCGGCCGGTAGCCGGACGCGGCGAGACCGTCGGGACGCCAGGGCGGCTGACCCCAGTCCTGGCCGTGCGGGTTGAAGTCGTCCGGTGGCGCGCCGACGCTCATCCCCGCGGCCAGGCAGTCCTGAAGCGCCCAGGTGTCGGCGCCCTCCGGGGCCACGCCGACCGCCAGGTCGTGGATGAGACCGATCTCCATGCCGGCGCCGGTGGCCGCCGCCTGGGCCGCGGCCAGCTGTTCGTCGGTGACCCAGGCGAGCCAGCGGTGGAAGTCGACCTCGGCGGCCAGCTCCTCGCGGGCCCGGGCCACGGCCGGGGATCGCGGGTCGCGCAGCGTGACCGGCCAGGAACGCCAGGCCCCGCCGTGCACACCGGCCAGCGCGCACCAGGTGGCGAAGTCCGTCAGGTCGCGGCCCTCGCGCGCGGTGAACTCCGCGAACGCCGCGGCCCGCGCGGGCGACAGCGGCACCCGGTGCACCGCCCGCAGCGCCTCGTCCTTGAGGTGGCGCACCGTCTCCCGGTCGATGGTCAGATCGCCGCGCAGCACGGCCTCGTTCACTGCCCGGGCCCGCGTGACGCACCGGTCGGCCGAACGGCGGGCCTCGTCCGTGAGGTACGCGTACTCCGGTATCGCCTCCACCCTGAGGTGCATGGGGTCGGGGTACCGGCGGGTCCCGGGCCGGTACGGCGACGGGTCCGGCAGCGGACCGGGCTCCATGGCGTGCAGCGGACCCAGTTGCACGAAGTCCGCCCCGAGCGCGCGCCCCGACCAGGACGCCAGCTCCGCCAGGTCGCCCAGGTCGCCCATGCCCCAGGAACGGCGCGAGAGCACCGAGTACAGCTGGACGAGGAATCCCCAGTGCCGTTCGGCCGGCACGGGCAGCCGCTCCGGTACGACGAGCAGCGGTGCGGACCGACTCCGCCCGGGCGTGCTGACGTGCAGGGTGTGCCGGCCGGCCGGCAGGGAGCCGGACAGGTCGGCGGTGCCCCCGTCCTCGAGTTCCACCTCCGCCGTGGCGTCGCCGGGCAGGCCGAGCGAGGGTACGCGGCCCCCGCGCACGACGACGGTCTCGGGCAGCAGCCGGGTCGCCGCACGGTCGCGGTGGGCCGCGAGGGCGGCGCGGGCCGCCGCGTTCGTGGACGCGTCGACACCGCACGCGGCGAGCACGGCCACGAGGGTGTCCGGGGCCACGGACATCCGCTGCCCCCGGTCGGTGGTGTAGGCGGTGGCGATCCGGTGGGCGCGGGCCAGCTCGTGCAGGATCTCGGTCATGACGCCTGCTCCGCGGTGCCGAAGAGACGTTCCAGGACGACGGCGACGCCGTCCTCGTCGTTGCCGGGCGCGATCTCGTCGGCCATCGCCCGCAGTGCCGGATGGGCGTTGGCCACGGCCACGCCGTGCGCGGCCCAGGCCAGCAGCGGTATGTCGTTGGGCATGTCACCGAACGCGACGGTCTCGGCCGGGTCGCAGCCGAGGAGCCGTGCAGCCCGTTCCACGCCGGCCGCCTTGGTGGTGCCCGGGGGCAGTACCTCCACCATTCCCTGCACCGAGTGCACGACGGTGACCATGTCACCGCACAGCGCCTCGGCCACGGACTCGAGCTCGTCCTCCGGCACGCCCGGGTGGTGCAGGACCAGCTTGTCGATGGGGTCCGTCCACAGCAGACCGCGGTCGGTCGTGACGTCCCAGCCGTGGCGGACACGTTCACCGAAGCGGGGAGTGACCTTGAACCGGCTCTCGGGCGGTGCCGTCACGACGCCCAGTTCCAGCGGTCCGAGCGCCGCCTCGACGCGTTCCACGACCTCCCGTGCGACGTCGAGGTCGAGCGAGGCCGAGGTCAGCAGCCGGTCGGCGCCGGCGTCGTAGAGCTGGGCGCCCTGCCCGCACACGGCGAGCCCGCGGTAGCCGAGTGCGGCCAGATACTGCTTGCAGGCCGCGGCGGGTCTTCCGGTCACCACGAGATGGGCTGCTCCCGCCCGGGCCGCCCGGGCGAGAGCGCGCAGGGTGCGTTCGGAGACGGTCTGGTCGCTGCGCAGCAGGGTTCCGTCGAGATCGGTCGCCACGAGCCGGAAGGGCGGCGCCTTCGCGAGGCCGTCGCACGGGACGGTGTCCCAGGTGACCCGGCCCGAGGCCAGGGTCAGCATGACGAGCAGACGGCCGTCGGCGGCGGAACCGGGCAGGGCGCCGCGGAAGACGCCTTCCCCGGCCGGTGCCAGCGGCGTCAGCACCATGCCGCTGTCCGCGGGCACGGCCTCGTCGGAGGCGGCGGCCTCCGCGCAGGACTCCAGGGCCGCCCGGGACACACCGGTACCGGGCACCGCCATCTCCACGTGCCGCGCGTGCGGGTGACGGTATTCCAGATGCCGGCGGCCGTCCGGGCCCCGGAACACCCTGTACCGCCCGCTCACCCGCGCCGCCCAGTCGTCCCGACCGGCCGCGCGGGCGGTCTCGGCGCACCGGGCGAAGTCGGCCCGGGCGTAGGCGGCTTCGAAGAGACGCTCGTACGCCTCCTGGTCCAGAGGTGCGCAGCGCCCGTAGGCCGCGGTGTCCCCCATGGCCGCGGCGGACCGTGCGATGAGCTGCCGGTGCCGGATCCAGGCGGCGGCGGGCAGGACGTCGAACCAGCCGTAGCGGATCGCGTCCTGGACGGGGAAGGGCCTCGGCCGGCCGCTCAGGAGGCCCGCGAAGGCCGCCAGACGCCGGTCCGCGCTCCGCGCCCAGGTGAAGGAACGTGCCGTCGCACGGGAGTTGGCCGACAGCCGGGCGTATTCGTCGGGGGCCGCGCGCCGCAGCGACGCGGCCTGGCGTATGCGCTCGGCGAGCGCTTCGGCCAGGGCCGGGTCGTCGTCGCGGAACGAGCCGGGCAGCGAGAACCCGGTGGCCCGCGGATCGTCCGCGGGCAGCGCGTGCCCGAAGTGCGCGGTGACGCTCTGCGCGGTCGCGATCGGCACCGCACCGCACGCCATCGCCTCCGCCTGCGCGATCAGGAACCCGTCGAGCTCGAACTTCGAGGGGAAGACGCAGAAGTCGGCGCACGCCGCCTGCTCGAACAGGGTGTCCTCGTCGGCCAGCTGCCAGTCCAGGTGGACCCGGCCCGGGTACAGGTCGGCGACGCTCTGGAAGTAGGCGTTGCCGACGGGTGCCGCCTGGCCGCCGCCTCCGCTGGTGGCGAAGCGCAGCACGAACACCGCCTCCGTGCCGCTCGCCAGGACGTCCTCCACGGCGCGGACCAGCTCCAGCTGCCCCTTGTGGTGCACCGCGTAGCGGGCGGCGTGGTAGAAGACCGGCAGCGACGGGTCGAGGCCCAGGCCGCGCAGGACCGCCTCGCGGTCCACGGCTCCCGCGTCCCGTGCCAGCCAGCCGTCGGATATCCCGCAGCCGCCCATGAGGAGTTTCGCCGCCTGCTCGCGCAGCGTGCGGGACACCGGAAGGGTCTGGAACAGAGCCTCGAACGGGGTGTCGCGGAAGGTGCTGTAGTAGTCGCGCTGGCCGGGTGAGACGAAGTCGACCAGATCGGCGTGTGCCAGGATCAGCGGCAGGAAGGCGATGTGGTCCGGGCCGTGCTCGGCGTGCATCCGGGTGCCGGCCAGCACCCGCGCCATGGTCGCCTCCGGGCTGCCCTCGACGGGCAGCGGATCCTCGAACGCGGCGAGGTCCGCGTCGACGCCGAACATGCCGAGCAGCCGTTCCACTTGCGGGCGGTACACCGACTGCGTGACGGGCGCGTTGGCCGCGACCGTGCTCACGGTCCGCAGGGACGGGTCATCGGCGAACAGCGGCGGCAGAAGGTAGTGGTAGTACGGCTCGAAGCCGTGGACCACCGCCTCCTCGCCCTTCAGATACCGCCGGATGAAGTGCGCCCCCGCCACCTGGAACACCAGCGGCTTGAAGTGCGCGAGATCCCTGCCCTCGGTGCCGGGAGGCGGGTACAGCCGATCGGGGAGCAGGTCCAGGCAGGCGTCGGAGAGGAAGTACACGTCCACCCCGTCCTTGTGCAGCCGGTGAGCCCGGACGGTCAGCTCCAGGGTGATCTCGGCCGGCTGGTCCGGCCACACCTTGGGGTCCGGCACGAGCGGGACGCGGTACTCGTGGACGTAGGGCAGGTCCTCGATCGGATGATCGCGCCGCAGCGTGTCGAGGAGGCCGTGCGCCGGAGTGACCAGCGAGACGCGGTGGCCCCGCGCGGCGTACTCCCGGGACAGGTTCCACACCAGCGGGGACAGTCCGCCGCGCATCAGGCGGTTGTCGAACCCGCCGCACTCGAAGGCGAAGTGGATGATGTGCATGCGGGCGCCCCTCACCAGTCCACCGCGGCACGCGCGCCGGCCGCGCGCAGCCCCGGCAGGTCGATGAACTCGGTGTGGGTGCCGACGCTGCCGCACACGAACGCGCCGGCCACCGATCCGCTCAGCACGCAGTCCGCCAGTGGGCGGCCCTCGAAGTAGGAGTGCAGGAACGCGGTGACGAAGGCGTCCCCGGCCCCGTTGGTGTCCACCACGGGCCGTTCGGGCCGCACGGCAGGGAAGTGGCGGATGTGGGTGTCACCGCGCTCCAGCAGGTAGCAGCCGTCGGCGCCGTCGGTCGCGACCACGAACCTGGCCCGGCCCTCGTCCACGACGTCCCGCAGCACGGTGTGCAGCCGGTCGTGGATCGCCGCGGCGCTCAGGAACACGTAGTCGGAGTTGAGGGCGTAGTGACGGTGGTGCGGGTTGTGGCCGTCCCAGTCGTGCAGATCGGTGGAACTGGTCACGCCGAGGCGGTGGATGTCCTCGTACACGTCCTGGTTGTGACCGATGATCGACAGGTGGACGTGGGCCGACCGCTCCAGGAAAGGCAGGTAGAAGTCGCGCGGCAGCCTCAGGTCGGCGGGGTGGCGTCCGTCGTAGAAGGAGAAGCGGCGGCCCTGCGGGTCCACGAGGTTCGCCGAGCGGGGGGTGCCGTGGGGCGAGACGAGGTGGCTGAAGTCGAGGCCGTGACGGGCATAGTGCTCCAGCACCATGCGTCCCTGGGGATCGTCGCCGAGGAAGTCGATGAACTTGGTACGCAGTCCGAGCGCGTGCCAGCCCAGCGCGACGCCGTTGCCGGTGTGCCCGACGTAGTCCTTCAGCGGCTCCACGAAGACCGAGTCCCCGGGCGGCACGCGCAGTTCGTCCACGCGCACGATCGTGTCCACACCGACCCCGCCGACCACCAGGACGTCGTAGTCGCTCGGACGCTTCTCGCTGTGGGATCCGGGCAACGTCATGCGCTCACTCCTTCGGTAACGTGCTGAACGCGTCCGTCCTCCAGGACGACCGCCCCGTCGATGTCGGCGCCGGGCGGTATCACCGCGCCGGGCAGCGCCACGCTGCGGCGCACCCGGGCACCCGCACCTACCCGCACCCCGGGGAAGAGCACGCTGTCCTCCACGAGCCCGGCGTTGACGAGGTCGGAAGGGACCACCGACGTGCGCACTCCCGGGGCCTCGGCGACCCATCTCCGCCCGACGTCCGGCCGCACCGTCCGCGGCATCCGTCCGACGGGCAGAGGTGCCCGCGGCCCGGCCGCGAGGGCCAGGTGCGCGCGGTGGTAGCGCTCGACGGTGCCGATGTCCTCCCAGTGGCCGTGCACCTCGTGGCCGCGGATGTGCTCTCCCGCCGCGAGCATCGCGGGGATCACGTCCCGGCTGATGTCGTGCTGCCAGCCGCTCCCGTCCAGCTCGGTCAGGTACCGGCGCAGCACGGCGGCGTCGAAGACGCAGAACGCGGCGAAGACCAGGTCGGAGGTGGGGTTCTCGGGTTTCTCCGTGAACTCGGTGAGCCGGCCGCCGCTGTCGAAGCGGACCATGCCGAACAGGTGCACCCAGCGCATGTCGATGCGCTGGTAGGCGACGGTCAGCGCCGCGCCCGAGGCCCGGTGCGCCTCGACCAGCGGACGGTAGTCGTAGCGGTAGACGTGGTCCGCGTGGAGGACGAGGACGTCCTCGGTGCCTTCCGTGAAGACATGATCGGCCTTGCGGATCAGGGCGTCGGCCGTGCCGCGCTCCAGCGGCCAGGTGCGCCGCGGCAGTTCGGTGGGCAGCTCCCGGCCCGCGTAGGCGACGTCGTAGGGGCCGAAGTGCACCCGGAAGCCGGGTTCGGCGTTCCACGTCCGGTGCAGGTCGTCCATCAGCTGCCGCTCCTCGTACTGGGAGAGCAGCAGCACCTCCGGCAGGCCCGAGGCGCGGGCGTTGGCCAGGCTGAAGTCGATGAGCCGGCAGGTGCCCCCGTAGGGGACCAGCGGCTTGAGGCGTCCCGTGCCGAGCGGGCCCATCCGGCGGCCCTCCCCGCCCGCCAGCAGCACCGCGCGTACCGTGCTCAGATCAGCCATGACGCACCTCGTCCCAGGTCACCCGGCCGGAGGACAGGGTGAGCAGCAGCCGGCCGTCGGCGCTCGGAGCCTCGCCCACGAAGATCCCCGGCGCTGTGCGCTCCAGAGTGCGGACGTCGGGCAGGGCTCTGGACGAGCTACGCCGCGCTTCGACGATTTCCACCCGTTCGGCGTGCGGGAGCCGGTACTCCAGCCGTCCGTCGCCGAGGAACCGGGCACGTTCGCGCAGCCGGGCGGTCTCGTCCGCGGGCACTGCTTCGGGGAACCGGTCGAGGACCCGCTCGCAGACGGCGAAGTCGGCGCGCCGCCACGCGGCACGGAACATCGTCAGTGCCGCGTCCGCATCGAGCGGTGCGCGGCGTTCGTAGGCCTCGATGTCACCGTGTCCGAGCGCGGCGGAGGCGGTGACCGCGTCGTCGGGGAGCAGGTCGAACCAGCCGTGGCGCAGCGCCAGTTCGGTGGACAGGACGGCGGGCCGGCCCTCCCACAGATCGGTGAAGGCGGCCAGGTGCAGGTCGGCGCAGTGGTCCCAGGTGAAGACCCGGGCGACGGCCGAGGCGCGCTCGGAAAGCTCCCGGTAGCGGCCGGGCTCGTCCGACCACAGGGCCGCCGCCTGGCGGATGCGCTCCGCGAGCGCGGCGGTGAGCAGTTCGTCGTCCTCCGCGAAGGAGCGGTTCACCGCGAAGCCGGTGGCCGTCTCCGGGCCGTCGGCGTGCCGGAAGTGCTCCATGCCGCGCTGGTCCGTGGCGATCGGGACCGCGCCCACGGCCATGGCCTCGCCCTGGGCGATCAGGAAGGTGTCCATCTCGAACTTGGAGGGGAACAGGGCGAAGTCGCAGGCGGCGGCGTAGGAGAAGATACGTGCCTCCTCGACGCGCTCCCACTCGAAGTGGAGCCGGGCCGGATGGCGGGTGGCCACCTCGTGGAAGAACGGGTCGTCGATGCCGTTGCCGGAGATGCAGCGGATGACGAAGTTGGCCTCCAGTCCCTCGCTCAGCACCCGGTCCACGGCCCGCATCAGCTCGATCTGACCCTTGTGGTGCACCGCGTAGCGGGCGTTGTGGAAGAACGTCGGCAGCGCGGGATCGAGGCCGAGGCCGCCGAGCACCTCCGCCCGGTCCACGCCGGCCGGGTCCCAGGCCAGCCACTGGTCGGAGATGGCGCAGCCGCCGACGAACATCTTGTGGGCGTTGCGGCGCACCACCTCGGCGATGGGCAGCCGCCGGAACAGCACTTCGAAGGGGGTGTCGCGGAAGCCCGCGTAGAAGTCCAGCTGGCCGGGCGACAGGAAGTCGACCAGATCGGCGTGGTCGGCGGTCAGCTCGTAGATCGCCACGTGGTCCGCCGGGTAGGTGTAGTGCAGGTGGGTGAGCTGCTGGTACTGCACGACCGCCGGGGGCGCGTCGGTCTCGGGTTCGGCGCCGGGGAGCTTGACGTCCACGTCGAGCAGCTCGAACAGACGCTCCACCTCCGGCGCGTACACCTTCTTGGCGATCGGCATGTTGCTCTGCACGTTGCTGACGACGAGCTTCGTCGGGTCCTCGCGCAGGGCGGCCGGCAGCAGGTAGTGGTAGTACGGCTCGTGCGCGTGGACGACGGCCTTCTCGTCGCCGAACCAGCCGCGCAGGAACCGCACGCTGTCCACCTGGAAGACCAGCGGCTTGAAGAACACCAGGTCCCGGCCCTTGGCGGAGTACGGAGGGTAGAAGGTGTCGGGCAGCCGGTTCAGGTACTCGTTGGCCAGGAAGTACAGGTCCACGCCCTCCAGCCGGATGCGGTGGGCGGTGGTGCGCAGCGACAGGTCGGCCTGCGCGGGGAAGCCCTCCCAGACCCGGGGGTCGAGGGCGACGGGCAGCGTGTAGGTGTCCTCGTAGGGCAGGTCCTCCACCTCGTAGCGCTGCCGCAGGTCGTCGAGTCTGCCGTGGGCGGGCGTGACGATGGAGACCCGGTGTCCCCGGGCGGCGAAGGTCCTGGAGAGATTCCACAGGTACACGGACGTGCCGCCCTGCAGGAAGGTGTGGTCGAATCCGCAGCACTCGAAGTACGTCTCGATGATGTGCATCCGGGGCGCGTTCACGACGGTCATGTCCTCGCGTAGGTCGTCGGGGCGGGAAAGGCCAGCGCGAGCGCGTGGCGCAGGTCGATCGCGGCGTGGTAGGGACGGGCGTGGTCGTGGTTGTAGCCCAGCTCGTGCAGGAGCCGGCGCAGGTACAGCAGCCGCCGCAGCGGACTGTCCGAGGCGGGGCCGAGCAGCAGGCGCAGCACGCGCTCGCGCCAGATGTCGGCGGTGCGGAAGACGTTCGCCAGCACGGCGCGGTCCGCGGGCGGCAGGCCGGGTGCGCCGTCCAGGGAACCGTTCATGGTCTCGGTCGAGTCGATGCCCAGGCGGCGGGCACTCTCGAAGGCGGCCTCGTCGGCGGCGAAGTACTCCAGGGCGCGCCGCACGGCGACGAGGTCCTGCAGGGGCGACTGGGCGGCGTGGGCCGGGTCGTCCGGTGACAGGGCGGGCGTGGACAGGTCGATGACGCTCATGCGCCAGGTGCCGTCGGCCGTGTCGGAGCACAGCAGGTGCGACAGATGCAGGTCGCCGTGGCAGGGACCGGCGCCGGGAGCCGTCGCCCGGCCGTGGAACTCCTCTGACAGCAGTTCCAGTTCGGTCGCGAGGGCGTCGAAGGCGGCTCTCCGGGCGGCCTCGGGCAGGGGAGCGTCGGCGCGGGCCAGCTCGGCCAGCCGTGCCGAGGACCGCGCGAGGGCGTCGGCCACCGGATAGCCGGTGGCGGGAGTGCCCAGGCGTGCCGCCAGCTCCTGGTGGAAGCCGCGCAGGAATCGCCCGGCGCTGTCCAGCTTCGGCTCCAGCGGCAGCAGATGGGAGTGCACGAGCTGGTCCGGTGCGGTGCCGTCCGTGAGCCGCGGCCACAGCGAGCGCAGGTTCTCGCGCAGCGGAGCGTCGATGCCGTGCCCCGGAGCGTGCCGGTAGAGGACGCCCACCGGATGCCGGGTGCCGTGGACGGGGTCCGTGTAGGTGTAGTCCCCGGCCCACTCGGGCGTGTGTCCGGAGCCGCTCATGAGCCGCAGCAGTTCCGGTTCGTGGACCGTCTCGTCCAGGCGGCGGTAGGTCTTGTGGATGAACGGGGAGCCGTCGACTTCCACCAGGGACAGGGAGTTGGAGGACCAGCCCTGGTCGAAGGGCCGCCACCGCACCTCGCCGGCCGGCACCGCGGGCGCGCGGCGGAAGTCGACGTGTCCGCCGCGCGTGGTGCGCAGCCGTGCGCCGGTGAGCACACGGCGCACGGCTGCGAGTCCGTGCGGTCCGTCGCCGCCGATCCCGGTCACGCCGCCCGACGGTTCCCCGCGCGCGGTCACGAACACCCGCTCGCCCGAGGCGGGTCCGCCGACGGCGGTCACCACCAGCAGCAGCTCGCCGGAGCCCAGCTCGACGTGGTCGACCGCTTCGTATCGGTGGGCGGCACGCAGGTCGCGCGGCATCCAGGGCGCGGTGCGCAGCAGGTGTTCGAGGTGTTCGTCACGGATCACGTGCGTGCTCAACTCCCGGTCATTTCGTAGGCGTCGACGCCGCGCCGCCAGACGGTCAGGGCGACGGCGAGGGTCCCGGCCGTCACCACCGGCAGCCAGACCACCAGCCCCGTGGCGCCGGTCAGCAGATAGACGCAGGGCACGTACGAGGTGAAGGCGAAGGGGAGTACCCAGGTCAGGACGGCGCGCAGCGAGGGGTGGTAGATGTCCAGCGGATAGGCGGCGAACTCGGACACCTGGTTCGCCGCGTACATCGACGGCAGGCTGGTCACGGTCCAGAAGGACAGCGAGGCGAACAGCAGCTTCACCGAGGTGTGGATCAGGGCGCCGCACAGGACGAGCAACGGGGCGACGAGCCATTGCAGCACGGTCGGGTGAAGACCGAGCCGACTGCCGGACCAGCCCACCAGTGCGGCTCCCAAGGCGAGTTCGCCCAGTCCGTCGGGGTGGAAGAAGCGCTCCGACAGCAGGGAGAACAGCGGGTTCACGGGACGGATGAGATAGCGGTAGAACTCGCCGCGCTGGACCAGCTTGCGGCCCAGTTCCCACAGCTGGTCCGTGAAGAGGTGGTCCAGGCCGCGGGGGAGCAGCGAGAAGCCGAGCAGGAACAGCACTTCGTGATAGGTCCAGCCGTCCACCGCCGGCACCTGCCGGAAGACCAGGCCGACCACGGCCGTCTGGAGGCCCACGCGGACCAGGAAGGCTCCCGCCCCGAGGGCGAAGTCCATGCGGTACATGCTCAGCCGGTGCAGCCCGACCCCGCCGAGGAAGAAGGCCAGCCGCACATGGCGCCACACCGTTGCGGTCATCCGCCGAGCACCTCCAGACGGCTCAGCGAGGCCCGCCACAGGACGCCGCTGAGCACCGTCAGACCCGCCACCCAGCCGACCTGACGGGCCAGCACGTCGGTCGCGCCGGCCACCCCGTCGTAGCGGCCGAGCAGCAGGGTGAGCGGGCCGTCGACCATGCCCCGGAAGGGCAGCGCGGACGCGAGGGCCGCCAGGGGCCCCGGCATCAGTGCGAGGGGCACCAGCTGTCCGGCGAAGAAGGCGACCACGCTCTGCTTCACCATCCGCACCCCCCACGTGTTCGTGGTGACGAAGCCCGTCATCCCGGTCAGCAGGTTCACGAGGAAGGCGAGCAGCACGGACAGCGCGGTGGACACCGCGAACAGCAGGACGTCCACGGGCCGCGGCGTGCTGAGCGGCACGATCAGCGCGAACAGGACGAGCACGGGTACGCCGACCAGGACGGCGTTGGCCGCGACCACCGGGAGACAGGCGAAGAAACGCATCACCGGGTAGCTGACGGGCCGCACCAGCATGACGGCGACGTCACCGCGGTAGACCTCGGCGGCGACCTCGTCGTCCACCCGGTTGGCGTGCAGGATCTGCAGCACCTGGGCCACGAGCAGATAGGTGGTGATGCTCTCGGCGGTGAAGCCGCCCGGGCCGCCGCCGGGCGGGGCGCCCGCGTACACCGCCCGCCACAGGAAGACGGTGATCGCCGCGCCGGCGGCGGCCGTGATCCCGGTCGTGACGAACGTGGAGCGGTACTGGAGCAGGGACTGGAGTCCTCCGGTGGCGAACGGCAGGTAGTGCCGGGCTCGCACGGGCAGGGGGAGGGGCGGAGCGGGCTCCTTCCGCTCCCGGCGGGGCGAGCGGGTCATGCCGCACCCTCCCGGCTCGCACCCGGGACCCCGGCGGGCGCCGCCTCGCGGTGCCCGCCGTAGATCCTCCGCAGGACGTCCTCCAGGTCGGGTTCGGGCGCGTAGCAGTCCGCGAGGTCGAAGCGTTCGAGCAGGAAGCCGAGCACCTGCCGGGAGGTGAACCGGTCGGCCGGGTAGTCGATCCTGATCCGGCCGTCCTCGGCGGACGAGGCGTTCACCCCGGGCAGCCCCCGCTCGATCTCCGCGCAGGCGGACCCGGGATCCGGGCCGTCCCGATGGTCGAACACGACCGAACGCCGGTCGGCGGTGCGCAGCAGGTCCCGGATGCTGCCCTGGTGCACCACCCGTCCCCGGTCCACGACCAGCGCGCTGTCGCAGATGGCGGCGATGTCCGTGATGTCGTGGCTGGTGAGCACGACGGTCGTGCCCAGCTCCTCGTGGACGCGGTTGACCAGCTGCCTCACCGCGTCCTTGAGCACCATGTCCAGGCCGATGGTCGGCTCGTCCCAGAAGACGACCGCCGGATCGTGCAGCAGACTCGCCGCGATCTCGGCCCGCATCCGCTGCCCCAGGCTCAGCTGGCGCACGGGCGTGGTGCCGAGGGCGTCGATGTCCAGCAGTTCCCGGTAGAGGGCGAGATTGCGGTGGTACACCGGGTCGGGGATGTCGTAGACGCGGCGCAGGATGCGGAACGAGTCGGGCACGGACAGGTCCCACCAGAGCTGACTGCGCTGGCCGAAGACCACGCCGATGCCGCGGGCGTTGGCCTGCCGGTGCCGGTAGGGCTCGATGCCGCGGACCAGACAGCGCCCGCTGGTGGGCGTCATGATGCCGGTCAGCATCTTGATCGTGGTCGACTTGCCCGCCCCGTTGGCACCGATGTACGCGGTCTTGGACCCGGCCGGGATGGTGAAGGACACGCCGTCGACGGCGCGGACGATGCGGTGCTCACGGGTGAAGAGGGTGGCCAGACTGCCGGCGAGACCCGGTTTGCGCTCGGTGAGCCGGAACTCCTTGACGAGGTTCTCCGCGACGATCACGACAGCACCCGTCCCAGGGCCTCTTCGAGGATGCCGACGCCCTCGTCGAGGAGCGGCTCGTCGATGGTGAAAGGCGGCGCCAGGCGCAGGATGTGTCCGCCCAGGGCGACTCTGAGACCCAGGTCGAGGGCGGTGGTGTACACGGCCCTCGCGAGATGCGGCGCGGGGGTGCGGCTCTGCCGGTCGGTGACGAACTCCAGCCCGTACAGCAGACCCAGACCGCGCACGTCCCCGACGTTGTCGAAGCGGGCCGGAAGGGCGGACAGCCGCTCGTGCAGCAGCTCGCCCAGGACGCGGACACGCTCGATCAGGCGGTCGCGCTCGACGACCTCCAGCGTCGCCCGTGCCGCCGCGACGCCGAGAGGGTTGCCCGCGTACGTGGACGCGTAGGCACCGGCCCCGGAGGCCGCCGGATGGTGCATCAGGTCGGCCCTGCCCGCCAGCACGGCGAACGGGAACCCGCTGGCCAGCCCCTTGGACAGGGCGACCAGGTCGGGCTCGACACCGAACTGCTCGCTCGCCAGGAACGTCCCCGTCCGGCCGCCGCCGGTGAGCACCTCGTCGGCCACGAGCAGCACGCCGTTGGACCGGCAGGCCTCGGCGATCTGCTCCCAGTAGCCCGGGGGCGGCACGACGACGCCGGCGGCACCGAGGACGGGTTCGAAGACCAGCGCCGAGACGTTGGGCTTGTCGGCGATGTGCTTGCGCACGAGAGAGGCGCAGCGTACTCCGCAGGAGGGGTACGTCAGTTCCAGCGGGCACCGGTAGCAGTAGGCCGCGTACCCGAGGACCGAGTTGCCGGCGAAGGCCTGGTGGCCCACGTCCCAGTGCACGAGCATCCGCGCACCCATCGTCTTGCCGTGGAAGCCCCCGCGCAGGGCGCCGATCCGGTTGCGGCCCGGTTCGGCGGTGGCCTGGACCACGCGCAGCGCGGCCTCGACGACCTCCGCGCCCGTGGAGAACAGGGCATAGGTGTCCAGCCGTTCGGGCAGCAGCCTCGCCAGCAGCTCCAGCAGCGCGGCTCGGTCGGGCGTCGCCGAGTCGTGCACGTTCCACAGGCGCCGGGCCTGCTCGGTCAGCGCCGTCACGACCTCCGGGTGACCGTGCCCCAGGGACTGGGTCAGGGTGCCCGCCGCGAAGTCCAGATACTGGTTGCCGTCGAGGTCCGTGAGGACCGGGCCGCGCCCCTCGGCGAACACCCGGCGTCCGACGGCCGCCTCCTCGGAGGCGCCCGGAGCGAGGTGCCGTGCCTCCCGCTCCAGCCGCTCCCGCTGGTGCCGAGCTGTCACTGCTGCTCACACCCTTCCGTGCGAACTGCTCTGTCGGGCAGCGCCGTTGGGCGATGCCGGAAGCGAGTCAAACACCAACGCGGCGTCCCATGCAAGAACTTGCTGAAAGTTGCTGAACGACCTTGCGGCGCATGTCCGGCTTCTGCTTGAGTCGAGATCAGTTCCACCGGTGACACCGCGACTTTCGCTCGAGGAGACATCCGTGAGACCACAGACCCAGTCCCTTCCGCGACACCGGTGGCCGCTATGAAAGCCCTGGTCCTTGCCGGTGGCACCGGCAGCAGGCTGCGGCCGTTCACCCACACGCGCGCCAAGCAGCTCCTCCCCATCGCCAACAGACCGGTGCTGCACTACGCCCTGCAGGCGATAGCCGGGGCCGGCATCGAGGAGGTGGGCGTCGTGGTCGGCCATCACGGCGACGACATCCGCCGTGTGGTCGGCGACGGTTCCGCCTTCGGGCTGGA
Source organism: Streptomyces sp. NPDC038200 (assembly GCF_055600785.1). Taxonomy (NCBI): domain Bacteria; kingdom Bacillati; phylum Actinomycetota; class Actinomycetes; order Kitasatosporales; family Streptomycetaceae; genus Streptomyces; species Streptomyces sp. NPDC038200. The sequence goes on from NZ_JBVJYH010000036.1 coordinate 52,283, forward strand.
CATCGCCTACCTCGACCAGCCCGAACCCCTCGGCCTGGCCCACGCGGTGGCGATCGCCCGTGATTTCCTGGCGGACGACGACTTCCTGCTGTACCTCGGGGACAACCACCTGGAGGACGGCGTGACGGGATTCGTCCGGCGCGCCGCCGCCCACCGGGACGCCGCCCGGCTGCTCGTCACCCCCGTGCCGGACCCCACCGCCTTCGGCGTCGCGGAAGTCGACGGCGACGGGGTGGTGCGGCGGCTGGAGGAGAAACCGGAGCAGCCCCGCAGCGACCTGGCCCTCGTCGGCGTCTACGCCTTCACGCCGGCCGTGCACGAGGCGGTGCGGGCCATCCGCCCCTCGGGGCGCGGCGAGCTGGAGATCACCCACGCGGTGCAGTGGTTGATCGACCGCGGACTGCGCGTGCGGGCGGAGACCACCACCCGGCCCTGGCGCGACACCGGCAGCGTCGACGACCTGCTGGAGGCGAACCGGCACGTCCTGGACCGGATGGAGGGACGCGTCGACGGCAAGGTCGATCCGCACACCGTCCTGGTGGGCAGGGTCCGCATCGCGGAGGGAGCCGTGGTGCGGGGATCGCGCATCGTCGGCCCCGTGGTCATCGGGGCGGGTGCCGTCATCAACAACTCCAGTGTCGGGCCGTACACCGCCATCGCGGAGGACTGCCGGGTGGAGGACAGCGCGATCGAGTTCTCGGTGCTGCTCCAGGGAGCGTGCGTGGAAGGTGCCGCACGCATCGAGCGCTCGCTCATCGGCCGCGAGGCCGTGGTGACTGCCGCCCCCCGTCCTCCCCAGGCCCACCGTCTTGTCATCGGCGACCACAGCAAGGTGCAGCTCACCTCATGACGTCACGCATCCTCGTCACCGGCGGAGCCGGATTCATCGGATCCGCCTACGTCCGCGCACTGCTCGGCCCCGCGGGGCCGAGCAGCGTCACGGTCACGGTTCTCGACAAACTCACCTACGCGGGCAGCCTCGCCCGCCTCGACCCCGTGCGCGACCACCCCGGTCTGACCTTCGTGCACGGGGACGTCTGCGACGCCGCGACGGTGCGGCGGCTCGCGGCCGGCCACGACGAGATCGTCCACTTCGCGGCGGAGTCGCACGTCGACCGCTCCATCGAGGACGGCTCCGGCTTCACCCGCACCAACGTGATGGGCACCCACACCCTGCTGGAGGCGGCGCTGCGGCACGGGGTGCGGACGTTCGTGCAGATCTCCACCGACGAGGTCTACGGCTCGATCCCCGAGGGTGCCGCACGCGAGGAGGACCAGCTCAGACCCAGCTCGCCGTACGCGGCGTCGAAGGCCGCGGCCGACCTCGTCGCACTGGCCCACCACCACACCCACGGCCTGGACGTCCGGGTGACCCGCTGCTCCAACAACTTCGGTCCGTACCAGCATCCGGAGAAGGTGATCCCGCGCTTCGTCGCCACCCTGCTGACCGGCGGTGATCTGCCGGTGTACGGCGACGGGAGGCAGGTCCGCGACTGGTTGCACGTCGACGACCACGTCAGGGCGGTGGAGTTGGTGCGCACGGCGGGACGGCCGGGGCAGACGTACAACATCGGTGGTGGCACCTCGTTGACCAATCTGGAACTCGCGCACCGCCTGCTCCGGTGGTGCGGCGCCGGTCCGGAGCGCATCACGCACGTCACCGACCGCAAGGGACACGACCGCCGTTATGCGGTGGACCACGGCAAGATCACGGCGGAGCTGGGGTACCGGCCGCGGGTCGACTTCGAGGCGGCGCTGGCCGCCACGGTGGACTGGTATCGCTCCCGCCGGTCCTGGTGGGAGCCGTTGCTGGAATCCGTCTGAAGGCTGTCCGAGGGCGGCGCGGTGCGTCCGGGGTGACCGCGGCGGCGCTCTGCCCGAAAGCGGATCGGCGCGTCCGGGGGTGACCGCGTCGGCCGTGTCAGGGGTTCCACACGGCCCGGCTGCGCACCCGGTGGGGAGCGCACTGCCGCCGGAGCCGCGCGGACACTCCGGCCCGATCGGCCGGGCGCGTCGGGGACACGCCAGGCGCGAACCCCGCGGCCGACGGCCGGAGTTGGTTGAACGTAACACCCTGAAAACCGTTGCGAAAGGCTTTGCACGCGGCGCGTTCAAATATTGCCTGATGAACTGCCTTTACATCGCGAGGGGTTGACCTGCGGTAAGCGGCGCCGTACGGTCTCGACCGCAATTTCTTGCAGCAAGAACCAATGAACGGCCTTGCTTGGCATGGCGTGTTGTCAACCGAGGCTGCCCTCCGGTATCACCCCACTTCCCCACTGGAGCAACCATGGCCAGAAAGACCGTGGCCGCTGCACTCGCCGTCCTGGCGGGAGCCGCTGTGGCCGTCACGGCACCGACGCCGGCGCAGGCGAGCGCGCCCGGCGGCAAGGACGTCACCGCGGTGATGTTCGAATGGAACTTCACGTCCGTCGCGAAGGCGTGCACGGACGAGCTGGGCCCCGACGGGTACGGCTACGTCCAGGTCTCCCCGCCGAACGAACACATCCAGGGCGCCTCCTGGTGGACGGCCTACCAGCCCGTCAGCTACAAGATCGGCACCAAGCTGGGCGGCCGCTCGGACTTCAAGAGCATGGTGGACACCTGTCACGCGGCAGGCGTCAAGGTGGTCGCCGACACGGTGATCAACCACATGGCGAACGCCGCCGGGACGGGCACCGCCGGGTCGTCCTTCAGCAAGTACGACTACCCCGGCACGTACTCCGCCGCGGACATGGACGACTGCACCACGAAAATCAGCAACTACGCCGATCGCTGGAACGTCCAGCACTGCGAGATGGGCGGCCTGCCCGACCTCGACACCGGCGAGGAGTACGTCCGCAAGACCATCGCCGGCTACCTGAACGACCTGCTCTCCCTCGGCGTCGACGGCTTCCGGATCGACGCGGCCAAGCACATACCCGAGGACGACCTCGCCAACATCAAGTCCCGCCTGTCCAACCCGGGCGTGTACTGGAAGCAGGAGACGATCGGGGCCTCCGGCGAGGCGGTCCAGCCGCCCGAGTTCTACAACACCGGGGACGTCCAGGAGTTCCGTTACGCCTCCGACCTCAAGCGGGTCTTCAACAACGAGAAGCTCGCGGAACTGAAGAACTTCGGCGAGGCATGGGGCTACGTCTCCAGCGACAAGGCGTCCGTCTTCGTCGCCAACCACGACACCGAACGCAACGGAGGCAGCCTCACCTACAAGGACGGCGCCAACTACACCCTCGCGCACGTCTTCATGCTGGCCTGGCCCTACGGCTCGCCCGACGTGCACTCCGGCTACGAGTTCAGTGACACCGACGCCGGCGGGCCCGACAACGGCCAGGTGAACGCCTGCTACACCGGCGGCTGGAAGTGCCAGCACGCCTGGCGCGAGATCGCGAGCATGGTCAAGTTCCGCAACACGGCCGCCGGCGCCGCCGTGACCAACTGGTGGGACAACGGCAACAACCAGATCGCCTTCGGCCGCGGTGACAAGGCGTACGTCGTCATCAACCACGAGGGATCCTCCCTCACCCGCACCTTCCAGACCTCCCTCCCGGCCGGCGGCTACTGCGACGTGCAGAGCGGCAAGGCGGTGACCGTCAACTCGTCCGGTCAGTTCACGGCCAGCCTGGGCGCCAACTCGGCCCTCGCCCTGCACACGGGCGCGAAGAACTGTGACACCGGCACCAGCCCCGACCCCGATCCGGCGACCGGGGCCTCCTTCCACGTCAACGCCACCACCCAGTGGGGTCAGAACGTCTATGTCGTCGGCAGCACCTCCGCCCTCGGCAGCTGGAACACCTCCAACGCCCTGAAGCTGGACCCGGCGAGCTACCCCGTCTGGAAGCTCGACCTGTCCCTGCCCGCGGGCACCGCATTCGAGTACAAGTACCTCCGCAAGGACGCAAGCGGCAACGTCACCTGGGAGAGCGGCTCCAACCGGAAGGCCACCGTCCCGTCCAGCGGCGTGATCACGCTGAACGACACCTGGCGCAGCTGACCGCCGTACCCGGAGACGAACACCGATCACCGTGGAACGCACGGCGATCACCGACACGACCGCCCGGCCCGTGCCACCGGTGCCGGGCGGTCCCGCGCCCCGCCGCACGGCGGTGCCCGTCCTTGCCCGCACCCGACACCCCGAGGAGATGCGTCACGTGGTCGGCAGACCCAGACACTACGCAACCGCCCTGGCCGTCGCGCTGTTCGCAGCCGTGTCGCCACCGCTGACGCCCCCGGCGACGGCCGTCGGGCCGCCCCCGCCGCCGACGGACGCGGCGCTCGCGCACCAGCCGGCCCGTCCGGCCGTGAGCCGGGAACAGTTCTACCTCCTGCTGCCCGACCGCTTCGCCGACGGCGACACCGGCAACGACCGCGGCGGGCTGACCGGCGACCGCACCGCCACCGGTTACGACCCGACCGACAAGGACTTCTTCCAGGGCGGCGACCTCAAAGGCGTCATCGACCGCCTCGACTACATCAAGGGCCTCGGCACCACCGCCATCTGGCTCGCACCCGTGTTCAAGAACAAGCCCGTCACGGTCCGCGACGGCAGGCCCACCGCCAACTACCACGGCTACGCCATCACCGACTTCACCCGGGTCGACCCGCACTTCGGCACCGAGGCCGACCTGTCGGAGCTGATCGACAAGGCCCACGCCAAGGGCATGAAGGTCTTCTTCGACGTCATCACCAACCACACCGCGGACACCATCGACTACGCCGAGAAGCGGTACGGGTACCGCAGCAAGGGCGCCTACCCCTACCTGGACACCGAGGGCCGCCCCTTCGACGACAGCACCGGCATGCGGCGAACGGACGCGGACGGTGCCCCCTACACCCCGCAGGTCTCCACCGACCCGCAGGACCGCAAGGTGCCCGACTGGCTGAACGACCCCTCCCTGTACCACAACCGCGGCAACTCCACCTTCGCCGGGGAGAGCGCCCTGGACGGCGACTTCATGGGCATGGACGACCTGTGGACCGAACGACCGGAGGTCGTCCGGGGCATGGAGCGGATCTACGAGAAGTGGGTCCGGGACTTCGGTGTGGACGGCTTCCGGGTCGACACGGCCAAGAACGTCGACATGGCCTTCTGGACCCAGTGGGCCACCGCGCTCGACCGCTACGCGGCACGGCACGGACGCCGGAACTTCTTCCTCTTCGCCGAGGCGTTCTCGGCCGACGCCTCCATCACCGCCCCCTACGTCACCCAGGGCCGGCTCGACGCGACGCTCGACTTCCCGTTCCAGGCCGCCGCCCGCAACTTCGCCTCGCGCGGCGGTCCCGCGGACGACCTCGCCCACGTCTTCGCGCAGGACTACCGCTACACCACCGACAAGACCGACGCCTACAGCCAGGTCACCTTCCTCGGCAGCCACGACATGGGGCGCATCGGCACCTTCATCGCCCAGGACCACCCCGGCGCGGACGACGCCGAACTTCTCGCACGCGACCGCCTGGCCCACGAGCTGATGTTCCTCTCCCGGGGCAACCCGGTCGTCTACTCCGGTGACGAGCAGGGCTTCACCGGCGCCGGCGGCGACAAGGACGCCCGCCAGACGATGTTCGCCTCGAAGGTGCCGGACTACCTGGACGACGACGAGATCGGCACCGACCGGACGGCCTCCACCGACGCCTACGACACCGCACACCCCCTGTACCGTGCGATAGCCGCCCTCTCCCGGCTGACCCGGCGGAACCCCGCCCTGCGCGACGGCGTCCAGACCGAGCGCTACGCACAGGGCTCCGTGTACGCCTTCTCCCGTACCGACGTCCGCGGCGGGCGCGACTACCTGGTCGCGTTCAACAACGCCACCGAGGCCCGGACCGTCACCGTACCGACCGGTTCACCGGACACGACGTACCGGGCCCTGTACGGCGCCACCGGCAGGGCACGCGGCGATGCCGACGGCAAGATCACCATGACCGTCCCGGCCCTGTCGGCCGTCGTGTACCAGGCAGCCGGGCCACAGCGCCCGTCGCCGGCCGAGCCGTCGCTCGAACTCACCGCCCCGGACGCGGGAGCCCACGGCACCGTGGAGATCTCCGCCGACGTCACGGGCGGCGCGTACCAGCGGGTCGTGTTCGCCGCTCAGACCGGCAACGGTCCCTGGCACACCCTCGGCAGCGCCGACCACGCCCCCTACCGGGTCACCCAGAACATCGCCCCGGACGTACCCGCGGGAACACCGCTCAGGTACAAGGCGGTCGTCGTCGACCGTGCCGGCCGGACCGCCGCCGCCCTCGCCACGACGACCGCGGGCCAGGCGGAGGCGGCTGCGAGACCGACGGCCGCACGCCACTGGGCCGTCGTCCACTACCGTCGGTCCGACGGTGACTACGCCGGCCTGCGGCTGCGCACGGCCGACGGCCGGACCGCCGGCTTCACCGGCCGGGACGCCTACGGAGCGTTCGCCTGGCTGGCCCCGGCCGAGGGCGCCACCGAGATCCCCTTCACGGTGGAGAAGGACGGGGCCACCGACGGCCCGGCGCGCACGCTGAACTTCGCCGCGACACCGGAGGTGTGGACCGAGCAGGGCAGCGAGGCGGTGACCGGCACCAGACCCGCGGACGCCTACCCGGCCCAGGACGCGACGAAGGCGGTCATCCACTACCACCGCCCCGACGGCGACTACGACGGCTGGGGGCTGCACGCCTGGACGGGAGCGGCCGAGCCGCCGGAGTGGAACGACCCGATCCGCCCGGTGCGCCAGGACGCCTTCGGCCTGGTCTTCGAAGTGCCGCTGACCGATCACGCGGACTCGCTCAGCTACATCCTGCACAAGAAGGAGGAGAAGGACGTCCCCTCCGACGAGGCCCTCGACTTCTCCCTCTACGGCCACGAGGTGTGGCGCGTGACCGGGGACAGCACCTACCTCGCACCCACCCTCGGCGGCGCCTTCGGCCTGGACCTCGGCACCTCGGCCGCGACCTGGCTGGACGACACCACCGTCGTATGGCGGGGGACCGGTGCCGGCGTCGCCAGTCAGCAACTCGTCTACGCGCCGGACGGCGGCATCGGCATCAAGGACGGAGCCCTGTCGGACGAGGGGCACTGGCTGCGTCTGGTCCCCGCCCGGCTGACCGACGCCCAACGGGCCGCCCATCCGCCGTACGCGGACCAGCAGGCTTTCACCGTCGACCCACGAGACCGCGACCGGATCGCCGAAGCACGGGCGAGCCGCCAGGTGATCGCCACCCAACGAGGACAGGACGGGGCCCTGCTCGGCGCGACGACCGTGCACCTGCTTGCCGGCTGACCGGCGAAGCGCACCGAACGGAAGGAAAGAGCCGCACCGTGACCGCATCGCACACCGCCCGGGACAACCCGGGCGGACCACCGTCGAACTCGCGGGGCCGGGTACTCCCGGCCGCCCTGACCCGCTCCGCCACCGTGGCCGTCACCGCCGCACTGCTCGCCACGGCCCTGCACGCCGCCCAGCCCGCGCACGCCACGGAGCGACCGCCCGCTCCACCGTCCGACGCCCGGCTGGCCGCGACGGCCGCCCGGCACGACATGACCCGCGAGCAGTTCTACTTCCTCCTGCCCGACCGGTTCGCCAACGGCTCCGCCGGCAACGACCGGGGAGGGCTTCCCGGCGACCGCACGTCCACCGGGTACGACCCCACCGACAAGGGCTTCTACCAGGGCGGTGACCTGAAGGGCCTGATCAGGAAACTGGACTACGTCAAGGGGCTCGGCACCACCGCGATCTGGCTGGCCCCGATCTTCAAGAACAAACCGGTCCAGGGCAACGGCGAGAGCGCCGGCTACCACGGCTACTGGATCACCGACTTCACCCGCGTCGACCCGCACTTCGGCACCAACGCGGACCTCGCGGAACTCATCCGCAAGGCCCACGCCAAGGGGATGAAGGTCTTCTTCGACGTCATCACCAACCACACGGCCGACACCGTCACCAACACCGAGAACAAGTTCGCCTACCGCAGCAAGGGGGCCTACCCCTACCTGGACACCGAGGGCCGCCCCTTCGACGACAGCAAGGGCATGGGGAAGGTCGACGCCCGCGGCCTTCCGTACACCCCGCGGGTCGCGCCGGCCGAACGGGACGCCAAAGTCCCGGCATGGCTGAACGACCCGACCATGTACCACAACCGCGGTGACTCCACCTTCGCCGGTGAGAGCACCCTCTACGGCGACCACACCGGTCTGGACGACCTGTGGACCGAACGCCCCGAAGTCGTACGCGGCATGGAGCAGATCTACGAGAAGTGGGTCGAGGACTTCCGTGTCGACGGCTTCCGCGTCGACACCGTCCGCAACGTCGACATGGCCTTCTGGACGCAGTGGGCGACAGCACTCGACGCCTACGCGGCGAGGAAGGGCCGGAAGAACTTCTTCGTCTTCGGCGAGACACTGTCCTCCGACCCGTCCGTCACCTCGCCGTACGTACGGCAGGGCCGGCTCGACGCCACGCTCGACTTCCCGCTCCAGGACGCGATCCGCCAGTACGCCTCCCAGAGCCGGGCGGCCGACCGGCTCGCCGACGTGTTCGCGCAGGACTACCGCTACACCACCGACAAGGCGAACGCCTACGAGCAGGTGACCTTCCTCGGCAACCACGACATGGGCCGCATCGGCGGCTTCCTGCTCAAGGACAATCCGAAGGCCGACGACGCCGAACTCCTGCGCCGGGACCGTTTCGCCCACGAGCTGATGTTCCTCTCCCGGGGCAACCCGGTCGTCTACTCCGGTGACGAGCAGGGCTTCACCGGCGCCGGCGGCGACAAGGACGCCCGCCAGACGATGTTCGCCTCGAAGGTGCCGGACTACCTGGACGACGACGAGATCGGCACCGACCGGACGGCCTCCACCGACGCCTACGACACCGCACACCCCCTGTACCGTGCGATAGCCGCCCTCTCCCGGCTGACCCGGCGGAACCCCGCCCTGCGCGACGGCGTCCAGACCGAGCGCTACGCACAGGGCTCCGTGTACGCCTTCTCCCGCACCGACGTCCGCGGCGGGCGCGACTACCTGGTCGCGTTCAACAACGCCACCGAGGCCCGGACCGTACGGATCCCCACGGGCTCCGCCGACCTGGCCTACCGGGGCCTGTACGGCACCACCGGCACGGTCACCAGCGGCACCGACACCCGGGTGACCGTCACCGTCCCGCCGCTGTCGTCCGTGGTCCTGAAGGCGACGCAACGGCTGGGCAGGCCCGCGACCCGGCCGACCCTGGAACTCCGGGCCCCCGCGGCGGGCGCCACCGGGGACGTCGACGTCTCCGCGGACGTGAGCGGCGACGGCCTCGACCGCGTGGTCTTCGCCGCTCAGGTCGGCAACGGCCCCTGGCAGACCCTCGGCACGGCCGACCACGCCCCGTACCAGGTCACCCAGCACCTGCCCGACACGGTCGAGCGGGGCACCCCGCTTCGCTACAAGGCCGTGGCCGTCGACCTCGCGGGCCGCACTGCGAGCGACCTCGCCACGACCACGGCCGGCCGGCCGGCACCCCCGCAGCCGCCGAGCGCCCTGCACCGCGAGTACGCCGTGGTCCACTACCTGCGCCCGGACGGCGACTACACCGGCTGGAGACTCCAGGCCGCCGGCCAGTCGGCCGAGTTCACCGGGCGGGACGCCTACGGCGCGTTCGCCTGGGTCAAGCCGGAGGACGGCGCGAGGACCCTGACGTACACGGTCACCGGGAACGGCACCGCGGACGGTCCCCAGCGCACCGTCGACCTGGGGAAGACGGGGGAGGTCTGGATCCGGCAGGGGGACGACGGCCAGTCGGACACGGCACCGCAGGGCGCCTACCCGGCTCCTGACGCGACCAAGGCCGTGATCCACTACCACCGGGCCGACGGCGACTACGACGGCTGGGGCCTGCACACCTGGACCGGGGCCCGCCACCCCACGGACTGGTCGGCGCCGCTCGCGCCGACCGGCAGGGACGCCTTCGGCGTGACCTTCGAGGTGCCGCTCGCCGACGGTGCGACCTCACTCAGCTACATCGTCCACAAGGGCGACGAGAAGGACCTCACCGCGGACCGGTCGCTGGACTTCGCCACCTATGGCAAGGAGACCTGGCTGATCGGCGGTGACAGCGACTACCTGCTGCCGACGGTGGGCAGCGCACCGGATCTTGACCTCGACACCGCGAAGGCCCGGTGGCTCGACACGGACACGGTCGTGTGGAAGGTGAAGGCCACCGACTCCACCAGCCAGCAGCTCGTGTACGCCCCCGACGGAGGCATCACCGTCAAGGACGGCGCGCTCTCCGACGAGGGGCACTGGCTCCGGCTGATCCCGTCGAAGCTCACGGACGCGCAGAAGGCGGCGTACCCGGAGCTGGCGGACGACCCGGCGTTCACGATCGATCCCCGTGACCGCGACCGTGTCCAGGCCGCCGAGGACGCACAGCTCATCGCCACACAACGGGCCGCCAACGGCGCGCTGCTCGCCGCCACCGGAGTCCGTGTTCCCTGACGCACCACGATCGGCGGGTGCCCCTCGCGTCGCGAGGGGCACCCGCCGATCGCTCGTTTCCGTGGCGGGGAGTGACCGACTCAGGTCGTGAACACGGCCACGGTCCGCGCCGGGACGGTGAACGTGCCCGAGCCGGCCGCGTAGGCGGAGGTCTTCACCACCGCGTCCGCGCCCGCCGCCTGCA
>NZ_JBVJYH010000037.1:0-43911 GCF_055600785.1 Streptomyces sp. NPDC038200
TGCGGTGCAGTCCTAGACAGCTCCACCACACCGGAGGTCTTCGCCATGATCAAGCCCGCCAAGTGTCAACAACGCTCGTGATCAATACACCTAGGGCCGACTACACCTCGCCGGTGGCGAACAGTTCGAGGTGCCCGCACTGGGGGCAGCGGTACGCCTCGATCTGCCGCCGGGGCCGGCCCAACCGCTTGGCACCCCCGAAGATCCCCCGCTCCAACGCCCCCTCGATCCAGCGCGCGTACCCGCGCGAGTGCTCGCCGGCGTCCTCGATGAAGCCCTCCAGCAGACCGACGGTGCCGCAGTGGGTGCACGTGTAGTTGTTCATGCCGCGAGTGTAGGAAACGGTGCGGCCGCGATGGAATCGGCGTCGGTTCGTGCCGGGCCGGGACAGCGGAGACTCAGGCCCGCGGTCGCCATGAGGGCGCGCTTCCGGCGGCAGCCTCGAACCCCCCGTCCTGGCACGCAGCACTTCCAGAGGGGCTTGTTACCCACTTTCGGGTGAGCCCTTGTGTCGAGGTGGGGTGGCGTGGGCCGGCGGTCCGTCGCCTCGGACCAGTGTCTCCCAGGGCGCCTGTGCTCGATATGCCGTCAACAGGGTGCATTCACGCCATGAATGGTCGATACAGGTGAGAGTTACGGCAATCTGCTGAATCGGTAATGGTGTGCGCATGTGCCGTCCAGGGCGGAGGTGCGGGGCGGAGGGTGTGGGAGCACGGTCGTCGTCTCGCAGCGGGAGCAGGCGGCTGCCACGTGAAGGCGTCCTGGTCCGGCCCCCTCGGACCGGCCTCCACGAGGACCACCGTCCCCACGCGGCCGAACACACGGACACACGACGAATCAACGGAACGAACCGAAGGAGAAGCAGCCGTGAAGAGGATCAAGCACGTCACGCTGGTGGCAGCGGCCACCCTCGTCGGCGGACTGGCCCTGGCCGGACCCGCGCCCGCGGCCCAGGTCCATCCGGCGTCCGCCCCGCCGGTGCGGCACGCGGCCACCTGCTTCAACCCCCTGCACGTGTACGAGAGCGTCAACTACCGCGGGGCGTGGAAGAAGTTCTGCTCCTCGGACCGGTACCTGAGCAACAACAAGTGGCCCCACAGCAGCAAGAAGATCAACGACAGCATCAGTTCGGTCAAGAACGTGGACGGCTGCGTCTGGAGGGTCTTCCAGGACTACTCGTACCGGGGGCAGTACATGACCTTCTACCAGCACACGTCGGCCGCTGACCTGAGGAACACCGACATCGGCAACGACACCATCAGCTCGCTGAAGAAGTACTGCTGATCACCCGGCCGTCCCCGGGGCGGGTGTGCCACCTCGTCCGTGGAAGATCCGCCCCGGGCTTCTTCGAGGGGAGGTCCCTCTGTGCGACTACGGACGGTCTCGGCTGCCGGCGCCCTTCTCGTCGTGGGCGCCATGGCCACAGGGTGCGGCGACCGGCACCATGACGACACGGTGCACCAGCGTGCGCCGCGTGCCAGCCGGGAGGTTCGCGCCCTGGCACTGCCGTTGGACGCCTTCGCCCTTCAACTGCCCGATCTCACGCGCGTACAGGACGCCGAAGACAGTCTGACGACGGCCTGTATGGCCCGGCAGCACCTGGTCTGGCCCGGCATCCACCGCGACCCGAACGGCAGCCCTGACCAATGGCCGAATCGCTACCGCTACGGCCTCGTCGAGACAGAGGTCGCCAAGCGGTTCGGCTACCACCCGTTGCCCGACCCGGAAGCCGACCGGCGCAGCGTTCAGTACAACGCGCGGCAAGCCTCGCTCAGTTCCCGGCAACGCCTCGCCGCCTACGGCCGCGACGGTGAAGGCGGCTGTCGCACCGAAGCCGTCGAGCACCTGCTGGCCGGCGTGCCCCATCCCGACTGGTCATTGCTCAACAGGATCTCCACGGACACCTACCGGCGTGCGAGCAGAAGCAAGGCGGTGACCCATGCTCTGCGCGAATGGAGCGCCTGCATGCGGCATCACGGTTTCGCCTACGCCGGCCCGGCGTCCGCCGCCGATGATCGCCGTTGGAACACCAGGACACCGACCCGGCCCGAAATCCGCACCGCCCTCACCGATGTCGCGTGCAAGCACCGCTCCGGTCTGGTGGCCGTCTGGCGAGAGACCGAGGCCGCCCTGCAGCGCCAGGCCATCAACGCCCACCCAGGTGCCTTCCACGCTCTCAAGGAAGCCAAGACCCGTTACCTGTCCAACGTACGGAAGGCGCTCGCCCGCCCTGGGGGACAGCCCGCTCCAGCTCCCACGGTCAGGAGAGCTCTCCGCCCGCTGCACCGACCGGACTGAACGCGACCGGTTCGTCGACCGGTGCCGACCGGCCGATGGGGTCGCACCGGCGGCCTCTCGCGCACCGACGGTCGAGTACCGCGCACGTGAACGCGATCACCAGGCGCTTCCAGTCCCGGTTCGACGAACAGCCAAGGGACGCGTGTCCCCTCACGCCACGCGATGTCATGCGCTGTGCCGAACATGTCCAGGGCCCGTCGCCACTGCCGCTGGTCTCTGTTGCTCCGGCGTCGTTCATCTGACGTACTTCGCCGACCATCGGGGTCGTCGGGCGTGGCGAAGCTCTGTGTGGCGTCTGACGGAAACAGGCCGGCGGATGTACTTCCACCAGGGCACCTTGACCGGTTGAGCGGGCGCGACCGCCGTCCGCGAGGGCCGCGGTTGCCCAGCCCGCTGCGGCCGCGCCCGTGCCGGAGCCGCCCGGGTCCTGCGGCCCTCATGAGGCTCCGGCCTCTGTGGCGGCCGTGCACTGCGAAGCCACTGCCAGTGCGCTGTCACGCCATTCGCGGATGCCGTCACCTCGTAGCGTGACAGCACCGGCCGCCGCGGCGCGGGCTCGGCCGGTCGGCGTCCGCGCGCCGGCGTTACCGTTCCTTCCCCGGTCGGCGACTTCGCTTCGCCAAGTCAAGTGAGGAGTCGTCGTGTCCAAGGAGCTGGACGGCGCCCGCTCGGCCCTGGGCGGGTGACTGACTCTCATCGATGAGCCGTCCTCGTCGATGATCCGTCGGCCCGTCGAGCGGACGTGTCAGTGAGCCGTCGACTCGTCACCGAGCGGCGCGCGCGTGCCCTTCTCGACGCACCCACCCCTTCGACTTCCCGACCCCACTCCTTCGACGCGACGGGTGAGACCCATGGCAGAGCTGACCGACATCACGCATCACACCGCCACTCTCAACGGTATCCGGCAACACTGGGTCAGCGCGGGCGAAGGGCCGCCGGTGTACCTCCTGCACGGTTTCCCCGAGACCTGGTACGGCTGGCGCAAGCAGATCCCCGCTCTCGCCGAGCGGTTCACCGTCATCGCACCCGATCTGCGCGGGTACGGCGACACCGAGAAGCCGGCGTCCGGCTACGACAAGCGGACCATGGCCAACGATGTCATCGCCCTGATGGACCACCTCGGCCACGAAAGGATCGCCCTGGTCGGGCACGACCGGGGCGCCCGTGTCGGCACCCGGTTCGCCAAGGACCACCCGGACCGCATCGACCGGTTCGTGGCGATGGACAACATCCCCACCCGGGTCATCGCCGACACGTACGACGTGACGCTCGCCCGGCAGGGCTACTGGTTCTTCACCTTCCTCGGCGTGCCGGACCTTCCGGAGGCGCTGATCGCGGGCCGTGAGGAGACCTGGCTGACCCACTTCTACCGGAGCTGGTCGTACGACCCCGAGATGCTCTCCCCGGAGGAGATCGCGGTGTACGTGCGCGCGTACCAGCAGCCGGGCGCCGTGCGCGGGTCCTGCATGGACTACCGCGCGGCCCCGCAGGACGTGGAACAGGACCGCGCGGACGCCGACCGATTGATCGACTGTCCCGTGCTGACCCTGTGGGGCGAGGACTTCAGCGCCGTGGGACAGGCCTACGACGTCCTGGAGGTCTGGAAGGGCATCGCCCGCGAAGTCCGCGGCGTGCCCATTCCCCGGTGTGGCCATCTCTGCCAGGAGGAACGCCCCGACATCGTCAACGCCGAGCTGCTCGCCTTCCTCGCGGACTGGAAGGGCTGATCGTCTCGACGGCCGAACGGCTGAATCGGCGAACGGCCGAACTGCTGAATCAGCGACAGCCGAACGGCTGAATCGGCGAACAGCCGAACTGCTGATGCTGCCCGGCTCGCGGGGTTCAGTCGGCCCGCAAGCGCACAGGGCACCCACAGGACACGTTCAGTGCACGCGCAGACAGATTAAGACGCGGCCAGTCCGTAATGCTCAGTTCTGTACTTCACCCGATCTATCTGTACCTCATCCGATCTAAAGGAGTCAGTCATGTCCGTTTCCGACAAGCCGACCGTGGTCCTGGTTCACGGCGCCTTCGCCGATGCCTCCAGCTTCGCCAGTGTCATCCCCGAGCTGCTCGCCCGCGGCCTGGACGTGGTGGCCCCCGCCGTGCCCAACCGCAGCCTGATCGGTGACGCCGCCTACGTCGCCGCGCTGGTCCGGCAGATACCGGGACCCGTGATCCTCGTGGGCCACTCCTACGGTGGCGCCGTCATCACCGTCGCCGGTGTGGAGGACAACGTCCGAGCACTCGTCTACCTGGCCGGCTACGCGCTGGAGAAGGGCGAGAGCCTGGGCGAGCTTCAGGGCCGTTTCCCGGACTCCGACCTCGCCTCCGCGCTCGTCTTCACACCGGTCGCGGTCGAGGGCTCGACCACTCCGGGTACCGACGTGTCGGTGCAGCCGGACCGGTTCCCGGCCATCTTCGCGGCCGACGTCGACCCGCGGCTCGCCGCCGTCCTCGCCGTCTCCCAGCGCCCGCTGGCCGCCCAGGCGTTCACCGAGGCGGCGCCGGCCGCGGCCTGGAAGACCAAGCCCAGCTGGGGCCTCGTCTCCTCCGCCGACCACACGATCAACCCCGATGTGGAGCGCTACGGCTACCAGCGGGCCGGCATGACCACCGTCGAGGTCGACTCCTCCCACCTGGTGATGCTCGCCCACCCGCAGCGCGTCGTCGACCTGATCGAGGAGGCCGTCCGGGCCACCGCGGACGCCCCGGCCGACTCCCACTGACCGGCCAGCGGCCCTCCTCTCCTCCCAGCACAGGAAGCATGTGATGAATCCTCCGATCTCGCGCCGTACCGTCGCCGTCTCGCTGCTGGCGGGCGCCGCCGCCCTCGGTGGCACGGGTGTGGCGTCCGCCGTCCCGGCGGCGGCACACCGCCACCGCCACCGGCCCCCGCTGTCGTCCCGGCCCACCGTCGTCCTGATCCACGGGGCGTTCGCCGACGCCTCCAGCTGGAGCGGTGTCGTCGAGCGGCTGCAGCGGCAGGGGCACCGGGTGGTGGCGCCGGCCCTGCCGCTGCGCGGCCTGACGAGCGACGCCGCCTACATCCGCAGCGTCCTGGACAGCATCGACGGGCCGATCGTGCTCGTCGGGCACTCCTACGGCGGCGCCGTCATCAGCCACGCCGCGGCGGGGGCGACCCAGGTCAAGGCACTCGTGTACATCGCGGCCTTCGTCCCCGACATCGGCGAGAGCGCCCTCGGCCTCACCGACAAGTTCCCCGGCAGCACCCTCGCCCAGGCCACCACGAGCCAGTCCTACCCGCTCCCCGGCGGCGGCGAGGGCCAGGAGCTGGTCATCCGCAAGGACCTGTTCCGCAAGCAGTTCGCGGCCGGTGTCCCCGTCACCACGGCCCAGGTCATGGCCGTGGGCCAGCGCCCCATCGCGCTGGCCGCGCTCCAGGAGAAGGCCACCGCGGCAGCCTGGAAGGACATCCCCAGCTGGTACCTCGTGGCCGACCAGGACCGCAACATCCCCCCGGCCGCCGAGCGCTGGATGGCCCGCCGCGCGCGGGCCCACACGGTCTCGGTGCGGGCACCCCACGCGGTCTCCGTGAGCGACCCGGCGCCCGTCACCGAGCTGATCCTGCGCGCCGTCCGCGCCGTCGCCCCCGCCCACCAGCACCACTGAGCGCACGGCACCCCGCAGGACGATTCCGGTCCCGCGGGGTGCCGGGCCGCTCACGGGCGGCGGCCGGCCCGCACCGCCGACCGGCCGCCGCCCGGAACCCCAAGGAAGGGAGCACCGCATGGTCCTGTTCGAACCGGACCCCGACAGGCTGCGGCCGCACCGGACGGCAGGCCCGCTCGCCGACCGGGTGCCCGCCGACCGGGCGGCCGGCACACCGGAACCCCTGCGCACGGACCTGGTCCGGCTGCTGGGCCCGCACAAGGTGCTGCACACACTGTCCGACCTGGTCAAGTACGCCTCCGACGCCAGCCCCTACCGCTTCGTACCCCAGGTCGTCGTGCTCGCCGAGTCCGCCGAGGACGTCGCCGCGGTGCTGCGCTACGCCCACGCGCACCAGCGCGAGATCGTCTTCCGGGCGGCCGGCACCTCGCTGAACGGCCAGGCCCAGGGCGACGACATCCTGGTCGACGTACGCCGTCACTGGGACGGAGTCGAGATCCTCGGCGACGGCGCACGGGCGAGGATCCGACCCGGTACGACCGTGGGGCGGGCCAACATCGCACTGTCCCGGCACGGCCGCCTCCTCGGACCCGACCCGGCCAGCTCCAGCGCGTGCACGGTCGGCGGAGTGGTCGCCAACAACGCCTCCGGCATGACCGCCGGCGTCACCCGCAACTCCTACCGGCTGCTGTCCTCCCTCACCGTCGTCCTGGCGTCCGGCACGGTCGTGGACACCGCGGCCCCGGACGCCGACGCCGAACTGCGCCGGGCCGAACCCGGACTCCACGAGGGCCTGCTCGCGCTGAAGGCCGAGATCGAGGGCGACCGTGCGCTCGTCGCCCGCATCCGCGCCAAGTACGAGCTGAAGAACACCAACGGCTACCGCCTCGACGCCTTCCTGGACGGGACGACCCCCGTGGAGATCCTGCGCGGGCTGATGGTCGGTTCCCAGGGCACCCTGGGCTTCATCGCCGAGACGGTGTTCGACACCGTCCCCCTCGACCGCCGCACGCACACGGCCCTGCTGTTCTTCCCCGACCTGACGGCCGCCGCCGCGGCGGTGCCGCTGTTCAACGACGCCGGCGCACGCGCCGTGGAACTGATGGACGGCAACACCCTGCGGGCCTGCGCGAGCGTCGACGGAGTCCCCGCCGACTGGGCGGACCTGCCCCGGGAGACCGCCGCGCTGCTGGTGGAGTTCCGCGCACCCGACGAGGCCGCGCACACGGCGAACCGGCGGGCGGCCGCCGCCGTCCTGACGAACCTGACGCTCGTCACCCCCGTGCCGTCCGTCACCAACCGCTTCGTCGAGGACCCGGCGACCGTCCACACGTACTGGCACGCCCGCGAAGCCTTCATGACGGCCGTGGGCAAGGCACGGCCGGACGGGACGACACTCATCACCGAGGACTTCGCGGTGCCGCCCTCCCGTCTCGCCGAAGCGTGCCGGGCCCTGGCCGAACTCCAGGAGCGCCACGGTTACGAGGCCGCCGTCGCCGGGCACGCGGCCCACGGCAACCTGCACTTCCTGCTGGCCCTGGACGCCGCCCGCCCGGAGGACGTGCGGCGCTACGCGGCCTTCATGGACGAGTTCTGCACCATGGTCGTGCAGCGCTTCGACGGCTCCCTCAAGGCCGAGCACGCCACCGGCCGGAACATGACCCCGTTCCTGGAGTCCGAATGGGGCCCCCGCGCCACCGAGCTGATGTGGCGTATCAAGCAGACCCTCGACCCGCACGGCGTGCTCGCCCCCGGCGTCGTCCTCAACCGCGACCCGGAAGCCCATCTGCGCGGCCTGAAGACCATCCCCGTCATCGAGTCGGCCGCGGACCCCTGCATCGAGTGCGGCTTCTGCGAACCGGTCTGCCCGAGCCGCGACCTCACCACCACACCACGCCAACGGATCGTGCTGCTCCGCGAGATGATGCGTCAGCCGGCCGACTCCGACGCCATGGACCGGCTGCTCGACTCCTACGGCTACGACGCCGTCGACACCTGCGCGGGCGACTCGACCTGCAAGATCGCCTGCCCGGTCGGCATCGACACCGGCGCCATGATGAAGGGCTTCAGGCACCAGAGGCACTCCCGGCGGGAGGAGCGCAACGCCGAGCGGGTCGCGCGACGGTTCGGCCTGGTCGAGTCGTCGGTGCGGACCGCCCTCGGCGTCGCGGACCACGTGGGCGACCGGATCATGGGGAACGTCACGTCGGCGCTGCGCCGGGCTGTCTCGCCCGAGCTGGTGCCCGAATGGATCCCCGGCATCCCGTCACCCGCTCCCGCGAAGCTGCCGGTCACCGACCGCGGGTCCGCCGTCGCCGTCTACTACGTGGCCTGCGTCAACCGGATCTTCGCCGGGCCGGACGGCGCGGCCGACCCGTCGCTGCCCGAGGCGATCGTCGCCGTCTCCCGACGTGCCGGACGGCCGCTGTGGGTGCCGGCGGACATGACCGGCTCGTGCTGCGCGACGATCTGGCACTCCAAGGGCTACGACGACGGCAACACCCTGATGGCCAACCGCATCGTCGAGCGGGCCTGGGAGTGGACCGACGGCGGCCGGCTGCCGCTCGTCGTGGACGCCTCCTCGTGCACGCTCGGCATCGGCCACGAGGTCCGGCCCTATCTGACCCCCGAGAACCTGCAGAAGCACGAGCAGCTCACCGTCGTCGACTCCGTCGTCTGGGCCGCCGAGCTGCTGCCGCACCTGGAGGTGACCGAGCCGCTCGACAGCGCGGTGCTGCACCCCACCTGCTCCATGCGGCACCTGGGCGACGTGGAACAGCTGCGCGCCGTGGCCGAGTTCATCGCGCGGGACGTCGAGGTACCCGTCCACGCCGAGTGCTGCGGCTTCGCCGGCGACCGCGGGCTGCTGCACAAGGAGCTGACCGAGGCGGCGACCCGGCACGAGGCCGAGGAGGTCGCCGCCGGGACGTTCGACGCCCACCTGTCGGCCAACCGCACCTGCGAGATCGGCATGGAGCACGTCACCGGACGCCCCTACCGGTCCGTGCTGCTGGCCCTCGAACGCGCCACCCGCCCCACCCGATGAGCGCGGTACGGCGCTTCGACTCCCACCCGTCCCTCTCACCCCACCCGGGAAGTACACCGTGCGCATCGCCAATCTCGCCGGACGCCTGGTCCTGATCACCCCCGACGGGGCGGTCGACGTCAACAAGGCCAGCGACGGACGGTTCTCCTCCGACCCGCAGGCCGTCTACGAGCGATGGGACGAGTTCCGCACCTGGGCCGCCCATGCTGACCACAGCGGCGCGGCACCGTTCGACCCGGCCGGCCTCGGCGCACCGGCGCCCGCCCCCCGCCAACTTCTGGCCGTGGGCCTGAACTACCGCGAGCACATCTCGGAGGCCGGTTTCACCCCGCCCGAGGGCATGCCCCCGGTCTTCACCAAGTTCGTCACCAGCCTCACCGGACCCGTGACCGAGGTGAAACTGCCCCACGGCGGTCACACCGACTGGGAGGTCGAACTGGTCCTGGTCATCGGTCGTGCCGCGCACCGGGTGCCGGAGGCCGAGGCATGGAACCACGTCGCGGGTCTCACCGTCGGTCAGGACCTCTCCGAACGCATCCTCCAGATGGAGGGCCCCGCGCCCCAGTTCAGCCTCGGCAAGTCCTTCCCCGGTTTCACCCCCACCGGGCCCTGGCTGGTGACCCCCGACGAGTTCGACGACCCCGACGACCTGGAACTGACCTGCGCCGTCAACGGCGAGGAGGTGCAACGCGACCGCACGCGCCACCTCATCTTCTCCGTCCCGGCCCTCATCTCGCGGCTGTCCCACGTGCTCCCGCTGCTGCCGGGCGACGTCCTGTTCACCGGCACGCCGGCCGGCGTCGGCCTCGGCCGCTCGCCGCAGCGCTGGCTGGGCGACGGCGACGAACTGGTCAGCTCCGTCGAGGGCATCGGCGAGCTGCGGCAGAGGTTCGCCGCCGCCTGATCACCGTGGCGCCCGGCACCACACCGGCGCGACAGCCGCAGGGCAACGGCAGCGTCACCTCGCCGTACACCCGCAGGGCAACGGCAGCGTCACCTCGCCGTACACCCGCATCGCCCTACACCCAATCGCTGTACACCCACGCCGTACACCGATCCACACGCCCACATCGTCCGAAGGACCATCATGAAGATCTCCACGAGAGCCACGCGCACGAGCCTGCTGGCCGCGGCGGCGGCTGCCGTCCTGGCCGTGACCGTCACGGGCCCGGCGACCGCGGCTCCGACCGGGGACGTGCATTTCGTGGCACACCTGGACCTGGCAGCGGGACAACGCCCGGAGAACATCGTCCTGGAGCCGTCCGGCGCCGCCGACGTCACCTTCGCGTTCAGCCGGCAGGTCGCCCGCATCACCCAGGACGGCGTCGTACACGTCCTCGCCACCCTCCCCGAGCCCCCGGACGGCGCCACCACCCCGGCGCTGACCTCGCCCTTCCTGGGCGGCATAGTCCGCACGCACGACGGCACGCTGTACTTCCTGTACGCCACGGGCAGCGCGGACCAGACCGGCCTGTGGCGCTTGCGCCCGGGCGGCATCCCCCAGCGCATCGCCGCGCTTCCCGCCGACGGCCTGCCCAACGGACTGGCTCTCGACGAACGGACGGGCCTCTTCTACATCGCCGACTCCGTCCTGGGCACCGTCTGGCGGGTGCCGGCCACCGGTGGCGTGCCGACGCGCTGGGCCGCCTCGTCCGAACTGGCTCCCGAGGGCTTCCTCGGTGCCAACGGCATCAAGATCCACGGTGGTGCCGTCTGGGTAACGAACCTCGACAAGGGCACCGTACTGCGCATCCCGATCGGTGCTCGCGGCACCGCCGGTCCGGTCCGGATCCGGGCGACCGGACTCGTCAACATCGACGACTTCGCGTTCACCGGTCACGGCGACACCTTGCTCGCCGCGATCAACGCGGACAACGAGATCTCCGTCGTCCGGCCGGACGGCAGCCACAGTGTCGTCCTCACCGGCGCGGACGGCCTCCGGAACCCGACCTCGCTCGCCGTGCGGGGCTCGACGGCCTACGTCGCGAGTGCCGCCTATTCCACCAACGACGACCCCAACCTCCTGGCCGTCCGGGTGCACCGCGGTGCCTAGCTCCAAAGGGGCGGGGGCGGGGGCGGAGTCGAAGGAGCACGGAGTGCCGAACCGCCCCTGATCGGTGAACCGGTCCGAGTCCCCGCACGCCGGATGAAGGGACGCGCCCCGCGACTCGACGAACGGGACGGCTCCGGGGTCACCATGTCCTCCCCACCCTCACCCTGAGGCCAGGACCGCAAGGCGCCGCTGCCGTCGCTCGCCCGGCGGCAGCCGCACGGAGTACCCGTGCTGCGACCGGAACCTGTCCGGCGGAGCACGCGGGCTACTAGGCTGGGCCGATGGAACATCTATCCGATGTGCCCGAGGTGTACGACCGGTCCGCAGACCGGGACCGGGTGAACGCCTACGACAGTTTCGCCGAGGCGTACTCGGCGGAGAACGAGAACAATCTCGTGAACGCGTACTACGAGCGGCCCGCGATGCTGGCCCTCGCCGGAGACGTGGCCGGCCGTCGGATCCTGGACGCCGGCTGCGGCTCGGGCCCCCTGTCCGCCGCACTGCGTGACCGGGGCGCGGTCGTCACCGGAATCGACGCCAGCGCCGGGATGCTCGCTTTGGCCAGGCGGCGGCTCGGTGACGACGTGGCCCTGCACGTGGTCGACCTGAGGGACCGCCTGCCGTTCGCCGACGGTGCGTTCGACGACGTGGTCGCCTCGCTGGTGCTGCACTACCTGGAGGACTGGGGGCCGACGCTGGCCGAGTTGCGGCGAGTGCTCAGGCCCGGCGGCCGTCTGATCGCGTCGGTGGACCACCCCTTCGTGGCCTACACGTTCCAGGATCCTCGACCGGACTACTTCGCGACCACCAGCTATTCCTTCACCTGGACGTTCAACGGGCAGTCCGCCCCGATGAGGTTCTGGCGCAAGCCGTTGCACGCGATGACCGATGCCTTCACCACCGCCGGTTTCCGTCTTGCCGCCATCAGCGAGCCACAGCCCGACCCGGCCGCCCGTGAGCTGTTCCCCGACGACTTCCATGATCTTTCGACCAGGACCACCTTCCTCTTCTTCGTCCTCGAGGTACCGCCGTCGGCCGCCGGCTCGGACGACTGAGAACTCGCGACGCGATCTTGTCGAACGGCCCTGTCCGGGGGCTCGGCCCGGCCCGGACCTGCCGGCGGCGGCTGGAGCGGTACCCGCCGCGACCGTGCGAGCGATCATCGGGGGCACCGGTCACGGAAACCGCGTGACCGGTGCCCAGGATCAGCTACGGGGAGGTGCTGCCGACCGCCGCTAGTTCCGGTAGCGGAACACGATCCGGCCGCGCGTCAGGTCGTACGGCGGGAGTTCCACCAGCACCCGGTCTTCCAGCATGATCTTGATGTAGTTCTTGCGGATCTTCCCGCTGATGTGCGCGAGCACCTGGTGGCCGTTCTCCAGCTCCACGGTGAACATGGCGCTGCGCAGGCACTCGACGACCTTGCCCTCGACTTCGATGACGTTCCTGTTCCTCGTCATCGCACCAGCTCCAGGTTGCTGCTCATCGGCCGGGCGCCGATGCCCTCGAACAGCGCCGCGGCTGCCCGGTTGGACTCGTGCACTTCGGTCCAGGCCGCGGCGGACCCGGAGCGGTGCAACGTCCCCAGCGCGTGGGCCAGCAGCGCCCGCGCGATGCCCCGGCGCTGCTCGCCGGCCCGGACCGCGACCAGCCCGATGCGCGGCCGCTTCACCCTCACCACCCGGATCAGCCCCAGATAGCGGCCCGGCACCGCGGCCACGGTGTACGTCGACGGGTCGACGATGGTGTCGTCCGCGGGGCGGGGAATCACCTCCGCGGGCATCGACTGCCATCCGACGGTCGCCTCGACTTCGTCACGGATCGCGCGGTCCACCGCCCGCAGCAGACTCTCGTCCGCCTGACCGGCGGGCACGATCGTCACACCCGGGGGCGGCAGGACCGCCTCGAGCCCTGTGACCCGTGGATCGGTCGGCACGCCGTACTCCCACTCGCGGCGCCGGACCGTGAAACCGGCCCGCCGCCAGGCGGCCGTCAACGCGACGTCGGCTTCGTCGACCACCGTGTACAACGGCGCCGGCAGTTCCGCCAGCATCGCCTTGGCGAGCCGGTCGAAGGCGGCGTCGTGCCAGGCGTCGATGCTGACGAACAAGCGTCCGTCGGGCCGGTGTGCCGCATGCCCCCGGCCGACCACCAGGTCGTCATCCAGCGCATGCCATTGCCTGTCCGCGACGCGCGTGATCACCACCGCGTTCTCGCTCAGACCAGACGTGAAAGGTTTTGTGTTCATCGGAGTCTCCCTCCAGGAGTGCGTCGATCTCAGGCGCTCCTGGCGACACCGAACGTCAGCCGCCGGACCGTGACGGGTTGAGGGAGCACCCATGGGTGACTGTGTTCACGGGGCTCACCTCCATACGACGACTTCACGGTCCACCACGAAAGTAGCAGCGGGGCGCCGCCTCGCTCACATACTTTTCGCACGACTCGCCGCACGATCACGATCCGGCCCTCTCGAGGCGTCTCCAGCGTAGGTCACCGGATGCGGGGGCTCAGGGGGTTCGCTGAGACGATCGTGCGGAAGCACTCGACGTGGACGCGGCGACGTTCGGCGCACCGGTTGACCCGCCGCGGCAATGACGCAAGGAACTCTTCATGGAGGGGGGGCGATGAGCCGCGAGGGCACAACAGGCACCTGTCCTCCCGCGAACACTGAGGAGTTCCCGTCCCCAGCGGCGTCGCCACCTGGTCAGAGCGGGGCGTTCTCGGCGACCGGCACCTCCTCGGACGACGGACGTTGCGCAGGGGCGGGGGATCGCAGCAGGGCGGCGGCGAGGAGGAGAGAGACGGCGACGAGGCACGCGCCGATGCGGAAGGCGAGCTGGTAACCGCCCGTCAGCGCCGAGGCGGTGCGTGCCCCGTCACCCAGCAGGGCATCCGTGCGCGCATTGGCGAGCGTGCTGAGGACCGCGAGGCCGAAGGCGGCGCCGATCTGCTGCATGGTGTTGAACATGCCGGAGGCGATCCCCGAGTCCTGGGGTGTGGCCGCCGACATCGCGAGCGTGGCCAGCGCCGGCATCGCGAGACCGAAGCCGATGCCGAGTGGCAGCAGTGCGGGCAGGACATCCACAGCGTAGCTGCCGTCCTCCGATACGCGGCTGAGCGCGGCGAGACCTGCCGCGATCAGTGAGAGCCCCGGGAGGAGTACGGCACGGGGACCGAAGCGTGCGATCAGCTTGGGCGCCAGGCCGAGGGACAGGGCACCGATCGCGATCGAGACCGGGAAGATGCCGAGGCCGGTGCGTATCTCGTCGAAGCCGAGCACCTTCTGCAGGTAGAGCACACAGAGGAAGGGGAAGCTGAACATCCCGGACACCATGAGAGCCTGGATGCCCATCGCTCCCGAGACGTTGCGCGGGCGGAACACACGCAGCGGCAGCAGCGGATGGGGAGTCCTCGCCTGTCGGGCGACGAATGCCAGGAACAGGACGAGCGCCACGCCGCCGAAGCTCAGCGTGTGTGCGGAGGTCCAGCTGTGGTCGGTGGTCTCGACGATCGTGTAGACGCCGAGCATCAGTGCGGAGGTGACCAGGAGCGCGCCCACCACGTCGATCCCCCGTCCGAGGCCGACACCCTGCTCGGGAGTGAGTAGGCGCCAGGCTGACAGCAGGGCCATGATGCCGATCGGGATGTTGACGAAGAAGATCCAGTGCCAACTGATGGCCTGCGTCAAGGCGCCACCGGCGAGGAGACCCATCGAGCCGCCGGCGGACTGGACGAAGCTGTAGACGCCGATGGCTTTGGCCCGTTCCATCGGCTGCGGGAACAGGGTCACGACCATGCCGAGCGTGACGGCGGAGGTCACCGCGCCGCCGATGCCCTGGACGAATCGGGAGGCGAGGAGCGTCGCCGGGTCCTGGGACACACCGCACAGCAGCGAGGCAGCCGTGAAGATGCCCAGGCCGGCAATGAAGACGCGTTTGCGCCCGACGAGATCGCCGAGCCGTCCGGCGAGCAGCAGCAGGCCGCCGAAGGGGATCAGGTAGGCGTTGACCACCCAGGCCAGGCTGGACGAGGAGAAGCCCAGGTTGTGCTGGATGGACGGCAGCGCGACGCTCACGATGGTCCCGTCGAGGATGACCATCAACTGCCCGGTACAGAGCACGGCCAGTGCCGACCACCGAGATGTCTGAGCTGATGAGTTGGCTCTCCGCACGGAAACCCCTTCCAAAGGTGCATGATTTGTTACAGCGGTCATCCTCTGTAACCATGACGCGCGGCGGAAGGAGGCACTTTCATGTCACGCAGTCACACCGATGTGTCCGACCAGGTCAGCAACGAGGCGTGCCCACTCACCGAGGTCCTCGACCACGTCGCGGGTAAGTGGAGCATTGGAATCCTCGTTGCCGCCGCACACGGACCTGCCCGGTTCACCGAGTTGGAACGCACCATCACGGGCATCAGCCGGCGCATGCTCACCTTGAACCTGCGCAAGCTGGAACGCGACGGCCTGCTCCTCAGGACGGTCTACCCCACCGTGCCGCCCAAGGTGGAATACAGCCTCACGCCCATGGCCCGCGAACTCCACGCAACGCTCACCGGGCTCGTCGGCTGGGCAGAACGACACCGGGCCGACATCACCACCGCCCGCGCCGCCTACGACGCCGCCGTATCGGCTCCTGACGCCGTCACGGGATCCGGCGGGCGTTGAACGCTCGCCATCTGGCGGATGCTCTCAGCAAACGGAGGGAAGGAGACCCCGAGTTCGACACCTCGTTCCCAGCGGACCGCGAGGCGTGCGAACTGGGGGCGGGGCAGGGCGAAGGACTGCATCAGCGAATGTCGAAGACACTGCTGGTCCAGGGTTGGCCATGGAAGCTGCGGTAGGTCCGGATCGTGGTGCCGTTGGTGCCGGGTGCGGCGATCCGACTCGCGCTCGCGTCCCGGCTGAGCGACGGCTCTCGCGCGAAGTTGGGATACTCGACGACGTCCCGGGTCCACGATCCTGTGCCGTTCGGCTTCCACCAGAAGTAGATCTCGCCGTTCGATCCCTGTGCGGCGATCGACGACGTCGTGCCGTCGTCCGCGAGCTGGGGGTCGTTGGCGTTGCCCACGGATTGGGCGGAACTTATCTGGGTCGAGGACCAGTTGGGCGTGCCGTGCACATTCCGGTAGTAGCGCACACCGTTGTTCACGTCGCGCGCGACAATCGCCGACGAGCTGCTGTCACGAACGATCGACGGGTCCGAGGCGACACTGCCGGCGGGAGCGACCAGATCGTGCCGCCACACCGTGTCGCCGTTCCGCTTCCAGAAGAAGTACAGACTGTTGGCGGTTCCCCGGACGGCAATGACCGTGGTGGTACTGTCCCGGGCGATCGAGGGAGTGCCTTCGGCATAGATCGTCGGAAGCTCGTCCCTGGTCCAGGTCGTGCTCCCGTGCACGTTTGTGTAGGCGTACAAGTGACCGTTCAGGTCCGTCGCCGCGATCACCGTACTGGTGCTGTTCCGGGTGATCGCAGGGGCTGAATACGTGGTGGATTCGCCGGCGACCTTCTGGGACGTCCACGTTGGATTGCCGTGCAGGTTCCAGTAGAAGTACAGGCTGTGGCTCGGGCCCTGCGCCGCGATCACCGTGGCGGTGCTGTCCCGGGCGATGGCCGGCTCGGAGTACGCGCCCGGCCCCGGCACTTCCTGTCGCTGCCAGATCGGATTCCCGTCCAGGTTGTAGTAGAAGCGCAACTGGGTGCCATCGGTGTACGCCACCGCGGTGGCACCCGCGGTGTTGGTGACCGGCGCGGGGGATGCCGCGACAGCGGTGGCGCCTGATCCGATGCCGACCAGGAGGCACATCGCTGCCGTGCTTGCGACGCGCTGGAAGAGATGTCTCATGAGCGCCCTTTCCTCGAGTGCGACGGCGCAACCCCGTTCTCGGTGGTGTGAGCGGCGCCGGCCCCCAGTGAACGCCAAGCCCGAGACCGGGGGCAGGGGGCTCGGAGTCGTTCGGGGGCGCGCGGGGTAGCGCGCTAGGTCCGGTCCTGCGCTTCGACGGCATCGCGTGGACACTCTGCTCCTGGTGGAGTATCAGGTCGTCGACTACTGCACCAGTCCCAGCCCGGCACCTCCCCGCTCGCCGGGCGGCCTTCCGGACGCCAACGTCCTGACCAGGCTGCTGCTCGGCAGCGTCACACCCGCTTCAGCAGAGCGGCTGGAGATCCATCCGACGGACCAGGGACCTCGACAGCTGACCCGGAATCCGCGCTTCGCAAACGACCCGGAGGCCGTACGGGCCCTGGACGCGTACAACGGGACCTACTCACCGTGACGTACAACCTCCTCACCCTGGAGCCCCTGTCCCTCGACGCCGTCACGGCCGTGCTTGCGCGGTGCCTGCGTGTGGCCGTCCAGGAGGTGGACGTCGCCGACGAGGACACGGACCAGGACCTGCGTAACCGGGATGCCCTGGTGCTGTGCGAGAGGGGGCCCGTCTTGGGTGACGTGTCCACGTCTCTGGACATCCACGTCCACGAGTCGGTGCGGCCGCGCCCCGGCGAGCGAGAGCTGGCGTCCCGGAGGAGACCCGCACCCCGGGAGCCCCGCGCTGGACGGCAAGGAGTTCCCTGTTCGCCTGGGAGAAACTCGTCCGCCAGATGGCAGCCGCCTGGGCGCCCTCCGGCTGGTATCCGGCCGACCTCTGTGGTGGAACCGCCGCCCGGAACCCCCGCCCTGGTGACAGGACGGATCGGTACCGCCGGCTGCGGTCCAGCCCGGCCGGACCCGTCCGAGACCGGTCAGCCGAAGTGCTGCTCGCCACCAGGATCGTGTCGCTTCGAGCGGATCGCGAACCGCACCCGGCGGTCCGAGCCAAGCGGAACGACCCGCACACGGAAGGTCATGGGCCGGCTGTCGTATCGACCTCGACGACGCGCAACGTGCCTTTGGTCAGCACCAGTACCGTGCCCGGGCCATGGCCGCACAGGGCGTTGATCCTGCGGCCGATGAACTTGCCGTAGCAGGGCGCCTCCAGGTCCGGATCGACCAGGCTCAGCAGCCCGTGGCGTGCCGCGAGGACGAACCCGGAGTCCACCTGGACGGGGTGACCGACGAACGGCTGCCCCGCGCCGAACGCACGCATCGGCCTGGCATGGTGCGTATCGACGGCCAGGGTCCCACCGCGCGCGTTGGGCACCCAGAGTGTCGAGCCGGTCCGGCCGACAGCCCGCGACGCGAGATCCTCGTCGGATCGGTAGAAGTCCGCGACGGCTCCCGTGGAGAGCGAGATCTCGACCACCGTACGCGGCCCGGAACGGGCGAGGACCCGATCGCCATCCAACGGTGTGAGGACCGGTCCCGCATCGCCGGAGGCCAGCGGCTCGGGCAGCGACCACCGCGACCTGGTCCGTCCATCACGCGGGTCGATCAGGCGGATCTCGCGGCCGTGCGGCTCACCGACCAGCACACCGGTGCCCACCACGGCCGGAACCACGACTTCGGCACGCTTGGCACTCTGCCAGAGCAACGCCCCGGTCCGCAGGTCGAAGGCCGTGAGCGGGGTGTAGCCGCGCCAGCCACCGACGATCACCGTGTCCCGTGTCGCGACGAGATGCCCGGTGAACTCGGCGAGGAGCGCACTCCACAGCAGTTCCCCGGTGCGCACGTCCAGGCACGACAGTCGAGGGACACTCTGCGGGATCACCAGGCAGCGTGCGCCGGCGATCACGATCCCCCGGGGCCAGGTGCCGACCGGAACATCCCAGCGCCGCGTGCCGTCGCGGGGGTCGAGACCGACCATGCGAGTCCAGCGCTCGTGGACGACGATGTGCTCGCCGGTCACCGCCAGTCCAGCCGCACAGCCTGCCTGGTGAAGGTTGCGCTCCCACACCGTCCGCCCTAGCATGCGCCCAGTTCATCAGCTGCGCACCAGTGCGGCAACCGGGTCAGTGGCTCGCCCCCGAGGCCGGCACATCCAACATGACGATCCGCCAGTCGGGTCGGCCGGGGACACCCGCGGATCCGAGCGGACGGACAGCAGCGCGGCCCGACCCGTGCGCGAGGCCCGCGACGCGATCCGCGACCTGCTGCCGAGCCGAAGGAGAACGACGACCGTGACGACCATCGATCGGGCCCAGTGCCTGGCTGTCGTAATGGTCGGCTGCGGGAAGTGCGACGCGTAGGGGCAGTCCGTCCGCAGACCCTCCGGTGGCCCCGAAGTGCGCCCCAAGTAGACACGGCGCACGAGCAGCGGGACGATGGAAACGCCTCTTGAGACCCTGCGGGACCGCCATCGGTAGGGCTGTGGCCTGCAGGAAGATGCGGGGTCCCAGAACGGCCCGCCATCCGATCGTCTCCCTTGGCGAGATCACCGAGCAGGCAGGTGGACCTTTGTCGGTCAGCCCGCCATGTGAACCGGAATCAGGTGGCCTCAAGGCGGGCTCGGCGCTTGCGCGGAGTTCGCCGCCCCGATGTGCCAAGTCCCAGAGATCGGGTGACATGACGCCACCCAGGGTTCCGATCGGACCATCGGGTGGGAGGGGTCCGCCCGACTTCGTTCACCGCTCCGAATTTCGAAGGAGGAAAGCATGAACGGACGTGTGTACCTGGCCGCGCTGGCACCGCTGATGGTGTCGTCGCTGGCACTCGGGTCGGTGACGTTCTTGGCGGCACCGGCACAGTCGGCATCGACGCCCAACTGCGGTCTGTCGAAGACGGCGGATGCGAACAAGTTCCAGGTCACCGGAGAGAATTTCAAGCCGAACAAGAACGTGATCTTCCAGTCCGACGCCGGTGGAGAAGGCACTGCAGTGACGGACGCCAGGGGGGCGTTCACGTCCACTGTCAACGGGCCCGAGGGCACGGTCACCGCACTGCAGATCGGCGGTTCCGAGGTCACGTGCGGCACGGTCGCGGCGACCGAGGAGAAGACCGCCAAAGACACGTTCACCGATGGCTACAACTTCGGTTACAACCTGGCCATCAAGAACTGCACGAAGCCGAACCTCGCCAACATGCCGGGCGATCCCATGTGGGACAAGGGCTTCGACAAGGGACAGGAGCAGGCGCTGAAGGACTGCAAGGCGAGCGGGCGCTGAAGGACTCCGAGACCCGATGGCGAGGCAGGAGAGCCCCGGCTTCAGCCGGGGCTCTCCTGCGGTGGGAGCACCCACGCACGCCACTCGGCCCCGCGGTCGGCAATGGCGCCCCCTCCGTCCCGGTGCCGGCCGACCCCCGCCGGGGGCCGAATGCAGGAGCGCAGCGCGCAGCGGAGCCGGACGCCTTGAAGCCAGTGGAGAAAGTTGCAACTCACTCCGCAGAGCGAGGTATGCCCGGTCCCGGGAGATGCTTGACACTTCGGTCGCTGCGTCCCTGGGGTGTCCAGGCGAACGGTGAGCGGCTGGAAGGTCGACCTGGCGCCGACGACGACAACACCAGGCCCCCACCAGCCACTACAAACGCCGCGGACACAGCCCCTGACCTGCCCATCAGTCACAGCAAGCACTGTTGCAGTACTAGGTCGGCGCGAAGCCGGCGACCTGCCTCCCCGCCACGAGGCCCCGCCGACCGCCGCGGACGGACCTGGTGCTCCTGCGCACAACGCATCAGGAGTGAGGCATACGGTGATCCGACGCGGGCAGACGACTCGCCGGAGCAGGTGTCTGCTCCGTTCCCACGCGGTGCCGCCCGAGGGGCGAGCATGTCGCGGGTGTCGCAGGTCGGGTGACGGCCTGCCCGTCGAGGGAGGAATGTCGCTGTGCTGCTGCCGACGGAGAAGGAACTGCGTACGGTGCTGGCCCGCTTCGCCGAAGCCAGCTTCCGCCATGACCTGCAGCCCACCGGTTACTCGAGCCGAATGCTGGAGGATGTCACCCACACGCTGTGTGTCATGACGGGCGCCCCGTCGGTGGCTGAGGCCCTCACCGCCGCTGACGGCCTCCTGGAGCAACTGCGAGCGGACCGCCGCGAGGCGGCCGAGGCACCCCAGACCCTGGCCGCCTGACCGGGAGGCCTTCCGAGGGAGACCCGCGTCCCGGACCGCACGGCCGACAGTGGGTGTTCCGGTGGCGCGAAGGGGGCGTCGGGCCCGGGGGCCGGGTGGACTTGTTCCCTCTGCTAGGCGACGGTTTCCTGGCCTTCGATGAGGGAGGTCAGGCCGTCGAGGAGGGCTTTGAGGCCCAGCTCGAAGAGAGTGTCGAGGCGCAGGTCGTAGCCGTTGTCGAAGGACCCGACCGCCTTGGCGAAGGTCGGGAAGCGGCCGGACGCCACCAGTGCCTGAAGAGCGGGAACGCGGCTGTCCATCCACTGGTCTTCCGACTGGCCCGTGGAGGCTTCGGCGTGCGCCTCCCGCTCCAGGTGCACCGCCAGGCCCTGTACATGGCTGTAGAGCAGTACGTGGATGTCGAACAGGGTGGCGGGATCGAGGCCGTGGCCGTCGAGAGCGCTCAGCGCCCACTCGGCGTGGACCATCAGATGGGGTACGAGCAAGGGGCGGGTGAGAGAGCCGACCTGGGCGAGCCACGGGTGCCTGCGGTGCAGGGTCCACAGGGTCCGGGCACCGAGTTCGATGCGCGGGCGCCACTCTGCGGGGACCTCGGCGGGGTGGGTCTCTTCACCGAACGCGGTGTCGGCCATGAGCAGGATGAGGTCGTCCTTGCTGGGGACGTACCGGTAGGGCGACATGGCAGCGACGCCGAGCCGTGCCGCCACACCGCGCATGGAGAGCGCTGACAGCCCTTCGGCGTCGGCCATGTCGATGGCTGTGCGGACGATCCGTTCGAGGGTCAGTTCCTGCTCGGGGGCCGGGACGGCCGGCGCCTGCCTGCTGGGTGGGGCGACGGCGGTGGTTCCGGCGACGACGGTGCCGCTCCGGGGGCGGGTCTCGACCAGCCCTTCGAGGCGCAGGGTGGTCAGGGCCTTGGTGGCGGTGGCGAGTGCGACACGCCATTCCCTGGCGATCCGGCGGGTCGAGGGGACCGGGTCCCCGGGGCCCAGTTCGCCGTTCTCGATGCGTCGGCGGATCTGGGCGGCGATGCGCAGGTAGGGCGGCTGTCGGGGTGCGTCTGTGGGCTTCGTCACGTCCTGCGGCCTTTCTGGTCTGTACTAGTGCAGGGGCTGGCGGCGCGGGAGCCTGACGGCCGGTCACTGTCCTAGCACAGGGCCTGCGTTGAGCCTGTTGAGCGGGCTGCGTGTACGTCGTACGTTCAGGGCTGCGTACAGCGTACTGGAGGAGCTTTTCATGCAGACCGTTCTCATCTCCGGCGGTGGAATCGCCGGGCCCGGACTCGCCTATTGGCTTCACCGCCACGGTTTCGAGGCCACCGTCGTCGAACGTGCCCCGGGCCTCCGCCCCGGCGGTCAGGCCGTGGACGTCCGCGGCGTCGCTCTCGACGTCGTCGAGCGAATGGGCCTGCTGGAGCAGGCACGTGGCCTGCGCACCCGGATGCGCGGCATGTCGATCCTCGCCCCCGACGGCCGGGAGATCGACCGCTCCACCGAGGCGACCTTCAGCAGCGGCCGACTCGACAACGGCGACATCGAGCTGCTGCGTGAGGACCTGGTGCGGCTGGTGTACGAACACACGCGCGCCGACGTCGAATACCTCTTCGGTGACAGCATCACCACGCTCGACGAGGACGAGACCGGCGTCCGCGTCGGCTTCGCGCACGGGGCGTCCCGCACCTTCGACCTCGTGGTGGGGGCCGACGGCCTGCACTCGGCCGTACGGCGCCTCGCCTTCGGCCCCGAGGAGCGCTTCGCCCACCACCTGGGCACCTACCTGTCGGTGTTCAGCGCGGACAACTTCCTCGCGCTGGACGACTGGCAGATGTGGCTGCAGGACGGCGACTCCGGATTCGGCATCATGCCGGTACGCGACAACACCGAACTCAGGATCGCCTTCGGTTTCCAGTCCGCCCCCCTCGCCGACGACCTGCGCGGTGGCGCGGCCCTTCGCCGGCTTGTCACCGACAAGCTCGCATCCCTGCGGTGGCAAGGAGCCCGCTTGGCCGAGGCCGCCGGGACCGCGCCCGACTTCTACTGTGACGCGATGGCCCAGATTCGCATGGACCACTGGTCACGGGGCAGGGTCGCCCTGCTCGGCGACGCCGCCCACTGCCCCTCTCCACTCTCCGGACAGGGCACCAGCTTGGCCCTCGTCGGCGCCCACGTGCTGGCCGACTGCCTCGCCCGAGCACACGGCGACCACCGCGCCGCGTACTCCCGCTACGAGCAGCGGATGCGTCCTTTCGTCGTCCTCAACCAGGCCCTGGCCCTCGAGAATCCCGGCGGACCGGCCTCGGAGGAATCCGTCGAGCACGCCAAGAACGCCCTCTCACTGGACGGCTGATCCTCTGCCCCGAACGGACGTCCGAGCGGGAAGGGGCGGCCCCGAACCGTTCCCGCGCTCGCCAGCCTGCCGGCGCCGGGGGCCGGCAGGCAGTGCCGCGAGGTGATCGACCGGGCGGGGAAGGCCGCGCTGCCCGGCGTCGGTCGCACCGGCCGGTTCGCCGAGCCGGCGAAGCGGGTCCTTCGCGGTTGTCATCATCATCGGCATCCCGGGTAGGGCCGTCGGTATGCCTTTGTGTGCCGATGCCTCAGCGTCGTGGGAAAGCCCGCCGCCGGCCGCCGGGAGGTCCCGTGGGTGAGATCCTGGCCCTGGCCTCCGCGCTCTGCTTCGGCGTGACCCACTTCGCGAACGGGCTCGTCTCCCGCAGAGCCGACGGCATCACCGTGGCCCTCTACGCACAGCTCGCCGGAAGCGCCGTCGCCGTGCTGCTGGCCCTGTGGTCCCACGGTGGCGCCGGCACGGCGGGCGACTACTGGTTCGGGGCGCTCTCGGGCGTCGGTACGGGCGTGGGGGTCGCGTTCCTGTACCGGGCGATGTCGCAGGGACAGATGAGCGTCGTCGTCCCCGTCAGCGATGTGGGGGCCGTCGCCCTTCCCGTCCTGGTGGGGGTGGCCTTTCTCGGCGAACGACCGGCGGCCGTCGCCTGGGTCGGCATCGTGGCCGCCGTCCCGGCGCTCTGGCTCGTCTCGCAGGCCTCGGTACCGGGCCAGGCCCGGGGAAGCGGCCCGTCGGTGACCGCCGGAGTACCGGCCGCGCTGATCGCGAGCGCCGGATTCGGTGTGCAGTTCCTGGCGATGGCGCAGGTGGGAGCGGACGGCGGGCTGTGGCCCGTGGTGGTCAGCCGGGTCGCCTCCGTGCTGGTGATCGCCGTGGTGCTCGTCCGCTACCGGTCTCCGGTGACGATGTCCGGGCCGCTCACGGCGGTGGCCGGTGCGGCCGGGGCGGTCGGGACGGTCGCCATCATCCTGTACCTCGCCGCCACCCGGCACCAGTTGATGGCCGTGGCCACCGTGCTGGCGGCGCTCTACCCGGCCATCCCGGTGCTGCTGGCGCTGGTCTTCCTGCACGAGCGGCTCACCCCTCGGCAGACCACCGGACTGGTGTGCGCGGCCGCCGCCATCGCGCTCATCGCCCTGCGCTGAGCACGGCGGTGTGGCCGCCGGACCTTCCGGCGGCCACACCCTGCGGGGAGCTCACGGGGCGGTGTACGTCATGACGTGCTTGACCCGCGTGTAGTCCTCCAGCCCGTACGCCGACAGATCCTTGCCGTACCCGGACTGCTTGAAGCCGCCGTGCGGCATCTCCGCGGCCGTGGGCATGTGGCAGTTGATCCAGACGATGCCGGCGTCGATGCGCCGGGCCATCGTCACCGCGCGGCGGTGGTCCCGCGTCCACACCGACGAGGCCAGCCCGTAACGCACGTCGTTGGCCATGCGCAGCGCCTCCTCGTCGTCCGCGGACGCCTGCACGGTGAGGACGGGCCCGAAGATCTCCTCCTGGACGGCCTCGTCGTCCTGCCGCAGCCCCGTCACCACCGTGGCCTCGTGGAAGAAACCCTCGCCCGGCAGCGCCGACCCCCCGACCACCGTACGGGCGTGCGCGGGCAGGCGCTCCAGGTATCCCCGGACCCGGTCGCGCTGCGCCGCGCTGTTGAGCGGGCCGAAGTAGGCGCTGGGATCCTCGGGCGGACCGGGCGTCAGCTCCTTGACCTCGCGGACCAGACGGTCCACGAACGCGTCGTGGACCGAGGCGTCGACGATGATCCGGCACGCCGCCGCGCAGTCCTGCCCGGCGTTGTACAGACCCGCCTCGGCGATGCCCCGTGCGGCCTGGGCGAGGTCGGCGTCGGCCGCCACCACCACGGGTGCCTTTCCGCCCAGCTCCAGGTGGACGCGTTTGACGTCGGTGGACGCGGCGGAGGCCACGTCGGTGCCCGCGCGGACGCTGCCGGTCACCGACACCATGGCCGGCCCGGGATGCCGCACCAGCCGGCGCCCGGTCTCCCGGGTACCGCAGACCACGTTCAGGACGCCCGGCGGCAGGAACTCGGCCGCCAGCTCGGCCAGCATCAGCGTGGTCACCGGCGTGGTGTCCGAAGGTTTGAGGACCACGGTGTTGCCGGCCGCGACGGCGGGGGCGAACTTCCACACCGCCATCATCAGCGGGTAGTTCCAGGGCGTCACCTGGGCGCAGACCCCCACCGGTTCCCGGCGGACGGACGAGGTGTGGCCCGGCAGGTACTCCCCGGTGGCCCTGCCCTCCAGCATGCGGGCGGCCCCGGCGAAGAACCGGATCTGGTCCGTCATGGGTCCCATTTCCTCGCTCGCGACGAGGTGCAGCGGCTTGCCCGTGTGGACCACCTCAGCGGCCACGAACTCCTCGGCCCGCTCCTCCAGGGCGTCCGCGATCCTCAGCAGCGCCCGTTGCCGCTCCCCGGGCGGGGTGGCACGCCAGCGCTCGAACGCGTCCTGGGCGGAGCGCACGGCCGCGTCGATGTCGGCCTCGCCGGAGACGGGGGCCGTACCGGCGGGACGGCCGGTGGCCGGGTTCACCAGGGTGACGGTCTCCTCGGCGCGAGCCGGACGACGGGCTCCGCCGACGAAGTTGTCCAGCGGTTCGCCGAGGTTCACCGGACCTCCCCGACGGGCGTGAAGTCACGGGAGGCGATGTACGGCGGCCGGGGCTCGGGCGCGGCGTACGGCGGCCCGAGCGTGTTGTCGACGCTGTTGTAGACGATGAAGACGTTGGAGCGCGGACAGGGCGTGATGTTGCCGTTCGAACCGTGCATGCAGTTGGAGTCGAAGAACGTCGCCGACCCGGGCGGCCCGGTGAACTGGTCGATCCCCCCGGCCTCTTCCGTCAGCTCGCGCACCGCGTCCTCCTCCGGCATGCCGACGGTGGGCGCGTGGGTGCGCAGCGAGGTGCGGTGATGGCCGGGCGGGGTGCGTCCGACGCAGGGCACGAAGCTGCGGTGCGATCCCGGGATGATCAGCAGGCTGCCGTTGTACGGATGGTTCTCCGTCAGCGCGATGGAGACGCTCAGCGCGCGAGGCTGCGGCATGCCGTCCTCGGCGTGCCAGGTCTCGAAGTCGGAGTGCCAGTAGAACGGACCGCCGGCGAACCCCGGCTTGTAGTTGACCCTGCTCTGGTGCACGTACACCTCGGAACCGAGGATCTGGCGGGCCACGTCCGCGAGGCGCGGGTCCGCGGCCATGCGGGCGAAGACGGCGCTGATGCGGTGCACCTCGAAGACGGACCGGACCTCCTGGGAGGCTTCCTCCACCACGGTGCGCCCGCCGGCGCGCAGCTCCGGGTCCGCGGCCAGCCGCGCGGCCTCCTGCCGGAAGGTTTCCACCTCCTGGGGGCCGAACAGCGGGAGCGGGGGGTGATGGTGGCCGCGGTCGGCGAAGCCCGTGCACTCGCCGGGGGAGAGGGGGCCGTTCGCCGGATCGCCCCACACCACGGGATCGTGCCGGGGAACGCGGGGAGCGGGCTCCGGGAGCCGGGTGGGGTAGCGGTCAGTCAGTGTCGTGGCCATGGTGCTGGGTGCCTTTCGGGGAGCGTTCGTCGGGCAGTCGGTCAGGGCAGGGGGCGGCCCGGCAGGCGTCCGGCGCGGGCAGGTCCAGCGCCGGATTGCCGTCGAAGAAGCCGTTCGGCCGCAGGGTGAAACCGGTGGCCACCACCGGCATCGCGGGCCAGTCCTCGGGGCGTACGACATGGTGTTCGCCGAAGGTGTGCCACAGCACGATGTCTGCGTCGGCCGTGGGCCGGTCGGCCTGGGCGTACTCGGGCAGGCCCGCGTCGCCGGGATGCTGGTTGGGGTAGTCGCCGGCCGCGTACATCTGGTCGGGATCGTGCGCCGTGACCCACAGATGCCCGTAGCAGAACCGGGCCCGGTGCCAGGCCTGGCTGCCACGCGGCTGCATGGGCAGCAGGCCGGAGGAGGGGACCAGCTTGTAGGCGACCGGCTCGCCGAGGCCGTTGCGCCGGTGCGGGTTGACGATGGTCCAGTACCGGCCGGTGGCGGCCTGTGCGACGCGTTGCCGGGCCTCGGACTCCGATGCCAGCAGGCGCGGCTCGGTGCGCCAGGCGTTGCCGTACGGATTGTGTTCGTCCATGGGCAGCGGCACCGAATCGACCTCGTACACGGAGTTGCGCGGCCCGTCGACGGCCATGTCCAGGCGCATGGAGAAGAAGTGCTGATGGTGCGGGCCGTAGAGGCCGGGCGCGACCGCCGTGCCGTAGGGCGGGCAGGTGCCGGTGAAGGCACCCGTCGAGATCATTCCGGTGAGTTTGACCTCGAAGGCGATGGTGCCGTCCAGGTACAGGTACCAGAAGTAGCCGTACTGGTAGTTCCCGAGGACGGCGAAGGAGGAGATCACCAGCCGGCGCTGGCGCCGGGTGACGACCCGGCCGGTGCGGAAGTCGGTGTGCTTCCAGGCGATGTTCATGTCCTCTTCGTGCATGCAGATCGCATGGGGCAGCGTGACCGGCTCGCCGTCCTGGTCGTGCACCACGGCGTCGAAGTAGTGGATCTCGCCCAGGCAGTCGCAGCCGAGTTCCAGGGCGTTGACCATGAATCCGGCGCCGTACTCGCCCTCGTCGAAGGCGTTCTTGCGGTAGTGGGTGAAGCCGGGGTCGCCGTACGGCGTGTACATCTCGGCGAGGGAGGCACGGTGGAGGACCGGCCGGACCCGCCCCTTGTCCTCGTAGCCCAGCTGGTGCAGCACGAGGCCCTCGCGGACGGTGAAGCCCAGACGCAGTCGCCACTTCTGCCAGCGGACGGCGAACCCGTCGACGCTGAAGCTCGGCCCCTCGGGCTGGGTGATCTCGATGGGCTTCAGATCGGAGCGCTCCCGGACGACGGGCGGCCAGTTGCCGTCCTCGCCGCGCTCCTCGGGGTCGTAGTTGCCGGAGAGCGGCGGCAACGGCACCAGCCCCTCGTCGGCGACGTCCAGAACCTCCATCGAGTCCAGGTCCACCATCGCCACCAGGTTCTCGACCGGGCGGGCGTATCCGTTGTCGCGGGGATGGACCCGCACGAAGGTGAGCGCGTAGGACAGTCGCCGCCCCGGCCAGTCGTCGTGGTCGCCGGTGTGTCCGGTCGGCCAGGCGTCGACCATGGCCAGGGAGAAGTCGGTGACCCCGCGCCGGCGCATGGCCTCCTGCCAGCGGCTGTCCGCGCGGACCGCCGCGTCGCACTGCTCGAACTCCTCCTCGGTGATGGCGGTGTGGACGCCGGGCAGGGCGCGCCAGAGGGTGACCTCACCGGTGTCCAGGCACACCACCGCCTCGTAGGTGCGCCGGTGCCGGCGATCCCGCAGCACGACGAACACCTCGCGCGGCGGAAGCCGTTGCGGATCGCCGTCCGCCAGCACCTCCTTGTCCGGCTCCCGGAGCGACATCATGACGAAACGCACGTCCGACGTGAGCCCGCGCCGTGACTTCAGCAGCGTGGCGGCGAGCCGGATCTCGTCGGCGGTCAGCGGCTCCAGCGGATGCCTGTGCAGCACGGTCGTCCTGGCGGGAGATACGGTCACAGCGGCCTCCTGGACAGGGGGACGGTGGGAGTCGGGACGGGGTGGGGGATGGCCGCCTGTGACAGGTCGTGCCGCAGGGCCTGCAGGACGAGCGGGCGGACCGCGTCCAGATAGAAGTGGTCGCCGGGAAACCGCCGGTGCCGCACGACGGGGACGCGGGTCAGCCGGCCCCAGTCGTCCAGGTGCCGCTGCACGAGCGTCATGTCGTCGGAGCCGGCGTAGACGGCGACGGGTATCGGCAGCGGAAGACCCCCGGGGCGGTGCCGGTAGGTCTCGGCTGCGGTGAAGTCGGCGCGCAGCGTGGGCAGCATGACACGCAGCAGCTCCTTCTCCTCGCGGATGTCCGGTGAGGTGCCGCCGAGCCGGATCACCTCGGCCAGGAAGGCGTCGTCCGGCAGACGGTGACAGGGGCGGGCCGGCGCGGTGAGGCGGTGCGGGGGCTCGCTGCCCGAGACGACGAGCATCGCCGGGGGCCTGCCCCGGCGCAGCAGGGCGCGCGCGGTCTCGTAGGCGACGAGGGCGCCCAGACTGTGCCCGAACAGGGCGAAGGGCAGGTTCTCCGTCCGGTCGGCGAGGGCGTCGAGCAGGTCGGTGGCACAGCCGAGGGCGAGGTCGGTCACGCTCGTGCGGGGCGGTTCGGCGTAGCGCCCGTCGCGCCCCGGCAGCTCCACGGGACGTACGTCGATGTCGGGGGCGAGCGCGGGGATCCACGGCCGGTAGGCGCCGCTGCCGGCTCCGGCGTGCGGAAAGCAGAACAGGCGGATCCGCGCGTCGGTGGGACCGTCGTACGGCGGGGTGCGGGGTTGTTCGTCAGTCATCGGGGTGGTCGCCCTCCCTTGCGTGCGCTGCGCTCTTGACGAGATCCCGGATGGTGGGGGCCGCGAGGAAGTGCTCCAGGCGGACGTCCAGGCCGTGTTCGGTGCGGGCCCGCGAGACGAACCGGGCGGCGTGCAGCGAACTGCCGCCCGCGGCGAAGAAGTCGTCGCCCGGATCCAGCCGGTCCCGGCCGAGCAGCCGGCCCGCGAGTTCGGCGAGGGCGTCCTCCAGGGCGTCGGGGCGGCCGCCGTCGGCCGGGTCCGCCGTGCCGTGCGGGCCGTGGATCCCGGGGCTCAGGCGCGGCAGCGCGGCGTAGTCGGTCTTGCCGTTGCCGGTGACGGGCAGCGCGGACCGGAAACCGAAGGCCGCGGGCACCATGTAGGCGGGCAGGGTGCCGCGCAGGTGCCGGGTCAGCCCGGGGACGTCCGGCGGGCTGCCTTCCGCGGCGACGACATGGGCCTCGATACGGTCCTCGACCGCACGGACGGCAGCCGCGCGGACGCCCGGGTGGCGTTCCAGGGCGTGCTGGATCTCGCCGAGTTCGACGCGGTGGCCGTGGATCTTCACCTGGCGGTCGGTCCGGCCGAGGAAGTGCAGGATTCCGGCCCGGTCCATGCGCACGCGGTCGCCGGTGCGGTACATGCGGGCTTCGGGCCGGTCGGTGAAGGGGTCGGGCAGGAAGCACCGGGCGGTCTGGCCGGGGCGCCGGCGGTAACCGCGGGCCACGCCGGCCCCGCCCACGTACAGCTCTCCTGGCCGGCCCGGCGGCACCACCTCGCCGTTCTCGTCCAGAACGTGGACGCTGACGTTGGCCAGGGGAGCCCCGATGGGTACCGGGGTGTCGCCGGCGCCGGGATCGCAGCGCCAGGACGTGACGTCGATGGTGCACTCGCTCGGGCCGTAGAAGTTGTGCAGCTCGGCCGGCAGTCCGAGCGCGTGGAACCGGTCGACCACCCCCGGTGGCAGTGTTTCACCGCCACAGAAGACGTAGCGCAGCCCGATCACGTCGCCGAGGGCCGGGTCGTCCTCGTCCAGCAGGACGTCCAGCAGGGACGGGACGCATCCCAGCACGGTGACGCCGGTGTCCCGCATGAGGGTGAGCATCCGGTGCGGGTCGCGCAGCGCTTCCGGCGGGGGAACGACGAGCGTGGCGCCGGAGATCAGCGGGGCGAAGATCTCCCACACGGAGATGTCGAAGCCGAGGGACGTGTGGTGCAGCACCGCGTCCGACGGGCGCAGCGGAAACGTGGCGGCGTCCCAGTGCAACCGGTTGGCCAGATTCCGGTGCTCGATCTCGACCCCTTTGGGGGTACCGGTGGAGCCGGACGTGTAGAGCACGTACACGAGCGAGTCGGGGGCCGCGGGCCGTCGCTCGCCCTGCGGATCCGGTGTGGTCCGGGCCAGCTCGGGCACAGTGGTGACCGGCGCACGCAACGACGGCAGCGCGTCGCGCAGCCGTACGTCGCTCACGACGAGGGCGGCCCCCGCGTCCTCGGTGAGGAAAGCGGTGCGCTCCGGCGGGAGAGCCGGATCCAGTGGCAAGTAGGCGGCACCCGCCTTGAGAACGGCGAGGATCGCCGTCACCGCCTGAGGGCCGTGCTCCATGTGCAGCCCCACGAGGTCACCTGCGCCGATGCCGCGCCGGTGCAGCGCGCCTGCCAGGCGTTCGGCGTCCGCGTCGAGCCGGGCGTAGGTGAGGTCGCCGTCGGCGCTGCGGACGGCGACCGCGTCGGGGTGGCGGGCCGCCGCCAGCCCGACCAGTTCGTGCACGCACCGGTCGGCCGGGTAGCGCACCTCGTTGTCGCGCACGCACGCGGGTTCCCGCAGACGCGCCAGCCGGCGCGCTGCCGACCGGTGCCGGCGGGCGGCCGCGTCCCGGGGACCGGGCCGCACCTCGGACCGGCGGGGGAGCGGGCCGTCCACCAGCCCCCGCTGTCCCCAGCGGGCCGTCTCCGTCAGCAGACGGCGGTGGCAGGTGGCGACGGGACTGCCGTCGTACAGGCCGAACGCACCGTGGACGTGGACGGCGTGGCGGACGCAGTCGCTCAGCAGCGCGGTGATCGCGGCCGTCAGCGCCAGCGCGTCCGCCAGCGCGCGCCAGGCCCGATCCGACGCGACGTCCTCGCCCCCGGCGTCGAGCTCGCGCAGCCGCGCGTCGTTCGCCAGACGCAGCCCCTCCAGCCGGGCCCGCTGCGCCGCGAGCGGGAAGGCGACGGCCTGGTACGAGCCGATCGGGCGGCCGAACTGCGGCCGCCCGCGGGCCCGGTCGACGGCCCGGCTGAGCGCGGCCCGGGCCAGGCCCAGCAGATGGGCGTTGCGCAGCAGCGTGCCCACCGCCCACAGCGGACCGGCGGACACGCCGACCAGGCCCGGCTGCACGGTGCCCGGCGTGTCCGGCGCCACGCCGACGAGCGGGTCACCGGGAGTGGACCGGCGCGTCACCGCGGCCGGCCGCCAACCGGTCACGGCATCCGGTGCTTCGGGGGCCGGCAGGAGGACGACATCCGGTTGCTTCCGGGTGAAGAGCGCGGGGCCGGGATACCAGGCGGGCCGGTTGCCGGGGCCGGTGGACCGGGCGGCGCACTCCTCGTGCCCGGTGCCCCCGGCGTCGTGCCAGGTGCGCTGTCCCTCGGCGACCGGCCTGGGTACGGCCATGCCGATGCTGTACCTGCCCGTGCGTACCTCCTCGGCCAGTTCGGGGGCCGTGCGGGTGAGCAGCGGGAGTGCCGCCAGGACGTCCAGGGGGTCGCTCGGGCCCAGTGCCAGGCCCAGTTGCCCGGCGAGGCCGGCGGCGTCGGCCGCCGTCAGCCCGAGGCCCCCGTCGTCGACCGGCAGACAGGCGCCGTTCCAGTCGTCCCGGGCCAGCGAGCGGCGCACCTCGGTGACGTCGGCCGGGTCGCACGAGGCGAGCGTGGCGGTGAAGTCGCGGATCAGCTGTCGCTGCCAGGTGCTGTGACGAGGCATGTCAGACCTGCTCCTCCCAGGGGTCGCCACCGTCCAGCAGGTCGGTGACCACGGTCGACAACTGCATTTCGGAGGTGCCGGCGGCGAGTGTCAGCCCAGGCGCCTCGCGGACGGCCACCATGAGGTCCGGAAAGGCGGGAGACCCCTGCGGTCCGAGCAGATCCCACGCCAGCCAGGCGACCCGCTGGGCGAGTTCGCTGCTCCACCACTTGGCTGCGGCGGCGGCCGCGGCGCCGAGACGCCCGTCCGCGAGGTCGGCCACGGCCCGCCAGCCCAGCAGCCGTGCCGAGGTCACCTCGGCGTCCAGCCGGGGCAGCTCGGCCGCGCCGCCCGGGAGGGCCGGTGCGCTGTCCGCCTCCAGTGCCCGTACCAGCTGATCCAGCCAGCGCCGGGCCCGTCCGGCGAAGCAGACGCCGGTACGTTCCATCCCCAGCGCCTGGGTGAGCATCGACCAGCCCGCGCCCGGCGAGCCGACCAGCGCCTCGTCGTCCACCTCGGCGCCGTCGAGACGGACCGTGAAGAACCGCTCCGGATTGATGGTCTGCAACGCCTCGACATGTACGGCGGGATGATCCAGGGGCACGACGAACAGGGCGGTGGCCGCGTAGGCGTTGTCCCCGCCCCCCGCGACACGTGCCGCGCAGATGCCGTACCGGGCGTCCGCCGTCGTGGCGTTCCAGGTCTTGGTGCCGGTCAACCGCCAGCCGTCCTGCGTGCGTTCGGCGCGGGTGGCCATGCTGCCGAGGTCGCTGCCGGCGTTCGGTTCGGTGTACAGCACGGAGAACATGACGCGTCCCGCGGCCATGTCCGGGCAGTAGCGGCGGCGCTGTCGCTCGGTGCCGAACGACAGCAGCGTGGCGCCGGCGTTGTCGATGGTGTTCACCCGAGCGCTGTCGGGGACGCCGTGCAGGGCGAGTTCCTCGGCCACCACGGCGGTGGCGTACACATCGGTGCCGCGACCGCCGTATTCGGGCGGCCAGTGCGGAGCGAGCAGGCCACGGTCACCCAGCTCCCGATAGGTCAACCGGGGCAGCGGACACTCCTCGTGCGGCGGAGTTCTCCACGTGCTGTTCAGTTCTTCCTGCAATTCCGGCGCTGCCAGCAGCTGCCGTACTTCCTCGCGTAAATCAGAGTTATCGGCCAGGGCGAGTGAATCGGGCACGGAAATCCCCACTCGATCGGCGGTCCTGTTGATTTTCCTCCACTGCACGGCGGAAGGGTCCGACGGCGCCGCGCGCCGCACGGTGCCCGCGGCGATCACGACGACAGTCGGAGCGTCCTGCCAGTTCCTCAAGTGTGAGGATATCGGCGGACCTTGTGTCAAGGGCTGTGCACGCATACTGAAGAACCCGCCATCTCGCTGTTCCCCGCACACAGGATCGAAACCCGCGAATTTGCGACGCCTTTTCCCCGAGCCGGGCGGAACATCGATCGGAACGCCTTCACACAACCTTCAGACATGGCCTCG
The DNA here is from genome assembly GCF_055600785.1 of Streptomyces sp. NPDC038200. Taxonomy (NCBI): domain Bacteria; kingdom Bacillati; phylum Actinomycetota; class Actinomycetes; order Kitasatosporales; family Streptomycetaceae; genus Streptomyces; species Streptomyces sp. NPDC038200. Next base: position 34,113 of record NZ_JBVJYH010000037.1, read on the forward strand.
ACATGCAGGTCACCACGCCCTCCACGGATGATTCGACGGCATTCACGGGGTCATTTCGGCAGCAGACCGTTGACGCATGCACAGACATTTCCATACGTTGGCCGCACGGCACCGCTTCCCTGACCGGGGTATTGCGTCGCTTGCTTTCCCCGTGCCTTCTTCCGCAGAACCCGGTCCCCTTCAAGACGCCAGGAGCGGCCATGAGGCGTTCTCCCGCTCTCTTCGACGACCGGCCCCCGCGGCAGCGCTCACCCACCGGCGGCCCGCCGTCGGCACCCGCGAGATCACCGGCCCTGCGGGCCCTGCGGGACACCTACGTCGACAACGAGGCCGGCGTCCTGCGCCGGGTGCTCACGCACCGGCCGGGAGCCGAACTGAGCCGGCTCGAACCCGGCAACTGCCACGAGCTCCTCTTCGACGATCTGCCCTGGGTGCAGCGCGCCCAGGCGGAACACGACGCCTTCACCGGGCTGTTGCGGAGCAACGGGGTGGAGGTGGTGGAACTGGAGTCGGTGCTGGCCGCCGCCTTGGCCGAACCCGGCGTCGGCCGGCGGACGGTGCGCGCGGTGGTGGCCGCCCAGCGGCTCAGCCCGTCCGTCGCCGCCGCGGTCGACGACCTGTGCCAGGGGCGGCCGGCCCGCGCGCGGGCCAGGCTGCTGCTGGCGGGGATCACCGTGCGCGAACTGACGGCCGAGCACCCGCACGCCGTCGCCGCCTCACTCGACACCCTGACCCGCTCACCCGACTCGTTCGTGCTGCCGCCGCTGGTGAACGCCCTCTTCGTCCGGGACAGCAGCAGCTGGCTGGGGCACCACCACCTGGCCCACCGCATGGCGACCACGGCACGCGAAGCCGAGGGTCTGCTGCTGGGAGCGGCTGCCCGCGCCGCCGGAGCACGGCCGCTGCCCGGACCGGCGGAGCCTGGTCCGGCCGAACCGGTGGAGGGCGGGGACGTGCTGCTCGCGGGTCCGGGCTGCGTCCTCGTCGGCGTCGGCGAACGCACGACGCCCGCGGCGGCGGAACAGCTGGCCCGTGCGCTGCTCACCTCGGGACAGGCCCGGCACGTGTTCGCCGTCCTGCTGCCCCGGGCCCGCCAGTGCATGCACCTCGACACGGTGCTGACCATGGTCGACGGGGACTCCTTCCTGTCCAGCGACGCCCATCTGAGAGCGTGCCGGTGGTTCGCGCTGCGGCTCGACCGGGACGCGGCGGTCGTGGCCGAGAGCGTCGACGACCCCCTGACCCGCCTGGCCAGGTCCCTCGGCCTGCCCGCGCTGCGTCTGATCACGACGGGCGGCGACCGAACCGGTGGCGAGGCCCGGCGGGAGCAGTGGAGCGACGCCGCCAACGTGCTGGCCGTCCGCCCGCGCACGGTCGTCGCCTACGACCGCAACGTCGTCGCCAACGATCAGCTGAGCGCCGCCGGCATCGAGGTGCTGACGACCCCCAGCGCCGAACTGGTACGCGGCCGAGGCGGACCGCACTGCCTGTCCTGCCCCCTGCTCCGGGACCCGCCGGCCGCCTGATCCCGGCGCTCCTTCCCGAACCCGCCATACCTCTGCCCATCCCCGTCCTTCGTTCCGAGGAGGAACACATGACGACGTACGACCGGCCCACCCCCACGCTCGCCGACCAGGCCGAACAGCAGAAGGACCAGGTCAAGTCCGTCTACCGCCGCGTGGCCGAGGAGTACGACGAGCGCATTCCCGGTCTCGGACCGTGTGACGAGATGTTCACCTCGACCGAGCACCGCTTCCTGCTGGAGAAGATCCGGCCCGGTGAGCGCGTCCTGGACATCGGCTGCGGCACCGGCCGGTTCACCGTGCCGATGGCGGAACGAGGCGCACAGGTCAGCGGCCTGGACATCTCGAAAGCCATGCTGGAAGTGGCGACGGGCAAGCTCCGGGAACGCCGGCTGACGGCCGACCTGCGCGAAGGAGACATGGCGCACATGCCGTTCCCCGACGCCTCGTTCGACACCGTCACCAGCATGCTCGCCCTCATGCACCTGCCCCTGGAGGACCGGCCGGCGGTCTTCGCCGAGGTGCACCGCGTGCTCCGGCCGGGCGGCCGCATGCTGCTCGGGGTCAAGAACTCCCTGTTCGAGGAGATGTTCACCGGTGACCGGTTCGCGTCGGTCGACGTCACGGACGTGGCGAGCAAGCAGCTGCTGTTCACCGAGACCCGCAGCGGCGAGGACTATCTCGCGCCCTGGTACAGCTTCAGCCCGCAGGACCTGACGGCGCTGTTCGCCGGCGCCGGGATGACGGTCACCAGGATCCGCGGCAACTCGCCCCTGGCGGCGTGGCTGGCGGACGAGGTCCTGCGGGACTCGGCCGTGCGCGCGTTCATCGACAGGATGGAACGGTTCCTCGGCGAGATACCGCCCTTCAACCACTTTGGCTATCACCTGCTGGTGGAGGCGGTGAAACCCGCGGTCTGACGCCAGAAGGCGCAGTCGGACCACAAGGCCGCGAAGAGCCGGACAGCCCCGAGGGCGCCGCCGGCTCACCGACGGCCCGCGGTCCCGGCACCCGGACGGCCCGGCGGCAAGCGCCGGGCCGTCCCTCGTGCACCGGCACGCTCACGACGACTCCCGCGCTGCCGGACTCCACCGCTCGCACTGCGGCCCCTCGAACACCCTCCCGCTCGACCGCTCGACCGCTCGACCGCTCGACCGCTCGGACGGCTGCGCACCGCTGCGCGCATCAGTCACGTGCGGCTCGATACGAAAGGCCGGGACATCGGATCTGCCGCCGGCCGGGCCGGCGGCCACCTCGTCGAAAGGGGAACGCCTGTGAACGGGCGTCACGGCCGTTACGATCCTACTGTCGCCGCGACGGCGACCTGGGCGCTCCGGACCGCCCGGCCGTAGCTCACCACCTGCCCGAGCTCGTTCCGACGGGCGCGCCGCCACAGCTGCGGAGTCCGAGCGATGCTCCGACACGGAATTCCCAGCCCACTTCCAACGCCGAACCGACCGCTCCTGGAGACGAGATGAGCAGCGCCCTCCTCGTGATGGACGTCCAGCGGGACATCGTGGACCTCGCCGACGACGGCTCCGGATATCTGCCACGCCTGCGCAGGGCGATCGACGGCGCCCGGGCGGCGAACATCCCCGTGATCTACGTGATCATCGCGCTACGCCCGGGCTTTCCGGAAGTCGGCACGCGCAACAGGGCGCTCACCGCCATAGCGCGGGCCGGACTCTACGTCGAGGGCGCCCCCGGCACCGAGATCCACCCCGATGTCGCGCCGCGGCCAGGCGATGTCGTGATCACCAAGAGGCGGGCGAGCGCATTCTCGGGCACCGACCTCGATGTGGTGCTCAGGGCGCGCGGCATCGACAGCCTCGTGCTCACCGGCATTGCCACCAGCGCTGTGGTGCTGAGCACCCTGTGCCAGGCCAACGACTTGGACTTCGGCCTCACCGTCCTCCCCGACGCCTGTCTGGACCTCGACCCCGAACTCCACCGGGTCCTCGTCGAGAAGCTGTTCCCGCAGTGGGCGGACGTCATCACCGTCGACGACTGGCTCGACCGCCTCACACCCCGGTAGCGGCGGCCCCGGAGGCACCGCCGATCCAGGAGCGACCGGTTCGGCTAGCCCAGAGTGCGGGCCCGTTCGAGTACCTCGGCCGGGGCCTTGGCCACCGAGCCGGTGTCGAAGGGGGGTTGGGGGTCGTACTCGGTGTAGAGCTGGATCGCCTGAGCGGTCACCTCGTCCGTGAGCAGGGCGGCCAGTCGGACGGCCATGTCGATGCCGGAGGAGACCCCGGCCGAGGTGATCACTCGGTCCTGCCGAACCACCCGTTCCGGGGTGTAGACGGCACCGTAGGACTCCAGATCGGCGACCGCGTCCCAGTGGGTGGTGGCGGTGAGACCTTCCAGCAGGCCGGCCGCGCCGAGCACCAGGGAACCGGTGCAGACCGAGGTGGTGAAGCGGGTGCCGGCGTGGATCCGGCGTACCCAGCTGAGGAAATCGGGATCGCTCACCATGGCCTGGAAGCTGCCCCCACCCGGGATCAGCAGCACGTCGCAGCGCTCCACCTCGGAGTACGCGACCGGCACGTGCACCGGCAGGGAGCCCAACACGTCCTGCACCAGGCCGGGTTCGGCTGTGACGAACCGCACGGTGGCACCGGGCACGTACCCGAGGATCTCGTACGGTCCGATCGCGTCGAGCGGCTCGAAGTGGTCGAAGAGCGGGATCACGATGTCCATGCGCCGCAGCATAGCCACCACCCGCGCGCATCAGAGGAGTCTGCGACCTGCAAGTGCTCCACGGAGACCCGGCGACCTCGGAGCCCTCGTACCGCTCACTGCCTCGCGCCGCGAACTGGCCGGTCTCCGCGCGGATGTGGAGCTGCTGCGACGCGACGTCGACCAGGTGAACTCCTCGCGCGTCGAGCACTACCCGGATGCGGCGTCCTTCAGGGCATACGGTCCATGGAAACCGCGCACACACCCGTCAGGAGAAGTCCAGCACCAGACGGCCCCGTAGACCGCCGGCCTCCAGCCGGCGGTGGGCCTCGGCCGCCTCGTCGGCGGGCAGCACGTCGGCGACATGCAGCGTCAGGATGCCGTCCTCGACCTGGCGGCACAGCGCCTCCAGCCGACCCGTGTCGGTGATGCCGTCCGTCACCATCACCGGGCACACCCTGATGCCGCGTTCGGCCGGGCCGGACCAGCCCCGCAGCTCGGCCAGAGCCCCCCGTCGGCGATGGCCGGTAGGCCCACGGCGAGCCGCTCGTCGGTCCCAGGACCGAGCTGGTCGATCACTCCCGCGGCGTCCATGCCGGGCACGTACGGCGGCCGACGGCCGGGCATGCGGACGGCGTGGCCGCCGGTCCGCAGCAGAACATCGGTCGGATTCACAGCGGCTGCGTGCACGCGGATGCGGACCTCGCCGGGGCCCGCCTGCGGTTCAGGCAACTCCACGACGCGCAGCACTTCCGGCCCACCGAAGCCGTGAACACCGATGGCCTTCATACCCAGGTGCAACCCGTCTCGCCGGGCCCCCATTCCCTCGCATCGGCGCCGGAACACGATCGGGAACGACGCACCACGAGTCGCCGTGAGGTCAGGTGTCCGTGCGGGGGCGCGGCGCGGGGCGGGGCGTGCGGTGCAGGGCCATCATGGTGATGTCGTCGTAGGCGAGGGCCGCCCCCACATGCTGGGTGAGGGCGTGGTCCAGGGTGTTGAGGAGGGTGACGGCGTCCTGGGTGGGAGCGTGGGTGAGGATCTGGTCGAGTCGTTGCGTGCCGAAGGCCTGGCCGGTGGGCGAGCGTGCGTCGATCACCCCGTCGGTGTAGAGGAAGAGAGTGTCGCCGGGGTGGAGGCGGGTGTGGCCGAGGGCGAAGGTGCTGTCGGCCATCATGCCGACGGCGGGCCCGGTGGGTTGGAGGAGGGTGTGGGGGCCGTCGGCGCGCAGGAGCGTGGCGGGGTTGTGTCCGGCGTTGATGTACAGGAGTGTTCCCGTAGCGGGGTCCAGGACGGCGAAGAAGAGGGTGACGAAGTAGCCCTGACTCAGGTGGTGCCGGGCGAGGTACCGGTTGGTGCCGGTCACGGACCGCAGCAGGGCGTCCGCCCCCAGAGCGAGCGACGGCGTGAGCGTGGTCATCGGCTCGGGAGCCACTCCCTCGGATCCCGCGGAGCCCGAAGCCCCGGCGGTGTCCCCCGCCTCCGCCATGCCTGTGCCGGAGGTTCCGCCGGAAGCCTCGGCCAGGGCCTGTTCCATGGCCGGACCATCGCCCGTGGCCCGTCCCGCGTCGGGGCGGGGGGCGTCTTCGGCGGTGTGGCGTAGCAGAGTCCGGATGAGAGCCATGAAGAGGGCGGCGCTGATTCCCTTGTCGCAGACGTCGGCGATGATGAAGCCGAGTCGATGGCCGTTGAGCATGTCGAAGCTGTCGTAGAAGTCTCCGGACATGTGGCGGGCGGGGCGGAAGCGGTGGGTGAACTGCCAGCCGGGCCGTTGGGGGAGGTGTTCGGGGAGAAAGCTGGTCTGGATGTGGCGAGCGCTGTGGAGGTCGCGTTCGACACTGCGCCAGTTGGCCTCGGCAGCCATGGTTTCGATGACGTTGATGAGTTGCCTGCGCTCGGTCGTGGTCTGGAGACGGTTGCGGAGGAGAGCCGGCGTGTAGGGCGGGGTGATGAAGTCGTAGCCGGCACGGGCGCAGGTTTCGAGTGCGGTGACGTCGTTGTTCTCGGTGAAGACGAGGACGGCGGGGTTCTGCTGTTGAGCGAGGCGCCGGCTGAGCAGGGCGATGTGTTGCAGGCCGAGGGTGGCGGAGAGCATGACGATGTCTGCGTCGTGCGCTGCGCGGGAGTCGGTGAGGAGTGCGGTGGACGACGTGTGGCGGACGGTGAAGCCGGCTTGGGAGAGACCGGTCGTCAGTGCGTAGGGAATGTGGTGCGCGGTGACGAGAAGCACGAGAGGTGTGTTCATGCCTGGGTGTGCACCCACAGGGTGCAGCGGTTGCAGCCGTTGATGTACTCGTAGGCCAGGTGGTCCAGGCAGCGTCGGGCGAGGAAGAGCCCGTAGCCGCCGACCGGGCCGGCCGTGGCTCCGGCGGTGAGCCGCGGGGTGGGGTCATGGCTGCGCGGGTCGAAGGGTGGGGCCTCGTCCTCGATGCGGACCCAGACTGCGTGCTGGTGGGTGCCGCCGTCGAGGCGGATGGGGCCGCCGCGGTGGGCGTAGCCGTGTTCGATGACGTTGGTGATGAGTTCATCGGTGGCCAGGCGTAGCCGGTAGGCGTGGTGGGTGTCGAGTCCGGTGTGGTCGGCCAAGTGGGCTATGAACTGGGCGACGTTCCGTGACTGGGGTGTGGACCCGTTCAGGACCATGGCGCCGCGGGCGGTCATGTCGTGGCTTGCTGCTGAATGGTGACGGCGTGGTGGAAGCCGGTGAGCTGAATGGTCTCGGTGATGTGCGGGGCGGGGTTGAGAAGGGTTATCTGGACGGCTCGTCCGAGGATCTGGTGGGCGAAGAGGAGGGCGCGGATGCCGGCGGAGGAGAGGTAGGTCACGTGAGTGAGGTCGATGATCAGGTGTCGGAGCGTGGCGGCCGGGAGGGCCTGGATGGTGGTGTGGAGGTCATTGGCGGAGGTGCTGTCGATCTCGCCGTCGATGGCGAGAGTGATGCTGTGCTGCTTGGTGGTTTGGGTGATCTTGAGGGTCATGATGTGCCTCGATCGGGTTCGGGGTGAGGTCGGGGGGTGGAGGGCGCGGCGATGAGGAGCAGTGCGGTGCGCGCGGGGAGGACGGTGTGTGTCTGAGGGGAAGCCGGCGGTTCGTGGCCGGGTGGGGCGGAGTCGTGGCCGGGTGGAGCACTGGTGTCGGCGGCAATGTGCCAGGCGAGGTGAGGAGGTAGAGGAGGGAGGGTTATGTGCCGGGGTTCCCAGTGGGTGTTGGCGGCGATGTGCACGTGGTCGTCGTCGGTGCGGAGGGTGAGGGCGATATGGGTGGCGTCGCCGGTCCAGGTGGTGGGGGGTGGGTGGTGTGGGGTGGTGAGGGCGGGATGGGCGTGGCGTTGGGCGATGAGGTGTTGGGTGAAGCGGATGAGATCGGTGTGCTCGGGGGTGTGGTTCCAGTCGAGCCAGGAGAGTTCGTCCTGGCAGTAGGCGTTGTTGTTGCCGTGTTGGGTGCGGCCCATTTCGTCGCCGGCGGTGAGCATGGGGATACCGCGGCTCGTGAGCAGAAGCAGGAGGGCATTACGGACTTGTTGCCGGCGGAGGGCGACGATGTCGGGGTCGTTGGTGGGCCCTTCGTGGCCGCAGTTCCAGGAATGATTGTTGTTGTCGCCGTCCTGGTTGTCCTCGCCGTTGGCTTCGTTGTGTTTGTCGTTGTAGGTGAAGAGGTCGAGAAGGGTGAACCCGTCGTGGCTGGTGATGAAGTTGATGGAGGCTGTGGGACTGCGTTGGGGATAGAGATCGGGTGAGCCGGTGAGGCGTCGGCCGATGTCGTTGCCATCTGTGGCGTGGCCTTTGAGGAACCGGCGCACGGTGTCGCGGTACGGACCGTTCCATTCGGAGAAGCGGTTGTGGTGGGGGAAGTTGCCTATTTGGTAGAGGCCGGCGGCGTCCCAGGCTTCGGCGATGAGTTTGGTGTCGCGTAGGACCGGGTCGGTGGCGATGGCTTCGAGGAGGGGCGGGTTGTCCAGGACGGTGCCGTCCTGGCCCCGGGTGAGGGCGGAGGCGAGATCGAAGCGGAAACCGTCGATGTGATATTCGGTGACCCAGTGGCGCAGGCACTGCAGGATGAAGTCGCGGGTGAGAGGGTGGTTGGCGTTGAGGGTATTTCCGGTGCCGGTGTAATTGTGGTAATTACCGTCGGGAGTGAGGAGGTAGTAGGCCTGGTTGTCGAGGCCGCGGAAGGAGAGGGTGGGGCCGCGGTGATCGCCTTCGGCGGTGTGGTTGAAGACCACGTCCAGGATGATTTCGATGCCCGCCTGATGGAGTTGTCTGACGAGGTCTTTCAGTTCCCGGCCGGCCTGTTCGGGGTGGGCGGCGTAAGAGGCTTTGGGGGCGAAGAAGCCGATGGTGTTGTAGCCCCAGTAGTTGTGTAGTGGCCGACCGGTATGAGGGTTGTGGTGGGTGTTGTCGCGTTCGTCGAATTCGAAGATGGGGAGTAATTCGAGACAGTTGATGCCGAGGTCGGTGAGGTAAGGAATTCTCTCGGCGAGGCCGGCGAAGGTGCCGGGCGCGCGCACGCCCGAGGTGGGGTGGCGGGTGAAGCCGCGGACATGTGCCTCGAGGATGACGAGGTCGTGCAGGGGGATGCGAGGCGGCCGGTCGCCCTGCCAGTCGTAGGCGTCGGCGACCACGCGGGCACGGTAGGGGTAGAGGGCGTGAGGGTCGCGGGCTGTGCCCCAGTGCTCGCCTCCGCCCAAGGCGCGGGCGTACGGGTCGGTCAGGATGCGGCGTGGGTCGAAGCGGTGGCCGTGTCCGGGGTGGTCGGGGCCGTCGGCCCGGTAGCCGTACTCGATCGTGCGCCAGTCGAGACCCAGGACGGTCATGGCGTAGACGCCGCCGGTGCGGTGGTCGTCGGCGAAGGGTATCTCGGCGAAGGGTTGTGCGGCGCCGCGTTCGAAGAGGACGAGCGCCATGGCGGTGGCGTGGGTGGAGGGGATGGAGAAGTTGACTCCGCCATCCACCACGGTCGCTCCATGAGGGAGCGCCCGGCCGGGCCTGACCTCGAGCCGGCCGGCGCCCCGGCCGCCTCCCGTTCCTTCCGTGCCACCGCCCCCTCGCCCAGGCCCGGACACGAACACGGACGCGCACAACTCGGCCGTGGGCATGACCTCGGTGTCGGTGTGAGGTGTCGTGGTCATCGGGTGAGTGCCTTGGTGGCCTGGTCGACGGTGTCGGTGACGGTGAGTGAGTTGAGGAAGCCGGTGGCGGCGAGGACGTCGTGGGTCTGGGCCGGGATCCGGGCCAGGGCGAGTTGGGTGCCGTGTTGACGGGCGCGGTGGTAGAGCAGGAGCAGGACGCGTAGCCCGGCGCTGGACAGATAGGTGATGTTGGCGAGGTCTAGGACCACGTTGCCGCGGTGGGGTACGAGCTCTTCGAGGTGTTCGGTGATCTCGGTGGCGGTGATGTTGTCGAGTTCGCCGTTGATGGTGATGACGGTGATGTCGTTGAGCGTGTGCTTGGTGGCGTGCATGGCGTGTCCGTTTCCCTGTCCGTGTGTGGTTGGGGGTGGGTTAGTTGTTGTTTTTGGTGGGGGTGAGGGTGGCTTGGATGGTGAGGGGGTGGTTGGTGTGGGGGAGGGTGATGGTCATGGTGTGGGGGTTGTAGTTG
>NZ_JBVJYH010000038.1:0-43665 GCF_055600785.1 Streptomyces sp. NPDC038200
AGACTTTCTGCACACCTACAACCACCACCGCTGCCACACCGCACTCGGCGGCCACCCACCGATCAGCCGTGTGAACAACGCTTCGGGTCAATACAACTAGGGCGCGGCCTTCGGGCCGGCCCCGCCCCGGGGGACGGCGTCTGCCCGGTCCGCGCCCGGCGGCAGGACCTGAGGACGAATCCCGTCGGCCTCAGTCACGGTCGGTCCAGTAGTTGACGCGTTCTCGTACGACGGGATAGCCCGCCGTGGTGAAGTGCGCGGCCATGGGGACGTTGCCCTGGTCGGTGGCGGCGGCGATGAACTCGGCGCCCTCACCGGCCAGGAAGTGGGTGCATTCGGCGAGCAGGTCGTAGGCGTAGCCGTGGCCGCGGTGTTCCGGCACCACACCGATGAACCCGACGCACGGCCCGGACGGATTGCGTGCCGGGACGTGGATGCCGACGGGCTCCCCCGCCGGTGTGCGGGCGACCTGCCACCAGGCCCTGGGCGACGGGAACCAGTGGAAGACGTCCAGTTCCTCCTGGGCCGCCTGGTCGACGCCGCCCTGTGCGATGGCCCGGCGGGCGTGGGCGTCGAGCGTGCCGAACTGGATGCGGCGCAGCAGGCCGTGGAACACGGCGTCGTCCGGTTCGGCGGTGAAGACGAGCCGTCCGGGCCGCTCGGGCAGTCCCCGCTCCGGGGTCCAGCGGTAGAGGAAGCGCTCCACCAGGGGGGTGTAGCCGGCCAGCCGGGCGGCGGCCGCACGGGTGCCGGCGGCGGCCCGCAGATGGGGGTCGCCGCGCCAGCCGGCGGGCAGGTCGAGTTCGAGTTCGGGGGTCTGCCAGGGCGCCGTCCGCAGCAGTTCGGCGCCGGCCTCCTCCTCGCCCTCGGCGACGTCGAGCCAGTTGATCACCAGCGGCTCGGGGTCATCGGCCCTGCCCCACCAGGCGGCGCGGGCCACGGTGCGGCCGTCGCGCCGGGCGACGCGCTGCCAGTCGGGGCGGAAACGGATCAGCCGGTGCCGCTCACGGAAGCCGAGCGGGTCGGGCATGGTGTCGAAAACGTGAGCGCTGCTCTCGTCGAGCGTGCGCATGACCGGATCGGTCAAGGATTCCTCCGGAAGACGCGTGGTGTGCGGCGCTCCCGGTCGGATCTCAGACGTGACACGCCCGCGGCACGGGGAGGGGGGAGCGCTCCATGGTGGGATTCATGACGCTCGCCTCCTTCTTCCGTCCGGCTCGGGCGTGGTGATCACACACTAGACGGGCGGCCGGGCGGGCGTCGACCCCTTTTCCCGCCGGGTGCGGTGTGCGGGCGGCGGCGTAGCTTGGGGTTGTGAAGGCGGTGCGCGGCTGGTCGTCGCGCGGGGACCGGGAGGATCGCGGCTGGCTGCGGGGCGCACCGCCGCCGTGTTGGGTACGGGTGCTGCCCGTGCTGCTGCTCTTCGTGGTCGGCTGCGGCACGCTGCTCTCGCCCCATGCGCGTGATCTCGGCTTCCTGCTGGGCGCGATCCCGCCGCTGGCGGTCCTGTCGTACGGCCCGATGATGACCGCCCTGCTCGGCCTGGGCGTGGTCGTGGTGCTGAACGTGCCGGCCACCCACCTGAACCGCCCCGGCGACACCGATCTGCTCACCATCGTGTTCGTGACCGCGCTGAGTGTGTTCGTGTCCTATGTGCGCAGCCGCCGCGACGCCCAGCTGGACACGGAGCGGGCGATCGGCGAGGCGGTGCAGCGGGCCGTGCTGCCGCCGCTCCCGGCCCGGGTGGGGCAGGTCCGGTGCGCCACCTTCTACCGGGCGGCGCAGGACGGCACGCTGGTGGGCGGGGACTTCTACGACGTGCGGGCGGGGCCGCACGGCGTGCGCGCGGTGGTGGGCGATGTGCAGGGGCACGGGCTGTCGGCGGTCGCCACGGTGGCGTCGCTGCTGGGCGCGTTCCGGGAGGCCGCCTTGGACCAGCCGGACCTGGAGTCGGTGGCGGCCCGGCTGGACCGCCGGCTGGCGGTGGACGCGGCGGACGAACGGCACCCGGAACTGTTCGCGACGGCCCTGCTGCTGGAGTTCGGCGGCGGCACGGCCACGGTGCGGGTGCTGGCCTGCGGTCATCCGGCGCCCGTCCTGCTGTGCGAGGGAGAGGCCCGGGAAGTGGCCGTCGCGCCCTGTCTGCCCCTGGGCATCGGGCTGATCGGCATGGAGCAGCCGAAGGAGGTCACCGTGGCGCTCGGTCCCGGCGACCGGCTGTTCCTTGCCTCCGACGGCGTGTGGGAGGCAAGGAACGCCGACGGCGCCTTCTATCCGCTGCCGGAGCGGCTGGCCGACCTGGCCGGCACCCCGTCCGCCGAGCTGCCCGCCGCGGTGTGGGCGGACCTGCTGCGGCGGCACTACAAGGTCCGCGACGACGCCACGATGCTGGTGCTGGCACCCGAGCCTGCGGACACCTGAGCGCCGCACCGGCCTCCCGTCAGCCCGTCCGCCGCACGGCCGTGCCCTCGGCCCGACCGCCACCGGCCACCTCCCCCGGCCCCACCCGCTGCGCAGCCGCCACCGGGCTCCCAGCCCCACCCGCCGCAACGCCTTCTCCCGTCGGTCACCCTCCGCCGGGCCGCCTCGCTCCCGCTCTCTCCACCGTCAGCCCACGTCCCACAGGAAGCGGTGGGTGTGGATGCCGAAGTACGGGAAGGAGCGGATCTCGCGGATGCCCTCGAGGGGGCGCACCACGTCGTTGACGAAGTCGAGCAGCGCCTTCGGGCCGGGAGCGACCACCTCGGCGAAGAGGTCGAAGCCGCCCGCGGTGAGCACCGAGTAGACGACCTCGGGGCGCTCGGCGAGGGCGTCGGCGACGCTCCGGGGGTCGCCGTCGACGCCGATGCCGAGCAGGGCCATGGCCTGTCCGCCCATGGCCATCGGGTCGGTGACGCCGACCACCTGCACGGCCTTGGAGTCCAGCAGGCGCTGCAGGCGCTGCCGGGCCGCCGAGGCGGACAGGCCGACCCGGGGCCCCAGGTCGGCGTAGGCGATACGGCCGTCGGTCTGCAGTTCGCGCAGGATGGCCCGGTCGATGGCGTCCATGTCTCCCGCTCCTCCTCTCGGCGTCCTCAGCCGGCCAGTTCGGACAGCGCGGCGGCGAAGACCTCGGTGTGGGTGTCGACGTCCCGTTCGGTGGTGTCCGGGCACATCAGCGCCATGTTGTGGAACGGGGTCAGCAGGATGCCCCGGTTGGCGAGGTAGAGGTGCAGGAAGTCCTCCAGCTCCGGGTCGGCGGCCGCCGCGGACGCGGTGCCGGTGCGCGGGGCCGGTGAGGTGAAACGGTACTCGGTACGGGCGCCGAGCCGGCTGACCGACCACGGCAGCCGGTGCGCCTCGACACCGGCCCGCACGCCGGCCTCGAACCGTTCGGCGAGCCTGCCCATCCGGTCGAACGCCTCGTCCGTCAGGACGTGTTCGAGGGTGGCCCGGGTGGCCGCGACCGACAGCGCGTTGCCGGCGAGGGTGCCGCCCACACCGCCCATGTCGACGAGGTCCAGGTCGGTCCGGGACAGCAGCCGCTCGGCGAGCGCGGCGGACAGCCCGTAGGCGCCGGCGGGGATGCCGCCGCCGATCGCCTTGCCGATGGTGAGCAGGTCGGGTTCCAGGTCCCAGGCGGCCGTGCAGCCGCCGGGTCCGGCGGAGAAGGTGTGCGTCTCGTCGTTGACGAGCAGCGTGCCGTACCGCCGGGTCAGTTCCCGGACACCCTGGAGGTAGCCGGGTTCGGGCAGCACGATGCCGATGTTGGTGAGGGCGGGTTCCATGAGGACGGCGGCGACGTCCCCGTGGGCCAGTTCGCGCTCCAGCCCGGCGAGGTCGTTGAACTCGGCGACCCTGCTGGTGAGCGTCACGTCGCAGGGCGCGCCGACGTTGCCGGGGCGGGGGGTGCCGGCGCCGTCCGGGCCGGTGACGATCAGCGACTCGTCGACGCTGCCGTGGTAGCAGTAGCCGTTGACCAGGATCTTCGGCCGGCCGGTGACGGCGCGGGCCAGGCGGATCGCCCAGCGGTTGGCGTCGGTGGCGGTGAGCGAGAAGCTCCAGCGGGCCAGGCCGAACCGCCGGGCCAGTTCGGCGCCGACCCACTCGGCGTCCTCGGTGGGCAGCATGGCGGTGGCCCCGCCCAGTTCGGCGTAGCGTCGCTGTACCGCCTCGGTGACGGGCGCGGGCGAATGGCCGGCCATGGCGCCGGTGTCGCCGAGGCAGAAGTCGACGTATTCGTGCCCGTCGACGTCGGTGACCCGCGCGCCCCGTGCCCCGGCCAGGTAGCGCGGGAAGGCGCCGGCGGTCTTGTTCATCCAGGTCATCGGCACCCGGCCGAAGAGGTGGTCGGCGCGCCCGTAGGCCGCCCGGGAGCGCGGGTTCCGGCGTTCGGCCTCGGCGCTCTCCCGGGCCAGAAGGGCGTGCAGACGCGTGCGGTCCATGGGGCACCTCGACGAAGACGACGGTGAGGGAATGCCGTGAGACTACGACTGAAAACCCGGCTATTTCAACGCTGCACGCGTGATTCGATCGCCGGTACACACGAATCATGCGTGCGATGAGGGACTGCTCACCGAACGGGTGAAGCTCCCCGCCTCGTCAACTGACGAACCCATGCGCGGAGTTCGAACGCCCCGCCTCAAACGCCAGGGTTCGCCACCCCTTCCGCCACATAGAAATATCTACAACGATGCATATGCCGGGTTGGCGTGCCGACGACACGATGTGCCCGGCCATGGGCGCTCCCTGCGCTCGGGCAGGCGGGCGAGGACACCCGGAGCGGTGCATGACGAACACGATGTGGAAGCGGGGCGTGGAGTGGCTGGCCGCGGCATCGGCCGACCCGCGCGCCTGCAAATGGGAGTGGGACCACGGCGACGGCATCGCCTTGCTGGAGGCGGGCCGCTTCTGGGACGTGCTGAGCGTTCCCGACCGGCTGGGGCTGCTCACCCTCGACCTGCTGTGGCGGCCGGCCCTGCCGATTCCGGGGCCGACGCTGGTGGACACGGCGGCGCAGCGGGTCGGCTTCTTCCTGCCGCCGGACCCTTCCGGGGGCTGGGTGGGGGCCGGGCTGCGGTACGCGACGAAGGGGTCCTGGGTCGCCGCACCGCCGCCGTACCGGCCGGCCCGCTCCCTGGAATGGCTCGTCCCGCCCGACGGCACCGGCACGCTCCATGCACCCGGCATCCTGGAGGACGCGCTGCGGCAGGCCAACGGCACGCTGGCGGTGCTCGCGCCGCTCTGCGGGCAGTAGGGCGCTCCGGCGGCGCCGTGACGGGTGCCGGGGCAACGCCCGCTCGCGGTCGCTGCGCCCCGCACCGGTGCCGCCCGCGCGTCCCGGCCCGGCCGCTTCTATGCTGGGAAGGTCCGGCTCCGGCGTCCGTGCCGCGCGCGGCCGCCGCACGTGTGCTGGGAGGGCGCCCATGCCGTCCACGTCCGTACGCCTGCGCCGGGGGGCCGTGGTCACCGTGCTGGCGGGGACGCTGTTCGCCCCGCTCACGACAGGGGCGGGCATGCGGGCCGCCGCGCCTGTCGCACCCGCCGCCGGTACGCCCGCCCCGTCGGCCTCGGGACCCGACGTCCGCGCCCTCTCCCCCGAGGTGACACGCCGGCTCGACGCGGCCGTGCGGCGGGTGATGCGCGAGGCGCACGTGCCGGGTGTGAGCGTCGGCGTCTGGACGCCCGGACAGCGAAGCTGGGTCCGTTCCTTCGGAGTGGCCGACAGGGCGACCGGCCGGAAGATGACGCCGGACCTCTACATGCGGATCGGCAGCGAGACGAAGACGTTCACGGTGACCGCGCTGCTGCAACTGGTGGACCAGGGGAAGGTCGGCCTGGACGACACGATCGACCGCTACGTCGGCGGCGTACCGAACGGCGACAGGATCACACTGCGCCAGCTGGCCGGGATGCGCAGCGGGCTGTTCAACTACTCCGCCGACGACGGCTTCTACAAGGCGCTCACGTCCGACCCCCGGCGCTCCTTCACCCCGCGGCAGCTGCTCGACTACGCCTTCCGGCATCCGGTGATGTTCCGGCCCGGGGAGAAGTTCTTCTACAGCAACACCAACCTGATCCTGCTCGGCCTGGTCGTGGAGAAGGCGAGCGGGCGCCGGCTCGGGGACTACGTCGAGCAGCACATCCTCGCCCCGGCCGGCATGAAGGACACGGTCTTCCCCGAGGGCGCCGAGTTCCCCACCCCGCACGCGCAGGGCTACACCGACCAGACGGCGAGCGGCAAGGTCGCCGAGACCGCCGGCTGGAACCCCTCCTGGGGCTGGGCGGCCGGCGCGATGATCTCCACCCTGGACGACCTGCGCATCTGGGCCCCCACGGTCGCGACCGGGATACTGCCCGACGGCAAGCGCCTGATCAGCGCCGCGACACAGAAGCAGCGGCTCGTCACACCGGCCACGCCGATCCCCGGCACCGGCTACGGGCTGGGCGTCTTCGACGTACAGGGCTGGATCGGCCACAACGGTTCCCTGCCCGGATACGAATCGCTGACCATCTACTTCCCGGCCACACGGACGACCGTCGTGGCGCTGCTGAACACCGACATCGACTATCGCGGGAACGAGCCCAGCACGTTGTTCGGCGAGGCCGTCACAGAGATCATCTCTCCTCGGCACGTGTTCGACCTGCCCGCCGCACCGGCCGCCAGGTAGGCGTCGATCCGGCCGACGGCCTGCGGGCCGGCCGGCCGCGGAGGCGGGTACCCGTGGGACCGAACTCCGCCGACGGCCCGGGGGGGGTGGGGCCGCCGGCGGAGACGCCACGCCCGGGGCGGGGGGACGGCCCCGGGCGGCTCAGAGTTCGGATGCCCGCTCATCCGGAAAGTACGCGGGCGAATTCCGGACGATCCCTGGACTGCGGCGCGGGGGGCGGGACGGCGCCGGCCGCCAGGCCGGCGGGAGGGCGGGACGGCGCCGGCCGCCAGGCCGGCGGGACCGGGGCGGCCGTCAGGCGGCCGGCGGCGCCCGGCCTCCTTCCCCCGCCGGATTCCGGTCGCCGCCGTACCCCCTCTCACTCCGCCGGTTCCGCCGTCCCGCCCCGCATCCCGGCCGCCGCGAGAACCGCGCCCAGCAGGCAGAGCACACCGCTGAGCAGCGCCGCGGCGTGCAGGCCGTTCAGGAACGCCCGGCCGCTGCCCTCGGCCACGGCCGCCCGGAGGGTGTCCGGCATGGTCCCGGAGACGGGCGCGACGCCCATCGCCACCGCGTCCTTGGCCTCGGCCAGTTTCCCGGCCAGGGCCTGGGGCACTCCGGCGCCGGTCAGCTCGGTCCGCAGGGTGGTGCCGACGCGGGCGCTGATGACGGAGACCAGCACGGACGTGCCGAGGGCGCCACCGATCTGCAGCGTGGTGGCCTGGAGGCCGCCGGCCACACCACCGTCCCGTACCGGCGCGTTGCCGACGATCGCGTCGGACGAGGCCGAGAGCACCATGCCGACGCCGAGGCCGAGCGCGACGAACGGCGGCCACATGGTGGCGTACGAGGAGTCGCCGGACCAGGTGAGCATGGTGAAGCACGCGACGGCCTGGAGCACCATGCCCAGCGGCATGCAGAAGCGGGCGCCGTAGCGCTGGGTCAGGGCGGCACCGAGCGGGGAGGCGACGAGGGAGGCGAGGCTCAACGGCAGGGTGCGCACACCCGCCTGAACGGGCGTCATACCGCGCACGTTCTGCAGGTACAGCATGATGAAGAAGATCACGCCCAGCATGACGAAGAAGTTGAGTGCGGTGATGACCGCACCGATGGTCAGGGCGCGGCTGCGGAAGAGCCGCATCGGCAGCAGCGGGTGCTCGATGCGCGTCTCGTGGCGGCCGAAGACGAGGAGGAGCAGCAGGCCGGCGAGGATCGCACCCCAGGTGCCGGCGGACGTCCAGCCCCAGGTCTCGCCCTTGACGACACCGAAGACGACGCTCAGCAGGCCGAGTGCGAGCAGGACGACACCGGTGACGTCGAAGCGGTGGTCTCCGGAGGCGTTCTTCGACCGGGGCAGCACGAACGCGCTGAAGGCGCAGGCGAGCACGCCGATGGGCAGGTTGATGGAGAAGACGGACTGCCAGCTGACGTTCTCCACCAGCAGACCGCCGACGATCGGGCCCAGTGCCGTGGACACGGCCGACACCATCGCCCAGACGCCGACGGCCATGCCGAACCTGCGGGGCGGGAACACGGCCCGCAGCAGGCCGAGGGTGTTGGGCATCAGCAGGCCGCCGAAGACTCCCTGGAGCGCACGGAAGGCGACGACGCCGGTGATGGAGCCGGACAGGCCGATGGCGACGGACGACAGCGCGAATCTGGCGACGCCGACGAGGTAGAAGGTGCGCCGCCCGAACCGGTCGCCGAGCTTGCCGCCGAGGATGAGGGTGGCGGCGAGGGCGAGCAGATAGGCGTTGGTGACCCACTGCAACTGGGCGGTGGACGCGTGCAGTTCGCGCCCGATCTCGGGGTTGGCGATCGCCACGACGGATCCGTCGAGCTGGACCATGAACAGGCCGAAGGCGACCGCGCAGAGGGTGAGCCAGGGGTTGGCGCGCCGCCGGGCGGCGGCGGTGGCCGCGGCCGCGGGGGTCGCGGGCACGGTGGGGTGATCCACGGAGGTGGACGGCATGGGAAAGCCTCGTCTGGTACGGGTCGGGAAAGGGTGCGGAGAACACGGGCCCGCACGAGCCGGCCGTCCCGGGCGGCGGGGCGCGGGGGACGTGACGGCGTTCGGGTCAGCGTGCGGCGGGGTGCAGCCGGTGCGTCAGCGAGTTCAGCGCGCCGAGGGCGGAGCCGAGCGCGGCCATCTCGCCCTCGGTCAGCGAACGCAGCGCCTCCGCGAGATGGGCGACCTGGAGCGCGTGCACCTCGCCGAGGCGCCGCCGGGCGACCGCCGTCAGATGCAGGCGGGCGACACGCTTGTCGGCACTGTCCTGCCGGCGTTCCAGGAGGCCCTGCTCGGTGAGCTGGGTGACGAGCGCGCTGACGTTGTTGGGCTTCATCAGCAGCGCGTCGGCGGCCTCGCGCACGGTGGCGCCGTGGTGCTCGGCGACATGGCGGAGCAGGTTCAGCTGCCCCTCGGGGGGCTTGGGGAGGGCGTAGTCGCGGGCGACCAGCCGGTCCAGGGCCCGGTGCAGCGCGGGCAGGGCGTCGGCGAGCGCCGAGGCGACGCTGTCGACGTCCCGCTGGGGAGCGCTGGATCCGGACACGGCCCCAGGGTAGGTATGAATTCATACCCATGTCAAAAAGGTATGAGGTCATAGGTGTCACCCGTGGCGGTACCGCGGCTGCGCGCCCCGTGCCGGGGGACGGCATAAGCTCGGCAGATGGCGAAGTACTTCGACGTGCACCCCGAGAACCCCCAGCAGCGCAGCATCTCCCAGATCGCCGACGCGATCCGTTCGGACGCGCTCATCGCATACCCGACCGACTCCTGCTACGCGCTCGGCTGCCGCCTGGGCAGCCGGGACGGCATCGACCGGATCCGTTCCATCCGCCGGCTGGACGACCGGCACCACTTCACGCTGATGTGCCGGGACTTCGCGCAGCTCGGCCAGTTCGTACGGGTGGACAACGACGTGTTCCGGGCCGTCAAGGCCTCGACTCCGGGCAGCTACACCTTCATCCTGCCCGCCACCCGCGAGGTGCCGCGGATGCTGCAGCACCCGAAGAAGAAGACCGTGGGCGTGCGCATCCCCGACCATGTGGTGACCCAGGCGCTGCTGGCGGAGCTGGGCGAGCCGCTGCTGTCGAGCACGCTGCTGCTGCCGGACGAGGAGGAGCCGCTGACCCAGGGCTGGGAGATCAAGGACCGGCTCGACCACGCGGTGGACGCGGTGGTCGACTCGGGCGACTGCGGCACCGAGCCCACGACCGTCGTCGACTTCTCCGGCGGCGAGGCGGAGATCGTCCGGCGGGGCGCGGGAGACACGAGCCGCTTCGAGTGAGCGCCGGGCGCACCGGACGCGGGGGTGACGATCATCGCGTGAGCGCCGGGCGCACCGGATGCGGGGGTGACGATCTTCGCGTGACAGCATGGGGCACAGCCGCGGCGCCGAAGGCATCGCCTCCGGCGCCCGTTCCCCGAGGGAGGGCCTGCTCACCATGACCGATGTCCAGGGAAACGTTGTCGACGTCCCGACCGAGGACGGCGTCGCCGACGCCTACGTCGTCCATCCGGCCGACGGACGCCCCCGCCCGGGCGTGTTGTTCTACCAGGACGCCTACGGGCCGCGACCGTACCTGAGGTCGATGGCCGACCGGCTGGCCGCCGCCGGCTACACCGTGCTGATGCCGAACGCCTTCTACCGCCTCGGCCGGGCGCCGGTCGTGGACCTGCCCGAGTTCATCGACCCGGGCGCCGACCCCACCATCTGGGAGCGGCTCGGTCCCCTCGTGGCCGGACTGACCCCGGAGCTGGTCCGGCGGGACGCGGGCGCCTATCTGCGGTGGCTGGCCGACAGCCCGCAGGTGACCGCGGGTCCGGTCGCGCTCACCGGCTACTGCATGGGCGCCCGGCTCGTGCTGTGGACCGCGGGCGCCCACCCGGAGCGGGTCGCGGCGGGGGCCGGCTTCCACGGCGGACGCCTCGCCACCGACGATCCCGACAGCCCGCATCTGGAGGCCCCGCGCATCACCGCGGAGCTGTACTTCGGGCATGCCGACGAGGACGCCTCGCTGCCCCCGGAGCAGGTGGCGCGCTTCGAGGACGCCCTGACCGCCGCCGGAGTGCGGCACACCTGCGAGGTCTACGCCGGCGCCCACCACGGCTTCACCCAGGCGGACACGCCCGCCTACGACCGGGCGGGGGACGAGCGGCACTGGGAGGCGCTGCTCGGCCTCCTCGAGCGCACGTTCTGACACCCGGCCCCGGCGTGTGCGAGCGCACGGCCTGACACCCGGCCCGGCGGTGGACGCCGGGCCGATCCCGTCCAGGTCATTGACATGCACCCGTCCGCGCACGAGTCTGAGAGCGCTCTCAAGCAGGTACGGACCAGATCCGTACGACCCCGACCCCACACGGAGGTGGAGAGTGCCTCACAGGCTCACGCGCCGCGCACTGCCCCTGACGGCCGCCGCGGCCCTGCTCGGCGGGCTGCTCGCGCTCGGCGCACCGGGAAGCGCCGGTGCCGCGGTGCCGGACACCATCCCGCTGAAGATCACCAACAACTCGGGCCGCTCCGAACCGGTCTACGTCTACGACCTCGGCACCCAGCTGTCCTCGGGACGGCAGGGCTGGGCCGACGCGAACGGCACCTTCCACGCCTGGCCGGCGGGCGGGAACCCGCCGACCCCCGCGCCGGACGCGGCGATACCCGGCCCCGCCGCCGGGCAGTCCACGACCATCCGCATCCCGAAGTTCTCCGGCCGGATCTACTTCTCCTACGGCCAGAAGCTCGACTTCCGGCTCACCACCGGCGGACTGGTGCAGCCGGCCGTGCAGAACCCCTCCGACCCCAACCGGAACATCCTCTTCAACTGGTCGGAGTACACGCTCAACGACTCCGGGCTGTGGCTCAACAGCACCCAGGTGGACATGTTCTCGGCGCCGTACGCGGTCGGGGTGCAGCGTGCCGACGGCGGGGTGAGCAGCACCGGTCATCTGAAGTCCGGTGGCTGGACCGGCTTCTTCAACTCCCTGCGCGGGCAGTCGGGCGGCTGGGCGGCCCTGATCCAGACCCGCTCCGACGGGACCGTGCTGCGCGCGCTGTCCCCGCTGTACGGCGTGGAGACCGGCGCCCTGCCGGCGAACGCGATGGACGACTACGTCAACCGCGTCTGGCAGAAGTACGCGACGTCGACCCTGACCGTCACGCCGTTCGCCGACCAGCCGAACACCAAGTACTACGGCCGGGTCTCCGGGAACGTCATGAACTTCACCAACGGCTCCGGCGCGGTCGTCACCAGCTTCCAGAAGCCCGACGCGTCCAGCATCTTCGGCTGTCACAAGCTGCTGGACGCGCCCAACGACCAGGTCCGCGGCCCCATCTCCCGGACGCTGTGCGCCGGTTTCAACCGGTCGACCCTGCTGGTCAACCCCAACCAGCCCGACACCACGACGGCGAACTTCTACCAGGACGCCGTGACCAACCAGTACGCCCGCAGGATCCATGCGCAGATGGCCGACGGCAAGGCCTACGCCTTCGCCTTCGACGACGTCGGCAACCAGGAGTCGCTGGTGCACGACGGCAACCCGCAGCAGGCGTATCTGACGCTGGACCCGCTGAGCTGACATGACACGGTCCCGCACCCGAGGAACGGGGTGCGGGACCGTGCGCGCGAGGGGCTCAGCCGGTCGTCAGGGCGGTGTCGTCCACGACGAAGCTGGTCTGCAGCGAGGAGTCCTCCACGCCGTTGAACTTCAGCGTGACCGTCGAGCCCGCCAGCGAGGACAGGTCGAAGGTCTTCTGGCTGTAGCCGGCGGCCTTGTTGAGGTTCGAGTAGGTCGCGAGGGTCTTCGAACCGGCGGTCACCGTCAGCTTGTCGTACTGGGTGCTGGTGGTGGTCTCGGCGGTGTCGATGTGCAGGTAGAAGGTCAGGGTCGCCTTGCAGCCCGCGGGGATCGTCACCGACTGGGACAACGTGTCGGTGTGCGCGGAGCCGTAGCCGTCCAGCCAGGCCTTGTAGGAGCCGCTGTGGGCCGCCTCACCGCTGTCGGTGGTGATGACGCCGCTGGTGGCGGTCCAGCCGGTGTTGCCGGACTCGAAGCCCTGGTTGCTCAGCAGTTGCCTGGAGGTGCAGCCG
Organism: Streptomyces sp. NPDC038200; assembly: GCF_055600785.1. Taxonomy (NCBI): domain Bacteria; kingdom Bacillati; phylum Actinomycetota; class Actinomycetes; order Kitasatosporales; family Streptomycetaceae; genus Streptomyces; species Streptomyces sp. NPDC038200. The sequence goes on from NZ_JBVJYH010000038.1 coordinate 12,717, forward strand.
CCGCCGGTCGTGCTGACCGTCCAGGAGAAGGTCGCGGTACCGGTCGCGCCGGTGGAGTCGGTCACCGTCACGGTGGTGCTGTACGAGCCCGCCGCGGTGGGCGTACCGGAGATGAGGCCGGTCGAGCTGTTGATCGACAGACCGGTGGGCAGGCCGGAGGCGCTGTAGCTCAGCGCGCCGCTGTTGGTGCTGCTCGCCTGGATCTGCAGGTTCACGGCGGTACCGACGGTGGCGGACTGGCTGCCCGGATTGGTGACCGTCACCCCGCTGCTCGGCGGGTTGATGTGGCTGCCGACGTTGATGCCGGCGAAGGCGTTGCCCACTCCGGCGTACTGCGTGGAGTTGGTGCCGTAGAGGTCGGCGGCCGCGCGCAGGGCGGCGGCGCGGGCGGCGGCGTAGTCGGTGCTGGACGTCATGTACGTCGTCAGCGCCTTGTACCAGACCTGGAGCGCGGCGGCCCGGCCGATGCCGGTGACGGCGACGCCGTCGGAGGTCGGGCTGTTGTAGGTCACACCGTTGATGACCTTGGTGCCGCTGCCCTCGGACAGCAGGTAGAACATGTGGTTCGCGGGGCCCGAGGAGTAGTGCACGTCGAGGTTGCCGACGCCGCTGTACCAGCTGTCGGCCGAGCCGCCGTCCTTGCTCGGCTTGTCCATGTACCGCAGCGGCGAGCCGTCGCCGTTGATGTCGATCTTCTCGCCGACGAGGTAGTCACCGACGTCGTTGGAGTTGTTGGCGTAGAACTCCACGCCCCCCGTGCCGAAGATGTCGGAGGTGGCCTCGTTCAGACCGCCCGACTCGTCGCTGTACTCCAGGCCGGCGGTGTTGGAGGTGACACCGTGGGTCATCTCGTGGCCGGCCACGTCCAGCGAGGTCAGGGCGTGGGTGTTGCCCGAGCCGTCGCCGTAGGTCATGCAGAAGCAGCTGTCGTCCCAGAAGGCGTTGACGTAACCGCTGCTGTAGTGGACGCGGCTGTAGGCGGCGACGCCGTCGTTGCGGATGCCGCTGCGGCCGAAGGTGTTCTTGTAGAAGTCCCAGGTCTCCTGGGCGCCGTAGGCGGCGTCGGCGCCGGCGGTCTGGGTGTTGGAGCCGGTCCCGTCGCCCCAGACGTCGTCGGCGTCGGTGAACAGGGTGCCGGTGCCGGAGGTGCCCCGGTTGAGGTTGTAGGTCTTGTGACCGCCGCGCGTGGTGTCGTACAGCTGGTAGGTCGAACCCGACAGCGTGGTGCCCAGGGTGACGCTTCCGCTGTACTGGGTGTTGCCGGTGCCGGTCTTGACCGCCTGGTACCGGTACAGCTCCTTGCCGGTGGTGGCGTCGGTGATGACGTGCATCTGGCTGGGCGTGCCGTCGTCCTGGAAGCCGCCGATCACCGTCTCCCAGGCGAGCTTCGGGGTGCCGTCGCCCGCCCAGATCACCTTGCGGGCGCTGTCGGTGGTGGCCTTCTCGGCGTCCAGGGCCTTCGCGGCCTTCAGCGCCTTGGTCTCCGCGGCGGCCTTGGTGAAGGTCGCGGTGGTGGAGCGCACCTGGATCCTGCGCTTGTTGTTGAACGTGGTGCTCACGGTCCCCTTGGCCAGCGAGGCGGGCGGGGTGTGCACGACCAGGTCGCCGCCGAGGACGGGCAGACCGGCGTACGTGCGCTCGTACCGTGTGTGCACGGTGCCGTCGTTGTCCTTGACGACGTCCTTGACGACCAGCTTCTCCTGGGCCCCGAGGCCGAGGGTGCGGGCGGTCGTGCGCGTCTGCTGCCGGGCGCTCTCGACCAGCGCCCGGTGCTGGGCCGGGCTGAGCTTGGCCTCCAGGCCGCCGGTGCGCAGCGGGCCGGGGTGGGGAGCGGCCGGGGCGGCGGACGCCGGGAGGGCCTGCAGTCCGACGGCGAGGAAGGCCGCGGTGGAGACCAGGGCGGCTCCGACCGTGGCTCGCTTGTGGGGAAGGGGTCTGTGGGGTCTCACTCGTACTCCTCCTGCTGCGACCGCCGGGCGGCGGCCGGTGACAGACGGGCAGACGGGTCTGTCGCCCGGGCGAGCTGAGCTGTGCGGGACCGTGATCCATGAACCGGTGGGGTGGATCAGCGTGCGGAGGGAGAATGACAGGATTGACCGAGCCATGTCACCTCACGGCGGGTCAATCGAGGGTTTTCCCTATCGCCCCGATTCGCACGACTGCCTGCTCCCGGCCCGCTCTCCGCCGTGCCCCGGCCGGGCACGGAGGGCTCGCCCGGAAGCCGTGACCGTCCGCCGCGCGGCCCCGGTTTCCTCCGGGTTCCCCAGTCACCGAAAAGTGCGTTCTTCCACGTCCGGGACGGCTCACTTACGGTTCCCGAGTAACCAGAAGTGACCAGGAGTGGAGCGTGCCCGTGAGCATCCTGAAGACCTATGCCCGCCTGTGGAGCGACGACCTCGACCAGGCGCTGCCCCTCCTGGAGCAGCTCACCGGCGCGGAGCCGGACCTGCGGCTGACGTTCCAGACGGTCGAACTGGCCGCCGTCGGCGACTTCCTGGTCATCGCCGGCCCCGCCGAGGAACGCGCGAAGTACGCGCACGCCTCCGCCACCGTCGTCGTCGACGACCTCGACGCCCTTCAAGAGGCGCTGCGGTCGGCCGGGGCCACGATCACCACTCCCCCGGCGCCGAGCCCGACGGGGCGGTTCCTCTACGCCCGCCACGCCGACGGAACGGAGATCGAGTACGTCCAGTGGACCGCGGAACTGGTCCGCCGGCTCATCCACCGCTGAGCCCGCCGCACGGATCCGGCGTACGGCCCTGCCGGGTGCGGGGGTCTCACAGGCGCACGGTGAGCTCCACGGCCACCTCGTCGCCCACCGCGAGCCCCTGGGGGGTACGGACGGCGTTCTTCAGCGGCAGCAGATACGCGCCCTCCCTGGGGAAGAGCGACGTGGTGAAGCCGGTCCCGCCGATCCTCGCCTCCACCGGGATCGCGCCCCAGCCGTAGGTGGCCAGGGCGGCCACCTCGCGGATGTCCGCGGACTCCTGCTCCGGCACGGCGACGAAGTAGTACGGCGACGGCCCCCGCCACTCGACGACCCGGCCGGCGAAGGAGAGTTCCATGGCTTGGTTCCGTTCCGGAGGGAGGGGCACGGGGGCGCGGCCAGCGTAGCGGGCCGGAACTCCGCGAGGCGCCGGGGGTGTTGGTCCCAGCCCCGGTATCCCGCCCCTGACCGGCGCGTTGTTACCGTGCACGCGTGTCTGACTCCTCACGCGATACCGCACAGGGCGCCGGCTGGGGCGCGGCCGAACCTGGCACCTACAAGCGGCTGATGCCGGACCACGTCGAGAAGTTGTCGTGGCTGAACCCCCGGATCTTGTGGGCCGCCCGCAACGGCGTCCTGGCGTCCTGGTTCGGCGATCCGACCGGTCGTACCCGCAGCCGCTGGGTGGCCCGGCGGGCGGCGGCGGGAGCGCCCGCCGACAAGCTGATCCGGCGGGACGTACCGCAACGGTTCTCCTTCATGGTCATCGGGGACACCGGCGAGGGCGGCGACTCCCAGTACGCTGCCGTGCCGGGCTTTCTGAAGGCCGGTCAGGGCACCGACTTCGCCGTGCTCGCCAGCGATGTCATCTATCCCGTCGGCAGCGCCGACGACTACGGCCGCAAGTTCTTCCGGCCGTACCAGGACTACCCCGCGCCGATCTACGCGATACCGGGCAACCACGACTGGTACGAGGATCTCGGCGCCTTCATGCGCGTCTTCTGCGCCGACACCCCGCCGCTCGACCCCGAGCCCCGGCCCCGCCCGCTCGGCCGCGCCTGGTGGCGCTCCCTGCTGTGGCACCGGCCGCGCCCGGCCGACGAGCAACGCTTCGCCGACGCAAGGACCTTGCGGTCGGCGCCGGCACAACAGGCCGTGCAGCCGGGACCGTACTGGGCGATCGACGCGGGACCGGTGCGGATCATCGGCCTCGACACCGGTCTGCTGGGCACGGTCGACGCCGAACAGGGCGCCTGGCTGCGGGAGGTGTCGAAGGGACCCCGGCCGAAGATCCTCGTCACCGGTTCGCCGCTGTACGTCGACGGCGAGCACCACCCCTGTCCCATCGAGGGCGGTGGCACGGTGGACGACATCGTGCGGGCCCCGGAGCACCACTACGTGGCCGCGATCGGCGGCGACATCCACAACTACCAGCGCTACCCGGTGGCCGTCGACGGCCGGACGATCCAGTACGTCGTCGCGGGCGGCGGCGGGGCGTTCATGCACGCCACGCACACCATCCCGCGGGTCTCGGTCGGCGGGGTCACCGAGCGCGAGTTCCGCTGCTATCCGCTGCGCGGCGACTCGCTCGCCTTCTACAGCCGCCTGTACGGCCGCCGGCTCCGGCTGCGCCGGTTCTTCAGCCTGACCGAGGCGGAGGCGACGGCCGTGGTGTCCGAACGGCTCGGCATCGAGCCGGGCCGTGCTCCCGGCCCCGAGGTCCGCGTCACCCGCCGTGCCCGCGTGGTCGCGGGCCTGCTCGGGACCGGCCGCCGCCCCGACCGGCCCGCCCGGTTCCGGCTGCCGGTGCGGAAGATCTACACCCAGTTGTTCTCGCCGTCCTCCACCACCTACAGCCCGCCGTTCTTCAAATGCTTCCTGCGGCTGGACGTCGCTCCGGACGCGGTCCGGCTGCGCTGTTTCGCCGCGACCGGCAACCGCGCGCAGGAGGTCGATCCGCCGGTCGAGGACGAGGTCGTCATCCCGCTGCCTCCTGCCCGCTCGAACTGATCACACGGTTGTCACACTCGCCTGCCAGAATCGGGCGGAGCAGCCGTACGACCGCTGGAGGAACCCGTGCCGTCCACCCCCCGCCCCCTGCGCAGACTGGGGTTCCTCACCATCGGTCTGTTCGACGCGGCGGACCCGGGCCGGGGCCACGAGGCCACGCTGGAACTCATCGAGCTGGGCGAGCGGCTCGGCTTCGACAGCGCCTGGGTCCGCCACCGGCACCTCCAGTACGGCATATCGTCGCCGGTCGCCGTCCTGGCCGCCGCCTCGCAGCGGACCCGCCGGATCGAGCTGGGCACCGCGGTCACTCCGCTCGGCTGGGAGAACCCGCTGCGGCTCGCCGAGGACCTGGCGACCGTCGACGTGCTCTCCGGCGGCCGGCTCAACCCGGGCGTCAGCGTGGGCCCGCCGATGCACTACGAGCAGGTCAAGGGCGCCCTCTACCCGGACACCGCCGACGCGGAGGACTTCGGCCACGAGCGGGTGCGGCGGCTGCTGGACCTGGTGCGGGGCAAGCCCGCCACCGACGTCAGCGGGGTGGAGGGCTTCGAGGCCGCGCCGCGGCAGCCGGATGTCGAACACGGCTCGGACGTCGTACAGCCGCATTCCCCCGGGCTCGGGCGGCGGCTGTGGTACGGCGGCGGCAGCCTCGGCTCGGCACGCTGGGCCGGCGCGCACGGCATGAACTTCCTGACCAGCAGCGTGGTCAAGGCGGAGAGCGCCGGGGAGACGGGCGGGCCGCCGGACTTCGCCGAGATCCAGCTGTCCCACATCCGGGAGTTCCGGGCCCACCACCCCGACGGCGAGGCGGCCCGTGTCTCCCAGGGCCTGGTGGTGATCCCCACCGACTCGGCGAGTCCCGAACAGCGCGCCCGGTACGCGGAGTACGCCGCCCGGCGGCTGCCCCGGACGGCCTCCCCGCAGGGGCCGGCGCGACTGCTGTTCGCGCCGGACCTGGTCGGCACCTCGGCGGAGCTGGCCGAGCGGTTGCACGCGCACGCCGCGTTCCGCGAGGTCGACGAGGTGGCGTTCGCGCTGCCGTTCACCTTCGAGCACGAGGACTACGTGCAGATCCTGACGGACATGGCGACGAGGCTGGGGCCGGCGCTGGGCTGGCGGCCGGACGCCTGAGGCACCGCCGGTCCGCCGCACGGCCGAGGCGTCACCACCGGCCCGCTTCCGTGCCGATGAGCGGTTCGGACGGCCGCCCGTCCACGCCGACCGGCACCTCGCCCTGGAGCATCACCCGGTGCATGATCCGCGAGGCGCCCACGTGCGTGTGGTCGCCGGGCGCGAGGTGGATGGTGGCCCGGTTGTCCCAGAAGGCGACGCTGCCGGGCTCCCAGCGGAAGCGGACCGTGTACTCGGGACGCACCGCCTGCTCCACCAGCATCTCCAGCAGCGCCGCGCTCTCCGGCCGGGAGACGTCCACGATCTGCTCCACGTAGTAGCCGTTCACGAACAGCACCCGTTCCCCGGTCTCCGGATGCACCCGGACGAGCGGGTGCACGGAGGCGACCTGCTCGTCCAGCAGCCGGCGGGCGTACGCGTCACCGCCGAGCCGGGGCTGGTAGCCGACGCCGAGCCGGTGTTCGGCGCGCAGCCCGTCCACGAAGGCGCGGACCGGCGCGGACAGCCCGGCGTAGGCCGCGGCCAGATTGGCCCAGGTGGTGTCGCCGCCGTAGGGCGGGACGGTCTCGGCGCGCAGGACGGTCGCGGCCGGCGGGTCGATCCGGGCGCCGTGGTCGCAGTGCCAGCCGCGCAGCAGGGTGTGCCGGCGCCGCTGCAGCCACTCGTCGCGCTCCATGCCGTACCTGCCGGACAGCTCCAGCCGGTCGGCGGTGGTCTCGATCTCGGGGAAGTCGGGTGGCGAGTGCGGTCCGCGGCTCGGGAGGAGGACCGGCTCGCCGAAGCGGCGCGCGAAAGCGATGTGCCCGGCATGGTCCAGGCGCTGTCCGCGGAAGAACACCACCTTCCAGCGCAGCACGGCGTGCCGGATGAGCGCGACCACCCTCTCGTCCAGCGGGCCGGCGAGGTCGACGCCGGTGATCTCGGCGCCGATGTGCCCGGCGACCGGCTGCACCTCCACGCCCGCGACGTGCTCGGCTTCGTCCACGCCTGCCCTGTGCGTCGTCATGCGCCCTCCGGTGCTCGTCGTGTCGCTCACGCAGAGATCGTGACACTCCCGGTCCGCGGACGGCGAGCCGCCGGATCGCCGTCCTCCGGCACACCGGCGCGCCGGGCGGGCGGCCGGGCGGACCCGGGCCCTCGTACGGGAGGTGGTCGGGTCGGGGCCGGCGCGGCGGGAGTACGTGCAGGGCGCCGCGCGGCGGACGGCAGCGGCCGGACGGGTCCTAGGGCTCCTCCATCCGCTCCTGTGCGTGCGGACTGCTGTCGGGGGGCGACGCGGTGAGGCTGCCGAGGATGTCGAGCAGCTCGGCGCTGCGGCTGCCGGGCTCGGCGTGGAAGACGACCAGGGTGAGCCCGTCGGTACCGTCCACGGACAGTTTGTCGGAGTGCAGGTCGAGGTCGCCGACCTGGGGGTGGCTGAGGCGGCTCACCCGGCCGTGCCGGGGTCGGACCTCGTGGCGGGCCCACAGGGTGCGGAAGCGTTCGCTGCGCAGGGACAGCTCACCGACCAGGTCGCGCAGCCGGGGGTCGTCCGGGTCCGTGCCGGCCCCCGACCGCAGCGCGGCCACGCCCTCGGCGGTGAGGTCCGCCCAGTCCCTGCGCAGCGCGCGCTCGGCGGGGTCGAGGAACACGGCCCGCAGCAGGTTGACGCCGGGCGCGTAGTTCGGGGTGAGCGCGGTGGCGAGGGCGTTGGCGGCCAGGCAGTCGGTATAGGGGTTCTGGAGGTAGGCGGGGGTGCGCGGCCAGCTGTCGATGAGCTGCAGCAGGCTCGCCGGGACCTGCTGCGTCGGGTGTCCGGGCCGGGAACCGGACGCGGGCCGTTCCCGGACGAGCCCCACGAGGTGGGCGGTGGCGTCGGTGTCCAGCCGCAGCACGCGGGCGATGGCGTCCAGTACCTGCACCGAGGGGTTGCGGTCGCGGCCCTGCTCCAGCCGCAGGTAGTAGTCGGAGCTGATGCCGGCCAGCATCGCGACCTCCTCGCGGCGCAGCCCCGGCACCCGGCGCAGCCCGCCGCCGGGCAGCCCCACGTCCTCGGGCCGTACCCGTGCCCGGCGGGCGCGCAGGAACTCGCCCAGTGCGTTCGATCCGTCCACGGCACCACCGTACGGCGGGCCGGGTGGCGGTGACTGGTCCCGTCACTCCCAGGAACACGGGGGCACTGCCGTACCGGACCGGCCGGGCGCAGGGTGAAGACAGAGGCCGCCGGGAGAGTCCGGTGGCCGGCACATTCTGCGAGGTAGGACATGACTGCACAACTCGGCGGCACCGTCACCCCGGCCGCGGGCCTGACCCTGACCCGCGTCGGCTACGGCGCCATGCAGCTGGCCGGGCCGCACGTCTTCGGCCCGCCGAGGGACCGGGAGCGGGCGGTCGCGGTGCTGCGCGCGGTGGTGGAGGCGGGCATCACCCACATCGACACGGCCGACTTCTACGGCCCGGCCGTCGTCAACGACATCATCAGGGAGGCTCTGCGCCCCTACCCGGACAGCCTGCACCTCGTCACCAAGGTCGGGGCCCGGCGGGGAGCCGACGGCAGCTGGATCATGTCGCGGCACCCCGAGGACCTGAAGGCGCAGGTGTACGACAACCTGCGGAACCTCGGCGTGGACGCGCTGGACGTGGTCAATCTTCGGCTCGGCGACATGGACACCCCGAACGAGGGCTCCGTCGCCGACCAGTTCGGTGCCCTGGCCGAGCTGCGGGAGCGGGGGCTGATCCGCCATCTCGGGCTGAGCACGGCGTCCGCCGCCCAGCTGGACGAGGCGCGGGCGATCGCTCCGGTGGTGACCGTGCAGAACCTGTACAACCTGGCCGACCGGCAGGACGACGCGCTGCTGGAGCGGACGGCGGCGGAGGACATCGCCTACGTGCCGTACTTCCCGCTCGGCGGGTTCACCCCCTTCCAGTCCGAGACGCTGGCGAAGGTCGCCGCCCGGCTGGGGGCCTCGCCGCAGCAGGTGGCGCTGGCCTGGCTGCTGCGCCGCTCCCCGAACGTCGTGCTCATCCCCGGCACCTCCTCCCCCGCGCATCTGCGGGAGAACATCGCGGCGGCGAGCCTGGTGCTGCCGGACGACGCGATGGCCGAGCTGAACGGCATCGCGAGCTGAACGGCGGGGTACCCGGGGGCGCGTGAGGCGGGTGCAGGGAAGGAGCCGCACGTGGCAGCGGAGGACCGGCTGCGGACGTACCGTGGCAGGCGCGACTTCGAGCGGACCCGGGAGCCGTCGGGCGACGCGCTCCCCGGCGAGGGCGACGGGCCTCGTTTCGTGGTCCAGATCCATGACGCGCGCCGGATGCACTTCGACTTCCGGCTCCAGGTCGAGGACGTCCTGAAGTCCTGGTCCGTCCCCAAGGGCCCGTCCACCGACCCCGGGGACAAGCGGCTGGCGGTGCCGACCGAGGACCATCCGCTGGCGTACGAGGACTTCGAGGGCGTCATCCCGAAGGGCGAGTACGGCGGCGGCACCGTGATCGTGTGGGACCGCGGCACCTACGAGCCGCTCAGTCACGACCGCGGGGGGCGCCCGGTGGACTTCGCGGAGTCCCTGGAGCGCGGGCACGCCACCTTCCGGCTCCGCGGCAGCAAGCTGCACGGCGAGTACGCCCTCACCCGTCTCCGCGGCGGCGCGGACGAGAAGGAGGCGTGGCTGCTGGTGCGCAAGGGCCCGGCGCGGTCGGCCGGGCACGGCACGCCCGATCCGCGGCGGGCCCGTTCGGTACGCACGGGACGCACGCTGGCGCAGGTCGCCACCGACGCCGGACAGGAGTGAGCCCGGCCCGCGGGCTCCCGGCCGCAGGCACCCGGATCATCGCGTTCCGCCCCCCTGGCGCTCGGAGGACGCACCGAACCCGGGTCGCCCGTTCGAGTGATCAGGTGCCGGGCAGCGGCTGTTCCGCCCAGATGGTCTTTCCGAAGCCGGTCTGCCGGCTGCCCCAGCGCTGGGTGAGCTGGGCGACGAGCAGCAGTCCCCGGCCGCCCTCGTCGTAGACGTGCGCCCGGCGCAGGTGCGGGGAGGTGGAACTGGCGTCGGAGACCTCGCAGATGAGGGCACGGTCGCGGATCAGCCGCAGGTGGATGGGGGGTTCGCCGTAGCGGATGGCGTTGGTGACGAGTTCGCTGACGACGAGTTCGGTGACGAAGGCGGCCTCCGCGAGTCCCCAGACGGCGAGTTGCTCGGTGGCCGCCTGCCGGACGACCGCGACGTGGGCGGGGTCGGGCGGGACGTCCCAGGTGGCGACCCGGTCGGCGCCGAGGGCCCGGGTGCGTGCGAGGAGCAGGGCGACGTCGTCCCAGGGCTGGGCGGGCAGGAGGGCCTTCAGTACGTCGTCGCAGAGGGCGTCGAGGGAGTCGGCGGGCGCGCCGAAGGCCCGGAGCAGATCGTCGGCGGCGCCGTCGAGGTCCTGGTCGCGGTGGTCGATCAGGCCGTCGGTGAAGAGGGCGACGACCGAGCCCTCGGGCAGCTCGCGGTCCGTGGCCTCGAACGGCAGACCGCCGACGCCGAGCGGCGGCCCGGCGGTCAGGGGAAGCAGCTCGGCGGTGCCGCCGGGCAGGATGACGGCCGGGGGCGGGTGGCCGGCGGCGGCCACGCAGAGGCGGCGGGAGACGGGGTCGTACACGGCGTACAGGCAGGTCGCGCCGAGTTCGGCGATCTCCTCGCCGCTGCCGTCGGCGGCCAGGTGGGTGACCAGGTCGTCGAGGTGGGTGAGGAGTTCGTCGGGGGGAAGGTCGACGTCGGCGAGGGTGCGGACGGCCGTGCGCAGCCGGCCCATGGTGGCCGAGGACTGGATGCCATGGCCGACCACGTCCCCCACGACCAGGGCGACCCGGCCGCTGGAGAGCGGGATGACGTCGAACCAGTCGCCGCCGATGCCGGCGAGCGATCCGCACGGCAGATAGCGGTGGGCGACCTCGACCGCGGCCTGTCCGGGCAGGCCGCGCGGCAGGAGGCTGTGCTGGAGGGCGAGGGCGGTGGAGCGTTCGCGGGCGAAGCGGCGGGCGTTGTCGATGCAGACGGCGGCGCGGCTGGCGAGCTCCTCGGCGAAGACGGCGTCGTCGGGGCCGTAGGCGTCCGGGTGGGCCATGCGGACGCAGACCGCGACACCGAGGGTGGTGCCGCGGGCCCGGAGCGGCACCGCGAGCATGGAGTGCGCGCCCTCACGGAAGGGACGCCCCCGGGGCGCTCGCGCGTTGCGTTCGGCGAGCCACTCGGTGAACGCCGGTTCGCCGGCCTGGCTGAGCACCGCGTTGCCCTCGTGCAGCGCCCGGGCGAGCGGGGAGGCCGGCCGGTAGACGTCGGTCTCGCCGATCTCCAGGGCCGCTCCGGGATCGCCGGGGCGGGTGGAGCCGTGCGCGACGCGCCGCACCTCGACGTCGCCCTCGGGGACGGTCGGCGGCTCGTCCGGGCCGAGCACCCAGTCGAGCAGGTCGATGCAGGCGAAGTCGGCGTATCGCGGAACGAGGATGCCGATCAGTTCCTCGGCGGTGCGTACGACGTCGAGCGTGGTGCCGATGCCGGTGGCGGCCTCGTTGAGCAGGACGAGGCGACGCCGGGCCCAGTACTGCTCGGTGTTGTCGAAGGCGGCCATGGCGACGGCGGCCGGCTCCCCGGAGCCGGTCCGCAGCGGCCACATCTCGATGCTCCAGAGGTGTTCCCGGTTCAGGGAGGGAGCACCGGCGAAGCTTTCGTAGCGGACGGGCCGGCCGGTCTCGGCGACCTCGCGCAGATGGCGCAGGAACCCCCGGTTGTATGCGACGTCCTCCACGGTGTCCGGGAAGAACCGGCCGGTCAGCGTGGCCTCGGGGACGCCCATCACCTTGCAGGCCGCGTCGTTGAGGCGGAGGTAGCGCTGTTGGAGGTCGAAGACCGACATCGACATGGACGCCTGCTCGAAGACCTGGGCGGCCAGTGCCGAGCCGGGCGTACCGGCCGTGACGACGTAGCCGGTGGGCGTTCCGCCGGCACCGGTGACCGCGTCGGCGGTGACGGTCAGGTCGATCCGGTGGCCGTCGCGGTGCCGCAGCGCGACGACCCCGGAGCGAGCGGCGAGCGCACCGTCCGGCACGCCCGCCGCCAGCAGGTCCGTCGCCGGCCGCCCCACGACGTCCTCGGCCGGGTGACCGGTGAGCAGTCGTGCGCCCTCGCTCCACCCGGTCACTCTGCCCAGCACATCGAGAACCGCCACGGCGGCGACAGGCTCCATATGCCCAAGGATGTTCCGATTGCCCCGGTGCATCAAGCCGCGGGGTCGTGCGCGTCAGCCCCGGTGGGCGCGCAGGGCGGCGAGGGCCCGGTCGGCGTGGGTGTTCATGCGCAGTTCGCTGCGGACGACCTCCAGGACGGTGCGGTCCTGGGCGAGCACGAAGGTGACCCGCTTGGTCGGGGCGAGGGAGAAACCGCGTGTGACGCCGAACAGCTCGCGGACCTTCCCGTCGGCGTCGGAGAGCAGCGGCATGCCGAGGCGGTGCCGGCCGGCGAACTCCTGCTGCTTGTCGACGTCGTCCCCGCTGATTCCGACGGGCCGGGCGCCGACGGCGGCGAATTCCGCGGCGAGGTCACGGAAATGGCAGGCCTCGGCGGTGCAGCCGGGCGTGAGGGCGGCGGGATAGAAGAAGAGGACGAGGGGGCCGTCGGCCAGCAGCTCGGTGAGCCGGCGGGGGGTACCGGTCTCGTCGGGCAGGGTGAAGTCCGGCACCTCGTCCCCGACGGCGATGCGCTCGGTCACGACCGGCCCTCCCCGTTGCGGGCCACTCCACGCGCCCACAGCACCAGGGGCACCTGGAGGGGCAGCCGGGCGAGGGCGGCCGCCTTGAGCGGTGCCGGGCGGTGCCGCCAGTCCACGGCCAACTTGACGTTCGCCGGGAACACACCGACGAAGAAGGCCGCTGCCGCCTTCGCGGTGAGCGCGCGTGTGCGGGGGGCCGCGATCCCCGCCGCGAGAGCCAGCTCCACCACCCCGCTGCCGTACGTCCAGGCCCTGGGAGAGCCCGGCAGTTGCCGGGGGATGGTGGCGTCGAACTGCCGGGGGGCGGCGAAGTGGGCGACTCCGGCGGCCGCCAGCAGGCCGGCGAGCAGCAGGGGTGAGCGTTCGGACCGGGGCACGGTTCCTCCTCTGGTGTCCTGCAGCCGGATATTACTGGACGGTAGGCGCCGGGGTGACCGTTCACCGGGGACGGCGGACCGGCGCCGCACCCGGGACCGAGACCGGGGACGGCGCCGGGTGCGGCGGGCGAGGCGGGCGCGTCGGCCGGCCCTGACCGGCTGCCGCCCGGAGCCGCTGGGTTCGGAGTGCCGGGGCGGGCGCTGGATTCGGAGTGCCGGAGCCGGCGCGGGGCCGCGGTGCCGAGGGACACCTTGGACGACGACACCCTCTCAGCCGGTCCGGTACAGCTCGGTGAGCAGTTCGAGCACCGCCTGGAGCGCCGGGTGCGGGTCGTCGCGCCACCAGGCGAGCCGTACGGCGACGGGTTCCGCGTCGCGCACGGGCCGGTAGACGATGCCGGGTCTCGGGTACTGGTGCGCGGTGGACTCGGCGGTCACCCCGATGCCGCGTCCGGCGGCGATGACGGTCAGCCAGTCGTCGACGTCGTGGGTCTCCTCGGTGGCCGGCCGGGCGTCCGGCGGCCACAGCTCGGGGGTGGCCGTTCCGGTACGTCGGTCCACCAGCAGGAGCCGGTCGGCGAGGTCGGCGAGCCGCACCGAACGGCGCCGGGCGAGCGCATCGTCGGCGGCCAGCGCGCACAGCCGCCGCTCCAGCCCGACGATGGCGGTGTCGAAGCGCCGGTCGTCCAGCGCCCTGCGGACGACGGCGAGATCGCAGGCGCCCTCGACGAGCCCGGCGGAGGGCGAGTTGACGCGGACCAGCTGCAGATCGACGTCGCGGTGGGCCGCGCTCCAGCGCCGCTGGAAGGCGACCGTGTGCCGGCCCACCGCCGACCAGGCATAGCCGACGCGCAGCCGGCTGTGTCCCGCGGTGGCCTCCCGGACCAGGGCGGACACGTCCGCGAGCACCCGCCGGGCCTGCGCCACCACGCGCACCCCGGCCGCGGTGGGGGTCACCTCGCGGGAGGTGCGCCTCAGCAGCCGTACTCCCAGGGCGCGTTCGAGGGAGGCGACGGCACGCGAGACGGCGGCCTGGGAGACGCCCAGAGCGATCGCCGCGTCCGTGAAGGTGCCTTCGTCGACGATGGCGACGAGAGAGCGCAAGTGGCGCAGATCGATGTCCTGCATACGCTCAGCGTATAGATCGACTGAGAGATGCATTTTGCGCAAGTATCCGTTCGGCGCACCATCCCCGTCATGCGACCAGCCCTCCGACGCCCGCACTCGGCCGGATCCGTGACCGCGAGCGCGCCCCCGCACGAGCACCGGCCCTGGCGGTCGGCCAGGCTGGCCGGGCCGGCCGCCATGGCCGGCAGCGGACTGTGCAACCAGACCGGCGCCGCCGTCGGCGCGCTGGCCTTCCCCGTCCTCGGTCCCCTCGGCGTGGTGGCCGTGCGGCAGTACGTCGCCGCACTCGTCCTGTGCGCCGTCGCCCGTCCCCGGCTGCGCCGCTTCACCTGGCGGCAGTGGTGGCCGGTGCTGCTGCTGGGCGGGGTGTTCGGCACGATGAACCTCAGCCTGTACAGCGCCGTCGACCGGATCGGCCTGGGCCTCGCCGTGACCCTGGAGTTCCTCGGGCCGCTCACCATCGCGCTGGCCGCGTCCCGACGCCGGCTGGACGCCGGGTGCGCGGTGCTGGCCGGGGCGGGGGTCGTCGTCCTGATGCGGCCGCGGCCCTCCACCGACTACACCGGGATGGCCCTCGGCCTGGTCGCCGCGTGCTGCTGGGCGTCGTACATCCTGCTCAACCGGGTCGTCGGGCGGCGCGTCCCCGGGGCGCAGGGCGCGGCGGCGGCCTCTGCCGTGTCCGCCCTCGCCTTCCTGCCCGTCGGCGTCGCCGTCGCGCTCACCCACCCACCGACGGCCCGGGCGGTGCTGTGCGCGGTGACCGCCGGTGTCCTCTCCTCCGCCGTGCCGTACCTGGCCGACCTGCTGACCCTGCGCCATGTGCCGGCCCGGACGTTCGGCCTGTTCATGAGCGTCAACCCGGTCCTGGCGGCCGTGGTCGGCCTGGTGGTCCTCGGGCAGGGGCTCGGCACCGCGGAGTGGGCGGGCATCGGCGCGGTGGTGGCGGCGAACGCGGTGTGCATCGCCAGGGCACAGCGGTGAGCCGTGCGCCGCGAGCCGGCTGCCGCCTGCGCGCATCGCTCCGGATGACCGGCGGGTGTCCGGCCGGCCTTGCCCATGCCCGGTGCCCGGGGCAACCTGGTCCTATGGGTGCTCAGGACGGCCCCACCCTCATCACGTCCGTGCAGCGGGCCTTCCGGCTGCTGGAGACGGTGAGCGCGCACGAGAACGGCGCGCCGGCGAAACAGCTGGCGCGGGAGACGCGGCTGCCCCTGGCCACCACCTATCACCTCCTGCGCACCCTGGTGCACGACGGGTACGTGCGGAAACTGGACGACGGCGGCTTCGTCCTGGGCGACAGAGTGAGTTTCGGGCACACGGCGGGCCGTACGCAGACGCTGCTCAGCCGCGTCCGCCCGGCGTTGGCGGCGCTGCGGGACGAGCTGTCCGCCGCCGCGTACCTCACGTTCTACGAGGACGGCGAGATCAGGGTCGCCGAGATCGTCGACGGCCCCCGGACCCCACGGGTCGACCTCTGGGTGGGGTTCGAGGACGCCGGACACGCCACCGCCCTCGGCAAGTGCGTGCTGCGCGAGCTGGACGAGGACGCCCGCCGGGACTACCTGTCCAGGCACCACCTGCCCGACCTCACGCCGCGGACCATCACCAGCCTTCCGGAGCTGCTCCGCAGGCTGGACTCGACGCCCTGGGCGCCGGCCGTCACGGACCTGGAGGAGTACGCGATCGGCACGGTGTGCGTCGCCGTGCCCGTCTACCGCGGGGAGGCGTTCGGCTCGCTCGGCGTCTCGCTGCCCGCGGAACGGCGGAACCGGCTCCAGGAAGTCCGCGAACGGCTGCTCCCGGTCGCGAACCGGGTGAGCCGGAGCCTCTCGCTCACTATCTGAAAACCCGCGCCTTGTGGCCGCCCGCACCCAGCCCGTTTCCTTGTTGAAACGGACATTCCGGGTGCGCACCCCCTGACAGGCAGGACAGCGGACGAGACATGAGTCATGCCCGACACCACGGCGGCGACCGCACGGCGATGCGGCTGTTCGGACAGCGGATGACCGGCGCCCTGGCATCGGCGCGCCGGCGGACCGCCGGGCAGCTGGCCGCGGGAACGCCGCTGCTGCCCGTGCTGGTCGTCGCCGTCGTCGTCCTCGTCGGCGCCGCCGCCCCGGCGGGGATGCTGTGGTTGCCGCTGCTGGTGGCCGGTCCCGCGCTGGCGGCCGCCACCAACGGGCCGCGTGGCGTGGTCTGCGTCGGTCTCCTCGCCGCGGCGCTGGGCGCGGCACTGGGCCTCGCGCACGCGGTTCCCGCGCGCGAGCCGGCGGCCGTGGTGTCCGCCCTGGTGGCCGTCACCGCGGCGAGCTGCCTGGCCAGCGCGATGCGCGGCCGTCGTGAAAGGGTCCTCGCGGCCGTCCGTTCGGTCGCCGAGGCCGCCCAGCACGCCCTGCTCCAGCCCGTACCGGAGACCGTCGGCCCGTTCCAGGTGGCGGTGCGTTACAGCGCCGCGGCGGCGGAGGCCCGGATCGGCGGGGATCTGTACGCCCTGGTGCCCACTCCGCACGGAGTGCGGCTGATCGTCGGTGACGTGCGCGGCAAGGGACTGCCCGCGGTGGGGACCGCCGCGCTCGTGCTCGGGGTGTTCCGGGAGGCCGCGTACGACGAACCGGACCTGCTCGCGGTCGTCGGGAGGATCGAGCGGAGCCTGGCCCGCAACCTGGGAGCGGACGACTTCGTCACCGCCGTGGTCGTCGGACTGCCCCCCGCGGGCCATCTGGAGGTCGTCAACTGCGGACACGCACCACCGCTGCTGATATCGGCCTCGAACGACGTCGCGACGGTGGAGCCCACCCCTCCGGCGCCGCCCCTCGGGCTGCGCTCCCTGCTGGACATCTCCCCCAGCCTCCAGCGCCTTCCCTTCTCGGCGGGCGATCAGCTGCTGCTCTACACCGACGGGGTCACCGAGGCCCGCGATCACACACGCGCGTTCTATCCGCTGGCCGACGGGGTGGCCCGCTGCGTGTCCGAGGAGCCGGGGCGCACGCTGGGCGCGCTCCACGACGAACTGCTGGCCCATGTGGGCGGGAGGCTCCACGACGACGCCGCCCTGCTCCTGCTGCGCCGGCAGTCCGCGGACGAATCGGCCCGCGTCCCGTCCCACGCGGCCGGCGCGCTCTGAAGCTCGACATCCCGTCCCGCGCGGCCGCCGCGCTCTAGAGCTCGACGAGCTCGGCCCATCGGGTGACGCCGCCGGCGTGGACGCGTATGCCGTGGCGGGCGGCGAGGGCGTGGACGATCGTCTCGCCTCGGCCGTGCTCGTCCGGGTCGATCCCGGCGAGCGACTGACCCGGGAACGCGGGCCCCCGGTCGGTGACCTCGATACGCAGGGTGCCGTATCCGTCGCCCCGGATCCACGAGAGCCGCAGCTCGGCCGGGGGCCTGGCGTGGATGACCGCGTTGGTGGCCAGCTCGGACACCACGAGCAGCGCGTCCTCGACGACGTCCGCGCACACTCTCCATTCGGCGAGGACCGCCGCCGCCCTGCGGCGTACGGCCGAGACGGCGCCGGCGACGGGCGGAACCAGACACATGTGTTCGCCTGCCACCCGAAGCAGCGTATTGAGCTGTGCCGCCATGTTGTCTCCCGATGGTGTGTGCGGCCGATCCCACGCCGCGTCTCGGCGCATTCCGACTCCACTGCACGGTATGGAGACAAATCGGGCTGGTCAATGAACGGCGGTCGGCATTACCGAACGCCACCGTCCCCGGGGGCCCCGCCGTCCGCACGGCGAAGCGCCTCCGGCGGTAATAGGCTCGCTTCATGACGGGCCCGGTCCAGTCGATCGAACGGGCGGCGGCGATTCTGCGCCTGCTCGCCGGTGGCCCCCGCCGACTCGGACTCGGTGAGGTGGCGGCTTCGCTCGGGCTGGCGAAGGGCACCGCCCACGGCATTCTGCGCACGCTCCAGCACGTGGACTTCGTGGAGCAGGACGCGGCGACCGGCAAGTACCAGCTCGGAGCGGCCCTGCTGCACCTCGGCACCAGCTACCTGGACGTCAACGAGCTGCGCTCGCGCTCCCTGAACTGGGCCGACGCGCTGGCCGCCCGCAGCGGGGAGGCGGTACGCCTCGGGACTCCGCTGGAGGGCAGCGTGCTCATCGTCCACCATGTGTTCCGGCCGGACGACACCTTCCAGACGCTGGACGTGGGCGCCCTGCTGCCCCTGCACGCCTCCTCGCTCGGCAAAGTGCTGCTGGCCTACGGAACCGCGACCGTCGAACCGGCCCGGAATCCCGAGCTGGAGGCGTACACCCGGCACACCCTGACCGACCCGGAGCGGCTCGCCCGAGCCCTCGCAGAGGTCCGGGAGGTCGGCTGGGCCGCCGAGATCCAGGAGATGAGCATGGGCGAGGCGGGGCTCGCCGCGCCGATCCGGGGGCACGGCGGCCTGGTCGTGGGCGCCATCGGGCTGTCCGGTCCGGTCGAGCGGCTCTGCGACGGCCAGGGCCACCCCCGCCCGAACCTGATCACCCTGATCCGGGAGGCCGCTCGGGCGATCTCCAGAGACCTGGGAGCCGCTCGCTGGTAGGCCAGGACAGCCGCCCCTCGATCCGTCGGAAGGCAGACCCGATCATGGCTGAACGGTACGTATTGTCCATCGATCAGGGCACCAACTCGACCCGATGCATCCTGTTCGACCACCGCGGACGGCTGGTCTCGGTCGCGCAGAAGGAACACCAGCAGCACTTTCCCAGGCCCGGCTGGGTCGAGCACGACGCCGTCGAGATCTGGCAGAACCTGCGCCGGATCGTGCCCGAGGCCCTGTCCGACGCCGGCGTCGACCAGGGGCAGGTCGCCGCCATCGGCCTGGCCAACCAGCGCGAGACGACCGTGCTCTGGGACCGGCGGACCGGCGCCCCCCTGGGCCGGGCGATCGTCTGGCAGGACACCCGCACCGCGCCGCTCGTCGAGGACCTGGTGCAGCGGCCCGGTGCGGCGTTCTTCCTGGACCGGTGCGCCCTGCCGCCCTCGACCTACTTCTCGGCGCTGCGGATCCGCTGGCTGTTCGACAACCTCAAGGGGGTGGAGCAGCGGGCCAAGGACGGCGAGGTGCTGTTCGGGACGATGGAGAGCTGGCTGATCTGGAATCTCACCGGCGGCGCCGACAACGGACTGCACATCACCGACGCCACCAACGCCAGCCGCACGATGCTGATGAACATACGCACGCTCACCTGGGACGACGAGCTGCTGGACTTCTTCGGGGTGCCCCGCCCGATGCTGCCCGAGATCAGGTCGTCCGCCGAGCAGTACGGCGAGGCCCGCGCGCTGCTGCCGGGCGTCTCCATCACGGCCGCCCTCGGCG
Organism: Streptomyces sp. NPDC038200; assembly: GCF_055600785.1. NCBI lineage: Bacteria > Bacillati > Actinomycetota > Actinomycetes > Kitasatosporales > Streptomycetaceae > Streptomyces > Streptomyces sp. NPDC038200. The sequence continues at coordinate 32,104 of NZ_JBVJYH010000038.1, forward strand.
ACCAGCAGGCCGCCCTCTTCGGCCAGACCTGCTTCTCGCCGGGCGAGGCCAAGTGCACCTACGGAACGGGCAGCTTCCTGCTGCTCAACACCGGCAGCGACTTCGTGCTGTCCCGGCACGGACTGCTCACGACCGTCGCCTACAAGATCGGGGACCAGCGGCCGGCCTACGCCCTCGAAGGGTCGATCGCCATCACGGGCGCGCTCGTCCAGTGGTTCCGCGACCGCCTGGGCCTGATCAACAGCGCCCCGGAGATCGAGACGCTCGCACGCACGGTCCAGGACAACGGCGGCTGCTACATCGTCCCCGCCTTCTCGGGGCTGTTCGCGCCCCGCTGGCGCAGCGACGCGCGCGGGGTCGTCGTCGGCCTCACCTCGTACATCACCAAGGGTCATCTGGCGCGTGCCGTCCTGGAGGCGACGGGATGGCAGACCCGCGAGGTCGTCGACGCCATGAACGCCGACTCCTCGGTCTCCCTCCAGCAGCTCAAGGTGGACGGGGGCATGACCGCGAACAACCTGCTCATGCAGTTCGTGGCCGACGTGCTCGACGTGCCCGTGGTGCGGCCCATGGTCGCCGAGACGGTCTCCCTCGGCGCCGCCTACGCGGCCGGGCTCGCCGCCGGTTACTGGCCCGACCTGGAGGTGCTGCGCCGCAACTGGCACAAGGCCGCCCAGTGGCTGCCCGACATGGACCCCGGACTGCGGGAGTCGGAGTACGACAACTGGCAGCGGGCCGTCGAGCGGTCCCTGAACTGGGTCAGGCCGCCGCGCTCCCCCTGACCCGGGCCGGCCGGCACCGCCTGTGTCGGCGTGTTCCACGGCCTGGCCGCCGTGCGTGAGGGCGCCTGACCCGGCACTCGGACGCCCCTCCCCGCGCCGCCCCGCAGCGGGTGCCGCTGACCGGGGCCAGCCAGAGGCCGACGACGGCGTCGGCGAGCCCCGTGGCGGCCTCGGCTTCAAGGTCGTCATGGCGATCGGCGCGGGCGCCGCGGCCCTCGCCTTCGTCCTCGCCTCCTTCCTCCCCCGGCACCGCCCCGACGGCCCGGCCCCGGCGACCGCGGCCCCCGAGCCGTCGGCGGAGCGGGTGGCCTGAGGCGGGCGTCGGCGGAGCGGGTGGCCTGAACCGGCCGTCGGCGGAGCGGGTGGCCTGAGGCGGGCACCGGCCCCGCGGTCCGGCGTCCCAGCCCCGGTCCGGGGGGTGCGGGGCCGGGGCCGGGGCCCGTTCAGGGGAACCCTCGGGGAAAGGCGCGTGAGGGCACCGGGCCCGGTCGAGACCTTCTGCCGTGACCGCCGTGACCCTGCCGCTCATCCCGCCGATGCTGGCCGTCCCCGGCGCGCTGCCGCCGGCCGCCCAGGACGCGCGGTGGGCGTACGAGACCAAGCAGGACGGGCAGCGGGTGATGGTCTATCTGCCCGGTGACGGCGGGCTGCTGCTGCGGGCCCGTTCGGGCGAGGACATCACCGCGGCCTACCCGGAGCTGCGCCCCCTCGGCACGGCCCTGGGTGCCACCCCCGCCGTGCTGGACGGTGAGGTGCTGGCCCTCGACGAGCACGGCCGGGCCGACTTCCAGCTGCTGCAGAGCCGGATGGGCCTCGCACACGCCCCCGCGCGGGCGGCGCGCCGGGCCGCGCAGGTGCCGGTGCACCTGGTGCTGTTCGACGTGCCGTACCTGACGGAGCCCCTGGTACGGCAGAGCTGGCTGCGGCGCCGGGCGCGGCTGGAGGAGCTGGGGCTCGCGGGACCGTACTGGTCGACGCCGGCCGCCGTGACCGGGCACGGCGCCGAGGCGCTGCGCGCCACCCGTGAGCACGGCCTGGAGGGCCTGGTGTGCAAGCGGCTGGACTCGGTGTACGAGCCCGGGGTGCGCTCGCGCGCCTGGATCAAGATCCGGAACATGCGGGCCGAGGACGTGATCGTCGGCGGCTGGCTGCCCGGCAAGGGGCGGCTGAGCGGGCTGCCCGGCGCCGTGCTGGTGGGCCAGCGCGCGGGCGGGCGTCTGCGGTACGTCGGCGGGGTGGGCACGGGCTGGAGCGAGGCCGAGCGTGCCCGGCTGGCGGAACTGCTGCGGGACGGGGCGAGCGACCGGTGCCCCTTCGATCCGGTGCCGCGCGTGCCGGGGGCCCGCTGGGTGCTGCCCCGGCTGGTGGGCGAGGTCAGCTACAGCACACGCACCCGGAACGGGATGCTCCGCCAGCCGTCCTGGCTGCGGCTGCGCCCCGACCTCACCCCGGAGGAGTCGGCGGCGGACCTGCCGGAGGACCTCGGTTGACACCGGGGGCCGCCGGCGTGCCCGCACGGCAGTCACGGATGTCCGCGCTTTCCGGCCATGTCACCCGGTGGTCGCCGGGTGAGGTGACGGCGGTAGGCCCGCCGCACGGCACCCGCGAACCCCCGTGGGAGCCGGGCACCGCGCACCGGCACCGTCCGGGTCGACACCCATGGCTCCACGGTGCCGGAGATGCCGCACGGCGTCGTACGGGGACGGGGGAAACGACAGCGATCCGACGCTCACCGGCCCGCTCGACCGCACCCGGGTCAAGCCCGTCATGCTGTGCCGGGCGGGTGATCCGAGGGTCTATCGTGTCCCCCATGTCTGTGCCGGAACTGATCCGTATCGTGTCCCGTGACTCCCCCATGGCCCTGGCCCAGGTGGAGCGGGTCCGCGCCGAGTTGGCCGTACTGCACCCGGGCGTACGGACGGAGGTCGTCCCGGTCAGGACGACCGGTGACAAGTGGATGGGCGATCTGTCCGCGGTCGAGGGCAAGGGGGCGTTCACCAAGGAGGTGGACGCGGCCCTGCTGGCCGGGGAAGCGGATCTCGCGGTGCACTGCGTCAAGGACGTGCCCGCGGACCGGCCGCTGCCGACCGGGACCGTGTTCGCCGCGTTCCTCAAGCGGGACGACGTCCGGGACGCGCTGGTGCACCCGGGCGGGCTCACCCTGGACCGGCTGCCGGCCGGCAGCCGGATCGGCACCTCCTCGGTGCGCCGGATCGCCCAGCTGGCCGCCTCCCATCCGCATCTGGAGTGCGTGCCGTTCCGCGGCAACGCCAACCGCCGGCTGGAGAAGCTGGCCGCGGGTGAGGCGGACGCGCTGCTGCTGGCGGTGTCCGGCCTGGAGCGCATCGGCCGGACCGACGTGATCAGCGAGGTGCTGTCGCCGGAGGAGATGATGCCGCCGATCGGCGCGGGCATCCTCGCCCTGCAGTGCCGGGAGGACGACACCGCGCTGATCGACGCGGTCAGCGGGCTCGGCGACCCGGCCACCCACCGGGAGGCGACGGCGGAGCGGATGTTCCTGCACGTGCTCCAGGGCCACTGCAACAGCCCCATCGCCGGCTACGCGCGCGTGGACCGCAGCGGGGAACTGTCCCTGCGGGCGTGTGTCTTCACCCCGGACGGCAAGACCCGGCTGAACGCCCACGAGTGGGCGGGCCGGCTCGACCCGGCCACGCTCGGCACCTCGGTGGCGGTGGCGCTGCTGCGGCAGGGCGCCCGGGAGATCATCGACGGCATCGCGCACTGAGCGCCGTACGGCAGTCGGCGCCGGCCCCCGTGAGGCGGGCCGGCCCTGTCCGTCTCAGGCGGTGCCCGGCTCCGTCTGGTCCTTCAGGAAGGCGCTGACCTGGTGGGCCAGGCTGGCCTGCCCGGTGCCCGCCGGGGCCGCTGCCGCGGTCGACTCCAGGACGCCGGTGCCGCCCGTCCACAGCCGGCGGTCGGCCCATTCCTCGTCCACCCGCAACTGCACCTGCACGTCCACGTGCGTGAGCGCGGCCTCGGGCGCGGCGGCGTAGAGCACGGCGGTGGCCCGGCGCAGGGGGTAGACGTCGAAGCCCTCGATGAACTGGGAGTTGCGCCAGTCGATGAAGGCGCCCTCGCCGTCGGGGCCGACGCGGACGTCGAGCTGACCGTCCTCCAGATGGATGCCGTAGTGGCGCGCGCCACGGTTCTCCACGGTCACGCGGAGGCTGAAGTACGTCAACCCCGCGGCGGCGTCGTCCCGTCCGCGCGGCGGCTCGGCCGTCTCCAGGCGGTGGACGCGGACCCGCAGACCGGCATGCTCCTCGTACTCCTGCCAGTCACCGACCACGTTCGGCTCGTACACAGTGCCCCTCTCGACCTTCGAGAGCTGCTGTCTATCTGTGCGCTCAGCGCACTGTCAAATGAGCAGAATGCGCCGTGGCCAGGGTATTCACCCGCTTTCATCGGTGATCAAGCGCTGCCCAGGAAGAATCCGTCGAGGGCGCCTTCCGGCCGGGTACGCGTGCGTGCCGCACATCACGTCCGCGGCAAGATCAGCGGGCCAGGCGGCCGAGCAGGGCGGAGGCCGCGGTGATGCCGAGGGCGGCGGCCGGCGCCAGCACACCGAAGTCGGCGGCGAGATGCGCGGGCGTGCCCGGCAGCAGGCCGCGTGGGGCGTCGACTTGACGGCTGAGCGGGTTGACCTTGCTGACGGCCCGGAGCCGGCCGGGCATCACCGAGACGGGGTACAGGGCGTTGGACCCGAAGAACAGCGGCATGGTGATCGCCTGTCCGACGCCCATCAGCCGGTCGCGGCCGAGCACGATCCCCGCGATGGTCATCGACAGGCAGGAGAAGAACGCGAAGGCGATGATCACCACCGCGGCGACACCGAGCAGTTGGAGCGGGTTCCAGGTGAGACCGACACCGAGCAGCGCGGCGATGACGATCACGACGACCGCCTGGACCGGCGACTTCACCCCGGCCGCGAACGCCTTGCCGGTGATCAGCGCAGAGCGCGGGGTGGGGGCGACGAGCAGCTTGTTCAGGATGCCCGCGTCCCGCTCCCCGACGATCTCGCGAGTTCGAGGCGGCGGATCATGCCACCGGAGTAGATCTTGGCCAGCCGGTCGGCGGCGTCGGTGAGACCGACGGCGGCGAGCCCTCGCGCACGGCCGGGTCGAGCCGCAGCAGCTCGACCTCGGCACCGCGGAGCCGGGGTCCGGTGAGTCCGCCGCGCAGCCGGCGCCGGATCAGCCGCTGGACGCCCACCAGGACGTCGGCCGGCTCCTCCGGGAAAGCCTCGGCTTCCACCCCCGAAAATTACCTCTGCAACAGAGATGTCTCCCCGCCAAGAGACGGTCAAAAGAACCTGCGGGGCCATCGCCCGGCATGCACACCTCTGTCCGATATGACCATATTTGTTTTGGAGTGTCCTCCAGCGGGAATGCGAAGCTCAGTGCTTCGGACAGGAGGCACGTCCGTGGGAGCCGGCTCCGCCGGACGCCCCGACGATCTGTGCATGTCCGAGCGCACCTCCCACGGCGTCTGTCCATCCTGCACATGCTGAGAGAGGTGTGCCCGATGCGTGTCACCGGCAGCACGAAGTCCCATCCTCATGACGACGCCCCGGACACGGTCGAGTCCTTCGAACGGCTCGCCCGGCTGCCCGACGGTCCCGAGCGCCGGGCGCTGCGGGACGAGCTGGTCCGGTTGTGGCTGCCCATGGCCGAGCGGATCGCCGTGCGGTTCCGCGGCCGCGGCGAGGCCCTGGAGGACCTCTACCAGGTGGCCGCCCTGGGTCTGGTCAAGGCCGTCGACCACTACGACCCCGAACGCGGCCGGGCCTTCGAGGCATACGCGGTGCCCACCGTCACCGGGGAGATCAAGCGCCACTTCCGCGACCACATGTGGACCCTGCACGTGCCGCGCCGCGTGCAGGACCTGCGCAACCGGGTCCGCGGCGCCGTGAAGGAGCTGGCGCAGTCCACGGCGGGCCAGGCACCCACCGTCGCCGAGATCGCCGCGTACACCCGGCTCAGCGAGGACGAGGTGCGCACCGGTATGGAGGCACTGGAGTGCTTCTCCGCGCTGTCCCTGGACGCCGAGGTGGCCGGCACGGACGGTTACGCCCTCGGGGACTCCCTGGGCGAGCCCGACCCGGGGTTCGACCTCGTCGTGGACCGTGCCGCCGTCAAGCCGTGTCTCGCGGCACTGCCCGAACGCGAACGCACCATCCTCTACATGCGATTCTTCGGCGGCATGACCCAGAGCCGGATCGCCCAGCAGCTCGGCATCTCGCAGATGCACGTCTCGCGGCTGCTCAGCGGCTGCTTCGACCGGCTCCGCGAGGAACTGCTCGCCGAGGTCCGCTGACCCCTCCCGCCTCCGAGGCCCGCTGTCCCCTCACCAGGCCCCGCCGACCTCCTGCCCGGGCCCGGCCGACCTCCTGCCCAGGCCCGGCCGACCTCCTGCCCAGGCCCGTGCTCCGGTACCCGGCCCCGCCGCCCCCTCGCCCGGCCCGCTGTCCCTACGTCCCCTCGGAGCCCGGCACCTGCGTGGGCCCGTACCGGTCCAGGGCGTCCTCCAGCTCGGCACGGATGTCGGCCGGTATGTCGCCGCGCCGCCCCCAGATCAGGATCAGTTCCGCCACATGGCGCAGCTTGATGTTGGTGTGCTGTGAGACCTCCCGCAGCACCTGCCAGCCCTGGTCCGGGGTGACCCGGCCGAGCGCCACCATCATGCCGATCGCCTGGTCCACCACCGCGTGCGAGGTCATGGCCTCTTTCAGCTGGACGACCTCCGCCTCCAGCGCGGCCACCCGGTCCGGCTCGCTCTCTCCCATTCCTCCATCCTGCGCAAGGGCCTGGCAGCCTGCCAACCGGGGTACTCGACAGGCGTTTCCACCCCGTCCGGCCGGACACTGGTGCCCTACCGGTGGCCGCCCGGCCCCGAGAGCAGGACGACTGCCATGAATCACGACACCTCCGCCGGCGGCGAGCCGCGCAGGAACAACGTCGTCTCCACCGACTCCGTCTTCGGCGCGCCGTGCTGGGTGAGTCTGACCAGCCGCGATCTCCAGGCCACCCAGGACTTCTACACCGCCGTCCTGGGCTGGCGCTGGCGCGGCGCCAAGCTGGGTGAGCACTTCCGGATCGCCCTGGCGGGCGGGGTCCCGGTGGCCGGGATCGCCGCCGTGGCCTCCATGTGGCAGATGGCGGTGGCCTGGACGCCGTACTTCGCCGTGCCGGACGCGGACGTGGCGGTGGCCCGGGCCCGGGAGCGCGGCGGTACGGCCGCGGTCGGTCCGCTGTCCTTCCCGCCGGGCCGGGCGGCGCTGCTGGCCGACCGGGACGGAGCCACGTTCGGGATCTGGCAGGGCGAGCTGGTCGGCAACTGGGAGGCGTGGCGGCAGGCCGCGCCGACGTTCGTGCGGCTGCACACCCGGGACGCCTTCGACTCGGCGATGTTCTACGGCGAGATCCTGGACTGGGCGACCGGGAAGCCGGGCTGCTGCGAGGTGGAGTACGAGGGCGGCGAGGTGGTGCTGCGCAGCCGCGGTGACGTGGTGGCGCGCATCGACTCGGGCGCGGTGGAGGCGGCCCCGGACCCCTCGGTGCGTCCGCACTGGCAGGTCCACTTCGCGGTGTCCGACGTGCCCGGCTGCGCCCGCGCGGCGGAGAAGCACGGCGGCAGCGTGCTGCGCGAGGACGAGACCGAGGCCATCCTGCGCGACGCGGACGGCGCGCAGTTCACGGTGACCTCGAACTGGCGCCGCTAGGCGCGTGCGCGCTCGTCGGCGCCGCTAGGCACGTGCGCGCTCGGCCGCGTCCTTCGCGGTGCGGGACGGACGGGACAGCAGGACCAGGCTGCGGGCCTCCGCGCGGAGCCTGGTCCCGGCTTTGTGTTCGCGTTCGTCGAGGACGCCGTCGGGTTCGGCGGTGTCGACCAGGGTGGTCCAGCGTTCGCCGAAGGAGTGGTCGGGCAGCCGGAAGTCCACCGGCTCCCAGTACCCGTTGACGAGCAGCAGGAAGGAGTCGTCGACCATCCGGCCGCCGTAGGGGTCGCGTTCGGCGATGGCGTCGCCGTTCAGGAAGACGGTGACGGAGTGCGCGTCGTCGCGCAGCCAGTCCCGGTCGGTCATCTCACGGGCGTCGGGCCGCAGCCACATCAGGTCGGGCAGCGGCTGTGCCGGGCGGGTCGCGGTCTCCCCGCGGAAGAAGCGGCGTCGGCGCAGCACGGGATGGGCGGCGCGCAGCGCGATCAGGTGCCGGGTGAAGTCGGCGAGAGCGCGCTGCTCGTCGGTGAGGTCCCAGTCCACCCAGGAGAGGGCGTCGTCCTGGCAGTAGGCGTTGTTGTTGCCCCGCTGGGTGCGGCCGAGTTCGTCGCCGTGGCAGAGCATCGGGATGCCCTGTGACAGGAACAGCGTGGCGAGCAGGTTGCGCTGCTGGCGGGCACGGAGGCCGAGGACGGCCGGATCGTCGGTGTCGCCCTCGACCCCGCAGTTCCAGGACCGGTTGTGGTTCTCGCCGTCCCGGTTGTCCTCGCCGTTGGCCTCGTTGTGCTTGTCGTTGTACGACACCAGGTCGCGCAGGGTGAAACCGTCGTGCGCGGTGACGAAGTTGACGCTCGCGCGCGGCCGGCGCCGGCTGTGCTGGTACAGGTCGGAGGAGCCGGTGAGCCGGGAGGCGAACTCGCCGAGCGAGCCGGGCTCGGCCCGCCAGAAGTCCCGTACCGCGTCCCGGTACCTGCCGTTCCACTCCGACCACAGCGGCGGGAAGTTGCCCACCTGGTAGCCGCCCTCGCCCACGTCCCACGGCTCGGCGATCAGCTTGACGCGGCTGATCACCGGGTCCTGCTGGATCAGGTCGAAGAACGCGGAGAGCCGGTCCACCTCGTGGAACTGCCGGGCCAGGGTGGCCGCGAGGTCGAAGCGGAAGCCGTCGACATGCATCTCGGTGACCCAGTACCGCAACGAGTCCATGATCAGCTGGAGCACGTAGGGGTGCCGCATCAGGAGGCTGTTGCCGGTGCCGGTGGTGTCGTAGTAGTGCGCCCAGTCGCCGTCCACCAGGCGGTAGTAGGAGGCGTTGTCGATGCCGCGGAAGGACAGGGTGGGACCCAGCTCGTTGCCCTCGGCCGTGTGGTTGTAGACCACGTCGAGGATGACTTCGAGGCCGGCCGCGTGCAGCGCCTTCACCATGGCCTTGAACTCGTTGACCTGCTGGCCGAGGGTGCCGAAGGCGGCGTAGGCGTTGTGCGGGGCGAAGAAGCCGATGGTGTTGTAGCCCCAGTAGTTGGACAGGCCGCGGTCCTGGAGGACGCCGTCCTGCACGAACTGGTGCACCGGCATCAGCTCCACCGCGGTCACGCCGAGCGAGGTGAGGTGCTCGGTCACGGCGGGGTGTGCGAGGCCGGCGTAGGTGCCGCGGAGCCGCTCGGGGACGTCCGGGTGGCGGCGGGTGAGGCCGCGGACGTGGGCCTCGTAGATCACCGAGTCCGCGTACGGCGTCCTGGGCGGGCGGTCGTCGCCCCAGTCGAAGAACGGGTCGGTGACGACCCCCAGCATGGAGTGGCCGGCGCTGTCGCCCGGGGCCGGGCCGTCCGCGGCGCGCTCGTACAGGGTCGGGTGGTTGTCGATCTGACCGTCCACGGCGCGGGCGTACGGGTCGAGCAGCAGCTTCGCCGGATTGCAGCGGTGTCCGAGCGCCGGCTGCCAGGGGCCGTGCACCCGGTAGCCGTAGCGCTGGCCGGGGCCGATGCCGGGCAGGTAGGCGTGCCACACGAAGCCGTCGACCTCGTGCAGCCGGACCGGGGTCTCGGTACCGGCGTCGTCGACGAGGATCAGCTCGACGCGCTGGGCGACCTCGCTGAACAGGGCGAAATTGGTGCCCTGACCGTCGAACGCGGCGCCCAACGGGTAGGGCTGCCCGCTCCAGACGGGCAGCCCTGTACGGGAGGTACGGGCGGTCACCGGCTGCCCTCCAGGGCGTCGTCGCCGGCGGGCGCCCACCCGGCCAGCACGGCCACGGGCTCTTCGCGCGGCACCTTCCGTCCCGTGCGCAGGGTGGAGTCGGGGGCGACCGGCACCAGCGGGACGCGCTGGCCGGCGCGGGCACGCTGCGAGAACCAGATGATCTTGCTGCCGCCGTCCGGGGCGCAGCAGCCCCAACCGTCGCTCATGGCGGCGATGTCCGCCAGGCAGGACCGCAGGTCCTGGTCGGGGCGGAGATCCGGGTCGTCGTCGCCGAAGGCGGTGATGAGGTGCTGGCCGTTCCACCACATCTCGATGGAGGTGTGCTTGTCCTTGGCATGGGCGTCGATCGCCCGCAGCAGCAGTTCCGCGCCGTGGCAGACGGGAACCGCGAGGTTCTCCAGGTCCCAGTAGCGGAGATGGGCGGCCAGGATGCGGCTGACCTGTCCCACCCGTTCCGGGCTGACTTCCACGTCGAGGTGGTAGTAGCAGGGCACTGCGGTCTTCATTGTCGCTTGCTCCTCACCGGCGAAGCTGTCGCTCCCCTTGCCCGTCCGGGAGGGATCCCGGACACATAGCGTGAGTGCTGATCGCTTCTGAGTCACCTCCACGGTGCGGCCACTACGCCATTCGTGCAACACGAACCCCCGACACCCGCAATCGTTGAAGCTCCAACAAGACGCTGCGTCGTCGCGCGTGCACCATAAGTGAAAGCCTCGATCGCCGTAACGGTGCCGCGCCTCTCCGTGCGCGGACGCCACCCGACCGTCGGGAACGCGCCCAGTCGAGAGCGTGGAAGGTGAAGAGGGCCATGCTGCTACCGGCCAAGGCCGAAGTGGCCCGGCAGTTGCGGCGTTACCGGGCGTGGGAGCGCGTGATGCTCGCCTCGCCGTACGACCGCGCGGTCCGGGCCACCTTCGAGGACTCGGGGTACACCCTGTGCGTGCTGATGGGCAAACGCTGCGCTCGCGAAGCCGCGGACGCGGCCGAGCGCTATCTGCGCACGAACCCGGTCACCTACCTGCGCGAGCAGGACGGCCGGCCGCAGCCGCGTCGGTCGGCGAGAAGAGCGCCGCCACCGGAGCGGCGTTCCACGGCGCCAAGGCCCTGACCTGGCACCGTACAAGGCGTTCCCCTCGGGACCGGCTCGCACCGGCCCGACTTTCGGATCGCGAAGCCGGGCCGCCGTGCCCGGCTTCGCGCACGGCGGAGGTGAGATACATGCGCAGGACCCCGGCCATCGGCCGTGTACCGGTACGCGACGTCCGGCCGGCCGTGGAGTGCGGCAGGCGCCCGGCGAAAGCGGTGGCCGGAGAGACCTTCGAGGTCACGGCCACCGTGTTCCGTGAAGGGCACGATGCCGTGGGCGCGAACGTGGTCCTGCGCGATCCGGCGGGCCGCCGCGGCCCGTGGACACCGATGCGGGAGCTGTCCGAGGGAAGCGACCGCTGGGGGGCGGAGGTCACCCCGGACTCCCCGGGCCGCTGGACCTACCGGGTGGAGGCGTGGAGCCATCCGCTGGCGACCTGGCGGCACACCGCGTCGGTGAAGGTGCCGGCCGGGATCGACACCGGCCTGGTCCTGGAAGAGGGCGCCGAGTTGTACGAGCGTGCCGCCGCCGGAGTGCCCAAGGGCCCCGAGCGCGACCTGGTCCTGGCCACCGCGCGGACCCTCGGCGACGACTCCCGCTCGGTGCACGACCGCCTGGAGGCGGCCCTCGCCCCGGAGGTGGAGACGCTCCTGGCCCGCTATCCGCTGCGGGAGCTGGTGACGGCCTCCGATCCGATGCCCCTGCTGGTGGAGCGCGAACGCGCCCTGTACGGCTCCTGGTACGAGTTCTTCCCC
>NZ_JBVJYH010000039.1:0-40070 GCF_055600785.1 Streptomyces sp. NPDC038200
AGCGGAGCTGCTCGCTCCGCGTGAGCAGCTCCACCAGCCCGGCTGCGCCGGGCTGGTGGAGCTCCGTCCGCTGCGCTCCCGGAGCTGCGGGGCCTGCGACCCCGTGAGGTGGCCTCCGCTGCGCTCCAGCCACGGGGCGCAGCGCCCCAAGAGGCCGGCCCCGCTGCGCGGGGCGGCCAACGGGCCTGCGGCCCTGGCAAGCGAGGTGAGGGGGTCGGGGGCCGTGGAGGATCAGAATCCGTTTTCGAGGGGTGGGTGCCCCGATCCCTGGAGCGTGGAACTCGTCCACGCTCCAGGCTGTTTGATCCTTCTTCAGGCTTTTAAGCTTTGACTCATGACGCAGAGGAAAAGCAGCTGGTTACTTGTCGGCCTTTTGGTCATCGGATTTACCGTGGTCATTGGCCTGATGAGTGCAGTGTCCTGGTTTCAGGAAGATCAACAGAAGCCGTCCAGACCAGCGGCGGATGACTTGACTCTTGCCAAGGCCCCATACATGTCTATTTCGGGTCCGGGTGTGCAGGCCTCCATAAGCAACTCATCCGGTCTCGCATGCTCCTACGTTGTCAAGGTACAGATATCCGGTTCGAGCGTTTCTGGCACGCAACTTTCCGCTGAGGGCTCCGAGACGGTGTTTGTCGCTGCAGAAGACGACGAGCAATTCGTTGTCGGTGTCGTCGAGCCCCTGGGGGGCGAGCACATGGAGTACCTGGAGAAGGTCAAACTCCTCTCGATCGATCGCTCCTGCTCGGAGTGAACGGTGCGGTACCGCACGGTGGTCGCTCGTCACAAGGGCCGACGGCGCTGTGTGGGGACGATCAACGAGCCTATGGCTCGCTCACCTGCAGAGGCGGAGCTTGCCTGGTTCGGTCACGGCTCTGCCCGGCAGGCATGGCCGGGACCTGGCCGGCTTCATGAGCAAGGGGTGACGGGCTCTCAGGCGTGGGCGTGGCGGTGGGTGCTCGGCAGTTTGTGAGGGGCAGCGTGGTGAACGGGCCGGCCTGTTGCGGGGACTGCGAGTCGCCGCAGGGCGAGGGTCGCGGTGCCGAGCAATGCGGTGAAGACGGCCAGGAGGAGGACGGACACCCACATCTGCCGGCTCCCTGGGGCCTGCCATCCGGTCCAGGCCGCGGATCCCGTCCACAGCAGGATGGCCGCAGCGTAGAAGGAGCGGATACGGCGCAGTTGCCGCACGGCCCGCAGGAACTGGATGCGTTCGGTCTTCGGTGCCATGCGGCACCGTGTACCCCGATGCACGATGCCCACCGGGGGCGGACGGGATCTTGGGTGGGGGCTCTGTCGAAGAGTCTTGCAAGCCTGCATCTCAATGTGATGCAGCATGTAGCATTGGCGTAAATCGAGGACACCCGGTAGCAGGGCCGGGCGCCACATCAGCCTCGGTGCTTTGCGCAAGCAGTGGCTGATGGCCTGGATACCGGTCGAGCTGAGCGTGGCGGTGGTCGGCGTACTTGGGGAGGAGCGGGATGGTGGGCTGGTACGTGCTGGTGGAGCGGGTCAGTTACGGGGAGTGGGAACTGGTGGACAAGGTCCCCGTCGAAGGCGGAGAGGAGGCGGCCCTCGCGCGCGCTGAGGAGACCGCTCGCACACGTCGCCCGAGGTACAGCACCGACTCCAGTTCGTGCGGCCGATTGGTCTTCCGCACTTCACCGACGAGCTGGCTCGTGGAGCTGGCCACGTCGTCCTGGAGCAAGGGCGACAAGTCGCCGACCACGTACACCGAGCACCTGAACATCCGTGTGGCCGAACTCGTCCACGTACAGGAACTGATCCCTGCCGAGGCGCCCAAGAAGGGCCGCTTCGGCCGGTGAACGCAGCGCGCCTTCTCGTCCTCGCACTGACGGTAGCTCAAGGGAGTGCGCATGGCGCATGACCGCAGGTCTTCGCCCCCTCGACCCGGACTCCACTTACAGCGACGCCTCGATCTGCGTGGACGCGGAGGCCGCTCCACGGGTCCTGGGCCGGCTTCGAGACGCCCTCGGCCTCAAAGACGACGGTGCGGAGCTGACCGTCGGGCCGGTGCGCGTGTCCGGCGAGCCCAGCGACTACGCGACAGGCAGGCGCGCCCACCCCTTCGACTTCCTTGAGTGGCCGACCGTGCTGGAGTGCGAGGCCGCCGATGGAGCGCCGGCCGAGGAGGTAGTCCAAGCCGTCACGGCCGTGCTTGAGGCGCTGTGGCGTGGCGGGTTCAAAGCCGTAGCCGCCTGCGACTTCGAGGACGAGCTGCCCGCACGCGGCGGGATCGACAGGTACCCCTACCCCGCTCCCGCCCTCGGAGGGGGCGCGGTCTCTTCGGGCACGGGCACGTGGTGGAAGAACCTGATTTCGCCCGGAAAAAGGAAAGGTCGAAATCTGTGATCAGCCTCCGGGAACATCAGGTGACCCAGAAAACATCAATTCGGGAATGGGTCCGATTCTTTGCAAGATCTTCTGTTCCCGCGCAGGGGGCTCGGGGCACGCTGGTGTCCGCCACCGGATCCGGTAAGACGATCACTGCTGCCGCGAGCGCGCTGGAGTGTTTCCCGGGCGGCCGGATCCTCGTGACCGTTCCCACCTTGGACCTGCTCGCGCAGACCGCCCATGCGTGGCGGGCGGTCGGGCATCGGGCGCCGATGGTGGCGGTGTGCTCGCTGGAGAACGACCCGGTGCTGGGCTCGCTGGGGGTGCGCACCACCACCAATGCGATCCAGCTTGCCCTGTGGGCCGGAACCGGGCCCGTGGTCGCGTTCGCCACCTACGCTTCCCTGGTGGACCGCGAGGACCCGGAGGACCCGACGGGCCAGCGGACGGTCCGCGGGCCGCTGGAGGCCGCTCTGACGGGCGGGGAATGGCTCTACGGCCAGCAGATGGCCCCGTTCGACCTCGCCATCGTGGACGAAGCCCACTCAACCGCCGGTGATCTTGGTCAGCCGTGGGCGGCGATCCACGACAACGCCCGCATCCCCGCCGACTTCCGGCTCTACCTCACCGCCACCCCGCGCATCCTCGCCTCCCCCCGCCCGAACAAGGGCGCCGGCGGGATGGAGGTGGAGCTGGCGTCCATGGGGCAGGACTCGCAGACGTACGGTCCCTGGCTGGCTGAGCTGGGGCTGTCGGAGGCGATCGAGCGGGGCATCCTCGCCGGATTCGAGATCGACGTTCTCGAGATCCACGACCCCTCACCCGTCCTCGGAGAATCCGAGGAGGCGCGGCGGGGCCGGCGCCTGGCGCTGCTGCAGACCGCACTTCTGGAGCACGCCGCCGCCTGGAACCTGCGCACCGTCATGACGTTCCACCAGAAGGTGGAGGAGGCCGCCGCGTTCGCGGAGAAGCTGCCGGAGACGGCGGCCGAGCTATACGTCAACGACGCCTCGGACGCGGACCTGGCGGCCGCAGACCGGCTCCCCAAGTCGTCGATCGACGCGGAGTTCTACGAGCTGGAGGCCGGCCGCCACGTACCGCCGGACCGCGTGTGGTCGGCGTGGCTGTGCGGCGACCACCTCGTGTCCGAGCGGCGCGAGGTGCTGCGCCAGTTCGCCAACGGGATCGACGCGGCTGGGCGCAGGGTGCACCGCGCCTTCCTCGCCAGTGTTCGCGTTCTCGGGGAAGGCGTGGACATCACGGGCGAGCGGGGTGTGGAGGCCGTCTGCTTCGCCGACGCCCGCGGCTCCCAGGTGGAAATCGTGCAGAACATCGGCCGGGCGCTCCGGCTCAACCGCGACGGGTCCACCAAGGTCGCCAGGATCATCGTGCCGGTGTTCCTGGAGCCCGGCGAGGACCCCACGGACATGGTTGCCAGCGCCTCGTTCCGCCCGCTTGTAGCCGTCCTCCAGGGCCTGCGTTCGCATGACGAACGTCTGGTCGAGCAGCTCGCTTCCCGGGTGCTCACGAGCGGGAAGCGCAAGGTGCACGTCCGGCGGGACGAGGACGGGCAGATCGTCGGGGCCGGCGGCGCGGGCGACGGCGAGGACCAGGAGGACGACGACACGCAGGCCGCCGCCGAAGCGGCCCTGCTCCACTTCTCCAGCCCCCGGGACGCGGCCACCATCGCCGCGTTCCTGCGCACCCGGGTCTACCGGCCGGAGTCGCTGGTGTGGCTGGAGGGCTATCAGGCCCTGCTGCGGTGGCGGGCGGAGAACGAGATCACCGGTCTCTACGCCGTGCCCTACGACGTTGAGGTGGAAGTTGGGGTCACGAAGGATTTTCCGCTTGGGCGCTGGGTCCACCAGCAGAGGAAGGCCCTGCGGGCCGGTGAACTGGAGGAGCGGCGCAAGCTGCTGCTGGACGCGCCTGAGGCCGGGATGGTCTGGGAGCCGAGCGAGGAAGCGTGGGAGAACAAGCTCGCCGCGCTCCGCTCCTACCGGCGCGCCACGGGGCACCTCGCACCCCGCCAGGACGCAGTGTGGGGCGAGGGCGAGGCGATGGTGCCGATCGGGCAGCACATGGCCAACCTGCGCCGGAAGGGCGGCCTGGGCAAGGACCCCGAGCGGGCCGCCGTGCGCGCGGCGCAGCTAGCCGCGATCGACCCCGACTGGAACTGCCCCTGGCCGCTCGACTGGCAACGCCAGTACCGCGTCCTCGCCGACCTCGTCGACGCCGACGGCAGCCTCCCCGACATCGCACCCGGGGTGCTGATGGACGGCGATGACATCGGGCGGTGGCTGGAGCGGCAGAAGAACCCGGGCACCTGGAAGCTGCTGTCCACCGAGCAGCAGGAGCGACTGTCCGCGTTGGGCGTACAGCCGCTTGAGGCGCCGACTCCCACCCCGGCTGCCACGCCTACGGCTAAGGGCCTGAGCAAGGCGCAGCAGGCCTTCCAGCGCGGCGTTCAGGCCCTTGCGCAGTACATCGCCCGGGAGGGCCACCACCGCGTCCCCAGGGCCCACGCAGAAGAGATCGCGGTGGAGGGCGAGTCCGCCCCGGTAGCGGTCCGGCTTGGGGTGTTTATGAGCAACACCAAGTCGAGGCGGGACAAGCTCAGCGCGGAGCAGCTGGACGCGCTGCGGAAGCTGGGCATCGACTGGGCATGACGCAGTCCGGCCGTCGGGCCGGATTGTGCGAGACCCCGGGGCCGGGACGACGGTCCCGGGGTCTCGTGCGTGAGGCCGCTGCAACACGGGTGGTGCAACAGCGGTCCCGGGCGGACATCCAGGCCTGTCGCCGCAGGTCAGGTGTGCAACGCGGCTCGGGTGTTGCAGCAGATGCCCGGGGGCCGGCTACCGGCGGCGCGGGATGGTCACCCGGGCCTCCGCCAGGACGATGCCGGTCGCCGGGTCTCGGTGCACCGGGACGTACAGGCCCCAGTCGGCGTCACCGGCCGTGAGCCAGCCTCCGGCCCACGGGGTGTCGGTGGTCTCCAGCACGCGACCGGCGAGCGGGCCACCCAGGAGTCGAACGATCACAGCGGAACCTCCATCCGGCGAGACCTTCCCGCCTCACCCCTTGGTGGGGCTCGGCACCGGAAGGACAGCACCGGGGCGCCGACGATTTCCGTCCCGGCCTCCGCCGCCGGGCTGACGGCGGCGAGGCGCGGCGGCCCCGGCCGACGCGCAACCGGCTGAGCGCGCCCCGATCCCCGGCCGCGGCCGCGCCGCCCATCCCGCCCGTCCCTTCCTCCTTCACACCAGCCAAGGGACATCGGCGAAAGCGGCCGCAACGGGGATGTCAGCGATCCGACCACGGCAAAACCGCGCGGTGACCTGCACGAACACGGGGACGGTCCTGCGGGCCGCGCAACATCTCGCGCAACCCTTGGCGCACCATCCAGCGCAACAGATAGGCGCAACCCCTTGGCGCACCCCCCGTGCTCCTGGTCGACCGAGACGCGCGGTCACGCCGCCTGGACGGCCCGCCGGGCGCGGGCCAGCTGCCGCACCTCGGAGCGCGCCGCCGGCACCGAGGGGGCGGTCTCCCAGTAGGGGTGCCACCACAGCCGTACGGGCTCCGTGACTACCACCGGAGACGGGGGACGGCCGGGCTTGGGATCGCTGAACCAGCGTTGCAAGCAGGGCAAGGACCGATCCGGTCCCTCGCCTGTGAACGCACGGGTCGGGGAAACTGAACTGGCTTGTTCAGGCGACGACGGGTTCGCCGCTCAGCGCGACGCCGGCCCGGCGCAGCTCGTCGAGTGCGGTGCGCGTGGTGTCGGCGGCGACGCCGGCGGTGTAGTCGAGCAGGACCCGCACCGTGAAGCCCGCGCGGACTCCGTCCAGTGCGGTGGCCTTCACGCAGTGATCGGTCGCGATGCCGACGACGTCGAGGGCGGTGACATCGCGGGCCTTCAGCCAGGCGGAGAGTGTCGTGCCGTCCTTGGTGAAGCCCTCGAAACCGCTTTTTGAGGCGGAGTGCGCGCCCTTGAAGACGACCTCGTCGACGTGCCCGGCGTCCACGGCGGGGGCGAAGGCCGGATGGAACTCGCCTCCTTCGCTGCCGACGACGCAGTGGACGGGGAACGAGTTCTGGAAGTCGGGGTTTTCGGAGAAGTGGTCGCCCGGGTCGATGTGGTGGTCACGGGTGGCTACGACGAAGGCGTACTGCCCGTCGGCGTGCTCGACCAGGTCGGCGATGGCGGCGGCCCGGCCCGCGCCGCCCTTCACCGGAATGCTGCCGCCCTCGCAGAAGTCCTTCTGCACATCGACGATGATCAGTGCACGACGCATGGAAAGCCCCTTCCCTGGGATGAACCACTTCTGGATGGTTGCCCGTCCGCCAGCTGGCGGGCGCGCCGCTCACCGGTCGTTCACCCAAACGACCGGGCGCTGCGCTGTGCGCAGCGTCCCGCTCGGGCCGTGACCGGCCGGGCTGACAGCACGCGGGAGGGCGCGTGCGTCGCAAGTCGGTGTCAGGTTGCGGGCAGCACTTCCCCGCCCGGGACACTCGCCTGGCCCTCGGTCCACAGGTGCGCTGCCAGGCGGGTCGAAACACCCGCTCAACCGCTCTCCAGGCTGGCAGGATCACCGGCATGCGCATCACACCCCACCCGGGGGACAACCCGTACAACCTGCTCCAGGCCCGGGCGGGCGGTGTGGCTAGAGGCCGCCGACCTTGACCGGGAAGCGCTGGATCGTGGCGACGACGGTATCCGGATGCTTGGGGTCAATGAGGTCGACCGGGTTGTGGAGCTGGAACAGGGCGCGCTTCGGCGGGAACTGGGCGAGTGAGCCCGTGAGCACTGCCCGGTCCTTGGTGGTCAGGGCCACAGGCGTGTGCTTGGCGCGCTCACCCCTCGTCTCGGGCTGGTCGATCGTCATGGTGAAGCTCGGCACCATGTTCTGCTCGTATCTGGGCGGGAAGGCCTGGGTGATCCGCAGGAGCGCCCTGGGGTCGACGTCCACGTCGTTCTGTTCGATGGTGATGGAGTCACCTTCGGCGCGGGTTAGGGAGGCTCGGTAGAACGCCGAGCGCATACGGAAGGACGACCTACGAACGGCCACACGATCGCCGTTTCGCCTTCCGTCCGGAGCGCATAGTTGTCGCAGCCGCGTGCGCCGGAGCTGTCGGGGAAGCGGTGGAGCGCGCAGCGCCGCACGGTGACCCCGGTCCACCCTGCATGTCACGCGGAACCGGCTTGAGGCCACCGGCAGCATGGGAAGTGCTGGGTCACGGGTGACCAGACGTCGCATCGCCCACTGGCAGTGTTCTCACCTCAGCAGCCGGCAGCGGGCCGGCTCGTAGGGCAGCCGCCAGGTGGCTCCCACGGAGGTTGTCGGCGTACTGAGAAAAGTGCTCAGGCGTGTACAGACGAACGTGCTCAGTCGTGGGACCGGGACGACGACCTTGCGGCCGTGGGGGTGTCCGCGAGCGTCCATGACTCGCTGGCGGTCTGGACTTGGAGCACGCGGGCGTAGGCTCTCAGGGATGCGGATAGGCGAGTTGTCCAAGCGCACGGGCGTGAGTCCGCGCTCACTGCGGTACTACGAAGAGCAGGGCCTGCTGACCAGCTCACGCTCCGACGCGGGGCAGCGTCACTATTCCGATGCTGCGGTCCAGCGCGTGTCGCTCATCCGACGGCTGTTCGACGCGGGTATGTCCAGCCATGTGATCGCGACTGTGCTGCCGTGTGTGGACGTCCCGGGTGACCTGGGCGTCGCTGAGGAGACGTTCACAGCGATGATGCGCGAGCGCGACCGGATCGACGCCGACATTGCGCACCTGATCGAGACCCGGGATGCACTCGACGTGCTAATCAGGGCCAATAGCCGGCACCGGGCGGAGCTGTCCACGGGCCCGGAACCGGTGACGCAGTCGGCCTGATGCTGTGATCTGCGTCTCAGCCGGTTGCCCCTTACATCAATGTCAGAGGTGAGGATGGCGACAACGCCCGGAATCACCGGGGCGGTTATACGAGAGGCGGCGAAAGATGGGGCAGGCGTGGGGTTTCGGCAGGTATGGCGGGCCTGAGGTGCAGGAGTTCTTCGATCGTCCCGATCCCCTCCCCGGTCGCGGCGAGGTGCTGATCCGGGTCGACGTCGCTGGCGTGAATCCCCTCGACCACCTTCTGCGCTCGGGTCTGGTCGACGGGCTCGATGGCGGGCGTCCGTTTCCCCGCGTGCTGGGCATGGAGGCAGCCGGAACGGTTCTCGCGCGAGGCGAGGACGTCGAGGGGCTCGAGGTGGGTGAGGCGGTCTTCGGCTTCGCACTCACTGGTGGCGGCACCTACGCCGAGACGACGGTGCTGTCCGCGCCGAACACCGCGCGCATTCCGGAGGGTCTGTCCGCGACCGTGGCGGCGACGCTGCCAGTGACCGGGACGACCGCGGTGGACGTGCTCGACCAGCTCGGCCTCCCGGCCGGTGCCACGGTTCTGGTCAACGGGGTCGGGGGCGGGGTCGGTCTCGCCGTCGCCCGGCTGGCTATCGGGCGCGAGCTGCGTGTGATCGGCACCGGGAGTACCGCCAAACGCGAGCACGCCGAGGCCATCGGGGTGCGGTTCATCGATTACATGGCCGGGGACGTCGTCTCCGCGGCACGCGAGCTGGTTCCGGACGGCTTCGACGGGATCGTCGACCTGGTCGGAGGCGCCTCGCTGCGGACGGTCGTTCCGCTGGCCCAGGACCCTCGCAACGTCATCGCTGTGGGTGATATGTCTGTGCCCGATCTCGGTGGGCGTTTCGTCGAGCGTCGCGTCGACCGCGAAAACCTGGAGCGGTCGGCCCGGCTGGCCCTCGACGGGCTCCTCGCACCCGTGATCACCGCGGTCCACCCGCTCTCCGACGCCCCGGCCGCCCTCGCCACCGTCGAGAACGGTCACACCTCGGGCAAGGTTGTCATCAAGGTGGCATGAGGAGTGCTCGGCCGCCCGACGCTGTCGCTCCGTGCGCTTGGGCGGGCGGGTCTGGTCGGCGGCCTGGCAGGCCAGCGCGTAGGAGGCCCGCTCTCCCGGCGCGTGCCCCTGCCGTTCCTCATACTTGGCCGTCAGGACGGGGAGCGCGTCCTCGATCTGCTGGCGGCGGGTCGACTGCCAGGCGATCAGCCGCTGGTCGATGCCCGCGATCTCCATGACAGGCCGGCGGCCGGGCGTCACCTCGCGCGGCTCCCACGCCCACCCGAGCCGGGCGGACACCTCCTCCATGAAGTACAGGAGGTAGAGAGTGTCGGCCGCGACGATGTGGGCCATCAGCGAGTCCGCCGACAGGTTGCCCCACGTCCCCTTGTCGTCCGGCCGCCGGGCACGGATCGACACCACCGCGTGATCGTGGAGCAGCGGCTTCGACTCGGCAGCTCTCGACTCGTAGTGCCGGAACACCGCGACGATGAGCCCGTCCCGGATCGGCTTGCGGATCTTGCCGCCGCTCTTCCAGCGCATCTCCGCGACCGAATCCTCGAACCACGCCAGCGTCTTGTCCCTGGCGATGTCCTGGCACAGCTCCAGTACCAGCCGGGTTTCGTCATCTCCGAGCGCCCACGCGATGTGTGCCGTCGACGGCGCCCGGAACACCAGGTCCATGGCCAGCCAGGGCGTCCGCTCCTTGGCCTTGTCGGTCTTCGGTGAGCGGTTGTGCTCGATGGGCCTGCCCAGCACGGTCGCCTGCCGCGCCGCTGCCGGATCGTCGCCCGCCTCCAGGCGCTCGCGCTCGATCCGGTCGGCATCCGGGTGCCGGCCCTCCCCCAGGAGCAGTTCGGCCTGCCGCTCGGTCACCACGTCCCCGGCCCTGAGACCGAGCGCGGCCAGGCCCCGGCCCTTCCAGACGCCGGGCGGGACACCGGCTTCGTCCTGGGCGGCGCGCAGCGGCGTACCTGCGGCGCGGCGTCCGTCGCCGACCATCACGCCACGGAAGAGATAGCGCCACCCGTTCCCCGGGCGGACTGCCGACATGCTGATCATCGGCCCATGGAACCGCGGCGTTGACCGGCGAGAATGCGCGATCCGGGGTCCTTCCCGCCGGGCGGGCCGTCCGGACAGCCCGAGACGGTAAGCCACCGACCTGTACACAGTGCGCCGCATGACTCACGAACTGCTCCACGAAGACCTCTGCCCGCTGTGCCGCCGCCCCCTCATGCTGCGCCCGACCGTCACCGTCCACTCGAACGTGCCGTACCCCACCCGGACCGACTACCTGCCCCACTGCACCAGCTGCGCCAACAATCCGGCCGACAAGCAGAAGTGGTTCGACCTGATGAGCGCCCGCTACAGCGGCTGACCCGGGCCGTGCGAATACTGCGCCACAACCACACCAGCACCACCCACCACGAAATCCGCCCCGAGCCGACTCCAACGCCATCCAACGCGCACCAACGCACCACTCTTTCCCCAACCGCCCACCACCGCTGAGCGCACCGCGTCACTGACACCCTTCAACACGAACAGCCACCACCGCCCCCGGCCGACTCCGGCCGGGGGCTTCGTGCGTCCTGGAGGTTCACCGTGCCCACCTACGAGGCCCTGCTGCGCTTCGCCGCCGACCTGGACCGCCTGACCCCAGAGCAGCGCCGTCGCTTCCGCCGCACCGTGGCGGCCTTCGTCGAGGACCTGCGCACCGGCAACTTCCGCGCCGGCCTTCGCATCAAGGGCATACGGCGCGCACCCGGCGTCTTCGAACTCACCTGGGACGGCAACGGCCGCGCGACGTGGCAGTACGGGCCGGAGCAGACACCGGGCGTCTGCCACGTCGTGTGGCGCCGGATCGGCACCCACGACATCCTCACGGGCCCGTGACACTGCGGCCCCGCCCGGCAGGCGCTCCGCTGGCCGTGAGGGGAGGTCATCCGCTGGCCGACTGGGCACCAGCTCCGAAGGGCGGGACATCAGTGACCGCGACATCGAGCCGGAGCCGGGCGCAGCGCACCGGGTGCCGCCATGATCCGCGCTCCAGCGCGGTGTCCACCATGATCTCCGCAATCAGCACCGGTTCGACCAGCACGACGTCCAGCGGGGTGCGCGACCCCCCACGAGGTCGTGAACCGCACGCCCTCCCACGAGTGTCCGGGCCTTGCCGGTGCCAGCCGCTCGGCGAGGTCGCGCGCCGATTCCGGCCGTAGCGGCGTACTGCGGGCCACCGGCCGGAGCACCCCGGCCTCGTCGAAGCGGCCCAGCACGAGCGTCTGCGGCCGGCGCACACTGCCGGTGATCGCCCCGATCACCGCCTCGGTGGAGTCCCGGCGCCGCACCTTGTAGAACGCGCGGGCTCTCGGCAGATACCGCTGACCGCTCCCCCGGATCACCAGACCTTCCACGCCGGGCACCTGCGTCCAGGAGGTCAGCCAGTCCTGCGCCGTCGCCACATCCGTGGTCTCGGGGCAGAGCGTCCACGGGGCACTCAGCCCGCGGTCGGCGAACAACTGCTCCAACTGGGCGCGCCGCTCCTGGCCGTCGATCTGGAGGAGGTCGAAGGCGATGAAGTGCGCGGGTTCCTCTGCGGCGAGGCGGGCGGCGGTGCGGCCGCCGGAGACCGCTCGCCGCTGGAGCGCTTCGAACGACATCCTGTCCTTGGCCCACACGACCAGCTCGCCGTTTATGCGGTCTACCACACCTGTCTCATCAGCGGCCCTCTGCGAGGCGGTGTGCAAGGTGGAGCAGGTCTGTCAGGTGCAGCACCCGTCCGTCGAATCCGGGGAGGGGCACGTGAAGTGGCTGGGTCCAGCGGGTGGGGATTGCATCCAGTCCGTAGTACGCCCCTGCGAGGCCTCCGGTCACCGCGGCGACCGTGTCCGTGTCACCGCCGAGGTCGATCGCCGCGCGTATCGCGTCTTCGAAACTGTTGGTGGTGCGCAGGGCCCAGACGGCGGACCCCAGGCAGGGCCAGACGGCACCGTTGAACTCGGTCGCCTGATCGGGGTGCCAGTCGGGCGCGAGGACGGTGGCGTAGCGGCCGCGGTGGTCGGGGTGGACGAGAGCCAGGATGTCCGGGAGCGCGGTGAGTGGGCCGGTGTCCTCGAGCGTGACGCGGATGAGTTCGTGGAAGATCGCGGTGCCTTCCCAAGCCGCGCGGTCGCCATGAGTGAGGGCAGCGATGCGCCGGGCCGCGTTCATGCTGGCTTCCTGGCCGGCGGCTGCGAAGCAGACCGCGGAGGTCGATGCCCGCATCAAGGAGCCGTTTCCCGCTGCTCGCTGGTTGACCTGGAAATGAATCGCAGCGGCGAGGTCCCAGGGCATGCCGTTGGTCAGGACGTCTTCGGTCTGCAAGCCGATGTCCTTCGGTTCTGATGCTGCCCACCGCTGGAAGCGGGTGAAGATGTCCGGCAGATCCAGTCCGTCCCGCTCCAACAGCGACTCCGCGACCAGGACGGCCATCTGCGTGTCGTCAGTGGCTTCGCCAGGATCCCAGCCACCGCCTCCGCACATCTCACCACCAGCACCAGGCGCGGGAAACCGTGCAGAGAACGCTCCCGGAGGACCGAACTCGAAGGGACCGCCCAGCGCGTCACCCACCGCTGAGCCGACGACCGCGCCAGCGGCCCGCTGAATCCACTCCATCCGCGCAGGTTATCTGCGTCGCGCCGACGGCCGCGCGACTGTATTTCCTTGTTCGGTTCCCCGAACCATCGGCGGCGAACGTGCCTCGTCTACGGAGGTGCGCCGCCTGAGACACCATGGGGCTGAGGCAGCTGGACAGGTCACATAACCCCGTCGAAGACCAGGCCGTCGGGCAGGTCCGCGGTCGCGCCCACGAGGTCCGGGAAGCTGCTCTGCATGAGGCTGCCACGCCGGGACTGCACCAACAGCTGGCCGGGCACCGGCCACGGGGTGAAGACGAGCGCCCGGTAGCCGTCCTTCTCCAGACTGAGGCATGTCTCAGAGACATCAATCCGCAGGCCCATGAAGCGCAGCCCGCGAGCGGTGGAGGACCCTGCCCAGGCCCGTGCACGCGGTTCCGGACCGCTGCCCGGGTTGCCTCATGGGAGGCGTCGCCAACGGGTGCCCCACCCCGGGGTGGGAGGGCCGAACCGACGCGAGCCCGCCCACACGCAGTGTGCCGGGCTCGCTCGGGCCTGTCCAGGGCGCCAAGTTCCGTGAGTTGTGCAGCGCCACCGAGGGTGATACAGCGCTCAAAGACGTCTTCTGCCCATACGCGGCCTATGCCCGGCGCGACCTGGTGGCGATGCCCGGCGGTCAGGAGCCGCGACCCACTCGGCTCGTTCAGGGCTCCAGATCCGATCGACGAGCTCACCGGCACGGACGACTGTCGCGAGCCATCCCGCTGATGTCCAGCGAATGAGCGCTGAAATATCCGAGTTGTCAGTCTCCAGCGCATCAAAGGTCATGATGAGCAGCTGTGCAAGCGCGTCTTCTGGCATGTCGACGTCGAGGCAGACTCGAGTGCCTCCCGGGGAAATGAGAACTGCTTGCCCGGCCTCACCTACAGATGATTCGCGCTCGAGTTCACGCTGCAGGATCCGTTTGAGAGCGCTGCGTGTCGCCCGACTGAGGCGCCCTCCGACATCCGTGCCAAGCGCACTGGCTACTGCTTGCACGAACGGCACAAGTGTTGCCGCTGCGATGAACATCGCTACATGGTTGCTGCTGAACCCACCATCGTTCGGGTCCACGAATCTCGCGGTCAGATGAGGTGGCATTGGGTTCTTCGGTGCTGGAGCTGCAGGATCTTCCTGCGAAGATGTATCGGACACCGGCGCCACCTCTCGTGGTCCGCTTTTGTCCTCGTAAATCTAGTCGACGGCAGAGCGCTGACGACGCCTGCCGCTAATTCACCGTTCAGCAGGACTCCGTTCCACGGTCTTCCGCTGTCGACCACGCATGTGTGCAAGGCAGTGTCCTGCGCTGCGGTGAGACACATTCTCGCGTCTGGAAAACCGTCGAACTTGGGCTGAAATCGCAGCTCACCGGGCAGCGCACCCGGCGCGGGCACCGTGTCGCGGGCCTGCGCCGGCATCGGTTCCACCGGCGGCCGAAGGACCATGCGTCCGGTCTACGGGCTGCCCGGTGCTTCCGCGACCTGGCACGGCCAGTGGTGTCGCGGGCGTCATCATGTGATCAGCGCGCACGACCTTGCGCGGTCACATCTCGTTTGGGCGGGGCATGAAGCTGACGACCGAGCCGGGCCACGTGGAGATGCTGGCGGAGGAGACCGTCGTCGCGGCGTGCACGCTGGCCGACGCCGCCGACCGGTCACGGTGGAGCGTGGGCGCGGTGGAGGACGTGGCCGCCGCCCTTGGAGTCCTGGCCGGTGCGCTCGCCCAGCTCGACCTGGAGTGTGCGGAGATCCTCGCTGTCGTGCCTGTGGCGGCGGCCGCCGTGGTGGAGCGCGCCGAACAGGCCGGGGCCGGAACCAGCCCGAGTGAGGTCGGCGGCAGGGCGGCGGCCGGAACGAGTGCGGCGCTGCGCCGGGCACTCGCTGCTCAGGGTCTGTCCCGGCACCGTGTCCACCAGCTCGGGGCTGCGCTGGTGACCGTGACGCTGGATGCCCCCGAGGCGCAGGCCCTGGCGGTCCTCCTCAGCCGACGCGACGCCCTTCCCGGCCAGGTGCAGCAGGACGACGCCGGGTGGGTGCCGGGCCAGCGGAGACCGCGGCCGCCGCGCTCGCCGACGCCCTCCGCGCCCACGGAGTTGGCGCGTACACCGGGTCCTGTCCTCCGGCCAGGTGAGCGCCGGCCTCACCCCGCAGACCGCCCAGGCGGTGGTCGCAGCCCTCACCGCGCGGGCTGACGCCGCGTCACGCGGCAAGCGGCGCGGGCTCGGCTCCGGCTTCAAGGGCATCGCCGCCGGATAGTTGGCGCCGTAGCGCTGCCGCTCCTTCCGTGTTTCCCGCGGGAAACACGTCTCACTGGTCGGGCGAGATGCCGAAGACCTACCGCGACGACTGCCCGGTGCCGATCTTCGCGCCGCACAGCATGCCCCGCAGCTCGCGGGGGCCGGGCCCTGTCGCCTGATGACGTCTTCCACGTTCGAGTGAGTCGAACGACTTGGAAACCATTGTTTCCAGACCCTGAAACGCACGAAGGCCCGTGCCCTGTGGATGCGACAGGAGGCACGAGCCTTCGTGTGCTCACGCGGTCAGGCCGCCCAGCTCGCAGGCGCACCTTCGTCAGAGTTGGGGATGCCGGGCCGCCCTGCTCGACCTCGTCGTCCAGCTCGGCCTCCAGCAGCGTCATCGCGGCCAGGCCGCCCGAGCTCTCACCCTGACCCTGCGCTTCGCGGGCGGCACCGTCTGGGAGAAGACCCTCCGGCCACGACGAGGACCTGCGCACCGTCGCCTACCAGCTGATGGACGCCGCCGGCCTGCAACGCGCCCGCCTGACCAGGATCGGCTTGAGAGCCGAGGACTTCATCGATGCCGACCAGTCGCCGAGCAGATCAGCCTGGACGGCGCCCGGGAGCCCCGCCTGCTCGCCGAGCAGGCCATGGACCGCATCCGCGACAAGTACGGACCCGCATCCGTCGGGCCGGCCACCCTCGTGTCCCTGCGCCGGGCTTGATGACGTCGACGTGGACCCGGCGAGGCGGATCACACCAGTGCCACGACGCGACATCTTCGACTACATCAGAAGCCTCCCCACCCGGCATGGCCGCCTAGGGGAGATCGACTTCCTGGCACGCTTGTACGACCTGGAGGGCCTTCCCTATGGCGGCAGCCACCGCCGAAAGGGCCGGATTGTTGCACGCGTACAACATCCGGTGCCCCAGAGAGGCGCCTCCAAGCAGACACCAGTGCCATCCTCGGCCAGCCGGAGTTCGCGACTCGCCGCAGAGCCCGCGAAACGCCAAGATCGTCACAGGCCCGCGGGAGAGCGCCCTGTCCACTCAGCTGTCCTGTGCTGCCGCTGCCGCGACCGCGGGGATTACCGCGAAGGCTTTGTGCATGTGCTGGATGAGTGCCGCGCGGTCCTGCTGTGTGGCGTCCGATGAGGTCCACGTCTCCAGTGCGCAGTGCCAGGCGGCCAGCATGAGGTCGAGCAGCAGGCGCAGTTCGGTGTGGCCGGGATGCTGTCCGGCCAGCCGGTCCGCCACGATCCGGACGACGTTCGCGGAGACCTCTGAGCAGTGGCGCAGGCTGTGTGCGGTCAGCGCGGGGGTTCGGTCGGCCAGGCTGCGGCTGGCCAGGAAGCGCTGCTCCCATCCGTCCGCCATCTGCTCCAGTGCCGCGAACAGCGCGTCTTTGTAGGCGCTGAACAGGTGCTCGCTGGGCAGGGGCCGGTTGTCGATGTATGTGCTGTAGGCGGCCCACAGTTCCTTCTCCGGGGCCAGGGCCACGTCTTCCTTCGAGGTGAACGTACGGAAGAAGGTGCGCTTGGAGATGTCGACCGCGTCAACGATCTCGTCCAGGGTGACCGCGGTGAAGCCCCGTGCGGTGAACAGCTCAAGGGCCGTATCGACCAGAGCTTGACGGGTCCGCAGCTTTTTTCGCTCACGCAGCGGCACTTCCTTCGGGTCCTTCTGCATGAGCGAAGCCTACCAGTAGCTTTCGCCCCTTGTAGGCTTATGCCACTCAGTGGCACTATCGCTCGTCATGAAGGCCCTGACGATTGATCACACAGCACCCGGGCACCTCGCGCTCACCACGGTCGCCGACCCCGAACCCACCGCCCACCAGGCCCTGATCCAGGTCCACTCGTTCTCCCTCAACGCCGGCGAGGTCCACCATGTGGTTCCCGAAGGTGACGTCGGCACGGTGCCGGGCTGGGACGCCGCGGGCGTGGTGGTCCGGCCAGCCGCTGACGGCACCGGTCCCGCGGTCGGCACCCCCGTCGTCACGGTGGGGGCGGACGGAGCCTGGGCCGAACTGCGCGCGGTGGACACAGATTTGATCGGCGCCGTGCCCGAGGGGGCTGACCTCGGCCCGATCAGTACGCTGCCGGTCGCGGCGGGCACGGCGCTGCGTGCCCTGCACCGCATCGGACCGATCCTTGGACGGCGCGTGCTGGTGACCGGGGCGGGCGGCGGCGTGGGCCGCTTCACCCTGCAGCTCGCGGCCCGCGGCGGCGCACACGTCACCGCGGTGACCAGCGACCCGGCGAAGGGCGACGCACTGCGCTCACTCGGCGCCCACGAGATCGTCACCGACCTGGCCACGCTTCAGCACCTCGAACCGGTACACGGAGTGGTCGAACTGATCGGCGGCGCCCACATGGTCGCCGCACACGGCGCCCTGGCCGAGAACGGCGTACTGGTCTCCGCAGGCCACATCTCCGGCGACGGCGAGCAGTTCCCCTACGGAGCCCTCTTCGGCAACGGCCGCCGCCACAACCGCCAGATTGCCACCTTCTACCTGCTGGATGACTCCGCAGGGCTTGGTGCCGACCTCACCTGGCTCGCCGCACTCACAGCCCGCGGCGAACTGGACCCGCAAGTCGCCCTGCGCACCGACTGGACGCGGGTGGCGCGGGCAGCCGCTGAACTGGCAGGTGGCCGCGTGCCGGGCAAAGCAGTCATCGACGTCCGCTGAGTGGACAGGGCGCTGTCCCGCGGGGCCTGTGACGATCTTGCGGACTGCGAAGCCATCAGGGTGTCGGCAGTTGACTCCGTAACACTCGCTCAGGAGTGCCGGATCGGCGACACCGCCGGTACGCCTCGGGTCTGGAGACAAGCGGCGCTTGTCTCCAGACCCGAGGCATTGGCGCGGTTGTGGAG
Source organism: Streptomyces sp. NPDC038200 (assembly GCF_055600785.1). NCBI lineage: Bacteria > Bacillati > Actinomycetota > Actinomycetes > Kitasatosporales > Streptomycetaceae > Streptomyces > Streptomyces sp. NPDC038200. The sequence continues at coordinate 18,020 of NZ_JBVJYH010000039.1, forward strand.
GCGGCGGCAGACCGAGACGGGCTGGGTGTACCTCGTGGGCCTGCCGTCGTACCGGGACCTCGAGGACGGCGGCGTGGAGGCCGCGGAGTACCGGGTGTGGGTCCGGGCGCCCGAGCACGTGCGGCCGGTCGACGGCATCGACTACGACCAGGCCCCCACCGAGCCTCTTCCGCCGGCGCCGACGTCAACAGTGCGCGAGGTACTCGGAGAGCGCCGGCCTTCGGGCTGGGTCCTGACGAAGGTCCGTGAAGGGCGGAGCCCGGCCCGCGGGGTGCTGCACGCCCCGGACTGCGAGGAAGCACCGCAGGGCATGCCGCTGCTCGATGTGCAGCGCGCCCTGGACGTCGCGGAGAACCCGGGACGCAACTGTGCACGCTGTGCGGGTGCGCTCAGGAGCTGACGCCGATGCTGCGCGGCTTCGACCACATCGGCGGCTCCTGACGCGCGCCGGTCAGGGCGTGTCGCGGGAGCAGTAGAAGCGGCACACCACACCCGGGCCACCCGACGGGCGCTGGTCGTCGGGGCGCGGGTCGTACAGCGCCCGGCCGCCGGGCCACCGCCCCAGCTCGGTCATCAAGGCGACACCGTCGTCTATCTCTTCCGGCCGCCAGCCCGTGATGTCGAGCAGCAACCCGTCCAGCGGCCCGCCGACCAGCGCGGCGTACGTCTGGTGCGGCAGCGGGCCGGGGTGGGGGTCGTCGTGGTCGCAGCCGTACACCCGGCCGCGCAGCAGCTGCTCGTCATCGGCGTTCATCCGGCCAGCCGCGCAGCCACCACCGACAACCACCCCGGCCTCCGAGGCCGCCGGCTACCGGCGACGCCCGATCCCGAACCGGCTGCGCGACTTCACCGCCGGCGCTTCCGCGGCCGCGCGTTCGGCTTCCTCCGCCTGGCGCCGCGCGACCCGCTCAGCCTCCGCGCGGTCGGCGGCCTCCTTCGCGCACGGCCCGCACAGCCGGTCCCACTCACCGGGCCACGAGGACCGCGTCGCCTCCTGCCAGCGGTCGTCGGTGAACTTGGCGCACCGAGTGGACCGCCCGATCCACACCACCGTGGTCTCCACTCCCCTCCGTGCACGGGCGCGCAGCGGAGTCCACCGTGTCCTCTCATCCCCGGCGGCGGCCCCGCGCGGTGCGCCACGGGTTCGGCCGCCCGCCGGGGTACTGCCGGGAGCGGGAGCGGCGCTGGGCGGGTGGCGGCGTCGGCAACGGGTACAGCGCCATACGCAGCCAAGCCGCGTCGGCGAGTTGCTCCAGGCGCTCGCGCTGCTCCGGCGAAAGGTGCGGCGGGGTCGGGGCAACCATGGGGCCTCCGTGCTTGAGGGGGCGGTCCCCTGGCACCCTCCCTGCTCCCGGGTGACTTCGGGGGTGGGCGGCCGGTCGCGTCCCGGCGCCTGGCACGGTGACTTCGTCGTCCGTCCCGCCGTGCGGGCCGCACGGCGCTTCACGGCTGAACCATGTTCGTCACGACAGCCATGCAGGCCCAAGACCACCGGGGATCAGAAACACGCACTCATGCCGGAACGGGACTGCCGGAGCCTGCGCTCAGTCGTCGTCCGTATCGCTGCCGGCGCCGAGGACACGGCGCCGAGTCGGGGACGCCGCCGAGGGAGGTCCGAGCACCCCGCGGGCCCGTAGCTCATCGATGTCAGGGAGACGGACGCCGGGAAGCGCGTCAATAAGGTCGGCCTGGGCGGCGCGGGTGCTGTGCGCGGAAGCATCGGGTCCGATGCCAAGCGAGCGGCGGGCGGTCACATGATCATCGTACGGATGGTGTGCTTGTACGAGGAGACCTGCGTCCTGTCCGCGACGTGCTGCCGTACGACACGCTCAACCGTTGGCCGGGACTCGCGCCGAAGTCACCCAGGTCGTCCGGTGGCCAGGGACTTGCTCCCAGTGGCGCAGCCTGGTCTACCCGGTCCGACCGCTCGACCGTGTGAGGCAGGGGACTGCTCGTGCTAGGCCACACCCGCGCCGATCCCCCGGCGGCAACAGGCCGCGTGACTCATTTCGATGATCCTTGAAGACGGACCCCAGTCTCCGGGGGGCTTCGTCGTGTTGTGGGTGGATCGGCCCGGCGTTGGTGGTAGCGACAACCGGCGGGCCGTGGCTTTGGTGCGTACGACGAGGACGGTCCCGATGCGGCACCCGTACGTTGTGCTGACCAGGCGCGAACGAAGGGTGGATCCCAGGATGGCCGAACTGATCCCGGTGGAAATCACGCGGTCGGCGCCCGGGGCGGACAGACGCACGCTCGGTGTGCTGCCCCTGGTAGGAATCTTCTTCTTCACGGTGTCCGGAGGCCCCTTCGGGCTCGAAGCCTCACTCTCCAGCGCCGGTCCGGGCATGACCCTGCTGATGATCGTCCTGGTGCCGGTGGTCTTCGGTGTGCCGAACGCGCTGGTGGCAGCGGAGTTGAGTGCCGCGATACCGGTCGACGGCGGCTACTACTACTGGACGAAGATCGCGCTCGGCAGGGGTGCGGCGTTCGTGTTCGGGGTCTGGAATTCGATCGGGTCGGTGCTGAACCTCGCCCTGTACCCGATCCTGCTGGTCGACTACCTGGCCACCTGGGTCCCGGACGTCGCCCGCGGGAAGGGGCTGGTGATCGTGGACCTGTTCCACGGCGGTTTCGTCGTGGACCTGCACTGGATCGTCACCGTCGCCCTCGTCGTCCCGATGGCGTACCTGAACTACCGCGGTTCCAAGGCGGTCAGTGAGTACTCGGTCGGGATGATGCTGCTGATTCTCGCGCCGTTCGCGGTGCTGACGGTCCTCGGCATCTGGCACGGAGTCGGCAACGGGATCAACGTGCTCTCGCCCTTCATGGTGCCGGGGCAGAGCGTCCACTCGTCGGTGGCCGGCGCGCTCAGCGTCATCGTGTGGCTGTATCTCGGCTTCGACGGCCCGAGCACCGTGCTGGGCGAGGTCGCCGACGCGCACCGGACCTATACCCGGGCTCTGGTCATCTCGGTTCCGCTGATCATCACCGCCTACCTGCTGCCCACCATCGCCGCCATCGGGAGCGGGCTGCACCGGGGTGCGCCCGCCGACTGGGTCCAGGGCGACTTCATCGTGGTCGGTGACGCCCTGGGCGGCATCTGGCTGAAGGTGCTGCTCTCCCTGGGGTCGGCGCTCTCCCTGGTGGGGCTGTTCATGGCGATCCTGCTGACGAGCACCCGGGTCCCGCGGGCGCTCGCCGCGGACGCGTACCTGCCGCGCTGGATGGCCCGGGACAGCAGACGGTTCAACACACCGGTGGGTGCGCTGCTGGCGAGCACCACCGTCGTCGTCGTGCTCTCTGCCGTCGACTTCAGCTCGATCCTGCGGGCCACGGTGCTGCTCACCCTGGCCTCGATCCTGCTGGAATTCGTGGCCTTCCTCGTCCTGCGCTGGAGGTATCCGCGGATGCTCCGGCCGGTTCGGGTCCCCGGCGGCTGGCCCGGTGCGGTCCTGGTCGTCCTGCTGCCCACGGCGATGATCGTGTACCTGGCGTGGAGTACGGCAGTCGACGAGGCCGCGATGTTCGGTATGAGTCTCGCGGTGGCGGTGCTGGCCGTGCTGCTGTATCCGCTGTGCCGGCGGTTCGTCAAGGGCGACCGGCCGGACGCGGAGATCGATTCCTCCCGGGTCGAGCTGGGTCCGGACCGGTTCGCGGGATTCGGTTCGCGGAAGGCGGGCGTCTGATGGATGTGAAGCGGGTGCTTACCGAGCTTGCAGAGCGGTTGCGGACGTGGTGGCCGGTGCCGGGAATCGCGATCAGTGTTGTCGACCGGAGCGGCGAGTGCGCGTTCGTCACCGCGGGGTTCGCGAACGCGGAGTCCGGGGCGCCGCTCTCCCGTCGCACACGGTTCGAGATCGGTTCCATCAGCAAGACCTTCACCGCCTTCCTGCTCGGCATACTGGCGGACGAGGGGAAGGTGGACCTCGACGCGGCGGTCTCCGACCACCTGCCCTGGTTCGCCCCGAACGGCGGCTCCCGCGCGATCACCGTCCGGCACCTCCTGCGGCACACCTCCGGCCTGGTGGCCGGGGCCGACGCGCTGCCCGATGCCGCCGCACGCGGCTACGCGTTGCGCGATGCGCGGATCTGGGCCGAACCAGGTGAGCTGTTCCACTACTCCAACGAGGGCTACAACCTGCTGGGGTTGATCGTCGAGCAGGTGACGGGGGAATCGCTGGCGGACGCCATGACCGGACGGCTGCTGCGGCCCCTGGGCATGCGCGATTCGGCGGCGCGGATCACTTACGAAGACGTCGCCGAGCTCGCCACCGGGTACCGGTTTCTGCGCGACGACCGCCCGCCGCTGCCGTCGGCCCCGCTCGCGCCGGCCGGCTTCTTCGAGTATTCGGCGGCCGATGGGAACGTGCTGGCAACCGCTTCCGACCTGGGGCTGTTCGCCCGCATGCTGCTGGGCCGGGGCACCCTGAACGGCACCAGGATCATCGGGCCGGAGCATTTCCGGCAGATCGTCACGGTGCCTGCCGACGCGGTCAGTTCCAGTTACGTGCTCGGCGTGGACGTGGAAGTGATCGACGGCCGCACCTGGCTGACGCACGCCGGCGGGATGGTGGGATACCGCTCGTACCTCGCCGTCGACACCGACGGCGGACACGGTGTCGCCGTGCTGACCAACGCCCCTGGCGAGTGCCAGATCATCGACCGCTTCGCCCGCCATGTGCTCGCCGTCGTCCAGGGAGCCCCGCCGGACCCAGCGCTGTTCGACCCGGAGCGGATCCCCGACGCCCGGCGTTACGTCGGGATCCACGGAACGGCGCCGCGTCAGATCCGTGTCGAGGCCACGGGGGACGACCGGCTCTCGCTCACCTCAGACGGAGTGACCGGCAAGCTGTACGACGCGGGGGACGGGCGGCTGGTGTGCGATCACCCGGGATGGTCCGCCTACCACCACTCTCTGGACGGACGCTGGCTCCACGGGCCCGAGTCACTGGGCCCCAGCCCCTGCGCGCCGGCCGCTCCCTCGCACGCGCTCGTGGGTCACTACCGGAGCTACACCCCCTGGTATCCCAGCTTCAGCATCGTGCAGCGGGCGGGACGCCTGCACATGATCGCCGCGACCGGCGTGGAAGCGCCCCGCGACGAACCGGAACTCGTGCCGCTCGACGACGGGACGTTCCGCGTCGGAGCCGATCCCCGGCTGCCGGAGCGCCTGACGTCGGGCCCCGCCCCGGACGGCGCGGTGCTCTGGGTCGACCTGGACGGGTGCCGCTACACGCGCTCGTTCCGGGATCAGCCGGAGCCCGGGGAAGCGCCCGTCCGCAGTTCATGCACCCGGAGCTGAAGGTGCGCGAGCAGCATGGCGTCGGCATCGGCGAAGTCCAACCCGGAGACCTCGCGGATACGGCGCAGCCGGTAGCGCATGGTGTTGGGGTGGATGTGCAGGGCCTCCGCCGCAGTGTCGGTGGCTCCCGCGGCGGCGAGATAGGCGGCCAGGGTCGCCGCCAGTGGGCCGTCCTGGCCCTCTTCCTGGCGCAGGCGGTGCAGCGCGCCGCTGGCGTCCGGCAGGCCGAGCGCCTCGGTCGCGTCGGCGAGGTGCAGCAGCAGCACCGCCAGTGCCATGTCCTGCACGGTGCGCACGGCCGGTCCGCGAACGGCCGGGTGCCGCAGGGCCCGCAACGCGGCGTCCACCTGCGTCCGCACGTCGGCGATCCGGCGCATCGATTCGGCCGGGCCGCCGACGGCGACCACGTACTCACCGGCCAGTGGGGTCCGCGCGAGGAAGTCGCGGGCCAGGGCGACGGCCGACTCCAGCGACGTGGTGTGTTCCGGAGGCCAGGCGGCCAGTACGTACACCGTTCCGGTGCCCGTCACCAGGACTGAACGAGGGTGTACGGCCGCCAGGAAGTACTCCAGGGTGTCCGCGAACCGGCGCAGTCCGGCGGCGTCCAGCGCGTCGGGGCCCGTGCTCCCGGCCAGCCGCGGGGCTGCGGCCAGGACGCAGACCGGGCCGCAGCCCAGTTGCAGCCGGCTCGCCTCGACCGGGTCGGCCGCCCCGCCGAGTACGGCGGCGGCCAGCTCGCCGCGCTGACGGCGGGCGTAGGTGGTCTCCGTGCGCAGGCCGACCAGTTGCAGCGCCACCACGGGCGCGAATTCGCGCAGCCGGGCTGTGGCCGCCTCGTCGAGCGGCCCGGTGACGGCGGCCCAGATGTAGCCAAGGACGTCCGAACCGGCCCGGACCGCGATGGCCACCCTGGCCAGCTGGTCGGCTCCGGTCGCTTCCATGTAGACCGGTTCGGTGCTGGCATGGAGCCGCTCGAACTCTTGGCGCTCGCGCTGTTCGGCGAGCGTCCGCTGGTGCACGGCCCGCCCCAGGATGGTCTCGATCCGCTCGGAGTCCGTCCGGTCCTGCCCCTGCGACCAGGCGACCAGCGCGGAGGAGCGGTCCTCGATGGTGACCGGGGCGCCGACGGCCTCATAGACCGCGTTCGCCAGGGCGAACAGCTCCGCGCCGCTACCGGCCGAGCGCACGCGCGTCCTCGCGTACTCGAGCAGCTGCTCACGGACGGTCGTCGCCACGTGCATCCAGGACGCGTCCGCGTTGACCTCGATGATCGCCGGCCCGTCGTCGGCCGACGGCGGCACCGGGGCCTTCACCGCCAGCACCTCCGCGCCCGCCTGCCGCATGGCCGCGGTCAGCTCGCGCAGCTCGGCCTCCGTGGTCACGCCGACCCCCAGCACCACGCACCCGGGTCCGAGCCGTGTCGGCGCGCCCGGGGCATGGATGACGATGTCGGTGAGCGGCCCTGCGCTGCCGGTCCCCTCCTGGACTAGGCGCAGCAGCGCCGGCCCGATGTTGTCCACGAGCTGACGGACGGGCAGGTGCCCCTGAGCGCCGAACTCCCGCATGGTGCACCCCCGGCTCGAAGGACTGTTGAGAGCGTCAAGTCTGGGAGGTCCGTATTGACGATGTCAACGAAGATCCTGGGTGACCGTAGCGGGAGCATGGCAGGAGAACGCGACGGATCGGTGGTACAAGGAGCACGGGTGGCAACGACGCAGACGCACGAAGGCCGGGAACTGCTGGGGCTGTCCCCCCCAGGGACCACCCAGGACGGGAGCGGCGGGCTGGTGATCGGCGGCGTACGGCGGCAGAACTCGCCGAGTCCTACGGCACTCCCGCGCTGATCCTCGACGAGGCGTCGGTCCGCGCCCGCCGGTACGCCGACGGCCTGGCTGCCCGTTGGCCGAACTCCCGCGTCACCTTCGCCTCCAAGGCCTTCCCCTGCACCGCCGTCATACGCCTGCTCGCACAGGAGGGTCTCGGCATCGACGTGGCCGGCGGCGAGCTGACCCTCGCTCTTGCCGCAGGGGCGGACCAGGCCGGCCTGGTCATCCACGGCAACGCCGAGGAGGAGCTGCGCCTCGCCGTCGAGGCCGGCGCCGGGACGATCGTCGTCGACAACTTCGACGACATCGACCGGTTGGAGAAGATCCTCTCCGGCACCGCGGCGGAGCAGGCGGTACTGGTCCGGGTCACCCCCGGCATCCGCCCCGACACCCATGAGGCCGTGTCCACCGGTCAGAACGGCTCCAAGTTCGGTCTGCCCCTGCCGCAGGCCCGGGCGGCGATCGCGCGGCTGCGCGGCAGTGACCGGCTGCGGCTGGACGGCGTCCACGTGCACGTCGGGGCGCAGATCCTGGCCCTCGCCCCCTTCGCGCAGGCCGTCGAGGCGGTCGCCGAACTCGGCGAGTTCGCCGTCTACGACCTGGGTGGTGGCCTCGGCTCCCGCTACACCTACGCCGACCGGCCGCCCACGGTGGAGGCGTACCCCGACGCCGTCACCGGCGTCGCCCGACGCCTGCTGCCCGCGCACGCCCGCATCCTCATCGAGCCGGGTCGCTCGATGGTCGCCGAGTCCGGCGTCTCGCTGTACCGGGTTGTCTCCGTCAAGCGCGGTTGTCTTCCCCTTCGAGGCGGCCGTGGACGCCTACTGGCATTACGCGACCGGCGCTCCCTTCGGCAAGGTCGTCGTCAGCCACTCCTACGCCTCCCCGCAGGCCCCTACTGGGGCATGACGAGCAGTCAGAGGCTCGAGTGCCGGGCGTGGCGGCCTCCCAGTCGGTCGGCACGGCCTCGGCCGGGCCCTCGGCGTCCGGGAGCGTGGCGGGATGTCCCGGTGAGGTTGTCCGTGATCTGCATGACGGCGATCGGCGGGCGGTGTCGGCGGCAGTGGCCGCCGACACCGCCCGCCAGGCCGGCACCGGATCGCAGGACTCCCCGCGTGGCCCTGCGTCCTGATGACGGGGCAGTTGTGCGGTGGGGTGTGTCAGTCGCCCGGAACGGTGCCCTCCTCGAAGCGGAGGTAGCGCTCGACGGACCGGGCCAGGACTTCGTTGCCGTGGCAGGTGACGACCCGGTCCCACCAGGCGCCGTAGATCCGCTCGAAACGGTAGCCGGCGAGCAGGTCGGCCGCCGCGCGGACCGCCTGCGGGCGCTCCGGGATGTGGTTGGCGTAGCTGTGCATGAGGGTCACCCAGCGGCTGTCCGGGCAGACGTTGACGACGTCGCCGGTGAACAGCGCCCCGTCGCCGGCGCTCCAGTGCAGCACCGCGCTGCCCGGGAAGTGCACGCCCGGGTTGATCAGGGTCACCTCGTCGGTGAGCTGGAGTGTGCGCCCGCTCCAGAACCGCACGGCCGGGTCCGGCCGGCCCACCCACTGCCGGTCGGCGTCGTGGAGATGGACCGGCGCGTCGAAGGCGTGCGCCCACTCCACCATCGCGGAGTAGAAGTGCGGGTGGCTGATCGCGATGTGGTCGATGCCGCCGAGCTCCTCGACGGCGCGCACCATCGCGTCGTCCAGGTATGGCACGCAGTCCCACAGCACGTTCCCGGCGGCGGTGCGCAGCAGCAGGGCCCGCTGGCCGATGGCGAACTCCGGGGTGACCCCCACGCCGAGCACATCGGGCCCCTGCTCCTCGAAGCGGCCGCTGTGGCCTTCCTCCCGCAAGCCTGCCAGTGTCGTCCACTGCTGGCCGTCCCGGCCCACGTACTGCCGTTCGTCCAAGCAGACCGGACAGTCCGGACGCGCGGCGGCGTACTGGGTGCCGCAGGTGCGGCAGATCGGACGTGCCGGGGCGGTGGTGTCAGCCACGGCTGCCTCCGGCGAGTTCGGTGAGGACGTACGGACGGCTCGGCCGCCAGCCCAGTTCCTCGACGGCGCGCCGTCCCGACACCACCTGGTTCAGGCCAAGGGCCTCGGCGAACGGGCCGCCCACGGCCTCGGCGGCCTGCTCCACCGGCCAGGGCTCGACTCGGCCCGTGCCGCCCGCGGCGATGTCGGCGGCTGCGGCGAGTGCCGCGACCGGCACCGCTTCGTGCGCCACGCCGTGCAGCACGCTGCCCGCATCGGCCTTGGTCACCGCCAGCACAAAGAGTTCGGCGAGGTCGTCCACGTGCACCATGGGCCAGCGGGCCGCGGCCGAGCCGACGTACCGGCCGGTGCCGTGCTCGCGTGCCCAGTCGGTCATCAGACCGGGGATACCGCCGCCGCGGCCGTACACGATGCCGGGCCGCACGACGACGGCGCGCACGTCGTCCCCGGCGGCGGCCAGCACGCGCTGCTCGATCCGCGGACGGTAGCCGACGATGGCGATGGCGTTGGTCGGCGCGTCCTCGGTCAGCGGGGTGTCGCCGGTGGCGCCGAGCACCCACACGCCACTGGTGTAGACGAACGCCCGGTTCGTGCCGCGCAGCGGTGCGAGCAGCGCCTCGAGGGCGGCGGTGTCCACCGCTTCGCCGCCGGTCGGGGTGGCCAGGTTCACCACCGCGTCCACGTCGTCCGTCACCGCCTCGCGCAGCGATGCCGGGTCGGTCAGATCGCCGACCCGCACCGGCACGTCCGGATGGAGCGCGGCCGCATCCTTGACCAGGGGCACCACGTCGTGGCCCTCCAGCGTCAGACGGGACACCACCGCGGAGCCGATGTAACCGGTGGCACCGAGCACCAGAACCCTCATGAACCCTCCCGAGCAGACGTTCTTCGAACAGGAGAACCGTAGGAATCGCGCCCGCACTCGCGGATCCGTCGAACGACCGGGGTGCGTACCGGCGTTCAGCCGCAAAGGGGCCGAAGGGCTGACCGGGTCGACCAGACCGACGGCGAGGAGGTGACGGGGGGAGGCGGGACCGGGTGGAGGTCAGCCCAGGTCGAGCGCTCCCAGGGCGGCCCGCGATGTCACGCCGAGCTTCGGGTAGGCGTTGGACAGGTGATAGCCGACCGTGCGCGGGCTCAGGAACAGGCGCGCGCCGATGTCCCGGTTGCTCAGGCCAGTTGCCGCGAGCCGTACCACTCGCAGCTCCTGCACGGTCAGCCGGTCCACGAGAGCCGCCCCCGCCGCTGACGCGGCCGGGGCGACACCGACGGCCCGCAACTCCGCGCGGGCCCGATTCGCCCACGGGGCGGCCGACATCCGCTCGAACGACTTCAACGCCACGGTCAGCGCCTCCCGGGCGTCAGCCCGCCGCTTCGCCCGGCGCAGCCACTCCCCGTACAGCAACCGGGTGCGCGCCTCCTCGAACGGGCGGCCGTCCCCTTCGTGGGCGGCGAGCGCCCGCTCGTAGAATTCCTCCGCAGTTGCGGCGTCGGCGGTGAGCAGGGCGCGACAGCGCAGCTCCACCGCCCTCGCCCACGCGGTTCCGGTGGCCCCGGTCCACCGCGCGAAACTCTCGGCGGCCGGCCCGGCCTCGGCGGCCCGCTCCGTGCGCATGGCGGCCTCCACCTGGTCGGGCAGGCTGTGTACGGAAACCATGAGGTGCCGGTGCGGGCCCCCTGTCAGGGCGGCGAAATGTTGCAGCGCCCGGTCGTAGCGGCCGAGCCCGAGGTCGAGCAGACCGTGTGCCCTGGTCAGCCAGAACGGGGACGGTACGACATCGGGGCACAGGTCCTGTCCCGGCTGTCGGGCGGAGCCGCGGCCGAGCAGGTCCCCGCCCCCCGGGCCGTCAGTTCCTTCCGGTCCCTCCGTGGCGCCCGGCTCCTTCCCGTCGAGTGCGGCCAGCACCGCCAGGACGCCGCTGAACATCGTGGCGAGATGGCGCTGACCGGTGTCGCAGGCGATCTCCAGACCCTCGACCGCCGTCGTGTACGCGTCCCGGTGCCGCCCCAGGAACAGCCGCAGCCGCGCCAGCCGTAGCAGCACCCGCGGCAGCACCCCGACGGCACCCTCCACCCGGCACTCCCGCTCCAGGGCCACGGCCTCGTCGTGCACCGTGCGGTACTCGCCGAGCAGCACGTCCCAGCCGTGCAGCCGCACCTGATCAGTCAGGCTGCGCTCATGCCGGGTCCGCACGACGTAGTCGGCGAACTCCCGTACCGCCGCCGCCCCGTCCACCAGATCACCCGCCAGCATGTCGAGAACCCCGGCCGCACCCCGGTGCACGGGATGCTCACCGAAGTCGAGACCGGCCACCTGCGCGCGGGTGTGCCGGGCCGCCGCGACCGGGTCCGGCGCCTCCCAGGCCATCGCGGTGGACTCGAACAGCAGCGACGCCCCCATGGCGGGACGGTGCGCCGTCACCTCGGAAGTCGCCTCGACGAGCAGCAGCCGCGCCGACTCCGCGCGGCCCTGCTCGTGTTCGAGCGCTGCCCGGACGCTGGCAAGCCGGGCGACCGCCGGTGGACTGCTCACCGGCCCCGCCTCGTCGGCGAGCATCCCCGCGAGTTCCACCTGTCCTGCCTCGGCTGCTGCGGCGGCCGCGGCGGCCAGCCGCAGCGACCGGGCTTCCTGGTCCTCGGTCAGCCGGGCGGCCCGCCGATAGGCGGCGGCGACCGCCGCCCGGCCGCCCCGCGAGCGGAACAGCTCGGCGCTGCGCTCCAGTTCGGCGGCGACCTCGTCGTCGTAGCCGACGGTCGCCGCGGCCAGATGCCAGGCCCGGCGGCCCATGTCGTCGGCGGCCGATGCCGCCTCCGCGAGCGCCCGGTGCGCGGCCGTCCGTTCGGCCAGCACCGCACCCTGATATGCGGCGGCGCGCGCCAGCGGATGCCGGAACACCAGCCGGCGTCCGGACACTCTCACCAGGTCCGCCGCCTCCGCCGGCCCGAGATCGCCGGCCGCCGCGCCCACCCGTTCCCCCGCCGCCACCAGCAGCGCCACGTCGCCGGTGTCGTCCGCCGCGGCGACCGTCAGCAGCAGACGGGTCGGCGCGAGCAGCGCTCGAATCCGCTCGTCGAAGATCCGCCGCACCCGCCACGAGGCCGGCAACACGGCGATCTCCCGGGCGTCCAGCGGCTCGCTCCCGTCCCGCTGGGCCGCCGTCAGAGCCACCACGAGCTCCACCATGGCCAGCGGATTACCCTGCGCGAGCCCGAGGATGCGGCTGCTCACGTCGGCATGCAGCTCGGGCGCCCGGCCCGCCAGCAGCGCCGTCCCCTCCTCGTCGGTCAGCGGCCCGAGGTGCAGCATCGGCAGGCCCTGCGCGCCGTCGAAGGCTGCCGCATCCTCATGCGCTGCGATCACCATGGCCACCCGCCCCCTGCCGAGCCGGCGGGCTGCGAACAGCAGAGCATCCAAGGTCTCCAGGTCCAGCCAGTGCGCGTCGTCCACCAGGACCACGACCGGACGTTCCTCGGCCAGCTCGTCGAGCAGGCCCAGCGTCGCGGCCCCGACCAGGAAGCGGTCCCCGGCGGGCACGTCGTCCGGCGTGATCGCTCCGCGCAGCGCCGTCAACTGACGCTCTGGCAGGCTCCTGACCCGGTCCAGGGTTCCCCGGAGGAGCACCTGCAGACCGGCGTACGGCAGCGAGGCTTCCGACTGGACACCAGTACACCGCAACAGCCGGGCTCCGGCTGCCGCCGCGGAGGCGCATCGGTCGAGCAGTGCCGTCTTGCCCGCCCCTGCCTCGCCGAGGAGCACCACGGCCCCGCCCCGGCTCTCCCGGACTCCCCTCAAGAGCCCGTCGAGCACTTCCCGTTCGTGCTGCCGGCCGCTGAGACCGGCGGGCCCCCGATCGGCGGCGCTTGCCCGGACCGCGTCGGTCATGTGGTGCTGTCCCCTCCTTCAGTGAGCATGGCTGACGATGTCATCGGTCCAACGGCGGCGCTCGACAGCACGGTGCCGATGGGCCGTTCCTGTCTTCTGATGAGCGGGCTGACCTGGCTGACCCGAGCCCGACCAGGCCGGACAGCAAAACGCCGGGACACTAGCCGGCGCCTCCCCGGATCAGTGTTCTCGACTCGGTGGCCTCTCGGTGTTCGGGCGGCACGGCCGCGGCCGTCGTCGTGTACACGGCCTCGGCCGGCAGGCGCCGCTCCAGGGCGAGCAGCATGCCGGCCCCCGCCGTCGAGCTCGCCGCCAGCACCAGCCAGGGCAGCCGGCCGTCGACCGCCAGCAGCCCGGTGAACAGTGACGGCGCCAGGGTCTGGGACAGCGCCCAGGACAGCTGGTAGGTGGCCAGGTAGCGGCCGCGCGCCTCGGCGGGAGCGGCGCTCACCGAGAGTGCGCCCGCGCTCGGGCTGTGCACCAGTTCGCCGATCGTGTACAGGACCAGCAGCCCGACCAGGCCGGCCATCACGCCCTGGCGGGGCATACCGCCCAGCAGGGCGTAGCCGAGGAACGCGGTGGCGAAGACCAGGGCGCCGACCGCGGCCACCCGGGTACGCCGGGCGAAGCGCCGGCCGAGCCTGCCGACCGGCACGCCGGCGAAGGCGCAGAGCGCGGTGTTGACCGCGAACAGCGGACCGGCCACCGAGGCGGGCAGGTCGAACTGGCTCACGGCGTACACCGGCAGCAGCACGCTGAGCGCCGAGTAGCCCAGGGCGATCAGGAAGTTGGCCAGGGTGAGCCCGGCGTACGGGCTGTCGCGCAGCACCGCGCGATAGCCGGCCCGCTGCCGACCGGTCGCGGGGCGGACCGGGTGCGGGGGCCTGATCCGCAGCGCGAACAGTGCCGCGACGAAGAAGGTGGTCGCGTTCAGCCAGGCGACCGCCAGGAAGCCGCGGTCACCGCCGAGTTGGACCAATCCGGCGGCGAGCAGGCCGCCGGCGCCGAGGCCGGCGTTGTTCACGCTCCGGGCGAGTGCCATCAGCCGGTCCCGGTGCTCCCCCTGGCCGAGCTCGCCGATCAGGGCCTGCTGGGTCGCGGGGAACGCCTGGGCGCCGACCGCGGTGAGGGCGGCGACCAGGGCGAAGACCGGCAGGGTGGTACCGAGCGGGAAGGCCAGGAAGCCGAGGCCACGGGCCAGATACAGGGCCAGCCGCACCCGCCGGGCACCGAACCGGTCGACGGCCCAGCCGCCGACCGGCATGGCACCCATCCCCAGCAGCCCGGCAGCGGTCAGGACGGTGCCGATCGTCGGCAGTGGCAGTCCGGTGATCCGCTGGAAGAAGACCAGGCTGAACGGCACGTACATACCCGTGCGGCCGCGTCCACCAGCATCCCGGCGATCAGGTTCCGCTCGCCGGGCACCCGGCGATCCTTCACCTTCATCCCCTCTCCTCGAGTGCGGGGTGAGGCACGGACGCGGGCGGCCTTTCCCAGCCGACCGTGTCGAGCAGCAGCTTGGCGGCCGCCGTCGCCCCGTCGGTGCGGATCGTGGCAGCCACGGCGGCCGCTCGTGCGCGGGTCCCGGGGGTCAGGGCCGTCTCGAGTGCGGCCGACAGGGACTCGTAGGTCAGGGTCGGACCGTCGTGTGCCGCGCCGATGCCCAGCTCGGCCACCCGGCCGGCCCAGTACGGCTGGTCCGCCATCTGGGCTGCCACCACCTGGGGCGCGCCGGCCCGGGCCGCCGTCGTCGTCGTACCCGCGCCGCCGTGGTGCACGACGACGGCCACCCGGGTGAACAGCACCTGCTGGTTGACCTCGCCGACGGCGAAGCAGTCGTCCCGGTCGTCGGTCAGGGCCAGGTCGGCCCAGCCGCGGGAGAGGAGGACGCGGCGGCCCTGCGCGCGGACCGCCTCGACGGCCGCCCGGGAGACGCTCTGCGCGTCGCGGACGGGCATGCTGCCGAAGCCCACGTACACCGGGGGTTCGCCGGCGTCCAGGAACGCCTCCAGAGCGGCCGGGAGCGGGCGTTCGTCCGGCCGGATCCACGCGCCGGTCTGCACCACGTCGAGGTCGACCGGCTGCGGCCACGGGCTCAGGGCCGGGTCGGCCGCCAGCCATGGGCGGTCGGTGAAGACGTGGTCGCGCACGTTCTCCACCGGGGGCAGACCGATCGCGGCCCGGTGGGTGTTGACCGCCTCGCCGAACAGCGCGTTCATGTGCTCGGTGTTCAGGTCCCACAGCACCCGGTTGTCGGTCACCTCCGGCGGGAGCGGCCGGCCCGGCCACGCGAGCGGCGGGTGGTGCGGCGACGGCAGGTAGGTCGGGAAGTAGGCGACGAACACGTAGGGGACGCCCAGCTCATCGGCCACCGCCCGCGCGGCGGCCGCGGCCGGGATCAAGCCGGTCGCCACCACGACGTCGCATCCCTCGGCCACCGCGGCGACCGAGTCGTACGTCGCGGCGAGCATCCGGGCCGCACGCTCGGACAGGCTCTCCGCCGGCAGCGGCTTCCCCGTCCCGGTCACCGCCCTGGTCGCCATCGCGCGCAACGACTGGCCGAGCGGCACCAGTGGGATGCCGGCACGGTCCAGCAGCTCCGCGAAGTCCGGCGGGGCGCACATCTGCACCTCCGCGCCGAGTGCCCGCAGTTCCGCCCCGAGCCCGAGCATCGGCTCGACGTCCCCGCGCGACCCGTACGCCGCCAACAACACACGCATTTCAGGATTTCCCTTGCTTTCCATGGATTCCGGCCCTGGCCGGCGGGGCGTCGCCCGTGGTCTTGCTGTAGCCAAGGGACTCCACAATCAACCCGTCCCGTACCAGCGTGAGGCTCACGCCGCGGACCGAGTCGGTGGGTCCGTCGCGGAAGTGGCACCGCCAGCGGACCGTCGCCCGTTCACCGGTGATGACGACGCTCTCCGGCTCGAACTGGATCGTGCGGTCCTCGGCGAGTGCCCGGCAGAACTCCAGGCACTCGGCGCGGCCTTCATAGCGGGTCCCGTCGGGGGCCGGCTCCTTCGCCTCCATCACGCAGTCGTCGGCGATCAGGTCGGCGAGCGTGGAGGCGTCATGGTCGATGAAGGCGCGGTTGAAGCAGTGGATGACCTCGGCCGTGGTACGGAACGTCAATGCCGCAACTCCTCGGAAGTGGAACGATCGGTCTGCCATTTCCCGTTCGGGCCCGGCCGGGCGACCGGCCCTCCCGGCGGTGCGCGTGCCGGCCCGGTGCCGACGGCCGGGCACCCCCGGTGGCCCGAAAGGTCCGGTTCGGCCGGTGCCTGCGGGTCGTCGGGTCATCGCGTCTCCTGCTGAAGGCCGGTCCCCGCCTCCCCGACCGTGGTGGCGGGAGCGGCGATCGCCTGTTCTGCGGCGCGGCTGACGTGCTCCCATGCCGCCCAGGTGTCCATGCGGGTGCGGGTGATGTCGAACGCGAGGTCGTAGACCATGCTCCCCAGGAGCAGGCGCAGCGGCGGCTCGTCGCTGTCGACCAGCTTGAGCAGCGCGGCCGCGGCGAGCTTCGGGTCGCTGTCGACCGAGCCCTCGGCGAACTGCTTGGCCAACTCCTCCCGCAGCGGCGCGTACGCCTCCAGGGGGCTCGTGTTGCGCATGGCGGTGTAGAGGTGGGTCCAGTAGCCGCCGGGCTGAATGATGCTTACCTTGGCCCCGAAGCCGGCGGCTTCCGCGGCGAGGGCTTCGCTGAGCCCCTCCAGGGCGAACTTGCTGGCGCTGTAGAGACCGGTGCTGGGGAAGCCGCCCAGGGCGGCGATGCTGGAGACCTGCACGAGGTGTCCGGAGCCCTGTTCGCGCAGGACCGGCATGACGGCCTGGGAGACCCAGAGGGCGCCGAAGAAGTTGGTGTCCAGTTGGGCCCGGGCCTCGGTCTCGGTGAACTCCTCGACCATGCCCATCGACAGCATTCCGGCGTTGTTGACGACGATGTCGAGCCGACCGAAGTGGGCGACCGCCTCGGCGACGGCGGCGAACACCGCGTCGCGGTCGGTCACGTCCAGCCCGAGGGGCAGCACCCGCCCGGGGTGGGCGGTCGCCAGTTCGTCGAGCGGGGCCGTGGTGCGGGCGGCGACCGCGACGCGGTCGCCGGCGGTCAGCGCGGCCTCGGCGAAGGCGCGGCCGAGGCCCCGGCTGGCGCCGGTGATGAACCAGACGCGGCTCGTGGTGTCGGCTGAGAGGTGCATTCGCGGTACTCCTGTCTGAGGAACGAGACGCCCGGGGGTTCGGTCCGCCGCGGTCTCGGGTGTGGGAGGTTCGGGTGCGTGCGTGCGTGGTGCGCGGGCGTGTCCGGTCGGCCGGTCAGCTCCTGCGCGCGCTCCATACGGCGAGGGAGGTGAGGAGGGTGAAGAGGGCCCCGGTCGTCAGGGCGGCGTTGACGGAGAGGTGGGTGGCGACGATTCCACCGAGGAGGGCGCCGAGTGCGATGGCGAGGTTGTAGACGGAGGTGTTCAGGGCGGTGGCTGCCTCGGTCGATTCGGGTGCGGCCTTGAGGATCCAGGTCTGGACGGCGACCGGTACGCCGCCGAAGGCCAGCCCCCATGCCAGCAGGAGGAGCGCGCCGCTGACCGGGGTGCGGCCGGCGAGGGGGAAGAGCCCGAGGACGACGCTCAGCACGGCGCCGATGGTGATGATGGTCGCGCGGATGTTCCGCTCCGCAGCCGCGCCGGCGAGGAAGTTGCCGAGAATGCCGGCGACGCCGAAGCCGAGCAGCAGCGGGCCGATCATCGCCTCGTCGACCCCGGAGGTGGTCTGGAGGATCGGGCTGACGAAGGTGAAGGCGGCGAAGTGACCGCCGACCAGGAGAAAGGTGGCGAGAACGCCGGCTCGTACCACGGGGTGGCGGAACTGCTGCGGCAGCGTGCGCAGCCGAACGACCTGCTGGGCGGGCATGGGAGGCAGCAGGAGGAGCAGGGCCACCAGCACGAGGAGGCCCAGTGCGCCGGCGGCAACGAATGCCGTCCGCCAGTCCGCGAGCCCGCCGATCAGCGTCCCGGCCGGTATGCCCAGGACGTTGGCGGCCGTCGCGCCGCCGAAGACGATCGAAATGGCCCGGGGGATGGACCGCTCCGGCACCAACCGCACGGCGAGGCCTGCGGCGAGTGCCCAGAAACCGCCGATGCTGATGCCGACGAGGAAGCGCGAACCCAGCAGGACGGCGAAGTTGGGTGCCAGTGCTGTCAGGCCGTTGGCCAGCACCATGAGGGTGATCAGGCCGATCAGGGCGACCCGCCGGTCGAGGTGCCGGATCGCCACCGGGAGCAGCGGCGCCGTGGCGGAGGCGACCAGGCCGGGCACGGTCACCATCAGTCCACCGGTCCCCTCGGAGACGTCCATCGCGCTGCCGATGAAGGGGAGCAGCCCGACGGGCAGGGACTCGACGGTCACTAGCGCGAACGTTCCGACCGCCATCGCGACGACGGCGAGCCACCTGGTGAGGGGTGTTCGCTCACCAGCGGAGGCGGTGGGCTTCGTCGCAGAATCGACGATGGTCATGGTGGAACTCCGGGCTGTAGGGCTCAGCTTGCGGCGAGGGCGCCGTGGTCGATGACCGTGGTGTTCTGGGCGAGGGCGATGTGCCATCGGCCGTCGTCCTTGGCGCTTCGTAGGTGACGGTCAGCGGCTGACGGGCCGTGCCGGGCAGAGCGCGGTGGGCGAAGGCGCTGATCTCCTCCAGGCCGGTCAGCGGGTCACCGTAGGGCATCGTCCAGAAGGCGTCCTGGCGGAACAGCTCCGTGAACGCGTCCGGCAGGCCGTTTCGCTGGGCGTGCTCGACCTGGGCAACGAGGGTGACGATGGCGCGCACCTCCTCCTGCGAACCGGTGACGCCAGTGACGATGGGCTCCATGAGGGTGTCCTTCCTGGGTGTGCGGGTGTGCTGGCGCCCCGGGACAACGGCTGGTCTCCCGTCCGGCACGCTGTCGGCGGCCGCAGGCGGGCCGCCGGGCGGTGCGGTGTCACCGGTACGGGCGCCGCACCGCCCACGGACCACCGCGCGGCGGTTCCGGCCGCTGTCGATCTTCCAACTCACCACCGCGCCCATCAACGTCGAAGATCAGTAAGCTCCGATAACTGAGACTTATGACGGGGGTCGGCACAGGTGGAAATACGCGACATCGAGATCTTTCTGACGTTGGCCGAGGAACTGCACTTCGGCAGGGCGGCCGCCCGGTTGCACCTCACGCAGGCTCGCGTCAGCCAGGTGATCGGACGCCAGGAGCGAAGACTGGGCGGCTTGTTGTTCGACCGTTCCAACCGCCGCCAGATCCGCCTGACCCCGCTCGGCCAGCAGCTCCGCAGCGACCTGCGGCCGGTCTACGCGAACCTGCGCGACAGCCTCGAACGCGCCCGGATGGCGACCCGCGGCAAGACCGCACGCCTGCGCGTCGGCATGCTGCCGTTCAACGTGCCCGACATGTACCCCTACTGGGAGACCTTCCGCTCCCGTCATCCCCAGTGGGAACTGCAGCTGCGCCGGGCGCCTTACCTCGACCCGTTCGCCAGGCTGCGCGAGGGCGACATGGACGTCTTTCTCACCTGGCTGCCGGTCGACGAGCCCGATCTCACCGTCGGCCCCGTCCTCTTCCGCGACCCCCGCGTCCTGGCCGTCGCCGCAGGCCACGAACTCGCCGAACGGCACTCCGTCCCGTTCGAGGCCCTGGCCGACTTCGCCCATGCCATGCCACCCGACATGCCCGACTACTGGGAAGACGCCTACCTGTCGTTCCACACGGCCCGGGGAAAGCCGATCGAACGTGTCGAACAGGTCACCAACGCCGACGAACTGATCCACCTCGTCAGCACCGGCGAGATCGTCCACCCCTTCCCCTCCCACGTCACCCGCTACTGGTCCATGTCCCACGTCCGCTTCATCCCCGTCCCCGACATGGGGACGATTCCCTACGCCCTGGTGTGGCGCAGAGACGGAGAGAACGAACTCGTCCGGGCCCTCGCCCAGACCGTCCGAGACATCGGCGTCCTGCACTTCTGACGCCGCCCGCGTGTAACCGTCGCCACCCGTACCCGGCTTCGACCTGCCGAGGTGTCGAGCTGGTGCGCCAGCAGGTGTCCACCGGCAGCTCCCGTTCCTCCAGGCGCAGCCGCCCATGGCGGGTCAGGCGAGCACTTTCCGCGCGGGGTGGGGTTTCCCGTTGACCGTGCACAGCGAGCACCCACATCACATGCGGCGCGGTCACCTGGTACTTGGGAGAATCCGGCCACGACCGTCCCGCACCCTCCTCCGCACCACTGCACTCCTCACTCCCAGAGCGTTGACCAGAAGGAGTGGAGAAGCGCGGCTGGAGTATCAGCGCGGAGTGGTGTCGTCGCCCTTGAACGGGCCGCCGTGGCCGGGCACGATCAGGTCCGCCGTGGCCAGTACCCGCTGCCGGGATGCGCGCAGCACCTCGCGGTCGGGGGCCACCGGGTCGTCCGCCGGGCCGTTCGCGTGCCACCACAGGTCGCCGGCGAAGGCCACCACGCCCGAGTCGGTGCCAGCCAGCAGCGTGATGTCCTCGGGGCTGTGGCCCGGGGTGCGGATCAGGCGTAGCGACGGGGTCAGTTCGTAGCCCTCCGCGTCCCGGTTCGTCCAACTGTCGCCCTGGTACTCCACCTTGTGGTCGTGCACCCGGGCACGACCGAAGAGGCCCACGTTCATGGTGTTGTCCGGGTGGTGGTGGCTGAGCACCACATCGGTGATGTCGTCGGGGCCCAGTCCCAGTTCTGCGAGCGGGGCGAGGATGTGGTCGTGGCTCGCCACCATGCCCGGGTCAAAGATCACATGCCGTCCCCCGTCGTAGATGTAGGAGACCGTGGCGGCGACCCCGGGGCCGGTGGAACCCACGTAGCCGGTGGTCAGGATCTTGTATGCGGCGCTGCGGCCGGCCGGTGCGTCTGTCATGGCCTCCATCCTTCCGAGTACGACCGTGAGCGACGAGTGGCACTGATGCCTCTTATCGCAGGATTCATGCCAACCGTGTGCCACACTGCGCCCATGTCGCCTTTCACGACCGTCGCCGCCTACGTCCCTCCCGGCGTCGGCATGCTGGCCGTCGGCATCGTCACCGAAGTGTTCGGTCCCCACGGAGCGGCGCTGCCCGGTTTTGACTTCGCCCTGTGCGCCGAGCGGCCCGGACCGGTGCCCACGGACTGTGGCGTACCGCTGTCCATCGCGCACGGACTGGACGGGCTCGCCCGCGCCGATCTGGTCATCGCCCTGCCCGGGGCCGGATTCCGCACCCCACCCGCCCCCGCCGTACTCGACGCGCTGAGGACCGCACACCGACGCGGTTCCGTGGTCGCGGCCCACTGCGTCGGCACGTTCGCGCTCGCAGCCGCAGGACTGCTCGACGGCCTACGGGCGACCACGCACTGGCGATTCGCCGAACTCCTCGCCGACCGCCACCCGGAAGTCACCGTCGAACCCGACGCGCTCTACATCGACGAGAGGAGCATCGTCACGGGCGCCGGAGCTGCCGCGGGCTTCGACCTCTGCCTCCACCTGCTGAGGCGGGAGTACGGCGCCGCAATGGCCAACGCCGTCGCCCGGGACATGGTGCTGCCCTCCCACCGCGAGGGAGGACAGGCCCAGTACCTGGCCGCGCCCGTCCCCCAGGACGGCGAGGACGAGCGGCTCGCCGAGGTCCTCGGCTGGGCCCGCGAGCACCTCCACGAGCCGCTGCCCGTCACGGAACTGGCTCGCCGCGCCATGATGAGCAAACGCTCCTTCGCCCGCCGCTTCACCGCCGCGACCGGCACCACCCCCCACGCCTGGCTGCGCAGCCTGCGGCTGAGCAGAGCCGAGGAACTCCTGGAAACCACGGATCTGCCCGTCGAGGAGATCGCCCACCGGGTCGGCTACGCGAGCGCCGCCGTGCTGCGCGAACAGTTCGTACGGCGCCGAGGCGTCCCGCCCCGCTCCTACCGCCGGGCCTTCATCAGTACGCGCTAGCTGTATTGACCCGAAGCGTTGTTCACACGGCTGATCGGTGGGTGGCCGCCGAGTGCGGTGTGGCAGCGGTGGTGGTTGTAGGTGTGCAGAAAGTCT
>NZ_JBVJYH010000040.1:0-39117 GCF_055600785.1 Streptomyces sp. NPDC038200
CTGATGACCACCCTGGGCCGGCTCCACGCGCGGGGTGTCGATGTCGACTGGGAGAAGGTGTTTGCCGGTACCGGCGCACACCGCGTGGCCCTGCCGACGTATGCCTTCCAGAACCAGCGCTACTGGATCGAAGGCGACGAACCGGCCGTTCCCGAGACTGAGACCGTGGTCGATCCGGTCGACGCGGCGTTCTGGGAGATCGTGGACAGCGGCGACGCGGACTCGCTGGCGCGGTCCCTGCGGCTGGACGCCACAGCCCTGGACGGTGTGCTGCCCGCCCTCTCCTCGTGGCGCCGCCGCCGCCGGGACCAGGCTGTGCTGGACGGCTGGCGGTACCGGATCGACTGGCAGTCCGTCACGGACGCCCTGGCACCGGGTGCGGCCGACGCCGACGGCACATGGCTGATGCTGGTGCCCGCCGGGCACGCCGAGGCGATGGCGGAGGCCGCGAGTGGTGCGCTGACCGCGCACGGCGGCCGTGTCGTACGGGTGGAGGTGGACGGGCAGGACCGGAGCGGGCTGGCGGATCTCGTCCGGGCGTGTCTGGACGCGGAGCCGGGCGCACCGACCGGAGTGGTGTCCCTGCTGGCATTCGACGAGCGGCCGGACGCCGACCATCCCACGCTGTCCCGGGGTACGGCGGCCACCATCACCCTCGTGCAGTCGCTCAAGGATCTGGATGTCACCGCCCCGCTGTGGTGCCTGACCTCAGGGGCCGTCGCGGTCCGGGAGGACGGGGAGGTGAGGAGCGGGACCCAGCCCATGATGTGGGGGCTCGGCACCGTACTCGCCCTCGACCACCCCAGGACCTGGGGTGGGCTCGTCGATATGGCCGCCGGGCCGGACGAGACGGCGCTGGGCCGGCTGGTCGCAGTGCTCTGCGGCGAGCCCGGCGAGGACCAGGTGGCGATCCGGCCCACGGGTGCGTACGCGCGCCGTATGACCCGCGCCGAGTCCGCCACTGTCGACGGCACGGCGTCCGGGGAGCCATGGACACCGCGGGGAACGGTCCTCGTCACCGGTGGCACCGGCGGTATCGGCGCCCACGTGGCGCGCTGGGCCGCGGGCCGGGGCGCCGAGCACCTGCTGCTGCTCAGCCGCCGCGGCCGCTCCGCCGAGGGGGCGCACGCACTGGAGGCGGAACTGACCGCGCTCGGCGCCCGCGTCACCATCGCGGCCTGTGACGTGACCGACCGGGCGGCGCTCGCGGAGGTGATCGCGGCGGTACCGTCCGACGTCCCCGTCTCCGCTGTCTTCCACACGGCCGGCGCCGCACAGGAGCCCAGGCAACTGCCGGACAGCACCGTGGAGGAGTTCGCCGAAGTAGGCCGGGCGAAGGTCGCCGGTGCCGTACACCTGGACGCCCTGTTCGCCGACCACCCGCTGGACGCCTTCGTGTTGTTCTCCTCCGGAGCCGCGACCTGGGGCGGTACGGGCCAGGGCGGCTACGCCGCTGCCAACGCCTTCGTCGAGGGGCTGGCGCGTCGCAGGCGTGCCGACGGGAGGCCGGCGACCGCCGTGGCGTGGGGGGCCTGGGGCGGCGGCGGCATGGTCGACGCCTCCGTGGCCGAGGAGTTCGCCGAGGTCGGCGTCGAGCTGATGCGTCCCGAACTCGCCGTCGAGGCCCTGGGCCTGGCGATGGCGCGCGACGAGGGACACCTCGTGGTTGCGGGCATCGACTGGTCCCGGTTCGCACCGACCTTCACGGCCGCCCGGGACCGTCCGCTGCTGCGCGACCTGCCCGAGGTCGCCGCTCTCCGGGCCGTCGCCACCGGGACCGGCAAGAACACGGAGACCGGGGACGACGGCGAGGCGCTGCGGGCACGTCTGCTGGGTCTTTCCCCGCAGGAGCGGCTGACGGCGCTGACCGACCTGGTGCTGGCGGAGGCCGGGCAGGTACTCGGCCATGCCACCGGCTCGGCGGCCGTCGAGGACGGGGTCGCCTTCCTCGACGCCGGCTTCGACTCACTGACCGGTCTCGAACTGCGCAACCGGCTGAACCGGGAGTCGGGACTCGATCTGCCGCAGGGCCTGATCTTCGACTTCCCCACCGCAGGCATGATCGCCGAGCTGATGCTGGACGGCCTGGAGCCCGCACTCACCGTCACACCGGAGGCGGTCGCCGAGGAGATCGGCAAGCTGGAATCGGCGCTGACCCCGGCGCTGCACGACGACGCGTCGCGTGCGCGGGCCGTCTCGCGGCTGCGCGAGCTGCTGGCCAAGTGGGACCACACGGAGAAGGGAGAGTAACCGGATGTTCGAGGTCGAGACCTACCTGCGCCGTCTGGGTTTCACGGAGGTGCCCGAGCCCAGCGCCGAGACGCTGCGCTTACTGCACAAGAACCACCTGATGTCGCTGGCCTACGACAGCAGCCGCTTCATCAACAGCTTCACCGGCTTCCGCAACGTCGTCGACATCGACATCGACGACACGTTCCAGGCGATCGTCGTCGACGGCGCGGGCGGCGTGTGCCACGACCTGAGCGGCCTGTTCCGCAGGCTGCTGACCGAACTCGGCTACGACGTCTCGATCCTGGCCGCGTCCCAGCGCTGGCCCAACGGGCAGTTCGGGCCGGACCTCGAGCACACCTTCACCAGCGTGCGGCTCGACGGGGAGACCTGGCTCGTCGACGTGGGATTCGCCGGACCGTCGTATCTTGAGCCGCTACGGATGACCGACGAGGTGCAGCACCAGTTCGGCTGTGCCTATCGGCTCACCGCGGACGGCACGCGTCACGTACTGGAACGCAGGGCCGCCGCCGGCGACTGGCGGTCGGTGTACCGGTTCGAGCTGACGGCCCGGGCCGTCTCCGACTGGGACGACCCGCGGGACACCGCCGCCGAGCAGATCGTGAAGAGCTCGCTGTTCGCCAACACCGTGCTGCGGGGCCGCGCCACCGACAACGGGCAACTGGTCCTCACCGGCAGGCGGCTGCTGACGGTGGAGAACGGCCACGAGACGAGGCGCACCCTGATCGACAAGGCCGAGTTCGAGAACGTGGTGAAGGACATCCTCGCCGGCACGGGCAACGGCTGAGGCGGGGCCGGACGGAGATGACAATGGAAACGCAGACCGCCGGGACCGAGGCCGGTGTCGCCACCGACACGGATGTCGCCGTCGTCGGCTACGGCCCGGTGGGACAGGTGCTGGCGATCCTGCTGGCTCGGCGAGGCTGGCGGGTCACGGTCGTCGAGCGCTGGTCCCAGCCGTACCCCATGCCGAGGGCGGTCGGCTTCGATGACGAGGCCGCCCGTATCCTGGCCGCCGCCGGCATCGGGCCCTTCCTCGGCAAGTTCGGGGAGAACTCGCGGGACTACGCCTGGCGCAACGCCGCCGGCGAGACCCTCCTGCACATGGAGAGCGCCGAGAACGGCCATTGCGGCTGGCCGCAGGCGACGGCCGTGTACCAGCCGGGGCTGGAGGCCACGCTGATCGACCGCGGCGCCGACTTCCCGAACCTGCGAGTCGTCCGCGGGCAGGAGGTCGTCGAACTCGACGACCGCGGCGACCTGGTCGAGGTGATCTCCGAGGACACCGACGAACAGGAACACACGTTCACCGCGCGATACGTCGTCGGATGCGACGGGGCCAACAGCTTCGTCCGGGAGTCGATGGACAGTCCCCTCACGGATCTCGGGTTCTTCTACGACTGGCTGATCTGTGACGTCGTGCTGCGGGAGCCGCGCGACTTCCGTCCCAACAACCTTCAGATCTGCGATCCGGAGCGGCCGCGGACCGCCGTGTCGGCGGGCCCCGGTCACCGCCGCTTCGAGTTCATGCGGCTGCCGGGTGAGAACATCGAGGAACTGCGGCGCGACGAGACCCTGTGGCGCATGCTGGAGATGTTCTCCGTCCGCCCGGACAACGCGACGCTCGAACGGCACGCCGTCTACACCTTCCAGGCCCGCTGGGCGGGGGAGTGGCGCAAAGGCCGGCTGCTGATCGCGGGGGACGCCGCCCATCTCATGCCGCCCTTCGCCGGGCAGGGCATGTGCTCGGGCTTCCGTGACGTGGCCAACCTGTCATGGAAACTGGACCTGCTGCTGCGCGGCCTCGCGGACGACTCCGTGCTCGACACCTACACCGTCGAACGCCGGGCACACGTCCAGAACGCCATCACCACGTCCGTGAAGCTCGGCAAGGTGATCTGCGTGACGGACCCCGTCGCGGCAGCCGACCGGGATGCCGTCATGCTGGCCGCGCGGAACCGGGAAGACAGCGGCGCCCTGCCGATGTCGACCGCGATCCCCCTGACCGAAGGACTCCTCCACCGCGCCGACGACGGTACCCCGCTGCTGCCCGCCGGCACCCTGTTCCCGCAGGCGCGCGTGGCCGGACCCGACGGTGACGGGCTGCTGGACGGCGTCATCGGCCTCGGCTTCGTCCTGCTCGCGGCCGACAGCCCGGCGGCCCTGCTCGACGACGCGCGACGTGCCTTCCTCGACGGTCTCGGCACGCGCTACGCGCAGGTGCTGCCCGCGGACGAGGAATCCCGGGTGCCGGGCCCCGGTGCCGTGGCCGACATCGAGGACCGCTATCTCCCGTACCTGGCCGAGAACGGTGCGACAGCCGTGCTGGTGCGCCCCGACTTCACCGTCTTCGGTGCGGCACACGGACCGGAGGCACTGGCCTCGCTGGTGGACGAACTCGCCCGCCAACTGGGAGCACCGGTCCCAGCCGCCGACTGAGTTTTCCCCGCCGACAGAAGACACCTTGAGAAGGGAACACGGAACATGGGAACACGCGAGGACATGTACGGCCTGTTCACGAGCGTCAACGAGATCAACCTGACCGACGATCAGGACGGCCAGAGCGCCAAGGAGGGCACGCACAAGAAGAACATCTCCACCAGTTACGACCTGCAGGCCCGGATGTCGAAGAGGGGCATCCTGTGGAACTGGGGCTACCACGACGACCAGGTGGCCAAGGAGATCAACGACCGCATACCCGGCTTCCTGGACTACGACACGGACGGCTTCTCCGAGGAGCTGTACTTCGCCGCCCTCAGGGAGGTCCCGCTCGACCTGGACGACTACGCGGACAAGTTCGTTCTCGAGGTCGGCTGCGGACTGGGCGAGGGCCTGAACTTCCTCTCCCGCGTCATCGACGCGAAGAACATGATCGGCCTCGACCTGTCGGACCAGGCCATCAGGCGGGCCAACGCCTCGCTGTCCCGCCGGGGCCTGCGCTACGTCCAGGGTGACGCGGAGAACCTGCCGTTCGAGGACGCCGAGGTCGACGTCCTGGTGAACATCGAGAGCGCGCACAACTACCCGAGCCTGGAGAAGTTCTTGCAGGAGGTGGCGCGGGTGCTCAAGCCGGGTGGCTACTTCACACACGTCGACCTCTACACCACACAGCGCCACGCCTTCCTGGAGCAGCTCAAGGGGAAGAACCTCGGTCTGGAGTGGGTGGTCGACCGTGACATCTCCGCCCAGGTGCAGGCCGCGATCCACAGGCGGCTGGCCCCCGAGGGGTCCTTCCACAAGGCGCTGCGGGAGCAGCGGGCCGGTGCCATCCAGCGTCACATGGCCAAGCGGGTCGGCCCGGAGGCCGTGGGCGGTTCCTTCGCCGGCTACACCGACAGCGGCTCCACCAAGCTGCTGAAGAGGATGGGCGTGCTGCCGTCGCAGTTCATGCCGCCGGTGGACAGCTACCGGCTCTACGTGGCGAAGAAGGTCTGATCTCCGTCAGTGGAGCCCCCTGGTAGTCGGTCGGTGTAAGGGAGGGTGCCGGTGCCGTGCCGGCCGAGGCCGGCGACGGCGGGGGCCGGCCGATGCGGACCAGGTGGTGGAAGGGCCGGATCTGGCCGTCGTGGGTGTGGCCGGAGAGCTCGGCGGTGACGTCGTCCACGACGGCCACCACGAGGGTGTCGCCTCCGCGTTCGGCCCGCACGGTTCCGAGCGGGGCGGCCTGGGCGCGGCGGCGTTCGGCCGTGCCGTCCGCGATGTCGCCGGTGTGGTGTACCAGCCCTGCTTCCAGGGGGTTCACCGTCTCGCACACCCGTGCCGACCAACGAGCGCGATCCAGCGGGCCGGAGTGGCCGTCGTCGATGGCTCGCGGAGAGATCTTGTGAGTCGCGGACTCCGCGTGGTCTGCTCGCCCAAGTCCGTCGACAGAGGACAAACCCGAATCTTGACGCGTGCATGTTCGAAGCTCAAGGATGGGCGATGCGCTTGACTTGACAACGTTGTCTCACTCGGAAGGCGCTTCCGCCCATGAAATGGACCCTCCCGATCGCCCGTTGGGCCCGACGCCTCCGCGGAGCGGGCACGGCGGTGGCGGCAGCAGCGCTGCTCGGCGCTGCGCTGTCCGCGCCCGCGGCCCAGGCGACCCCGGTGCGGGACGGTCGGCTCACCGACCTCGTCAACCCGTTCATCGGCACGCAGAACGAGGGCAACACCTACCCGGGTGCGGCCCTGCCCTTCGGCATGGTGCAGCTGTCACCGGACACCGGGCACAACACCGGCTACGACTACGCGCACCAGCACATCCGCGGCTTCTCCCTCGTCCATCTCTCCGGCGTCGGCTGCGGCCTGGGCGGTGACCTGCCCGTCCTGCCGACCACCGGTGACGTCACCGAGACCGACTACGCCAAGTACCAGGCCGGGTTCAGCCACGACACGGAAGAGGCGGACCCCGGCTACTACAAGGTCGGGCTGACGGGCGGCATCGAGGCCGAGCTGACCGCGACCGCGCGCACCGGTGTGCAGCGCTACACCTTCCCCGCCACGGACAAGGCCAACGTCCTGCTCAACGCGGGACAGTCACTGCACCGGACGGTCTCCAGCACGGTCGAGGTGCTCGACGACCACACCGTGCGCACCACGATCACCGGCGCAGGCTTCTGCCAGGACACTCGGCCGTACACCGTCCACACGATCACCCGGTTCGACCGCCCGTTCACCGCGTTCGGCACCTGGAACGGCGGCGCGGTCACCGACGGGGCACGCACCGGACGGGACGGCGCGTACGTGCGCTTCGACACGAGCGGGGACCGGACCGTGGAGGCCACGACCGCGCTGTCGTACGTCGACACCCGCGGCGCCGCGCTCAACCTCCGTGCGGAAGGCGGCCGTTCCTTCGACCAGGTGCGCGCTGCCGCCCGGCAAACCTGGGAACACCGGCTCGACGACGTCCGCGTACGGGGCGGGAGTACGACCCTGCGTCGCACGTTCTACTCGTCCCTGTACCGGTCCTTCCTCGCGCCCAACCTCGGCAGCGACGCCGACGGCCGCTACACCGGCTGGGACCAGAAGATCCACCGCGCGCGGGGCTTCGAGTACTACCAGAACTGGTCCCTGTGGGACACCTACCGCACCCAGTCCCAGCTCCTGTCGCTGCTCGCGCCGCGTGAGGCCCGGGACATGGCGATCTCGGTCATCCGGATCGACGAGGAGAGCGGCTGGCTCCCCAAGTGGGGCTACGGCACGGTCGAGACGAACATCATGACGGGCGACCCGGTCACCCCGTTCCTCACCAACGCCTACCAGCAGGGCCTGCTCAAGGGCTACGAGGAGCGGGCGTACCGCGCCCTGGCCAAGAACGCCGACCAGGTGCCGCCCACCGACTCGCCCGCGGTGGGCCGCGAGGCGAACAAGGAGTACCTGGCGAACGGATTCGCGCCCTATGCCAAGGGCCGCCCGCACACGAAACCCGGCGACTCCGACTACGACCACGGCGCGTCCGCGACGCTGGAGTACGCGCTGGCGGACGCGATGCTCGCGCAGATGGCCCGGGACCTCGGCCATGACGCGGATGCCGCACGATACGCCGCCCGCGCCCAGAACTACCGCAAGATCTTCGACGTCACGACCGGCTTCTTCCGTGCACGCGATGCCTCCGGTGCCTTCACCGGGCCGCAGGACCCGGCCCGGAGCGAGGGGTTCCACGAGGGCACCTCCTGGCAGTACCAGTGGCTCGTGCCGCAGGACCTGCCGGGCGTGATCGGCCTGATCGGCGGCAAGCGAGCGGCCAACGACCGGCTGGACTCCTTCTTCGCCTACGACCAGCTCGTGCGGGACCCGGCGAAGACGGCCCGGGAGGTATGGGTGAACGGCCCGTACGACTACTACAACGCGGACAAGTACAACCCGCAGAACGAGCCCGACCTCATCGCCCCGTACACCTACCTCTCGACCGGCGAGCCGTGGAAGACCACCGACGTGGTACATGCCGCGCTGACCCTGTTCACGGACGCCCCGACCGGGATGACCGGCAACGACGACCTCGGCACCATGTCCGCCTGGAACGTCCTGTCCTCCATCGGTATCTTCCCGGTGCAGCCCGGCCACGACACCTGGGGCCTGTCCACGCCGGTCTTCGAACGCGTCGACCTCACACTGGACCGCCGCTACTACCCGCACGGGTCCCTCACGGTGACGGCACCCCACACGTCCGACAGCCGCCGCTACATCCAGGCGGCCCGCATCGACAAAAAGCCGTACGGCCGCACGTACGTGACCACGGAGGACCTCCGCGGTATGCGGTCCCTGGCGTTCACGGTCGGCGGCACACCCTCCGCGTGGGGGACGGACGCCCAGGCCGGCCCGCCCGCGCTGAGCTGAACATCCCCGCACCGCCTTGGCGTCGCGTCAGGGCGGTGCCACAGCAGCGCGGTCGCATCGATTCAAAGAAGTAGGTCGGCGCTCCGGTTTCCGCTCGCGCGCCAAACCAGCGGACCGGCGACGAGGGCCGCCGTTCCCGCGGCGCCGGGGCCGTCACCTGCACCAGTACCCGGAAGTACGGCACCGGCCGCGCCGTCCAGCGCTTCCGGGGCGGCGACCACTGGAGCGACCGCGCCGGGAACACCGCCACGTTCATCTCACCGGACCCGCATCGCCCTGCCATCCGTCCGCGACACCGGCAACGGCTACGCGGCCCTGAGCCACGACGGCGGACCGGAGCAGCGGCTGGACCGGCGCCATCCGGAGATGCGCCTCCAGCGCGTGCCGGTACCCCATGGCACAGGCTGCACGGACCCTCCAGGGGCGTCCACACCAGTCCATTGCGGACATGAAGTCGCAGGTCAGGGCCTTACTGGTCCGAGAGGGACCGCCCAGTTCGTGATAGCTGCGTGATGGCGGGTGACAGGCGAGGCCCGTCGAAGCGGTGCAGGAACGCCTGCCCCAGCAGCCGACCCGCCGTACGAAGGCGCTCCCCGGTGCGAAATACTCTCCCGATGAGTTCACGCACTTCCCCGGTCAGCCAGCCGATCACGATACGGAGGGCCGTCGCGCGGGATGCCAAGCGGCTCACGCGGCTCGTGCGTGGCTCGGGTGCCTACGAGGGCAAGTACGCAGCCGCAGTCGCGGGCTACCGGGTCGGTCCTGATTACATCGAGGCCCACCGCGCCTTTGTGGCCGTCGGCGCCGACGACAGCGGAGGCCGGGTCCTCGGGTTCTACTCGCTCGTCCTCGCTCCACCGGAGCTCGACCTGCTGTTCGTCGCCGACGAAGCGCAAGGACGGGGTATCGGACGCCTGCTCGTGGCGCACATGCAGTCCGAGGCCCGTGCTGCGGGGCTCGACCGTGTCAAGGTCGTGTCGCATCTTCCCGCCGAGGACTTCTACCACCGCGTTGGCGCGGTGCGGACCGGGACCGCGTTTGCGAATCCGCCCGCAGTGCCGTGGGACCGTCCCGAATTCGAGTTTCGCATTCCTTCGGAGTGACGCGGTGTGCCGGTTGGCGGGGCACCGGCACTGTCGTACCGCTCCCACTGTCGTGCCGCTCCCACTGTCGTACCGCTCTTCAAAACCGCGTAGGCGATTCGGGTGAGCTGCGGCGATTTCACATACGTGCAGGTCGGAGCCTTTCGCGTGGGCCTGGCGGTCAGCTCGTGGACGCCTGGGGCAGGTTCGGGGGGACGTTGCCCATGGCGCGCCCCTGGCTGTCGAGAAGCCGGCCCATCCGCTTGGCGGTGCGCAGGGTCACGGTGCGGCTCTGGATGCGGAGTTCGGGCATGCGCTCGGCGAGCAGCGCGTCGAAGGCGCCCACGTCGCGGGTGCCGCGCAGCCAGACGGAGAGCAGCAGGTTGCACGAGCCGGTGACCGAGGCGCACAACCGGGTCTGCGGTAGCTGGGCCAGGGCCAGGCCGACGCGGTCGAGGTCCTGGTGCGGAACCACGGTTCGGTAGGTGACGACGATCGGCCAGCCGGCCAGCGGCTGGGCGAGGTCGCAACGCAGCAGGAGGCCGTGGTCGCGCATCAGGCGGTTGAGGCGACGGCGGGCGGTGGACTCGCTCAGCCCGGCGTGCGCGGCGAGCTGCGGGAATCCGGCCCGGCCGTCGGCGCTCAGGGCGAGCACGAGAGCGAGGTCGGTGCGGTCGTAGCCACGGCCCGGGCCCCTTTCGTCCGCCGCCCGGGGCAGGGCGGGCTGCGCGTCCAGCAGAGCCGAGCGGTGCCGCGCGGCCAGGGCACGGACCTGCCAGCGGCTTCCTTCACGGTAGTGGCGCAAGGACAGCAAGGTGCGGCTGGAACGCACGCCCTTGAGGACGCCGAGTTGGTTCACCTGTCGTCCCAGGGAGGGCAGATCGGCGGCGCAGACGGAGAGGAACAGGTCGAAGTCGCCCACCACGTGCTCGATGCTGAAGACCCAGGGCAGTTCGCTCAGCTGCTCGACCAACCGGTCCACCGCGCCCGCTTTGCAGCGCACCTCCACGTAGCTGACCGCCGCCATGCTCGGGGCGGCGTAGGCGGTGATCCAGGCCAGACCGCGCTCGACGAGCCGGCCCCAGTGACGGGCGGCCGTGGTGGCGTCGACGCCCAGCGCGGCACCGACGCGGGTCCATGATGCGCGCGGATCCGCCTGGAGGGCGTCGATCAGCGCGAGATCCAGTTCGGCGAAAGCCGTGCCGGATTCCGGCAGAGCAGACGGCCGGCTGCCGCTTACCTGCAATTCGGGCTCCTTTCCCAGGGCCGGTTCGATTCTTTCTGCACCCGCGGTTCCCCCCTCGCCGGCGCGTGGCGGCACGCCGTCCGTCGAGGGGCCTTCACTGTAGAGAGGAGCGGCCGTGGTCACATCCACCGACGCCGGATCGAACCCCCAGGCCGGTCAGAAGCTCGACCGGACCGCCCGGATCACCGTGGCGGTGCTCTTCCTCGCGTGGCTGGTCGACTACGTCGACCGACTCACGATCAATCTGGCCCTCCCCTCGATCGGGCACACGTTCCACCTGGACCGGACGCAGCAGGGGCTGATCGTCTCGGTGTTCTTCGCGGCCTACGCCCTGTGCCAGATCCCGGGCGGCCTGCTGGCCGACCGCTTCGGCGCCAAACGGGTGATCGCCTGGGCGCTGCTGTCCTGGTCGCTGTTCACCGCGGTCACCGGCCTGGCCGGTTCCTTCGCGGTGCTGCTGCTGGTGCGATTCGTCTTCGGGCTGGCCGAGGGCGCCTTCCCGGCGGCCGCGATGAAGGCGGTCACCGAGCGGACATCGCCCGGTCGGCGGATGTCCGCCAACGGCCTGGTGACGAGCTCCAACGCCGTCGCCACGGCGGTCACCCCGCTGGTCGCGGCCCCGTTGATCGCGGCCTTCGGCTGGCGGACCACGTTCTTCGTCATCGCCGCCGTCGGCCTGATCGTCTACGCAGTCCTCCAGCTCTGGCTGCCCTCCCGGTCCGAACGGCCCGCGGCCGACGCCTGCGAAGCGGCCGACGCCCGTGCAGCGCTTGGGGCCCCCGAAGCGGCCGACACGGCGTCGGTGCGCGGGGCCTCGGGTTTCCGCATGGTGCTCCGCTCGGGAGTCATGTGGCGGTTCACGGCGATGTTCTTCGGCTACGACCTCATCGTGTGGGGCCTGAACACGTGGGTGCCCACATACCTCAACGAAGAGCGTGACCTGTCCCTCACGCGAGCGGGCGCCATCGCACTGGTGCCGGCCCTTGCCTCCACCGTGGCGGCGATCGCGGGCGGCCGGCTCGCCGACCGGCTGTCCGGACGGCACCGCCTGGTCGTGGTACCCGGCATGGCCGTGACGGCCGTCGGAGTACTGCTGCTCACCGGGGCTCATTCCCTGGGCGCCTTCGTGACCTGGCTGACCCTGGCCGCGCTGGGCGCGGGCCTCAGCTACATGCCGATCTTCGCGGTCCCGCTGCGCAGTCTGCCGGCCGAACTGGCCGGAGCCGGCTCAGGCATGATCATTTTCGGCGGGCAGCTGGCCGGGGTGATCGCCCCCGTGGCCATGGGCGTCCTCGCCGACGCGGTCTCCTTCCAGGCCGCCTTCGCCTTCCTCGCCCTCGGCGCGCTGCTCGCGGCGGTCATGGCGGTGACGACACCGCAGTCGACCGAGGCGTTCCTGCGCCACCTCGCACCCGCCGGCTCCGGCTACGACCCCGACCGCCTCCCCCTGGCACGACCGATGTCCGCGGACACTGAGGAGCAGACAGCATGACCGTCCCGCACCCCACGACCACGCGCCCCCGCGGCGGCCTGGCCCTCCGTCTCACCGAGGGGCTGCCCGACCGGTTGCCCCGGCTCCGGGAGATCTACGAGGACTTGCACCGGCACCCGGAACTCGCCTTCCAGGAGACCCGTACCGCCGCGACCGTCGCCGCCGAGTTGCGCGCGCTCGGCTGGGAGACCACCGAAGGCGTCGGCACGACAGGGGTCGTCGGCGTCCTGCGTTCCGGAGAGTCCGGGGAGGGCCCGGTGGTGCTGCTCCGCGCCGACATGGACGGCCTCCCCGTCAAGGAGGCGACGGGACTTCCCTACGCCTCCACCGACACCGCCGTCGGCCGCGACGGCGAGCCGACCCCGGTGATGCACGCCTGCGGCCACGACCTGCATGTCGCCTGCCTGCTCGGCGTCGTCGAGCAGCTGACGCGGCACCGGGACGCCTGGCGCGGCACGGTCGTCGCCGTCTTCCAGCCGGCCGAGGAGACCGGGGAGGGCGCCCAGGCCATGACCGGGGACGGGCTCCTCGACCGGTTCCCACGTCCGGACGTCTGCCTGGGCCAGCACGTCGGCCCCTTCCCCGTGGGCATGGCGGTGACCCGGCCGGGGGTGATCATGTCGGCCTCCAGCAGCCACCGTATCCGCCTCTTCGGGCGAGGTGGACACGGCTCCTCGCCGGAGAACGCGGTCGATCCCGTCGTGATGGCGGCGGCGACGGTACTGCGGCTGCAGACGGTCGTCTCCCGCGAGATACCCGCCGCGCAGGCTGCGGTGCTCACGGTGGGCTCCATCCACGCCGGTACGGCCGAGAACATCATCCCGGACGAGGCCGAACTGAAGATCAACATCCGCGTCACGGACGAGAGGGTGCGCGACCGGGTGCTGGAGGCGGTGGTCCGGATCGCCGAGGCCGAGGCGGCGGCCTCCGGAGCCCCCGAACGGCCGGAGATCACCCCTCTCAGCGCCCTGCCCCTTACCGTCAACGACGCCGACGCCACCGACCGCGCCCTCGCCGGCCTGCGCGGCGCGCTCGGAGCAGAGGCCGTGGTGCTGCTCCCCGCCCCGTTGACCGGCAGCGAGGACTTCGGCGTCTTCGGACGCGCACTCGGTGCGCCGTCGGTCTTCTGGCACTTCGGTGGCGCAGACCCCCTCGCCTTCGCCGGCCGCGACCTGCAGTCCGTGCGGACGGACGGCCTCCCGAAGACGGTCGCCGCCAACCACTCACCGCATTACGCCCCGGTGGCCCGGTCGGCCCTGAAGTCCGGCATCACGGCCTTCCTGGCGGTCGCCGCCGAATGGCTCGCCGAATCGCCCGCTGAATCGCCCGCGTGACCGAACTCCACCGTCCCCGCCGCCCACCGTGGTCCGGCCTGCGTACCGTATCGACGGTGCGCAGGCACACCCCCTGCAGCAAGGACCGCCCGTCCGCGCCGTGGTGACAGCGCACCCACCGACGTCTTGTCCGGCAAGGACGTCCGCGGCAACCCTGTGCAGCTGGAGTCGCGGGACAGCACCCTGACCGTTGCGATCGTCTGAGCACATCGGTTCCTCCAGACCTAGGGATCACCCGGAGGGCTTCGAAATTTCGGACGCCATTCGGAAAGATCTAGTGGGTGGGGGTAAGCGGAGAGGCGCCTGGCCGTGTCACCACCGGTCTCCTGAGTCCTGCTGCGACGCGGGCGAACCGCCTTGCGCACAGCCCACCGACGGGAATGGCCCCTGACCTGCGCACCCCGTATCCATCGCTTCCGAATGTTTCGATCCCGATGGCGAACCCTGCGAGAACTATTGACTTCGTTTACTCGCTCCCTATCATCCAGATTGCTCGAGACTTCGACATGCGTTCGAAATATCGAGCACGCTGACCTGGCGGCGCTCCACCCGCACCACGGGGGCGCCTTCGGATGTCCTCCATGGGCAACGACTGCCGGTTCTTCACGGCAGCCGTGGTACTCACGAACCGCTTCGGACCGCACCACACCGACAGTCCGGACAACCTCTGACGAGGTCGACCGGATCCGCTTACTCAAGGTTTGGGAAGTCTCTATGCGCAGAGGAAGTTTCAGCCGCAGGCATCTGTCTGTGGTACTCGGCGCCGCGGCCGCGGCGCTGGTCGCGTTGGCGGCGATGCTCGTCGCCGTCCCGGCTCAGGCGGCCACCAACGGCGCCTTGCGCGGTGTCGGTTCAGGCCGGTGTCTCGATGTGCCGAACGCCGACCAGACCGACGGCACGTACCTGCAGATCTACGACTGCTGGGGCGGAACCAACCAGCAGTGGACGTTGACGGAGGGCAATCAGCTCACCGTGTACGGCAACAAGTGCCTGGACGTTCCGGGCCACGCCACCGGGGCCGGTACCCGGGTGCAGATCTGGACCTGTTCCGGCGGTGCGAACCAGCAGTGGCGGGTGAACTCCGACGGCACGGTCGTCGGCGTGGAGTCCGGGTTGTGCCTGGAGGTCGCGGGTGCCGGTACGGCCAACGGCACGGCGGTGCAGCTGGGGACGTGCAACGGCGGCAGCAACCAGAAGTGGACCGGCC
Source organism: Streptomyces sp. NPDC038200 (assembly GCF_055600785.1). NCBI lineage: Bacteria > Bacillati > Actinomycetota > Actinomycetes > Kitasatosporales > Streptomycetaceae > Streptomyces > Streptomyces sp. NPDC038200. Next base: position 14,930 of record NZ_JBVJYH010000040.1, read on the forward strand.
TGTCCGGGACGCCGACCCCGCCGAGCACGTGTTCCCTTCCGTCGACCTACCGGTGGACGTCGACGGGTGTCCTGGCGCAGCCGGCCCACGGGTGGGTCTCGCTGAAGGACTTCACCAACGTGGTCTACAACGGCAAGCACCTGGTCTACGCGTCGAACGTGTCGGGATCGTCGTACGGCTCGATGACGTTCGGTCCCTTCACGAACTGGTCGGACATGGCATCGGCCGGCCAGACCGGGATGAGCCAGGCGGCAGTGGCGCCCACGCTGTTCTACTTCGCACCCAAGAACATCTGGGTGCTGGCGTACCAGTGGGGGGCGTCACCCTTCGTCTACCGCACGTCGAGCGATCCCACCAACCCCAACGGCTGGTCCTCTCCGCAGCCGCTGTTCACCGGGAGCATCTCCGGCTCCGACACCGGCCCGATCGACCAGACACTCATCGCCGACGGCCAGAACATGTACCTGTTCTTCGCCGGTGACAACGGCAAGATCTACCGCGCGAGCATGCCGATCGGGAACTTCCCGGGCAACTTCGGCTCGTCGTACACGACGGTCATGAGCGACACGAAGGCCAACCTGTTCGAGGCGCCGCAGGTCTACAAAATTCAGGGCCAGAACCAGTACCTCATGATCGTCGAGGCGATGGGCGCGAACGGACGCTACTTCCGCTCCTTCACGGCATCCAGCCTGAGCGGCTCGTGGACCCCGCAGGCCGGCAGCGAGAGCAACCCCTTCGCGGGCAAGGCCAACAGCGGCGCAACCTGGACCAACGACATCAGCCACGGTGACCTGGTCCGCAACAACCCCGACCAGACCATGACCGTCGACCCCTGCAACCTGCAGTTCCTCTACCAGGGCAAGTCGCCCACCGCGACCGGCCCCTACGACCAACTGCCGTGGCGGCCGGGTGTCCTCACCCTGCAGCGCTGAACTTCCCGAGCCGCGGTGATGTGACGTGGTGCGGTCCACCGGGGCGTGGACGAGCGGTGCGCGACATGGGCGACTCCGCCTGCTGACCGGGGACCCGCCGCCTCAAGGAGCCCCAGCCACAAGTCGGCTGGGGCTCCTCTGTGGTGGTGGCAGCGCGCCCGCCCGATCAGGAGGGACGGACCGCCGGTCGTGACGCGGTGGCCCCGCACCGCCGTACCCGCCACGCGCTTCCGCCGGAAGCCAGGACAGGTGGCTCAGCTGCCGAGAAAGTGCTCGACAGCCTGGAGGGTCGGTATGTCGGCCAGGAAGCCGAGGTGGGTCTGGCAGGGGACCAGATGGTTGGCGGCACCGGCGAGCGGAGTGCTGGTGTAGGGGACGATGACGCCGTCGCACGGCGAGTACCAGGTGGCGTACCGGGTGTCGCCCGGGGTTTCGTCGCCTGCGTTGAGCGTGGCCAGGAAGGCGGACCCGGGGAACATCTCCACGCAGGACAGATCCACCAGGCAGGTACCGGCCGCGGTGGTGCCGTGGTTGGCTCCCGCGATGGAGGCGAGGTGACGGACGTAGGGCTGGCCGCCGAGTTTCTTGACGTACCAGTCGCTGACCAGGCCGCCCATGGAGTGGTTGACGATGTCGACCTGGTGGGCGCCGGTGGTGGCGAGGACCTGCCGCACGTATGCGGCCAGGCCGCCGGCGCTGATCGCGTTGGACTGCGTCCAGTTGTACTCGTACGCGAACAGGTCGCCGTCGGCGTAGCCGTCGGCCCTGAACACGGTCTTCGCGGCACCCCAGTTGGTGGCGTTGCCGGTGAAGCCGTGGACGAAGATCACTGGGGTACGGCCGCTGGTCGCCGCATCGGCGGTACCGGACATCCCGAACGCGGCGAACGCCACGGCCGAGAGCACGGCGAGCAAGAGGGCGCGCAGGTGTCGCACAGGGGAACTCCCTTCTCCGCGTCCCCGGTTGACGGGAACGATCGGGAAGGAGTGTGCGCGGGCCCGACTGCCCGCGGACCGGTGGAACCACCAGTCGTCCGCGCGGCGCGGTGATGCCGCACATCACCCTCGGAGGGAGCGGCAGACGCGGGGCAACTCCCTTCCGTTTCAACAACTCCCGCTCCACACTGCCGTCATGGACAGCGACAGCAACGCGGCGCCCCGCAGCTCGGTGCGCCTGCATGGGCGTTCCGATGCGCAACGGACACTGCGCGACGTGGTCGCGGGGCTGGGCGCCGGGCGGGGAGCCACCGTCCTGATGACGGGCGAGCCCGGCAGCGGGCGGTCGGCGCTCCTGGCCGCCGCCGTGCGTTCAGCCGCCGGGTGCACCGTGCACCACGTCGGGGGTGTCGACTCGGAGGCCGCGGTGCCGTGGGCATGGTGCCAGCGGCTGGTGCTGCGACTGACCGAGGACCTGCCGGAGCCCTCCGCGGAGCACGCGGAGATCCTGGCCGGGGTCGTCGCGGGCCGATGCCCGCCGGAGGCGGTGCTCGCGGTCGCTTCGGCGCTGCGCTGGACGCTGGAAGCCTCGGGTGCCGGGCGGCCGGTGCTGTTGTGCGTGGACGACGCGCATCGGCTGGACCCCCTCTCACTGTGCGTACTGGGGCTGTTGGCCCGCCGAGTGGAGGCCCTGCGGGTGGGCCTGTTGCTCACCGCGGTCACGGGGCATCCGGCCCTCGCGGCTCTGGACGGGATCGACACGCTGCGACTGCCGCCGATCGACGACGCGGCGGCCCGCCGGCTGCTGGCGGACGCGGCGCCCCCGGGCCGGGCGGCCGACCTGTGCCCGGCGACCGCGGCGGAAGCGCTCGCTCTCGCGGCCGGAAATCCCCTGGCACTGACCGAACTCGCGGCCGCTGCCCACGCCGACGACCGGTGCGGCCCCCTCACCCTGCCTCAGGGCAGCAGATGGCAGGCCGACCACGCCCACCGTTTCCGGCAACTGCCCGGCGGGGCCCGGGCGGTGATCGCCACTGTCCTCGTCGGCGGCCCACTCGGTCCGGATGTGCTGCGTACCGCCGCCCGCCGGGCGGGATGGCACCCGAGCGCGATCGACAGGGCGTTGGCCGGCGAGCTGATCGTGGTGACCGACGACGGCACGGTGGCGGTAGCAGGCCGGCTGCTGCGCCAGGTACTGCGCGCAGAGGTCCCGCTCGCCGCACAGCACGCCGCGCACCTGCTTCTGGCCGAAGTACTCGACCCCCACCGGTCCCGGCTGTGCCGTGCGCTGCACCGGCTGGCCTGCGGTAGGGGCCCCGCCGAGCAGGGTGCGGCCGACCTGGAGCGGGCGGTCGGCGATGCCGGCCATCACGCGGCCGGGGAGGCGCTGGAAGAGGCGGCCGACTTCGCGCCACGGCCACAGCTGCGAGAGCGGTGGCTGACCCTGGCGGCCCGGCACGCCTTCCTGGCAGGGGAGGACACCCGCGCCCGGAACCTGCTGCGCCGCGTGCCGCCGCACGGCGTACCCGAGGGGACACGTGCGTTGCGGAACATGGCCGAAGGGGAACGCTTGCTGCGCGACGGCGCGCCGGCAGAGGCATGCCGACAACTCTCCTCGGCAGCCCACCTGTTCCTGGACGAATGCCATGAGTCGGCGGCGCGCGCGATGATGCTGGCCGGTGAGGCAGCCTCCCTGGCCGGTGACTTCGCCGGGTACTTCGCGCTGGCCCGGCAGGCAGCACCCCTGAGGCGCAGCGCCGACAAGGAGACCACCCTCACCACGCGCCTGGTCGTCGACCACTTCGCGGGGATGACGGCCACCTTCGAAGGCCGGCACCGGGAGGCAGGCCGGCTGCTGCGGCGGGTGATGCGGCTGGCCGAGGGGATCCCGGACCCGTACTGCGCACTGTGGGCCGGGCAGGCCGCATACACCCTGGGCGACGCCGCGCGTGCCCACGCCTTCGCCGTCGCCGCGGCCGACTCGGCCCGAGGTCGGGGCGCACTCTCCCTGGTGCCCGCCGCACTCGTCTACCAGGCCCTGGCCGCGCTGCTGACAGACCGCTGCGCGGCGGCCGAGGAAGCGGCTCTGGACGGGCTGCGGCTGGCCCGCCAGACAGGGCAGCGCAACCTCGCCGTGGATCACCTGGCGGTGCTCGCGCTGGTGTCCGCGCTGCAGGGCAACGGGGAAGACGCGGCAGCCAGGCTGCGGTCCATCACACACCAGGTGTCCCTGTGGGGGCTGGGCCGCCCGGCCGCGTTCGGCCGCTGGGCATCCGCCTGCGCCGATCTCGCGGACAACCGGCCCGCCGACGCGCTGACCCAACTCACGGGCATGGCTCATACCGCCGTGGGCAACCAGACGAACCTGGTCATCCGCCAGCTGGCCACACCGCACTTCGTAGAGGCCGCGGTGCGCTGCGACCGGCGTGCCAAGGCGGCGGAAGCGCTGCGTTCCTACCACGCTTGGGCGGCCAGCGGGACGAGCGCCGCCCGGCTCGCCCTGGCCCACCGCTGCCACGCGCTGCTGGCGTCCGACGACGCGGCGGCCGACGAGCAGTTCCGACATGCCGCCCGACTTCACCAACAGGACGGAGCCGTCCTGGAGTTGGCGAAGACCGAACTGTTCCACGCCCATCGGTTGCGGCGCGCCCGCAAGCCCCGTCCAGCACGGGAGCTGCTGCGAGAAGCGTTACAGATCTTCCAGCAATTCGGTGCCGCTTCCTGGGCCCGGCGGGCCACCGAGGAGCTCCGCGCTACCGGTGCCCGCGTGCCGGCCCCCACCCGGCTCGGCGAAGGCGGGCATGGAGCGGGCGCGGAACTGACACCGCAGCAGACACGGATCTGCGAGCTGGTCGCCCGGGGCGCGACCAACCAGGAGATCGCCGAGGTGCTGATGGTCAGCGTCAGAACCGTCGAGTACCACCTGAGGAACGTCTTCACTCGACTTGGCGTGCGCTCCCGCGTCGAACTGGCCGCCCACTTCCACTAGCGATGTGACCGCACGGATTCGCCGGGTTGGCGATCGGAGCGGTGGCATGGGCGGTGCGTCCGTCGCGGCCATGAGTCCTGAGTCCCCATTCCGGACGGGGGCTCGGCGTGCAGCCGCCGACCGCCCGGCGCGGCACCGAGCACGGCTCCGGCCCGGGTGCCCGGCGCTGCGGGTGGAGCATGCGTTCGCCCATCTGCACTGGTTCCGCCGCCTGCGGATCCGCTGGGAGATACGCGCCGACCTCCACGAAGCCTTTCCCACCCTTCGAGTGCGCGCTCATCTGCTGGCGGCATCTGCATTGTCTCGGTAGGAGTTCTTGGACCATCAGATCCCCCTGCGCGTGCCGTGCATTGACCGCATACAGTCAGCGAGGTTCAACAGGGGAGGGAAACCCGCACGTGAAGCACCACATCGCCCACCGCGCGGCCACCGCGTTGCTGTGCGCCGCCACCGCGGTGATCATCACCGGCTGCAGCCCGGACAGTACCGAGGCCCACGCGAAGAGCACCGCGTCGGCGACCAGGACGAAGCACCCCTTCGACACCATGACGCCCGAGCAGATCGGCGATCAGGCGCGGGAAGCCTTCGAGAACATCACGAGCATGCGCCTTACCGGCAAGGCCAACAGCGACGGCCGACAAGTAGAGGTCGACCTGGCCATGGACGTCCGCGGCTCCTGCAACGGCACGGTAGGCAACTCCCTGGGCGCCATGCACATCATCAAGAAGGGTTCCCTCGTCTACGTCAAGGCAGAGGAGAACTTCTGGCGGGCCACCTTCAGCCGAGGGATGACAGCCGAGCAGGCCGAGGAAATGATCGCCCTCTTCACGGGCCACTGGATCAAGCCCCCCAAGATGATGTCGGAGACTCTCGGGCGCATATGCAACGGTCTCGACAGCCTCATCGAGACACTGAGCCCTGTATCTGACGGAAACTCCACCCGCGAGGCCGATGCCACCGTGGCCGGCCGGCCGGTCGCCGTACTCGCAGAAAGGACCACGACCGAGACCGCAACCGTCTACATCGCCAAGGAGGGCAAGCCGTACCTCCTGAGGGGCACGGTCGCAGGCGGCAACGAGCCTGTGGACCTCACCTTCACCGACCAGAACAAGCCCGTCGACACCACCCCGCCGCCGCCCGACCAGGTTCTCGACCCCACCAAGCTCCGCTGATCCCGCGCGGGCCGCGGCACGCCGGACGGACGCGTGCGCCAGGGGCGCCATCCGGTCGCCCATGTGACCGATCCGCGGACCCGGACGGACCCCGAGGGCCTCATCGCCAAGGGCTGCACGGAAGGGCCTGGACGCCGGACGCCGGGTCGAGGTCATGAAGATGGACATCGACGGGATACGTGATCTCTACGGCGACAAGTACGACACCCGCATCACCCACATCAAGGACATGGTCGACAGCCTGAAGAACAACTGGAAGTTCCAGGCCATGCTGTAGAGGAAGGGCTGGACTACAGGTTCCGACCTGAGCCGCGACGACGAAGCAAGGGGCACGCATTGGATCTGGTACTCGACCCGCCGCGCGGAGTCGCGCCGATCCTGTTGGGTACGACGCTCGAAGAGGCGCTCGCCGCGGTGCCCGACTGGGGTGAGCCCCGTGTGCTGCGCCGCCCGAGCCGCAACTCGGCCAAGGCGTCCTGGACCCTCGACCACGTAGGCCTACAGGCACTGGCCGAGGACGGGACCCAGGTCACGGCGATCGAGCTGTGGTGGCCCGGCGAGGGCCGCACGTCCGGCACGCGCGTCCTGCTCGACGGGGACGAGGTGTTCACCACCCCCGCCGAGGAGCTCTTCCGCCGTGCCGCCGACCGGGGCTGGACCGTCGACACCTCACAGCCCGAGTACCCGGTGATCCCCGGCGTCTCGCTCGGCTTCACCCGGCAGACCTCCCAGGAGGTGGAGCGGGACGCCGACGGCCTGCCGAAGTACGTCACCTCGGTCCTGGTGGGCGGCGAGGACTACTACGACCACCGCTATGAGCAGCAGGGCTGAGGAGACCCGGGCCGGGGGCGGATGCTCGGGCTGGCGCTCGGCGGCACCCTGGGCGCGGCGCACGGGAGGCCGCCGGCCGAGGACCCGCTGCGCGCCGGTGTCAGCACCCTGCTGCGTCACGGGCACCGGTGACGGACGGAGTCCTGTACTTGTCTCCGCCCGCGAAGCGGACCGCTGAGGCGGCGGCTCAGCCGACCGTCCACTTCTGGTCGGCGCCGCGCGAGCAGGTCCCCATCTGCAGCCGTGTCCCGTTGGCCGCGTTGTCGCCCGCGACGTCGAGGCACTTGTTCGCCTGCCGGTTGACGATCTCGTGTGCCCCGGTGACGGTCCACTTCTGGTCGGGGCCGCCGGTGCAGTCCCACAGCTGGACGGTCGAGCCGTCCGCCGTGCCGTCGCCCGTCGCGGCCAGGCACTTGCCGAGCGCCCGGAGCGTGCCGTCCGAGCCGGCGGTCCAGGTCTGCGCCTCGGTGCCGTTGCAGTCGTAGAGCTGGACCGGGGTGCCGTTCGCGGAGTTCGTGCCGGCCACGTCCACGCACTTGCCCGCGGGGCCTTGGATCGGCGAGCCGGCGGCGCTGCGGCTCAAGCCGGTGGTGCCGCGGCTCAAGCCGGTGGTGCCGGTGGTGCGGCCGCTTGAGCTGGGGGTGCTGCCGCTTGAGGTGTTGCCGGTCGAGCTGGGCGTGCTACCGCTCGTTGTCACCGACACCGAGTCCACCACCAGCTGCTGCGGGAACTGCGTGGAGCCGTCGGGGTCGCCGGGCCAGTAGCCGCCGACCGCGAGGTTCAGGATCAGGAAGAACGGCTTGTTGAACACCCACGTCTTCCCGCCCAGATCGGCGGAGGTGCGGCGCTGGTAGACGGTGCCGTCCACCGACCAGGTCATCGAGTCGGGTGCCCAGTCGACGGCGAAGGTGTGGAAGGCGTCCGCGAAGGCCTGGCCGTTCGGCAGGGAGTAGCCGGTGCCTATGCCGCCCGAGCCGGAGTAGCCGGGGCCGTGGAGGGTGCCGTACACGGTCGACGGCTTGAAGCCGACGTTCTCCATCACGTCGACCTCACCTGAGTCCGGCCAGTCGACCGGCGTGCCGAGCATCCAGAACGCGGGCCACATGCCCTGGCCGCGCGGGATCTTCATGCGCGCCTCGACATGGCCGTACCGCGCGTTGAACTTCCCGGCGGTGTTCAGCCGAGCCGAGGTGTACTGGCAGCTGCCGTACCAGCACTGGTGACCGGCCGGGTTCTCCTTGCGGGCTGTGATCACCAGGTGGCCCTGGCCGTCCAGGGCCGCGTTGTTCGTGTCCGAGGTGTAGTACTGCCGCTCGTGGTTGTTGACGTTGTCGCCGGTCTCCAGCGTCCACTTCGAACCGTCGACCGCCGAGCCCGCGGGGCCGTCGAAGGAGTCGGAGAAGGTGGCGGTGGTCGCTTCCGCCGGGGCGTCGGTCTCGGCCCGCGCCGGGCCGAGGACGGCCGAGGCCACCAGCGTGGCGGGCAGGGCGGCGAGGAGGTATCTGCGGAGAAGGCGTCGGGGGACCATGGCTTTCCTGATTCTCGCGGGGGGAGACATGTCGCCCCCTTGACCGAAGAGGTGAGCTGAAGGCGGTCAGCAGTAGGGTGTGGCCGTGCTGTTGACGGTCGCCCGGCCGATGGCTCCGGCACACGCCGGTGCGCCGTACGCCCGGGCCGCCACCCCCGGCAGCAGTCAACCCCGCTGCGGGGAACGTGTGTTGAGGGTGGCGTCGTCGATGTCGAAGGTACGAGGAGTTCATCGCCGACTGCGCGGAGCCCGGCCGTCATGGTGCCCTGATGTGCTGGATCTGTGCCCCAAAGCACCACCACGCGGTGGAGCAGGGGCGGATCTTGCCGTAGCCACTCAGCCAGGACCGGGAGCGTTCAACTCGCCACGTTCCGGGTCGGGTCAGGGCAGCAGGTGTACTGGGAGTTGCTTCCACTGCTGGGTGGGCCTGGCGTGGGGTGGGGTGGGGTGGCGAGGAGGTTAGCCGGCGGACCTCGTCCTCGATGGAGAAGTCCGCCGCCGTACCGGGCGAGCCTGCTGTGGGCTGGACGCTGAACAACCCGTAGGCGCCTTCGGCAGCGTCGATGAGAGAGGAGATGAAGAAGGCCACACCCATACCCGGGGTGATCCTGGCCGCCGCGGGGGCCACCATCGCCCAGCACGGCGTTTGGGACACACGCCGTGACCAACCGGGACCTGGGGGCGGCTCCGATGCTTGGACCGTCCGGCTCGATCACTTGCGGTCCAAGGCCCCGGGTGTGACCGGGTGGCGGGCGGATCCGCCTGGGGAAACGAGCGGCGGAATCACCCTGCTATGGTGCGCCGATGTCATCGATCAAGAGGTTCCAGGTCACCTTTGACTGCGCAGAACCAGAGCGCCTCGCTCGCTTCTGGTGCGAGGTGTTGGGGTACGTCGTACCGCCCCCGCCCAAGGGGTTCGCCACTTGGGACGAGTTCAAGCGCTCGCAGCCGCCTGAGCAGCGGGACTCGTGGTTCGCCTGCATAGATCCCTCAGGGGTGGGCCCGCGACTGTACTTCCAGCGCGTTCCCGAGGGGAAGGCCGTCAAGAACCGGGTGCATCTTGACGTGCGGGTCGGCACCGGCCTCGTGGGGGAGGAGCGCCTCGCGGCACTCGAGGCCGAATGCGCGCGGCTGGTCCCCCTCGGCGCGGTGCACGTGCAGACGCTGTACGACGGCAATGATTCGTGCATCCCGATGCTGGACATCGAGGGCAACGAGTTCTGCATCGACTGAGCGTCCTCCGAGCCGGAGAGGCACCTCCCTTGGGCTTCTCCGGCTCGGCGTGGGACGGGAGTTGTGCACGCCTTTCCACGTGGCCGATGACGCGGTTGGCGGCCGACTTCGACACCCCGGACAGCGGGGCGAGCTGTCATAGCGTCAAGGTCGTACGCCAGTGAGCCGCTACCGGCAGAAGGCGCTCAGGGGCTCGTGAGGCCGAGCCCCTTGGCCAGCACCGGCCAGGAAGCCGTGAACTCCCGCTCCCAGTCGGCCCAGCCGTGCACCCCGCCGTCGTAGAAGTGCACGGTCGCCGGGATGCCGAGACCGGTGAGCCGGCGGGTGAAGGTGTGCGCCTGGTCCCACAGGGAGCCCTCCAGGATGCCGCCCTCCGGATCCTGGGAGAAGACCCCGCCACCCTGGCCCTGGGAGACGTACAGCTGGGTCCCGCGCAACCGGTCGGCCTGGTCGGTGGGGTTGCGGGCGATCCAGTTGGGGACGTTGAACAGCAGGTTGCCCCACAGCGTGTCCGGGTACAGCCCCTCCCGGACCAGGATCGTGCCCAGCAGCCGCGCGGTGCCGAGATCGGTGGTGTTCAGGACACCGCTGTAGGAGGCGGCCGCGCCGAACGTGCCGGGATACCGGGCTGCCAGGGCCATGGCGCCGTAGCCGCCGGTGGAGACGCCGGCGACCGCACGGGCGCTGCCTGCACGGTAGTTCGACTGCAGCAGTTGCATCAGCTCGACGCGCTGGAAGGTCTCGTAGTCGGCGCCCGGCTGACCGTAGTTCCACCACTTGGTGGGCAGGCCGGTCGGGCCGGCGTCGGGCATCACGGTGAGCACGTCCTTGTCGGCGAGGAACCGCTCGACGTCGGTCTCCCGGCTCCAGGAGGTGTAGTCGTCGTGCCCGCCGTGCAGGAGGTAGAGCACCGGCCAGGTGCGGGAGGCATCGCCCGTCCAGTTCACCGGCAGGACGACCCGCGTCTTGACCTGCCTGCCCACGGCCGGGGAGTCGACGGTCAGGTCGAGGGTGCGGTCGTCGAGCTTCTGCGTGGCGACGATCCGGGCACCGTCGGCGGCCGGCTGCTCCCCGAGCGCCGCGGCGGGTGCCGCGCCGAGGGCGGCCGGAGCGATCACCGTCCCCACCGCGGTCACGGTCACCAGCGTGACGGCGGCGCTGAGCGAGGCCAGGCGGCTACGGGTACCGGAGGCGGGGGCGCCGTGCTGGGCGGGTCTCGGTCTCATGCTCTGTCTCCTCGGTACGGGCGGTCGGGGGAGGGCTCGGGCAGGTCGCGGCGGAGCAGCGCGGCCAGGGTGTCGACGACGGGCGGGTCGAGCAGGGCGAGGTGGTGGCCGGGCAGCGGGGAGACGGTGAGGTCGGCGCAGTACGCCTCCCAGCCGAGGGACTCGTCGGTGCGTTCGTACCGTTCGTCGCGCACCGTGTGCGGGGCGGGCTCGCTCGCCCGGTACAGCAGGGTGCGCCCGGCATAGGGGCGCGGCGTGTGGCGCTCCGCAGCCCGCAGGTCCAGATACGAGGTGCGCTGGTGCTCCAGCACCGCCGGCGGAAGGTCGACGGCCTGCTCGAGGAGTTTGATCACGTGGCCGATCTGCTCCGCGTCGGACATCCCCACGAGTTCCTCGTACGGCAGTGACAGCTCGGCCCCGTAGACCCGTTCGACGTACGCGGCGAAACCGGCGAACCTGCGGCGGGCCTGCTCTTCGGCCGTCAACCGCGGTGCGGGCAGGGGGAGCACGGAGTCGAACAGGAGCAGCGCGCTCACCTCGCCTTCGCCGGCCAGTAACCGTGCGGCTTCCTGAGCGACGAGGCCGCCGTAGGACCAGCCGCCGAGCAGCCAGCCGCCCGCCGGCCGGTACTCGCGGATCCGCCGGGCGAACTCGGCGGCCCGGGCGGTGACGTCGTCCTGGTCGTCGACGCGGTCGAACCCGAGGACGGGCCGGGTGCCGTCGAGCCGCAGCGCCAGCGGTTCGTACACGTCGCTCAGTCCGCCCGCCGCGTGGGCCAGGAACAGCGGGGCGCCGGGGCCGTCCCCGGCGAAGCTGCGCAGCCGTCCGGGCGCGGACCTGGACCGCACGCCGGGGCCGCCGTCGCCCAGGAGCCGGGGCCGGGCCGTGTGCTGCCCGGTCGGCGGACGTTCCACGGCGCTGCCGGCGTCCTGGTCGTTCCCCCCGTTCGGGGGCAGGGTGGCGGCCAGCGTCCGCAGCGTGGCCCGGTTCAGCAGCACGGCGGGTTCCACGGTGACCGCGAACTCCCGCTCCACGGCGGTGCGGATGCGCTGTGCCATGAGGGAGTCGAGGCCCAGTTCGGTCAGTGGCACGTCCGGGTCCAGACGTGCGCTGCTGTGGCCCGTCACCTCGGCGACACAGGCGCGCAGCCGGGTGAGCGGGTCGTGCGTCCGGGCTCCCGGCTCGGGTGCGGGATCCGCGGGGGCGGGCTCGGGGGTGCGGCCGGGCCAGAAGGTGCGGTGGCGCCAGCGCGGCGAGGGCAGGTCGGCGATCCTGCCCTGCGGGTGCAGGCTCTCGCGGGCGCCGGGCAACGGCACCCCGTGGACCAGCAGGCCGGCCAGCGCGGTGCGGAAGGACAGGGCGTCGTCGGTGCCGCGCCGCAGGGTCCCTGTCACCAGCGGGTCCTCTGCTCCGGCGGCCCGCAGGGTCTCGGTCAGCGGGTGCAGCTGGGTCGGGTGCGGGGCGATCTCGACGAAGACGCGGTGTCCGTCCTCGGCCGCGGCCCGCACCGCCTGGGTGAAGCGGACCGGGCGGCGCAGGTTCGCGAGCCAGTAGTCCGTGTCGCACAGGGTCTCGGAGCGGGGGTCGTCGAGGACGCTGGTGTAGCGGCGGGTGTGCGGCGTGGTCGCCCGCACCTCGCCGAGGTCCCGGGCGAGCCGGCCGAGGAGCGGATCGACGTCCGGGGTGTGGCCGGCGATGCTCACGGGCAGCAGACGGGCGAAGCCGCCCACCGCGGTGATCCGGTCGACCAGGCGGCGCACCTCGTCCGCGTCCCCGGCCACCACCGAGTGCCGGGGCGAGGAGTGCACGGCCAGCTGGATGGTTGGCAACTGATCCGTGAACTCGACGAGTTCGGCCTCTGGCCGGTCCAGCACCGCCATCGCTCCGCCGTCGACGGTGGCCATCAGCCGGGAGCGGGCGGCGACGATGCGGGCCCCGGTCTCCACGTCGAGGGCGCCCGCGACCACCGCGGCGGCGATCTCGCCGAGGGAGTGCCCGATCACCGCGGCGGGCCGCAGCCCGTACGAGGACCACAGCCGGGCCAGCGCCACCTGCACTCCGAACAGGACCGGCATGACCACGTCCGTGGTCTCCGGCAGAGTGTCCGTCATCAGCGAGTCGCGCAGCGAGATGCCGGCCGCGGTCTGGATCACCCCGTCGAGCGCGTCCACCCCGGCGGCGAACGCGGGTTCCGCCGCCAGCAGCCCGCGGGCCATCCGGGGCCACTGCGAGCCGTACCCGGAGAACACCCACACGGCCCCGGGGCCGGTCACCGCGCCGGATCCCGTGACCAGGTGCTCGTCGGCCTCGCCGGCCGCGAACCGGCTCAACGCGCGGGTGATGTCGTCCCGTTCGCGGGCCACCACCGCCACGCGCCGACGGCCGCGGCCGGTGCGCCCTGCGAGAGTGCGGCCGAGGTCGGCGGGGCGGACGGTGCGGGCCGCCGGGGTGGCCAGCCAGTCGGCGAGTTCGCCGGCCTGGGCCCGCAGCCGGTCGTCGGTGGGCGCGTCCAGGAGCAGCACCGCCGGCCGGCCTGCGGCCCGTGGCGGCTTCCGTCGGGCGGGAGGCCGGTGTTCGCGCAGCACGACATGGGCGTTGGTGCCGCTGAAGCCGAACGCGGAGACGCCGGCCCGGGCGGTGCCGGAGTAGCGCGGCCAGGGCTCGGTGGTGGTGACCACGCGCAGCCCGAGTTCCTCCGGGGCGGCGTGCGGGTTGGGCGCGGTGTAGTGCAGCTGCGGCGGGATGCGCCCGTGGTGCAGCGAGAGCGTCGTCTTGATGAGGCCGGTGATCCCGGCGGCTGCCTCCAGGTGCCCGAGGTTGGTCTTGACCGAGCCGATCAGCAGCGGCCGGTCCGGGGCCCGTCCGGCGCCGAGCACGGCGCCGAGCGCGCCGGCCTCGATGGGGTCGCCGAGCGGGGTGCCGGTGCCGTGGGCCTCCACGTAGTCGACGGTGGCCGGTTCGCGGTGCGCGGCTTCGAGCAGGGCACGCTGGGCGACGGCGCTGGGGGCGGTCAGCCCGTTGGAACGGCCGTCCTGGTTGACCACCGTGTCCTCGATGACGGCGAGGACACGGTCGCCGTCGCGTTCGGCGTCCGCGAGCCGTTTCAGCACCACGACCCCGCAGCCCTCGCCGCGCGAGATGCCGTCCGCCGCCGCGTCGAACGCCTTGCAGCGGCCCCCGGCGGACAGTGCTCCCGCGCGTTGCAGGCTGAGCGTGGCGGCGGGGGACAGCAGCAGGTTGACGCCTGCGGCGAGCGCCGTGTCGCTGTCGCCGGCGGTCAGCGAGCGGACCGCCTGGTGCACGGCCACCAGCGAGGAGGAGCAGGCGGTGTCCACGGCGAGACTCGGCCCGCGCAGATCCAGGAGGTAGGACAGGCGGCCCGCGGTCACGCTGGGCGAGGCGCCCGTCGCGGTCCAGCCGCCCACGGCGTCGAGTGCGGCGGCGGTCAGATGCGCGTACTCGTTGCCGCTGACGCCGACGAAGACGCCGGTGCGGGTGCCGGCCAGCGAGTCGGCGGGCACCGCCGCGTGGTCCAGGGCCTCGCGGACCACTTCGAGCAGGATGCGCTGCTGCGGGTCCATGGTCTGGGCCTCGGGCGCGGAGATGCCGAAGAACTCCGCGTCGAAGCGGGCGATGCCGTCCGGGCCGTCCGCCGGCCCGAGGTAGGCTCCGTGCCGCGCGATGCCGGCGGGCGGTACGGCGCCCGGCGGCAGGAAGTCCGCCCAGCGCCCTTCGGGTACCTGTCCCACCGCGTCCCGCTTCTCGCAGAGCAGGCGCCAGAAGTCCGCCGCCGAGCGCACGTTGCCGGGCAGCCGGCAGCCCACCCCGATCACGGCGACCGCCGGGCTGTGTACCGCGGTCGCCGAACTCCCGTACTGCGCGGGCATCTCGGACGGCGCAGTGGCCGGTGACGGTTGCGGCTCGCCGCCCGCGAGCCGGGCCAGCAGAGCGCCCACCGTCGGCGTCTCCCACAGCAGCGTCGCCGGCAGTGCGGTGCCCGACAGCTCGCTGAGGCGGGCGGCCAGCGCCACGGCGTCGCGGGAGGTGACGCCGAGTTCGGCGAGCGGGCGGTCGTCGGCCAGCTCGTCGGGGCGAATGCCGTAGCGCCGGTGGAGTTCCCCGCTGAGCGCCGCCCGCAGCGCGGCCCTGTCCGGCCCGCTCACCGGGTGCTCCTCGCGGCGTCGAAGCCACCGCTCAGCAGGCGGTTGCGGGTGGCGGCCCGGGAGATCTTGCCGCTGGAGGTACGGGGCACCGAACCCGGTGCGACGAGCAGCAGTTCGGCCAGCCGCAGCCCGTGCCGCCTCGCCACCGCGGCGCGGGCGGCGGCGAGCGCGGCCTCGGCGTCCGCCTCCTGTCGGCGGCGGTGCTCGGCGACCACCACGAGCAGATCCGGGGATCCGTCGGGGCCGGGCAGGGAGAACGCCGCGAGCCGGTCGCGGCGCACCGCGTCCACCGCCTGCTGCACCGTCTCCTCGACGTCCTGCGGGTAGTGGTTGCGGCCGTCCACGATGATCAGGTCCTTGAGGCGGCCGGTGACCAGCAGCCCTCCGCCGTGGAGGGCGCCCAGGTCGCCGGTGCGCAGCCAGCCGGGCCCGTCGTCGGCGTCGCCCGCGGCACGCGCCCCGAACACCTCGGCGCTCAGCGCGGCCTTCTTCCAGTAGCCGGCGCCCACGTTGGGGCCGCACACCTGAATTTCGCCCACGGTGTCCTCGCCGAGCACCGCGCCGCTGTCCGGGGCGACGATACGTATCTGCTGCCCGGAGGGTGTTCCGCACAGCATCAGGCGGGTGGCGCGCGCTTCGTCCGCCGCCGGAGCGATACGGCCCTCGGTGAGCGCGGCGGGGTCGCAGTCGACGGCGGTGGCGAGAGCGGAGGGCGGGTCGGCGGCGACGAACACGGTGGCTTCGGCGAGTCCGTAGCCCGGGCACAGCGCTTCGGGGGCGAGTCCGGCGGCGGCGAAGTGGTCCCGGAAGCGGTCGAGGGTGGTGGGCCGCACCGGCTCGCTGCCGTTGAGCATCACGGCGACGCCGCTGAGGTCGAGTTCCTCGACGGTGTCGGCGTCGATACGGGAGACGCAGTAGTCGTACGCGAAGTTGGGTGCCGCCGTGACCACCCGGGTGGCCGACCCCAGCAGCCGCAGCCATCGCTCCGGCGCCAGCAGGAAGTTCACCGGATCCATCAGCACGGAGGCGAGCCCGCCGGCCACCGGGGCGGCCACGCTCAGCACCAGGCCCATGTCGTGGAAGAGCGGCAGCCAGCCCACCGCGGTCGTCGAGGTGTCCCGGACTCCCAGGCTCGCCATGCCCTGGTGGGCGTTGGCGACCACATTGGCGTGTGTGATCATGACGCCGGCCGGCGTGCGGGTCGAACCCGAGGTGTACTGCAGGTAGGCGATGTCCTCGGGCGCCGGGCGCCTGGGCGGCTCGGCGTCGGTCAGGGCCGGGGAGGTCAGGCCGTCGACGGTGAGCAACGCCGTTTCCGGCAGGCGGTGTTCGGCGGTGAAGTCGAGGACGTGGTCCGCGGTGGCCGCGTCGGTGAGCAGGCAGGAGGGTTCACAGTCCGCCAGCACGGCCGCGAGGCGTCCCTCGTGGCCCGGCAGGTCCGGGGTGAACAGCGGCACCGCGGTCACACCTGCGTACAGGCAGCCGAGGAAGGCGGCCACGTAGTCCAGGCCCTGCGGCAGTACCAGCGCGGCACGTTCGCCCGGCCTCACGGAACGTGCGAGTGCCTCGGCGACCGCACGGGCGCGCAGGTCGAGGGCGCGCCAGGTGAGAGTGCTGTGCCGGCCGAGGGAGTCGGACTCCGGGAAGTCGACGAAGGTGAAGGCCGGGGAGTGCGGTTCCACGGCCGCCCAGTGGGCGAGGTGGTCGGTGAGGAGGGTGTCCGTGGGGGGTTTTTCTTCGGACATGCGACGGCTCCAATGTGTCAGGCGCACGGGGGAGTTCCGAGGAGAAGCGGGGGGCGACGGTCTGGTGACTTTTGAGGGAACGGCACCCTCCGAGCGAGTGAAACATAATATATGTTGCTGTAGGGGCAGGTTCGTTCGAACTTGTTCAGAAAAAGACTGAAACATGTCCGTTCAGCGCGGACCCGGGTGAGACCGAGACGCCCTGACCAGCGCCGACAAGGCGCGATTCCCGCAGCTCAACCCCATCGCACCGGCAGCCGTGGTGATCGGCGCGCCGCACACGACAGGGGCCCGGCGGGCCGACGACCGTGGATCCGGGTTCCGGGACATGTGTCCCCAGGCCGGCGGTCCCCGCACACAAGGAGGCCGGCGTTGAGCCGTACACGCCTTGCAGCCCTGCTCGTCCTGGTCGCGCTGACCGGGTTCGTCACCACCCTCGACAACACGGTCATCAACGTCGCCCTGCCTACCGTCCAGCGTGAACTGGGGCTCTCCGTGACCGGGTTGGAGTGGGTGGCGAGCAGCTACGTGCTCGTCTTCGGCGCGTTGCTGCTGCCCGGCGGACGGCTCGGCGACCTGTTCGGCCGACGGCGTGTCCTCGCCGCCGGCCTCGTCGTCTTCACCGCGGCCTCGGCCGCGGCGGCCCTCGCCGACGGCGGCGCGGCACTCATCGCGGCCCGGTCCGTGCAGGGTTCGGGCGCCGCCCTCGTCATTCCGACCACCCTCGCCGTGATCGCCGCGGACCTGCCCGAGCGGCGTCGTGCGCCGGCCATCGGCCTGTGGACGGCGGCACTGGCCGTGGCACTCGCCTCGGGCCCCGCCGTCGGCGGCCTCGTCACCCAGCACTGGGGCTGGAGTTGGGTGTTCCTGCTCAACGTACCGTTCGGGGCGCTCGCCCTGGCGCTGACCGCGGCCGTACCCGCCGCACGCGAGCAGCCGACGTCCGGTCTCCTCCCCCGGCTCGACCTGCCGGGCATCGCGCTGTCCGCGCTCGCCCCGCTGCTGCTCACCTACGGCCTGGTGCGCGGCGGCGACCACTCCTTCCGAGCCGCGCCTGTGCCGTACTGCCTCGCGGGCGCGGCCCTGTGCGTGCTCGCCCTCGTCGGCGTCGAGCGCCGGGCGACACAGCCGCTGGTGGAGCTGGACCTGCTGCGCACGCGATCCCTCGGCGGCGGAGCGCTGGCCCAAGTGCTCTGGGGCATCGGCGTCAACGGCGTCTTCTTCTTCACCGCCCTCTACCTGCAACGGCTGCTGGGTTTCCGGCCCGCCGAGGCGGGCCTCACCTTCCTGCCGCTCGCCCTCGCCCTGCTCGCGGTGACTCCCTTCGCCGAGCGAGCCGCGGGCCTGGCAGGTGTCCACCGGTCCGTCGCGGCCGGTCTGGCGCTCGTCGCCGGTGGACTGTGGTGGGTGTCCGGGGCCGGCGCCGGAGCCGGCTGGATGGATCTCCAGCCGGGGCTGACGCTGATCGGCGTGGGTTCGGCGCTCACCGCTCCGCTGACGGTGTGCGCCGTCGCCGGGGTGCCCGAGAACCGCACCGGTATGGCGTCCGGCCTGATCAGCGCGGCCCGCGAGATCTCCGGGGTGTTCGGTGTGGTGCTGGTCGGCGCGGTGCTCACCCGTCGGCAGGAAGCCGCCCTCGGCGCGGGACACACTCCCGACGAGGCCTTCCTCGAGGGCTACCACCTCGGGCTCCGCCTGGCCGCGGGGTGTGTGCTCCTCGGTGCCCTGGTCACGCTGTACGCGCTGCGCGAGAGCACTTCGACGGCCCCGCGCCCCGGCCGCCGGAACACCTGAGGGCCGCGTCTTCCGCGGCCGGTCGCGGAAACGGCTCAAAGGCCCGGTGCGTCGGGGAACCGGAGGCCGATGTCGTCGTCGAGCGTCCGAACACGTGTCGTCGACGGTCATCCCGCGCATCACCTGGCACCCCTTCGGTCGGCCTCCAGACTGCGGGCCGTCGTTCTGGGGAACCGAGGCTCCGGTTCTGCGCAGTCCGGTTTTGCGACCACCAACTGTGCCGGGGATGCGGCTCTTCGACTGTCTATCTTCTTGGACAGCGGAGGGTCTCGCTCGGTGCCCCGAGGGCAGACCTCGCGATCACGACAATCGGCCACCTGCCACTGTCGTCCGGCGGACTTCCGGCGACACCATCCCGACGCGTCGTCATCGGGTGGCGCCCAGGCCGCTGCCGTGGCCGGCCGGAGAGCGGGGAGAGCCGTGCGAGTCACCGGCCGGGAACGCCGCGGGCTGCAGCGCGAGTTGTGCGCGGCAGCCCGTGAACGTGAGGTGGAACCAGGATCAGACGGCGCTGCCGCGCAGCTCCGCCAGGCTGGCCTTCGTCAGGCGCCGGGGTGTCTGGCCGGCGTCGACGAGGACGACGGTGCAGTCGGCGGTGTGGGTCAGGGCGGTGGTGAAGCTGCCGTCGGTGAACTGTGCGACGGGCCCTCGCGGTGAGCGGCCCACGGCGACCGCGCGGGCGTGGACGTCCGCGGCGTGGCGGGCCAGGATGCGGCCGGCGGCGGCGTGGTCGCCGACGCTGGTCAGGATCTGGCCGGTGGCGGCCACCCCGATGGAGGCCAGCCGGTCGACGTGGGCGGTGACGGCGGCCCGGGCCTGGTCGGGGGACTCGACCTCGACGGCCTGTTCCTCGACGACGGCCGTCTGCTGGACGTGGACGACCTCAAGCGGGCTGCCGGTGTCACGGGCGATCCGGGCGGCGGCGTCGACGATGGCGTCGGCCCGCTCGTGGGCGCCGACGGCGACGATGACGGGAGGCACGTCGGTCGGGGCCGGAGCGCCGACGGCGGTGAGCGACGGCTCCACGGACTCGGCCTCACCGGTGTGCTGCTCTGCCTGCTGGAGCAGCCGGTGTCCGCTGGCGAGCACGGCGATGGCTAGCAGGAAGGTGCCGGCGCCGACGTAGAAGGGGACGCTCAGGTCGGTGGCGTCGGCGAGCCTGCCGGCGACGTAGGGGGCCAGGCCGCCACCGATGAAGCGCAGGAAGCCGTAGGCGGAGGAGGCCACCGGGCGTTCGACCGGGGAGACGAGCATGACGGCCTGGGTGGTGAGGGTGTTGTTGATCCCGATGAACGCGCCGCTGACGATGACGGCGACGATGACGGTCCTGGGCGTGCCGACGCCGGCGGCGATGACCGTCATGACGATGCTCAGGCCCAGGAGGTTGGCGTAGAGCACCGGGGCGGTGCCGTAGCGGGCCTGCAGCCGCGGGGCGAAGAAGACACTGAAGGCGGCGACCAGCAGGCCCCAGCCGGTGAAGACCAGCCCGAGCTCATGGGCGCTCAGCTTCATCGGGTACGGCGCGTAGCCGAGCATGGTGAAGAAGCCCCAGTTGTACAGCAGGGCCATGACGCCCATGGTCAGCAGGCCGCGGTGGCGCAGTGCCTTGAGCGGGGCGATGGGCGAGGTCGGGCGCTTCGGCTTGGGCAGCGAGGGCACGAAGACGAGGGTGGCGACCAGCGCGACGGCCATGAGGACGGCGACACCGAAGAACGGGCCGCGCCAGCTGATCGCGCCCAGTTCGCCGCCGAGCAGTGGGCCGATGGCGATGCCGAGGCCGAGCGCGGTCTCGTACAGGATGATCGCGCCGGCGAAGCCGCCGCTGGCGGAGGCGACGATCACGGCCAGGGAGGTGGCGATGAACAGGGCGTTGCCCAGGCCCCAGCCGGCCCGGAAGCCGACGATGCCGTTGACGGAGTCGGTGGTCCCGGCCAGGGCGGCGAAGACGACGATGACGGCCAGGCCTATGACGAGGGTGCGCTTGGCGCCGAACCGGCTGGAGAACCAGCCGACGAACAGCATCGCCACGGCCGTGACGATCAGGTAGCTGCTGAACAGCAGGGAGACCTGGCTCGGCGTGGCGTGCAGGCTCTCGGCGAGGGCGGGCAGGATCGGGTCGACGAGACCGATGCCCATGAACGAGATCACGCAGGCGAACGCCACGGCCCAGACGGCCTTCGGCTGTTGGAAGGGGCCGGCTTTCTCTCCACGCGGTGTACTCATTACCGCTTCTCTCCAGTCATGGTGGTGACGGTGGTTCGACGGGGTGGGCTCGGGACGCGCCCGGCGGCCTCAGGGTCGGTGCTGCGGGCGGTCCCGGGGGTCAGGGCTGCACGTGACGGTCCCCGATGGCGCGGGACAGGGCCGGCAGTGCGATCCGTACCGCGTCCTGCTCCGGCTCCGTCAGCTGTTCGACGAGCTGCCTCAGGGCTCGGGCGCGCTCGGCCCGCCGTTGCCGGAACACCTCAAGTCCGGTGTCGGTGACCGCCACGAGCACTCCTCGGCCGTCGGTCAGGTCGGCGGTGCGCCGCACCAGCCCGGCCCGCTCCATGCGCGTGACGAGCTGGGTCATGTTCGGCTGGGAGACGTTCTCCGCCCGGGCCAGCTCGGTGAGTCGCTGCGGCCCCTCGCTGCCCAGCCGGCCGAGCGCGGACGAGGCCGCGGTGCTCAGGCCTCCGGCGGTGGCGCTGCGTCGTACGTACCGGACCAACTGCTCCACGGCGACCATCAGGTCCTCGGAGGGCACGGTCGGAGGTGCAGGATCCATAACCCGCTTATGCATAACCCCATTATGCATCTACGTGTACTGTGAAGCAAAATCCGTGAGGGGGTGCGCAGGCGTGCGGCGGAGGACGAGAGGGCTGCTCTCCCAGCGAACGCGCGCCGGGCGCACCCCGGGCAAGTCCCTTGCGGGGAAAGGCTTCCGGACGGCGTCGTCCGGAAGCGCACCCCTCGCGCAGTGACGCCGCAACGGCCGCCGGCGCCTCGGACCGCACGGCCGGCGGCTTGGTTGGAGCGCCGGACGGCATGGCTGAGGAGCCGGACGGCATGGCTGAGGAGCCGGACGGCATGGCTGAGGCCGGCGACGCGTGTTGCGTCGCCGGCCTCAGCCATGGCCACCGATGTGCTGCGCGGAGCGCCGAGCGCGGCGACCTGCTCCTGTCCGGCCTTCCCGGTCGTCTCGGCGCGGTCCTCCCGGCGGCGCGGGCGTCCGGCTCGCCGACGGTCGCGCGCGTCAGCCGTTCGCGGCGGCGAGGATGCGCCGAGCGCGGTCCAGCACCGGCCTGTCGATCATCTGTCCGTCGATCACGGTCACCGATTCCCCGGCGTCCACCACGCCGCGCGCCCACCGCAGCTCGCTCTCGGTGGGAGAGAAGTGGGTCGTCACCGTGGCGATCTGCCCGGGGTGGATGCACAGCTTCGCCGTGAAACCCAGGCGACGGGCGTGCAGGACGTCCGCGGTGAGAGCGTCCGTGTCCTTCACGCTGGTGGTGACACCGTCGACCGGAGGGCACAGGCCCGCCGCGGCCGACGCGGACACCAGCCGTGAGCGGGCGTACGTCAGCGCCGTGTGGTCGTCGTGTGCGATGCCGAGCTGACCGGCGAGATCGGCGTTGCCGAAGGCGACACGGACCGCGCCGGCCGTGGCGCACACCTCCACGGCCCGCTCCACGCCCGTGGCCGTCTCGACGAGTGGCAGCAGGAGGCACTTGCCCGCCGTACGGCAGGCGAGGTCCGCCAGCACGGCCGGGTCCTCCGACTTGGGCACCATCACGGGAGCGCCGTAACGGGACGCCACTTCGAGATCGGCGTCGCTCCACGGCGTGCCCGGCGGATTGATTCTGACCACGGCGCTGTTGCCCGCGCCGAGCCACGCGGCGACGTTCTCCCGTGAACGCTCCTTGTCCTGGCCCGCGACGGCGTCCTCCAGGTCGATGAT
Source organism: Streptomyces sp. NPDC038200 (assembly GCF_055600785.1). Classification (NCBI taxonomy): domain Bacteria; kingdom Bacillati; phylum Actinomycetota; class Actinomycetes; order Kitasatosporales; family Streptomycetaceae; genus Streptomyces; species Streptomyces sp. NPDC038200. Next base: position 37,418 of record NZ_JBVJYH010000040.1, read on the forward strand.
GACCGCGCCCGCCCCGGCCGCGGCCGCCTTGTCGAACCGGTCCGGCCGGTGCCCGGGGACGAAGAGGAAGCTGCGGGCGGTCTCCAGCCGGGTTCTGGTCAGGGTCACGCGAAGCTCACCTCCGCCGTGGCGTGGCGCTGCTCGCGGTGGGTGGCGATGCGCAGGGAGGCGTCTCGGTCCGTGGGCACGCCGGACGCCAGCAGGCGCTCGCCCGCGAACGCCGGGTGGCGCAGCCGGTACGACACGGACCGCACCGCGCGGTCGGAGGCGTTGCGGCGCACCAGTTCCAGCATCGTCAGCACCAGCAGCGGACCGTGCACCACGAGGTCCGGGTAGCCCTCCTCGCTCCAGACGTACGGCGCGTCGTAGTGAATGCGGTGCGCGTTCGCCGTGACGGCGCTGAACCGGAACAGCAGACGGGGGTCCGTACGCAGCGGAAGCTGCCAGGCGTCCTCCGACTGCGGCCCACTCGCGGTGTCGAGATCCGCCGGATGCTGCGCCGCGCCGCGCCCCGACCGGTAGACGATGTCCTGCTCCTCGACCAGGCACTCGCGGCCGTCCTGCGCGTATTCGCTGCGCACGGTGACGAACAGCAGTTCTCCGGTCGAGCCCTGCTTCGTCGTCACCGAGCTCAGGCTGCTGACCCGCCGGGCGGGGACGCCCAGGCGCAGCGGCGCCGTGATCTCGCAGCGCCCGCCCGCGAACATGCGCTGCCGGTGCGGGATGGGTGGCAGGAAGTGACCGTGCTCGGGGTGACCGTCCTGGCCGAGCTCGTGCTGCGCCGGCCAGTTCAGGAAGTACAGCCAGTGCCACAGCGGGGGCAGCGGGTCACCGGCCGCCGCGACAGGACGCGGCTCGTCCAGCAGCGCCGACAGCGCGGCGACCGGGGCCGGGGACAGGGCGTCGTCCTCGCTGACCGCTCCGGGACTCCACGACTCCACATAGGAACCGAGCCCGTTCTGGGCAACGTCCATGGCTTCTCCTCAACAACTGGCTAGGGGCTCGGAGACAACTGGCTAGGGGCTCGGACCGAGCACACATGGCTCCGCATACGGTTCGAGAGCGGCCACCGGCCCGCGCCGGCGGTGCGGCGCGTCGTCCTCAGCGCCATCATGTCCGCTGATGGAGGGCGGGGAACAATAGAGAATTCGGATGGTGGCATGTTCGAGTCGCATGGCAGTCCCGCCGAGAGCCCGAGACGCGGGGTGCGGGCCCGAGCGGTGGCTGCGGATCGCGACGCCTGCCGATACCCGGGCATCCGCACCGGGCATGGCGCCATCATGAACAGGTATTTCACCGACAGGTGCATGACCACCCATGATGGCAATGCTGCCGGAACGAGGGAGGTTCCCAGGTGCACCACTCCGCTGCGGTGCACCGGGCGGCCTGGGGGCGACCGCACACGCCCTCGAAGCCGGCGGATCCGCCATATGTCCCCTGTGGCGGATCCGCCGGCTGCGGCGGACGTGCTTTGCCGGGTGGTCCGTATCCCTCATCGGTCGCGCAGGCGAGGTGCGCGGCCGACCCGCTGTCGAGGGCAGGCCGCGCGCCCGGCGTGTTGCACGGCGGTGTCGTACGGAGCGTACGGCGGTGTCGTACGGGGGGTCAGTCCTTGATCTCGCAGATGGCCGCGCCCGACGTGAGGGACGCGCCGACCTCGGCGGTCAGGCCCTTGATGGTGCCCGCCTTGTGGGCGTTGA
>NZ_JBVJYH010000041.1:0-26141 GCF_055600785.1 Streptomyces sp. NPDC038200
GTAAGGCTCCCAGTAGACGACTGGGTTGATAGGCCGGATCTGGAAGCCAGGTAACTGGTGGAGGTGACCGGTACTAATAGGCCGAGGGCTTGTCCATTGATGCTCGCGTCCACTGTGTATGTTCTGAGGCAACGAACGGTTGCCGGCTTTGAGTCGAACACATCAACACAATTGAAAAGTGTGCTTGTTCGCTCGAAACCATTAGGGTTTCGGTGGTCATAGCGTGAGGGAAACGCCCGGTTACATATCGAACCCGGAAGCTAAGCCTCACAGCGCCGATGGTACTGCAGGGGGGACCCTGTGGGAGAGTAGGACGCCGCCGAACAATCTTTGGAGGACCCCTGGTCCCAGCGTTCAGCTGGGACCAGGGGTCCTTTTGTTTTTACAATGCTTGCGGTACCGAAGACAGGAGTCGCCATGTCCACCAACTCTCCCGACGACCGACCGGAGCGCGACCAGCGGCGACGGGACAGTGGTGACCGGGGCGACCGCGGCGGCTTCCGCCGTGACAACGACCGGCGCGACGGTGACCGTGGCGGCTACGGCCGGCGTGACGACAACCGCAGCGGTGGCTACGGCCGTCGTGACGACCGCCGTGACGACCGTCGTGATGACCGCGACCGTGGTGAGCGTGGCGGTTTCCGCGGCCGGGACGACCGGCGCGACGACCGGCGCGATGACAGCCGTGGCGGTGGCTACCGCCGCGAGGGCGAGCGGGGTTCGCGTCCGGGCTTCCAGCGGGACGACCGTGACCGCGGCGACCGCGGCGACCGTCCCTCCTTCCGTCGTGACGACCGGGGTGACCGTCGTGACGACCGCGGTGGTTTCCGCCGTGACGACCGGGGCGACCGGGGCGACCGGGGTGACCGTCCCTCCTTCCGTCGTGACGACGACCGCGGTGGCTTCCGCCGCGACGACCGGCGTGACGACAACCGCAGCGGTGGCTACGGCCGTCGTGACGACCGCCGTGACGACCGTCGTGATGACCGCGACCGTGGTGAGCGTGGCGGTTTCCGCGGCCGGGACGACCGGCGCGACGACCGGCGCGATGACAGCCGTGGCGGTGGCTACCGCCGCGAGGGCGAGCGGGGTTCGCGTCCGGGCTTCCAGCGGGACGACCGTGACCGCGGCGACCGCGGCGACCGTCCCTCCTTCCGTCGTGACGACCGGGGTGACCGTCGTGACGACCGCGGTGGCTTCCGCCGTGACGACCGGGGCGACCGGGGCGACCGTCCTTCCTTCCGTCGTGACGACCGCGGCGACCGTCCCCCCTTCCGTCGTGACGACCGGGGTGACCGTCGTGACGACCGCGGTGGCTTCCGCCGTGACGACCGGGGCGACCGCGGCGACCGTCCCTCCTTCCGCCGTGACGACGACCGCGGTGGCTTCCGCCGCGACGACCGGCGTGACGACCGGCGCGGCGACGACCGCGGTGGCTTCCGCAGGGACGACCGCCGTGACGACCGCAGGGACGACCGTCGCGATGACCGCGACCGTGGTGAGCGTGGCGGTTTCCGCGGCCGGGACGACCGTGGTGCCCGTGGGCCCCGCAGGGACGACCGTGGCGGTCGGCCCGGCGGTTTCCGGGGGCGCGACGGCCGGGACGGCCGGGACGACCGCCGTGGCGGCGGCCGGTTCCGTGAGGACCGGGAGCGGGACCGGGACCGCGAGCCGATCAAGCGGCTGCCGATCCCGGAGGACGTCACCGGTGACGAGATCGACAAGGACGTCCGCCAGGAGCTGCAGAGCCTGCCCAAGACGCTCGCGGAAGACGTCGCCAAGAACCTGGTGATGGTCGCCCGGCTGATCGACGAGGACCCCGAGGGCGCCTACGGCTACTCCAAGGTGGCCCTGCGTCTGGCGTCCCGCGTGGCCGCCGTGCGCGAGGCGGCCGGCTTCGCCGCGTACGCCAGCCAGAAGTACGCCGAGGCCCTCGCCGAGTTCCGGGCCGCCCGGCGGATGACCGGCAGCGTGGAACTGTGGCCGGTGATGGCCGACTGCGAGCGTGGGCTCGGGCGGCCGGAGAAGGCGCTGGACATGGCCGGTGCGCCGGAGGTGCACAAGCTGGACAAGGCCGGGCAGGTCGAGATGCGGCTCGTCGCCGCCGGTGCCCGGCGTGACATGGGCCAGCTGGACGCGGCCATCGTGACCCTGCAGAGCCCGGAGCTGGCCTCCCACTCGGTGCAGCCGTGGACCGCGCGTCTGCGCTACGCCTACGCCGACGCCCTGCTGGCCGCCGGCCGGGAGCGCGAGGCACGGGAGTGGTTCGCGAAGGCCGTCGAGGCCGACCGGGACGGCAGCACGGACGCCTCCGACCGGCTCGCCGAGCTGGACGGCGTGGAGTTCGTCGACGCCCTGGCCGAGGACGGCCCGGACGACTCCGAGGCGCCCGCCGAGTCCGCGGACGCCTCCGCGGAGGACGGCGACGAGGACGCCTCCGCGGAGGACGGCGACGGGGACGGCGACGAGGACGGCGACGACGAGGACGCCAAGGACGGCGGCAAGGACTGACGTCCGGTACCGGGACCGGTACGGAGAAGCGTCACCGACAAGAGGGCAGGCTCCACGGGGAGCCTGCCCTCTTTCGTGTGCCGTGTGCGGTCCCGCTCAGACCTCCAGCGCCCGCAGCACCAGCCCCGAGGCCGGCTTCGGGCCGAACGACGTCGACTTGCGGGGCATCGTCACGCCCTGCTGGGCCAGGTCGCGTACGACCTCCTCGCGGACCGGGTGCATCAGGACCGCCGTACCACCGTCGCGTTCCGCCTTCTCCACCGTCGCGGCCGTGTCGTGGATGTAGGCGATGTGGGCCGGGGAGTCCTCGGGGATGCGCCAGACGTGGTCCAGCAGCGCGGCGTGCAGGACCGTGGCGTCCAGGGAGCGCCAGGCGGCCGGGCGGTCCGCCGGGATCGTCCGGGCCAGCAGATCCGGGTCCGGGCGGTCCAGCAGATGGAAGGCGCCGTCGCCGGCCAGCAGGAAGGCGTTCCCCGTGCGGGAGGCCTCCGCCAGGGCCGCCAGGGCCTTGGACAGGGGCACGTCGAGGTGCCGTACCCGGAACAGGCCCTCCACCGCGGCCAGGGCGTCGGCGACCGGCAGGCCGTGCAGCAGCCGGTGGATGGCGCGCACGCGCAGCGGATAGCGCGCGGTGTCCACCAGCAGGACCAGGCCGTAGTCCCAGGGGCTGGGAGAGGGGTGCTCCGCGCGCAGCTGCCGGTAGGTGGCCCAGCGGTGGTGGCCGTCGGCGATCAGGGCCTGACGGCCGGCGAGGTCGGTCTGGATGCCTGCCAGGTCCTGGGGGTCGGTGACGGACCACAGGCGGTGCCGGAAGCCGTCCTCGGTGGTCGTGGCCAGCAACGGAGGCTTCTCCGCCGTACGTTCGACGACCTCCGCGGCCGTGCCGTCACCCCGGTACGTCAGCAGCAGCGGTTCGAGGTTCGCGCGCGTGGCGCGCATCAGGGCCGCGCGGTCGGCGACGACGGGCGGCATGACGTCCTCGTGCGGCAGCACCACGCCCTCCGCGGGATCCGAGACCCGCAGGGTGCCGATGACTCCGCGCTGGAGCATCCCCTCGCCGTCCCGCTGCTCGTACACGTACAGGCCGGGCTCCGGGTCGGCGGCGAGGACGCCCTCGTCCAGCCAGCGGTAGAGGGTGTCGGCGGCCTGCTCGGTGCGGGCGCTCGGGGTGCCGGCCTGGGGCAGGATCAGCCGGACGATGTTGTAAGGGTCGGCCGACTGGAGGTGGTGCAGGCCGTCGGGCCGTACGACGACGTCGTAGGGAGGGGAAGTGACGGAGGCGAGGCTGCCGACCCGGTCGGGGTCGTAACGGAGGCCTCGGAACGGGATGAGTTCCAGGCCGCGGCGCTGCGTTGCCTCCGGGTGACCTGCTGTGTTCATCCCGGCATCGTACGTGTGTCAGCGGTGTGGGGGATGATCGGGGGAAACGCGAGCGAACGAGGAGCGATGTGGACATGAGCCAGGGCGTCAGGACGAGGCCCGAGGGCAGTGGGCAGCCCCTGAACGAGGCGTACGACACGGCGCTGCTCGATCTGGACGGAGTGGTGTACGCGGGCGGGAACGCGATCGCGCACGCGGTCGACTCGCTGGAGGTGGCCCGGACGGGCGGTATGCATCTGGCGTACGTCACCAACAACGCGCTGCGGACCCCGGACGCGGTGGCCGAGCACCTGACGGAGCTGGGGATACCGACGGGGGCCGACGACGTCATCACCTCCGCGCAGGCCGTCGCGCGGCTGATCAGCGAGCAGGTGCCGGCCGGGGCGCGGGTGCTGGTGATCGGCGGTGAGGGACTGCGGGTGGCGCTGCGCGAGCGTGGCCTCACGCCGGTGGAGTCCGCCGACGACGACCCGGCGGCGGTCGTCCAGGGGTACGGCGGGCCGGAGCTGACCTGGGGCCGGTTCGCGGAGGCGTCGTACGCCGTCCGGCGTGGCGTGCCGTGGTTCGCGTCCAACACCGATCTGACGATTCCGAGCGGGCGGGGCATCGCGCCGGGCAACGGGGCGGCCGTGGAGGTCGTCCGGATCGCGACCGGTGCGGAGCCGCAGGTCGCGGGCAAGCCGCTGCCCCCGATGCACCGGGAGACGATCATCCGGACCGGTGCCGAGCGTCCGCTGGTGGTCGGGGACCGGCTGGACACGGACATCGAGGGCGCGTTCAACGGCGGGGTCGACTCGCTGCTGGTGCTGACCGGTGTCACCGACGGAGCGCAGCTGCTCGCCGCGCCGCCGCAGCACCGGCCGACCTATGTGGACGCCGATCTGCGGGGCATGCTCACCGGACAGCCGGAAATCACCCGGGAGGGTGAGGGATTCCGCTGCGGCGGATGGACGGCGACGGCCGGGACGGACCGGCTGGAGCTGACGGGCGACGGAGAGGCACTGGACGGCCTGCGGGCGCTGTGCGCGGCGGCCTGGACGGCGGCGGGAGAGGGATCCTGCACGCTGGACGGGGAAAAGGCGCTGGCCAGGCTGGGGCTCTGACGGGCGGGCAGCAGGAACACGGGAGCCGGGGATCGAGAACGAATGCGAGGGTAGGCTAACCTAACCTCGTGTTGGTCGACAGTCCTCCGGAACCGCGCGCGGAGACCGCCCCCGCGCCCCCAACCCGCCGGGCGGCGCGGGCCCTTGGCCTCCTGCTCTCGGTCGTGCTCCTGCTGCTCGTCGCTCTGGCGAGCATCGCGATCGGGGCGAAAGCGCTGTCGCTGGACCAGGTCTGGCACGGCCTGTTCCACGACACGGGGACGTACGGGGACGTGGTCGTGGACGACCGGCTCGCGCGTACTCTCCTCGGTCTGCTGGCCGGTGCCGCGCTCGGTCTGTCGGGCGCGGTGCTCCAGGCGCTGACCCGCAACCCGCTGGCCGAGCCCGGCCTGCTCGGCATGAACGCGGGCGCCTCGGCCGCCGTCGTCACGGCCATCACCTACTTCGGCGTCACCAGCCTCTCCGGCTATGTGTGGTTCGCGTTCCTCGGTGCGGCGGCGGTCGGTGCGCTGGTGTGGTTCCTCGGCGGCAGCCGGGGCGCCACCCCGGTGCGGCTCGCGCTCGCCGGCACGGCCATCAGCGCCGCCCTGTACGGCTATCTCCAGGCCGTGATGATCACGGACGACGCGGCCCTGGGCAAGATGCGCTTCTGGACGGTGGGTTCCCTGGCCTCGGCCGGCTGGTCCACCATCACCCAGGTGCTGCCGTTCCTCGCGGTCGGCACGGCCCTGGCGCTCGCGCTGGCCCGGCCGCTGAACGCCGTCGAGATGGGCGACGACACCGCCCGGGCCCTCGGCGCGAACCTCAACCGGGTGCGCGCGCTGGCCATGCTGGCCTCCGTGACGCTGTGCGGCGCCGCGACGGCCGCCTGCGGTCCGATCGTCTTCGTCGGCCTGATGGTCCCGCACGTCGTGCGCTCCTTCACGGGCCCCGACCTGCGCTGGATCCTGCCGTACGCCACGGTCCTGGCGCCCGTGCTGCTGCTCGGCGCCGATGTCGTCGGCCGCGTCGTGGTTCGCCCCTCGGAGCTCCAGGTCGGCATCGTCACCGCGATCATCGGGGGCCCGCTCTTCATCCTGCTCGTACGACGGCGGAGGACGGCTCAGCTGTGAAGACCCATTCCCGGAGCCGTGTGGTACGCGCCCCCGGCGGCCTGTCCCTGCGCCTGGACCCGCGTGCCCTGATCGTCGTCGCCCTGCTGCTGGCCGCCGCCTGCGCCGCCGGAGTCGCCCTGATCGGCACCGGCGACGCGAAGATCCCGGCCGCCGACGTGCTGCGCACGCTCGCCGGTGACGGCACCGCCTACCAGGACTTCATCGTCAACGAACTGCGGCTGCCGCGGGTCCTGGTCGGCCTGCTGGTGGGCGCCTCCCTCGGGCTGGGCGGCGCGCTGTTCCAGTCCATCTCCCGCAACCCGCTCGGCAGCCCGGACGTGCTCGGCCTGTCGCAGGGGTCGACGGCCGGCGCGCTGGTCGTCATCGTGCTGATGTCCGGCAGCGCCGCCCAGGTGACCGTGGGCGCGCTGGTCGGCGGGCTGGCGACCGGACTGGCGATCTACGCGCTCGCCTGGAAGCAGGGCGTGCACGGATACCGGCTGGTGCTGGTCGGTATCGGCGTCAACGCGATCGCCACGGCGGTCAACGGCTATCTGCTCACCAAGGCCGACCTGGTGGACGCGGCCCGCGCGGTGGTGTGGATGACCGGCTCGCTCAACGGCCGTGACTGGGAGCAGGTCTGGCCGCTGCTCGCGCTGTGCGCCGTCCTCGTCCCGCTGGTCCTCGCCAACGCGCGCGGCCTCAGGATGATGGAGATGGGCGACGACATCTCCCACGCGCTCGGCGTGCGCGTGCAGCGCGTCCGGCTCCTGCTGATGGTCTCGTCCGTCCTGCTCACCGCCGCCGCGACCGCCGCCGCGGGACCCGTCAGTTTCGTCGCGCTGACCGCGCCGCAGCTCGCCCGGCGCCTGACCCGCTCGCCGGGGCCGAACCTGGTGCCCTCGCTCTGCATGGGCGCGGCCCTGCTGGTCGCCGCCGACTGGGCCTCCCAGCGCGTCTTCGGCGCCGACCAGTTGCCCGTCGGCGTGGTCACCGGCGTCCTCGGCGGTGCCTACCTGCTGTGGCTGCTGGTCACCGAGCGCCGGGCGGGCCGGATATGAAGCGCACGCCGGGCACGACCCCGAACACCCCTAGGAGCACTGTGAACCGCCTGGCCGCCGAAAACGTCACCCTCGCCTACGACCAGCGCGTCATCGCCGAACAGCTGTCGGTGGAGATCCCCGACAACTCCTTCACGGTGATCGTCGGCCCGAACGCGTGCGGCAAGTCGACGCTGCTGCGGGCGCTGTCACGGATGCTCAAGCCCAGCCAGGGCCGGGTGCTGCTGGACGGCCAGGCCATCCAGTCGATGCAGGCGAAGAAGGTGGCCCGGACCCTCGGCCTGCTGCCGCAGTCGTCCGTCGCGCCCGACGGCATCACGGTCGCCGACCTCGTCGGGCGGGGCCGCTACCCGCACCAGGGCCTGCTGCGCCAGTGGTCGGCCGAGGACGAGCGGGTCGTCCAGGAGTCGATGCGGCAGACCGGGGTCGCGGAGCTGGCCGAGCGCTACGTGGACGAACTGTCCGGCGGGCAGCGGCAGCGCGTGTGGATCGCCATGGCGCTCGCCCAGCAGACCCCGCTGTTGCTTCTGGACGAGCCGACCACGTACCTGGACATCCAGCACCAGATCGACGTCCTCGACCTCTGTGCCGAGCTGCACGAGGAGCAGGGCCGCACGCTGGTGGCGGTGTTGCACGACCTCAACCACGCCGCACGCTACGCCACCCACCTCATCGCCCTGCGCGGCGGCCGGGTGCTCGCCGAGGGCGCCCCGAAGGACATCGTCACGGCCGAGCTGGTCGAGGAGGTCTTCGGACTGCGCTGCCAGGTCATCGACGACCCGGAGACCGGCACCCCGCTGGTGGTCCCGGCGGCCCGCAAGGCACGCGCGGAACGGGTCACGGCGGCTCCCTGACCGGCCGGGTGCCGGCGGGAGGCCGGCCGGGCGTGTCTACAGCAGCTTCCTGAGCCGGAACAGGTCCAGCAGGCTCGCCTCCAGCCTCACCCGGCCCGAGCCCCAGGCGGTGGCGAAGTTCAGCTCGCCGGACACCAGGGCCACCAGGTCGTCCCCGGCCAGGGCGAGCCTTATCTGCGCCTTCTCCCGCGGCGGCCCGGGAAGGGTCTCGTCCACCTCGATCCGGCCGCCGGTCAGCCGGCCGGCGAAGGTGACCTCCAGGTCCGTGATGTGGCAGCTCACCGAGCGGTCCAGGGCGGCAGCCGCGCGGACCTCCCCCTCGGCGCCCTGCATGTTGTCCGAAAGCTTCCCCAGTGCGGCGCGGCACTCCTCGATCGTGGCCATCGCCCACGACGGTACCCCAGCGGTTCGGGGTAGCGTCTGGGCATGAGCGAGTCCGTGTCCGAGGCCGACATCGGCACCGAGGAGGCGCCCGCGGACGACCCCGCGGCGCCCGCCCCCCTGAACGTCCCGCGCACCCCCACCGGCAACGCCGAGGTCGACGCCCAGCTGGACCGGCTGGCCGACGCCGACCACCTCGCCACCGACGGACACGTCGCGGTGTACGAGGATGTACACCGGGGGCTGCGCGACGCGCTCACCGCGCTCGACGCCCGCCCGGGACCCGCGGCCCCCTCACCGTCGTACAAGGCGCCTTCACCGGCGTACCAACACAGGAGCTGAACCGAACGTGGCAGGAGTCGCACGCCGCCGTCTCGACGCGGAGCTGGTCCGCCGGAAGCTCGCCCGCTCGCGCGAGCACGCCAGCCAGCTGATCGTCGCCGGGCGGGTCACCGTCGGCAAGACCCTGGCGACCAAGCCGGCCACCCAGGTGGAGACCGCGGCGGCGATCGTCGTGCAGGCCGACGACAGCGATCCGGACTACGTCTCCCGTGGCGGCCACAAGCTGGCCGGCGCGCTCGCGGCCTTCGTGCCGCAGGGGCTCGCGGTCGAGGGCCGGCGCGCGCTGGACGCCGGCGCGTCCACCGGCGGCTTCACCGACGTCCTGCTGCGCGCGGGCGCCGCGCACGTGGTCGCGGTGGACGTCGGCTACGGACAGCTCGCCTGGTCTCTCCGGAGCGATGAACGCGTCACCGTCAAGGACCGTACGAACGTACGCGAGTTGACGCTTGAGGCGATCGATGGGGAACCTGTGGATCTTGTCGTGGGCGATCTGTCCTTCATCCCGCTCGGGCTGGTGCTGCCGGCCCTGAAGCGGTGCGTGACGCCGGACGCCGATCTGGTGATGATGGTCAAGCCGCAGTTCGAGGTGGGCAAGGAGCGGTTGGGCAGCGGGGGTGTCGTACGGAGTCCGCAGCTGCGGGCGGAGGCCGTGCGGGGAGTGGCCGAGAAGGCCTGGGAGCTGGGGCTCGGGGTGCGGGGGGTCACCGCGAGTCCGCTGCCCGGGCCCTCGGGGAACGTCGAGTACTTTCTCTGGCTGCGGGCGGGGGCACCCCAGGTGGACCCGGCCGACGTCGACCGTGCAGTGGCGGAGGGGCCGCGTTGACACAGAATCTGGCGCGTACTGTTTTCCTGCTCGCCCACACCGGGCGGCCCGCGGCGATCCGCACTGCGGAACTCGTCGTCAAGGGCCTGCTGCGGCATGGCATCGGGGTGCGGGTGCTGGAGGAGGAGGCGCGCGACCTGCCGCTCCCGGACGAGGTGGGCCTCGTCAAGGAGGCGACTCCGCAGTGCCTGGACGGCTGCGAGCTGCTGATCGTGCTCGGCGGCGACGGCACGCTGCTGCGCGGGGCCGAGTTCGCGCGGGCCTCGGGGGTGCCGATGCTCGGCGTCAACCTGGGGCGCGTCGGCTTCCTCGCCGAGGCCGAACGGGACGACGTCGACCGGGTGGTGGACCGCGTGGTGGCGCGGTCCTACGAGGTCGAGGAGCGGATGACCGTCGACGTCGTCGTGCACCGCAACGGGGACATCGTGCACACCGACTGGGCGCTGAACGAGGCGGCCGTGCAGAAGGCCGGCGCGGAGAAGCTGCTGGAGGTCGTGCTGGAGATCGACGGGCGGCCGGTGTCGGAGTTCGGGTGCGACGGGGTGATCCTGTCCACACCCACCGGATCCACGGCGTACGCCTTCTCCGCCGGCGGGCCGGTGGTCTGGCCGGAGGTCGAGGCACTGCTGATGGTGCCGATCAGCGCCCACGCGCTGTTCGCCAAACCGCTGGTCACCTCGCCGGACTCGGTGCTGGCGGTGGAGGTGCTGCCGCACATCTCGCCGGGAGTCCTGTGGTGCGACGGGCGGCGGACCGTCGAGCTGCCGCCCGGGGCGCGGGTGGAGGTGCGGCGGGGAGCCGTGCCCGTCCGGCTCGCCCGCTTGCATCACTCTTCCTTCACCGACCGGCTCGTCGCGAAGTTCGCGTTGCCGACCACCGGCTGGCGAGGGGCGCCGCACTGAGGGGTTCGTCAGGACTGATCCTGTTTCGTCGGCGGGCGCGGCGCCTGTACGGCCGCCCGCGCCCGCGCGGCGGAGCCGCATGCCGACGCGGCTGCGCGCCCCCGGAGCCGGACCACTCCTCGGAGTGACACGGGCGGCCTGTGTGCACTCCCCGCCCCGGACCTCGTATGGTCTGTTCCGTGTTGGAGGAGATGCGGATACGGTCGCTCGGAGTCATCGACGACGCCGTCGTCGAGCTGTCGCCGGGATTCACCGCCGTCACCGGTGAGACGGGTGCGGGCAAGACCATGGTGGTCACCAGCCTGGGGCTGCTGCTCGGCGGCCGGGCGGACCCGGCGCTCGTGCGGATCGGGGCCGAGAAGGCGGTGGTGGAGGGGCGGGTCGCCGTACCCCCCGGCGCCGCCGCCGTCGTACGCGCCGAGGAGGCCGGGGCCGAGCTGGACGACGGTGCCCTGCTGATCAGCCGTACCGTGTCGGCCGAGGGGCGCTCACGGGCGCATCTGGGCGGGCGCAGCGTGCCCGTCGGGCTGCTCGCCGAGCTGGCCGACGACCTGGTGGCCGTGCACGGGCAGACCGACCAGCAGGGGCTGCTGAAGCTGTCCCGGCAGCGGCAGGCGCTCGACCGGTACGCGGGCGACACCGTCGCCGTGCCGCTCGCGAAGTACACCGAGGCGTACAAGCGGCTGCGCGCCGTCGCCACCGAGCTGGACGAGATCACCACGCGCGCGCGTGAGCGGGCGCAGGAAGCCGACATGCTGCGGTACGGGCTCGACGAGGTCGCGGCGGTGGAGCCGCGGCCCGGCGAGGACGTGGAGCTGGCGGAGGAGGCCGAGCGGCTGGGGCACGCCGAGGCGCTGTCGTCCGCCGCGACGGCCGCGCACGCCGCTCTGGCGGGCAACCCCGAGGACCCCGAGGGGATCGACGCCGCCACGCTCGTCGCGGGCGCTCACCGGGCCCTGGAGGCCGTGCGGTCGCACGACCCGGCGCTGTCCGCGCTCGCCGACCGGATCGGGGAGATCGGCATCCTCCTCGGTGACGTGGCCGGTGAGCTGGCCGGATACGCCGACGATCTCGACGCCGACCCGCTGCGGCTGGCCGCCGTGGAGGAGCGCCGGGCCGCCCTGGGCGCCCTCACCCGCAAGTACGGCGAGGACGTGGGCGCCGTGCTGGCCTGGGCCGAGCAGAGCGCCGCGCGTCTGACCGAGCTGGACGGCGACGACGAGCGGATCGAGGAGCTGACCGCCGAGCGGGACGCGCTCCGCACCGAACTGGGCGGCCTCGCCCAGGCGCTGACGGACGCACGGGCCGAGGCCGCCGAGCGGTTCGCCGCCGCCGTGACCGCCGAGCTGGCCTCGCTGGCGATGCCCCACGCGCGCGTCTCCTTCGACCTCCGGCAGACCGAGGACCCGGAGGGCGTCGAGGTCGGCGGGCGGACGGTCGCCTACGGCCCGTCGGGCGTGGACGAGGTGGAGCTGCTGCTCGCCCCGCACCCGGGCGCCCCGCCGCGGCCCATCGCCAAGGGCGCCTCCGGCGGTGAGCTGTCCCGGGTGATGCTGGCCGTGGAGGTCGTGTTCGCGGGCACCGATCCGGTGCCGACGTACCTCTTCGACGAGGTCGACGCGGGCGTGGGCGGCAAGGCCGCGGTGGAGATCGGCCGGCGCCTGGCGAAGCTCGCCAGGACCGCGCAGGTCGTCGTGGTCACCCACCTGCCCCAGGTCGCCGCGTTCGCCGACCGGCAGCTGCTGGTGGAGAAGACCAACGACGGCTCCGTCACCCGCTCCGGGGTGAAGGTCCTGGAGGGCGAGGAGCGCGTCCGCGAGCTGTCCCGGATGCTGGCGGGCCAGGAGGACTCCGAGACGGCCCGTGCGCACGCGGAGGAGCTGCTGGCGACGGCGCGGGCGGATCTCTAGCGGGACCTAGGGTGACCGGATGATCATCACTCGGAAGTCCGGCACCTTCCTGCTGTCCGCCGTGCTCACCCGGGCCGGTGTCGCGCTCCTGCGCGGCAACCCGCCCGGCGGCTCCGCGCGGTGGGAGCGGACGAACTACGCGGGCAGGGGCGTCGAACTGTACGCGGCGCCCGCCTCGGCGCTGGGCGCGGCGGTCGCCGCCGCCCGGGTGCACCCCGGTGCCGGGCTCGCCGTACTGGCCGCGGGGGCCTGCGGAGCGTACGACGACGTCGCGGGGGATCACCGGCGGGGGTTCCGCGCGCATCTCGGCGCGCTGCGCGAGGGCGAGGTCACCAGCGGGGCCGTCAAACTGTTCGGCATGTCCGCGGCCGGGCTCGTCGCGGGCGCGCTGCTGAAGGAGCGGCCGCTGGACAAGCTGCTCGCCGGGGTCGTGATCGCGGGCGCCGCGCACGCCGTCAACCTGGTCGACGTGCGGCCGGGGCGGGCGCTCGGCGCCGTCCTCGCACTCGGCGCGCCGGGGCTGCTGCGCGAGGGGCCCGCGGCCGGGCTGTCGGCCGCCGCGATGGGCGCCGCCGCGGCCGTCCTGCCCGACGATCTCGGGGAGCGCGCGATGATCGGGGACACGGGGGCGCACGCCCTCGGGGCCGCACTGGGGGCGGCCGTGGTGGCGGGAAACCGGCGCGCGGGGCTGCTCGCGCACGCCGTCGCACTGGTCGCCGCGGCCCGGTACGGTGACCGGGTGAGCGCGTGGGCGCGCACTGTGACCGGCTGACCTCGTCGTATGCCCACGCGGACCGTTCGGCCGCGCCGGGCCCGGCCTCACCCGTGTGGGTGATGTGCTCCGGCGCATTGCCCCGGCCCGCCGCACGGTGCGCCCTCCGGGATGTCCCTGAACGGCCGTGCCTCCTGGCATGCTTGGCGGGGGACGCGGGGTGGGCAACGGGTCCGAACGGTCCGTGCGGGAGGCGCGCGGGGCGCCTCCTTCCGCCCCCCTGAGCCCGCTACCTTCTGTACGTTCCCTCGTGACCGCCCCACGTGAACCAGGAGCCCCGGCCCCGTGAGCCCCGTGAGCAGCAACGCACCGCACGGCCAGTCGCCGCTGCGCACCGTGCAGGTGCTCGGCGGAGGCAACGCCGGCAGCAGCGCGCATGTGCGCTCCCTGGCCGAGGGGCTCGTGGCAAGGGGCGTGCGGGTCACCGTATGCGCCCCCGGCGAGGCCGATCACGCCTACGGCTTCACCGGGGTCGGCGCCGACCACGTGCACGTACCGCGCAGCAGCGACCCCGTCTCCGTGGCCGCGCTCCGGACGGCCTGCGCGAACGCCGACCTGGTGCACGCGCACGGCTTGCACGCCTCCTTCCGGGCCGTGCTCGCGCTCGGCGGGCGCACCACTCCGCTGGTGGTCACCTGGCACAACCGCGCCCACGCCGAGGGACCGCGGGCGCAGCTGCTGCGGCTGCTGGAGCGCCGGGTGGTGAAGACCGCGGCGGTGGTCCTCGGCACCAGCCCCGACCTGGTCGACCGGGCCCGGCGGACCGGCGCGCGCGACGCCCGGCTCGCGGCCGTCTCCCTGCCGGGCCGGCGCCGCCCCGGCGCCCTCCTCGACGCCCTCGACCTCGGCGACCCCGACCGGCTGCGGTCCAAGATCCGTGCCGAACTCGGTTCCACCGGCCGCCCCTTGCTCATCGCGGTCGGCTCCCTGGACCGGCACCGCGGCTACGACGTCCTGCTCGACGCGGCCCGCGCGTGGCGGGCCCTGGACCCGGTGCCGCTGGTGGTGGTCGCGGGGGAGGGGCCGCTGCGGCCGGCGCTGCAGCGGCGGATCGAGGACGAGGACCTGCCGGTGCGGCTCATCGGGCGCCGTGAGGACGTGCCCGAACTGCTCGCCGCCGCCGACCTGGCGCTGCTGACGAGCCGCTGGGAGTCACGGTCCGTCCTCGCCCAGGAGGCGCTGCACGCGCGTGTGCCGCTCGTCGCGACCCGGGTCGGCGGCATCCCGGACCTCGTCGGCGACGCGGCCGAACTCGTCCCGTACGGCGATCCGGCGGCCCTCGCCGACGCCGTCGTACGGCTGCTCGCGGACCCGGAGCGGTGCGCGCTGCTGCGTGAGCGCGGGCGGCGGCAGGCCGCGACCTGGCCGACCGAGGACGAGACCGTCGCCCAGGTGCTGAGCGTCTACGACGAGTTGACTCAGCCCCGGCCGCTGGCCTGAAGGGCCCTCAGGGGACGTGCCGGCGGGCGCGCAGGGCCAGGCTCAGTGCCAGCACCGTCTGGGGATCGTCGAGGTCGGTGCCCAGCAACTCCCCGATCCGGGCCAGCCGGTTGTACAGCGTCTGCCGGTTCAGGTGCAGTTCGCGGGCCGTCTCCGCCTTGCGTCCCGCGTGCGCCAGATAGGTCTCCAGGGTCGGCAGCAGCGGCGGCCTGGAGCGGTGGTCGTGATCGCGCAGCGGACCGATCGCGCGGTCCACGAAGGCCGCCAGGTCCGGGTGGTCGCGCAGCCGCCACAGCAGCAGGTCGATGTCGAGGCGCCGGGCGTCGTACCAGGGCCGGTCGGTCAGCCCCTGGGCCGCCGTCGCCGTCTCCGCCGCGTGCCGCAGCCCCGCCGAGGCCGCCGCCCAGCCCCCGGCCACCCCGACGACCACCACCGGCGGCGGTGAGCCCGGCCGCCGCATCCCGGCCCGCTCCACCCCCGCCCGCAGCGCCGCCGCCACCCGGTCCGCGACCGCCGGCCGCTCCGACTCCGAGCGCAGCCCCAGCAGCACCAGCACCCGGCCCTCCACCGGCCGTACGCCCAGCAGCACCGGCACCCCCACCGCGGCCAGCTCCTCGGAGACCGCCCGGGCCAGTACCGCCCAGCCCCCGCCGGGGGAGAGGGAGTCCCCGAGCCGCATCACCACGGGCAGCAGCGGGCTGTCGCCGGGCTTGAAGCCGAGCACCCGCGCCTGCGCGGGGGCGTCCTCCGCCGCGATCCGGCCCTCGGCGAGATCGGTGAGGAAGTCACCGCGTCCGCGCGCCGCCAGTTCCTCCTCCTGCCGGGCCTGCATCAGCACCACGGCCAGGATGCCGGCGGCCCGCTCGGCGGCGATCCGGTGCACCGGGGCCAGCGGCGAGCGGACCGGCAGCAGCACCAGGCGGGCGCGCACCGAGCCCGTCGTGCCGGGACCGCCGCCGGGCACCTCCACCAGCACCGAACCGGCGGGCGGCGGAGCCTCCTTGTGCGGGCCGCGCAGCCCCTCCCAGACCTGGAGCGGGTCCGCGCCCTCGGGTCCTTCCCCGGCGGCGTACAGCAGCCGGCCGTCGGCCGTCTCCAGGAACACCGGGTTGTCGCTGAAGCCGGCGAGGATGCCCAGCACCTGCGGCACCCCGCCGCCGCCCAGCAGCGCCTCGGTGCAGCGCCGGTGCACCTCCTCCGCGCGCTGGAGCAGCGCGTAGTGGCCGTTGACGATCTCGGTGTGGATCTCCTCGGTGACCGTCACGAAGGGCACCTCGCGGTGCAGCTGCACCAGCGGCAGCCCGGCCGCCCGGGCCGTGTCCACCAGCGCCGCGGGCAGCCGGGCGAAGCGCGGGCCCAGCTCCACCACCAGGGCGGCGATCCCCCGCTCGGCCAGGGTCCGCACGAACGCCCGCTGCTCGGCCGGGCGGGTGCCGAGGCCGTAGCCCGTGGTGAGCAGCAGCTCCCCGCCCTTGAGCAGCGAGGCGATGTTCGGGACCTCGCCCGCGTGCACCCAGCGCACCGTGCGGCCGAGCCGGTCGGCGCCCGCCAGGACCTCCGGCAGCCCGCTGCGCAGACCGGGCAGCTCCAGCGCCCGCTGCACGGTGATCCCGGCGCCCTGGGTGTCGAATCGGTGGTCCGTACGGCTGTCCATGCAGCGGACGCTACCTGCGCAAACGCCCCGAGGACAGCTGCGGAGGCCGGCTACACCGGCCGGATGTTGTGGTTGAAGCGGAACACGTTGTCGGGGTCGTACCGCCGCTTCACCTTCTCCAGGCGCAGGGTGTTTCCGGCGCCCAGACCCGCCCGTACCCGCTCGGGGCCCTCGTCGCCGACGAAGTTGAGGCAGACGGCGCCCGTGCTCCACGGCCGCAGGCCGGCGCGCACCTCCCGCACCCAGCTGACCGCCCGCTCGTCGTCGGCCGGATCCGCCCAGAGCGCGAGGGGGTGCGCGGTGAAGGCGGCGTCCCGGTACGGCACCGGGTACTCGTGCGGACCGGCCGCGATCGCGCCGCCCTGCGGGAACAGCAGCTGCTTGGTCCTGCCGGGCGCCGGCATGCCGTCCGCGCGGGCGCAGAAGACGTCCACCGCCTCGTCCGGCAGACCGGTCAGACACTCCGCGGACCACTGGCAGCGCAGCCCGGGGGGATCGTCGAGCATGCGCTGCACGTCGGCGTACGGCAGGTCACCGGACAGCTCCGCCTCGTGCGGCAGCGCCAGCAGCGGCTCGGCGAGTCCCCGCAGCGCGTCCGCGGGGCCCGCGTAGGTCAGCAGCACACCGCAGACCGGCCTGCCCACCAGTGCCCCGGGCACGAACCGTGCGGGCGGTCCGGTCAGATACAGCGCCGCGCCGCCCAGCTCGTCGGGCGCGCCGCCGAGGACCTCGCGGAACGCGCGGACCGCGGCCGGACCGGACTCCGGGAGGTACAGCAGCAGCACGACGGAGAACTCCGGCAGCTCGTGCAGCAGCAGGGTCAACGCGGTGGCGACGCCGAAGTTGCCGCCCCCGCCGTGCAGCGCCCAGAACAGCTCGGGGTTCTCGTCCACGCTCGCGTGCACCCGCTCGGCGTCGGCGGTCACCAGCTCCACGGCGATCAGGTTGTCGACGGCGAGCCCGAAGGCGCGGTCCAGCCAGCCGCTGCCGCCGCCGAGCACGAAGCCGCCGACGCCGGTGGTGGAGGCCCGCCCGCCGGTGGTCGCCAGACCGTACGACCGGGTGGCCCGGTCGAGATGTCTCATCGTGGCGCCCCCCTCGATCCGGACGGCCTCCGCCGCCGGGTCGACCGTCACCTCGTGCATCCGGCGCAGATCCACCACGAGCGCGCCGTCGCCCAGTGCCGTACCGGCGACGCCGTGGCCGCCGCCGCGCACCGCGATGCGCAGGTCCAGCTCCCTGCCGAAGCGCACGGCCCGCACCACGTCGGTGGCGTCCGCGCACTGGGCGATCACGGCCGGCCGCCGGTCGATCATCGCGTTGAAGACCGTACGGGCCTCGTCGTAGCCCGGATCCCCCGGGGCGAACACGTCTCCGACCAGGTCCTCGCGCAGCGCGGCGAGGGCCGCGCCCGCCTTCGAGCGGGAAGCCATGGCCGCCCCCCTCCCGGAACAGGGGCTGGGGTCCGCTCCCAGAATAGGCGGGCACGCTCGCCGCGGCGTGCCGAGGTTTCCGCGGCTCCCGGGCAGGAAGACTCTTGCCTGTCGTGCTCGTCGGGGGCGGGGGGAGACATGGACGAAGAGGACGTGCTGGCGGCTGCCGTCGCCGTACGGCCCTATCTCGGCGAACTCGCGGGCGCCGAGGCCGAACGGATCGAGCAGGAGCTGACGGAACTGCTGGCGCGCGCGGCGGCGGGCGAGCCGGCCAAGGTGCCGCTGCTGACGCTGCTGTCGCGGAATCCCGCGACGCGGGAGTGGATACGCCGGGCGCTGACGGTGCCCCGCGAGTACCGGGCCTTCCAGGCGCGGGGCGGGACCGCTGACGTACCCGGGCTGCGGTACGTGTGCCCCGGGTGCGGGCTGGAGTGGTACCGGTTCAGCGTGCTGGACCCGGTCCCGGTGTGCGAGACGGACGAGATCCGCTACGAGCGTGCCTCCTGATGCTCGCCAAGTTCGGGGAGAAGACCGGCGAGGGTCTCGCCGCGCAGCTGCTGCTCCGGCTGCTCACCCCGGCGGGGATCTTCTGGGCGGGCGGACTGGCGGCCGGGGCGAGCCGGCTCGGGGCCGACGGGCTGCGCCGGGCCGGACGGCGGTTCGCGGAGCTGCCCACGGTCCTGCAGATCACCGTGGTCCTCACCGCGGTCCTCGCGGTCCTCGTCTCGGCGGTCGTCGCGGAGAAGCTCTCGCTCCCGCTGCTGCGGCTCCTGGAGGGCCACTGGCCCGGACGGACCGGTGAACGCGCGGCGCGACGCCTGCACGCACGCCGGGAACGACACCAGCGCGAGGCCGTACGCCTCGAACAGGCCAGGCGCCGCGGCGGCCTGTCCGCCGGTGAGGCCCGCGCCCTGGCCCGGCTCCAGGCCCGGCTGCGGGACACGCCCGGTCTCCTGGAGCAGACCCTGCCCACGCGGCTCGGCAACCGGCTGCGCGCCGCCGAACTCCGGCCCAAGGCCAAGCACGGCCTGGACGTCGTCGCGTGCTGGCCGCACCTCTGGCTGGTGCTGGACGACTCGACCCGCGCCGAACTGGTCCAGTGCCGGACCGAACTGGACACGGCCGTGCGGGCGTACTGGTGGAGTCTCGCGCTGGTCCTGTGGACCCCGCTGGCCTGGTGGGAACTGCCGCTGGGGCTGCTGCTGGCCGTCCTGGTCCACCACGGCTGGCTGCTCGGCGCCGCCGGCGATCACGGCGACCTGACCGAGGCCGCCTTCGACCTCCACGCGGCCGGCCTCTACACCGCCCTCGGCTGGACACCGCCCGCCCGGCCGGATCCGGCCAAGGGTGAGGAACTGACCCGCTACCTGTGGCAGGGCCTGACTCCGGGAGACACGTGATGGACGAACCACTGGGCGGACTGCGCGCCCTGGTCCTCGACCTCTGCCTGGCGGCCGGCTGGCGGGACACGGCACGCCTGATCGACCGCTACCCGGTCCTGCTCACCGACGACACCGACGCGCTCCTCGCCGCGCTGATCGACGCCGACCCCGACGAGGGGCGCCGCCGCATCCTCGCCGACCACAGGGAGCTGCTGCGCGGCGTCCGGGAAGCCGGCCTGGAACGGACTCTGCTGCGGTTCTCCCTCACCAAGACCGAGGCCGGCCTCGCCGAGGACCTCGACCACCTCGCCACCCAGGTGACCGCGTTCACCTCCGCCCCCCGCTCGCAGAGCCTGCGCCTGCTGGAGAAGTACCCGCTGCTGCTGCATCCCGCCGTGCCCGACGTCATCGCCTCCCTCGCCGAAGCGGCGGACGCCGACGGGGATCCGTTCGCCGAGGGCGTGCGACGCGTCGGGCGGCTGCTCGACCGGGCCCGCGAGGTCGGCGGACCGCGGGCGCTCACGGAGCAGTCGGTGGCGGAGTACCTCGCCTTCGACGAGGGCCGCCTGCGCGACCTGATCGCCTCGTGGCCCGAACTGCGCGATCCCGCCGCGGGGCAGATCATGGCCGAGGCGGCACGCCGGGCCCGCCGCCGTGAACGGAAGCGGATCGAGGCCCGGCTGGCGGTGTGGCGCGAGTTCACCGCGAGCTACGACGAGAGCCGGGTCCTGGACCTGCGCACCTGGGAGGCGCTCACCGACGACGGTCGGCTCGCCCTGGTCGGGCGGTACCTGGCCGCCGCACCGTCCGAACTGGGCGGAATCCTGCGCGAGCACCCCGAACTGGGCGAAGACGACGGTACGACGTTCGCCTTCCTCGAGCGCATCCGCCGGGCCATGGCGGAGGACGACCAGCCCGAAGCGGTCCGGATCGCCTTCCGGATGGTCCTCGCCTCCCACGCCCGGGGCAGAACGGACCCGGCGGAGGTGCCGGCCGGGGCCGAGCAGGACTTCGCCGAGGTCCTGACGGCCTTTCTGAACGTCGACGACACACGGGCCCTGCGCGGCCTGGTCGATGCCCACCCCGCCGTCCTGGTCAGCGTGCTCGCGGCGGACCTCCTCACGGTCGCCGGCCTGGTGCCGGATCTCGACCGCGCCCGCCTCCTGGCGGCGTGCCTGGAGAACGGTGTGTCCGAGACCTTCGCGGACGCCGGGCCCGAGGCCGACGGATCGGGTTCCGTGGGCGCCCTCCGCGGGCTCGCCACCGAAACGTTCGGCACCTTCCAACGCACCCGGCGCCCCGCCGACGGGGTCACGGCGGCCGTACTGGCCGAGGCGGCCGCCCTGCTCCTTCCCGAGGGAACCGAGGAACGGGCGGCGGCCTTCGGATACGCCGGTGAGATCCGGCTGTTGGCCGCCTTCCACACCGGCGCGCCACACGATCTGAACACGGCGATCCGACAGTTCACCGCGGCCCTGGCCTACGAGCCGGGGACCGGCCGCCGCAATCAGGACCGGCTCAACGCCGCCTCCGCGTACCGCGAACGAGCCACCCGGGCCGGCACCGCCGAGGACCTCACCCGGGCCCTCGCACTGCTGGAACCGACGCTCGCCGACGATCCCGCCGAGCCGGGACTGCGCGACCAGGCGGCTCTGCTGCTGGTGCTCGTCCTCAAGGAACGCGGCACGGCGCTGCGGTCCGTCGCGGACCTCGACCGCGCCCTGGAATCCGTCGAGCAGGTACTCCCCGATCAGCGACGGTGGCTGCGGCGTGAGGTGCTCCAGGCCCGCCGGGACCTGACCGGTGACCACAGCCGCCTGCTGGCCCGGCTCAGGGACGACGCGCAGCGGGCGCCCGACGAGTTCGAGGTCCGTTTCGCTCTGGGGGAGGCCCTCGCACAGGCCGCCAAGGACCAAGTGCTCTTCGCCACCGCCGGGAGTGCCGGACCGCTCGACGAAGCGGCGGCGGAGCTGCGCGCCGCCCTGCGGATCGCCCGGACCGAGGACGAGGCACTGATGGTCAGGATCCGCCTCACGGAACTCGGGGAACGGTCCGTGCTGAGCGCCGGGGCATCGCCCGCGGTCATGATCGAGTCGGCCGAGGAGACGCTGAGACTGGCCCGCCGGGGCGGAGCGCGGCGGCTGCCGTACGCACTCGTCCTGTCGGGCCGGGCGTTCCGGCTGGCGGCACGCTCGAGTGGCGATCCCGCCGATCTGCGCCGCGCGCTGGACAGGCTGGACGCGGTGGCGGAGCTGGAGCCGACGGAAGAGGTCGCGCGTCTGCACCGGCATGAGCACGTCGAGGTGATGCGGCTGGTGTTCGAGCTGACCGGCGACCGGGACGCGCTGGACCAGGCCATCGAGACGACCGAGTCCACGCTGTCCCCCAGGGAACCGTTCGAGCTGAACGAGCTGGGCCTGCTGTACGCCGAGCGCTTCCACATCACCGGCAGCGCCGCGGACATCGACCGGGCCGTCGACGCCGCCCAGCGCGCACTGGACCTGCTGACACCGGGCAGCTGGGACTGGCGGAGCGCGGCCATGAGCCTGGGGAACCGGCTGATGACGCGGGCCGCGATGTACCAGAACCGGACCGACGCCGACCTGGCCGTCGAGATTCTCCGCCAGGCCGTGCTCGCCCGGCCGGACGAACGACTCGTGGACACCCAGGCCCGGGCTCTCACCAACCTCGGCAGCGCGCTGCACGCCCGGTACCGGCTTTCCGGCGAGGCCGCCGACCTGGAGGAGAGCGCGCGGATCCTGGGCGAGGCCTGCGACCTCACCGACCCCGCAGCGCCGCGGCGCGCCCGCCGTCTGTTCAACCACGCCAACGCCCTGCAGGAGCAGGCCCTGCGCAACCAGGATCCCGAGGGGCTGGACAGGGCCGTCTCCGGATACCAGGAGGCGATCGACCTGGTCGGCAACGACGCCTTCCGTGACACCTACAAGGTGGGCCTGCTCGGCGCCCTGCAGCACCGGGACGTGTACCGGGACCGACTCCTCGCGCTGGCCACGGACGTACTGGACACCTGCGACGCGCCCCGCCAGGTCATTCTGGCCGCACACGTGCTCGGCAACGCCCACGCGGCCCTCGACCGGTGGGAGGAAGCAGCCGCCGCCTACCGGCGCGGCCTGGAGAAGCTGGCCGTCGCCGTACGCGTCGAGCCCCTCCGCAGCCACCGCGAGGGCTGGCTCCGCACCGGACACGGGCTGCCCGTGAGCGCCGCCCTCGCGCTGAGCCGCCTCGGACGGCACAGGGAGGCCGCCGAGGTCCTCGAACGCGGGCGGCTCATCCTGCTCGACCGGGCCCTCGAACGCGCCGCGGCCGACCTCGCCCGCCTCCGCGGCGACGGCCACGACGACCTGGCCGACCAGTGGGAGGCCCTCGACGGCACGCTGGCCGCGCTGGAGGCCGCCGAGCAGCACGCGGAGGAGGCCACCCATGCCTGGGCCGACCTGTCGACCCGCATGACCGCGGCCCTGGCCGCCCAGTCCGGCCTCCTGGCCGCCATCCGCGCCCTGCCCGGCCACGCCGGGTTCCTGCGCGCGGACACCGCCCTCCCGCCCGCCGCCGCCGACCGGGGCCGGCCGCTCGTCTACCTGGCATCCACGTACCGGACCGGTTTCGCGCTGATCGTGCGAGGCTCCGACGACGTCACCGCGGTGTGGCTGCCCGGCCTCGCCGAGGACCGCCTGACGGACGAGCTGACCCGGTCCGAGCGGGAACGGTCACCCCACGACCTGGTCACCTGGCTGTCCGCCGCCGTCTCCACCCCCCTCGCCGAGGCACTCGGCGAGCGCTGCACGCTGGTCCCCGTCGGCCTGCTGGGACAGCTCCCGCTGCACGCCGCCGTCCCGGACCTGACGGTGGCCTACGCCCCCAGCGCACGCATGCTCGCCCTCGCCCGGACCGACGCCGACCGCTCGGAGTTCCGAGACGTCCTGGCCGTCGCCGACCCGACCGGCACCTCCCTCGCGCCGCTGCCCGCGGCGCGGCTGGAGGCCGAGGTGGTGACGTCCGTCTTCGCGGCGCACAGACCCCCGCTGATCGGAGAGGACGCCACCCGCGCGGCCGTACGGGCCCAGGCACCGGCCGCCGGCGTGCTGCACCTGGCGGGCCACGGCCACGCCTCGGCGCACAGCCCGCTCGACAGCGGCCTGGTCATGGCCGACGGCGAGCTGCTCACCGCCCGCGACCTGGCCGAGGCCGGGCTCGGCGCCCGTCTGGTGATCCTCTCCGCGTGCGAGAGCGGGGTCGCGGGAGCCGACCTCCCCGACGAGGTCATCGGCCTGCCCACCGGCCTGCTCCACGCCGGTGCGTCGGCGGTCCTGGCCACCATGTGGCGCGTTCCCGACGCCGACGCCCTCCTCTTCGCCGTCGCGTTCTACGACGCCTGGCGCCGGCGGAACCTCGATCCGCCGGACGCCTGCACCGCCGCCCGGACGTGGCTGCGCACCACGACGGACGGCGAGAAGGCGCAGTACTTCGCCACGCTCATGGAAGACCCGGCGTCATGGCTCCCCCGTGCGGTCGCCGAGCGCTGCTGGGAACACCTGATCCTCAACGACCCCGGCGCCCGCACCCACGCCGACCCGGCCCGGTGGGCCGCCTTCGCGTACTACGGCGCCTGAACCGGTGGGCGCGGGCCCCCGGCCCCGCGCTCAGCCGCCGTACGCCCCGGAAGCGGTCAGCCGCAGTGCCGTGTCGATCAGCGGAACATGGCTGAACGCCTGCGGGAAGTTGCCCACCTGGCGCTTCAGGCGCGGGTCCCACTCCTCGGCGAGCAGACCGAGGTCGTTGCGCAGGTCGAGGAGCTTCTCGAACAGCTTGCGGGCCTCGTCCACGCGGCCGATCATCGCCAGGTCGTCGGCCATCCAGAAGGAGCAGGCCAGGAAGGCGCCCTCGTCACCCGGCAGACCGTCGACGCCCGCGTGGTCGCCTTCCGTCGGGTAGCGCAGGATGAAGCCGTCCGCGGTGGACAGCTCGCGCTGGATGGCCTCGATCGTGCCGATCACCCGCTTGTCGTCCGGCGGCAGGAAGCCCATCTGCGGAATGAGCAGCAGGGAGGCGTCCAGTTCCTGGGAGCCGTAGGACTGGGTGAAGGTGTTGCGCTCCTTGTCGTACCCCTTCTCGCACACGTCCCGGTGGATGTCGTCGCGCAGCTCGCGCCAGCGCTCCAGCGGGCCGTCCGCGTCCCCGGACTCGATCAGCTTGATCGTGCGGTCCACCGCGACCCAGGCCATCACCTTGGAGTGCACGAAGTGCCGGCGCGGGCCGCGCACCTCCCAGATGCCCTCGTCCGGCTCCTGCCAGTGGTCCTCCAGGTAGCGGATCAGCTTCAGCTGGAGCAGGGAGGCGTAGTCGTTGCGGGCCAGGCCCGTCATGTGGCCCAGGTGCAGGGCCTCGGTGACCTCGCCGTACACGTCCAGCTGGAGCTGGTGCGCGGCGCCGTTGCCGACCCGGACCGGGGCGGAGTTCTCGTAGCCCGGCAGCCAGTCCAGCTCCGCCTCGCCCAGCTCGCGCTCGCCCGCGATGCCGTACATGATCTGCAGGTTCTCCGGGTCGCCGGCGACCGCCCGCAGCAGCCACTCGCGCCAGGCGCGGGCCTCCTCGCGGTAGCCCGTGCGCAGCAGCGAGGACAGGGTGATCGCCGCGTCCCGCAGCCAGGTGTAGCGGTAGTCCCAGTTGCGCACGCCCCCGATGTCCTCCGGCAGGGAGGTGGTGGGCGCGGCGACGATGCCGCCGGTCGGCGCGTAGGTGAGGGCCTTGAGGGTGATCAGGGAGCGGACCACCGCTTCGCGGTACGGGCCGTGGTACGTGCAGTGGTCGACCCACTCGCGCCAGAAGTCCTCCGTCGCCTCCAGCGCGGCCTCCGGCTCCGGCAGCGGCGGCGGCTCCTTGTGCGAGGGCTGCCACGAGATGGTGAACGCGATGCGGTCACCGGGGGCGACGGTGAAGTCGGCGTACGTCGTCAGTGCCTTGCCGTAGGTCTCGGCCTCCGTGTCGAACCACACCGAGTCCGGGCCGGCCACGGCCACCGTGCGGCCCTCGTGCTTGTGCACCCACGGCACCACCCGGCCGTAGGAGAACCGCATCCTGAGGGCCGAGCGCATCGGCACCCGGCCGGTGACGCCCTCCACGATCCGGATCAGCTGCGGGGCGCCGTCACGCGGGGGCATGAAATCGGTCACGCGTACGGTGCCGCGCGGGGTGTCCCACTCCGACTCCAGGATCAGCGAGTCACCGCGGTAGCTGCGCCGGGCGGCCGTGGGGGGCTTGGAGTCGGCGGCGTGCGCCGGGCCGAGCCGCCAGAAGCCGTGTTCCTCGGTGCCCAGCAGGCCGGCGAAGATGGCATGCGAGTCGAAGCGGGGCAGGCACAGCCAGTCCACCGTGCCGTCCCGGCAGACCAGCGCCGCGGTCTGCATGTCTCCGATGAGTGCGTAGTCTTCGATGCGCCCGGCCACGTGCAACTCCAGTCGAACGGCCACGTCACCCCCGCGCAGGGGGCTGTCGCTAGTGCGGTCAAGGGGTCGTTGTTGTGCGTCGTTGAGCGGTGAAGCAAAGCAGCCCGCCGAGCCCTGAGGCAAAACGACAGTCTTTGCTCAACGAACTGCCGCGCTCTCGTTGTTCCGGGTGATGCAGGCGGGGGTGTGCCCGTCGGTCCGGCCGGGCTCGGCAGCGAATGTCCGAGCAGGATACGACGCACGTAGATGATCTGCGCGCCGCTCCGGGCAACCCGTGTGGGCCGAACGAGTGAGCAGAGGGTGAAGAGTGACGGCAGTGACCCGCGTGGTGTAGCCGCCCCGTGGGCGGTCGAGCGCGGAGCGTGGCCGGAAGCCATCTCGCCGCGGCGCTGATACGCTGGTAGCCCGTGGACCGGTGGAAGAAAAACCCCCGAACCGCAGCGACGGCACCCCCGGGACCTCCGGGTCGGCAGCCGTACCGCATCGAAGACAGCGACCACGGGAGCCCCCTCTTGGCCATGCCGCCGAAATCTACGACGACCAAGCACATCTTCGTCACCGGGGGTGTCGCCTCCTCGCTCGGCAAGGGTCTGACCGCCTCCAGCCTGGGCATGCTGCTCAAGGCCCGCGGCCTG
>NZ_JBVJYH010000042.1:0-21072 GCF_055600785.1 Streptomyces sp. NPDC038200
GCTTGAACCAGATGTTCGGGAAGGCGAGGAAGCGGTGCCAGGCCACGCCCATGTCGGTCTTCAGGGCGACCGTGATCATCCAGATGAAGGAGGTCCCGATCTTGACCATGGCCACCAGGTAGACCAGGTTCCGCAGCGTGGTCGGGCTCAGCCCCTCGAAGGCCGCGACCAGTGGATACGAGATCAGGTAGGAGACCTCGTAGCCGTCCACGCCGTGCAGCGCGCCCTCCAGGCCGCGCAGCGTGAGGATCGCCAGGCCGATGACGAGGATGACGGCCTCGACGAAGTACGCCTGGCCGAGGTGGGAGCCGGCGAACCGCGACTTGCGACCCAGCCGTCTCGGATGGGACATCTGGCGGATCACCGCGAGCACGAGGATGCCCAGTGTGGTGAGCACACCGATGAGTTCGGTGAAGACCTCGTACGGTGCCCAGTCCCCGATGAACGGCAGGGACCAGTCGGCCCGGAAGAGCTGCCCGAACGCGTTCACCAGGGTCAGGACGAGGGTGAAGAAACCCACCGCCACGAACCAGTGCGCGACGCCCACGATGCCCCACCTGTTGAGTCGGGTGTGGCCGAGGAACTCCCTGGCCAGGGTCAGGCTGCGCTGCCCCGGGTGGTCGGTGCGGGTGCCCGCGGGCACGTTCTGCCCGAGCCGTACGAACCGGAGGATCCGGCGGACGGCTCGGGCGAACAGCGCCACGCCGACCACGGCCAGGATCAATGACACGATGATGGCGGCGAGTTGCATGGAGAGAGCCTTCTGTTTCCGTGACGGACGTCAGCCCTTGCGGGTCCTGATCTCCTCGGTCAGCTGCGGGACGACCTCGAACAGGTCGCCGACCACGCCGTAGTCGACCAGGTCGAAGATCGGGGCCTCGGGGTCCTTGTTGACCGCCACGATCGTCTTCGACGTCTGCATACCGGCGCGGTGCTGGATCGCGCCCGAGATGCCGTTGGCGATGTACAGCTGCGGCGAGACGGACTTGCCGGTCTGGCCGACCTGGTTGGTGTGCGGGTACCAGCCCGCGTCCACCGCGGCACGCGAGGCGCCGACGGCCGCGCCGAGGGAGTCGGCGAGCGCCTCGATGATCGCGAAGTTCTCCGCGCCGTTGACCCCACGGCCGCCGGAGACCACGATCGCGGCCTCGGTCAGCTCCGGGCGGCCCGTCGACTCACGCGGCGTACGACCGGTGACCTTGGTGCCGGTGGCCTGGTCGGAGAAGGACACGTTCAGCGCCTCGACCGCGCCGGCGGCCGGGGCGCTCTCCACCGCCGCGCTGTTCGGCTTGACCGTGATCACCGGAGTGCCCTTGGAGACACGTGACTTGGTGGTGAAGGAGGCCGCGAACACCGACTGGGTGGCCACCGGGCCCTCGTCGCCGGCTTCGATGTCGACGGCGTCCGTGATGATGCCGGAACCGATGCGCAGCGCGAGGCGGGCGGCGATCTCCTTGCCCTCCGCGGAGGTCGGCACCAGCACGGCGGCCGGGGAGACGGCCTCGACGGCGGCCTGGAGCGCGTCCACCTTCGGCACCACCAGGTACTCGCCGTACTCGGCGGCCTCATGCGTCAGCACACGCGTCGCACCGTGCTCGGCCAGCGCACCGGCGGTGTCCCCCGCGCCGCTGCCGAGGGCGACCGCGACCGGCTCACCGATGCGGCGAGCCAGGGTCAGCAACTCCAGAGTGGGCTTGCGGACGGCACCGTCCACATGATCGACGTAGACGAGAACTTCAGCCATGGAAACACAACTCCTAAGTAGAGAAGGCAACTTCCGGACCACGAGGCCGGATCAGACGAACTTGCGCTCCGCGAGGAACGCGGCGACCTGACTGCCGCCCTCACCCTCGTCCTTGACGATCGTGCCCGCCGTCCGCGCCGGACGGGCCGCCGCCGACTCCACCACGGTGCGGGCGTTCTCCAGGCCGACCTCGTCCGCCTCGATGTCCAGGTCGGACAGGTCCCAGGACTCCACCGGCTTCTTCTTCGCCGCCATGATGCCCTTGAAGGACGGATACCGGGCCTCGCCGGACCGGTCGGTCACCGACACCACGGCCGGCAGGGCGGCCTCCAGCTGCTCGGTGGCGGCATCACCGTCACGGCGGCCCTTCACGACCCCGTCCTCCACCGACACCTCGGAGAGCAGGGTGACCTGCGGGACGCCCAACCGCTCGGCCAGCAGCGCCGGTACGACGCCCATCGTGCCGTCCGTCGACGCCATGCCGGAGACCACCAGGTCGTAACCGGCCTTCTCGACGGCCTTGGCCAGCACCAGCGAGGTGCCGATGACGTCCGTGCCGTGCAGGTCGTCGTCCTCGATGTGGATCCCCTTGTCGGCACCCATCGACAGCGCCTTGCGGAGCGCGTCCTTGGCGTCCTCGGGGCCCACGGTCAGCACCGTGACCTCGGCGTCGTCCACCTCCTCGGCGATCCGCAACGCCTGTTCGACCGCGTACTCGTCCAGCTCGGAGAGCAGACCGTCCACATCGTCCCGGTCCACGGTCAGGTCATCGGCGAAGTGCCGGTCGCCGGTCGCGTCGGGCACGTACTTCACACACACGATGATGTTCATCTTCAGGGCGTCTCCTGGTTCCCCATGGCAGCCCTCGTCCGGGCTGTCCGCTTGCCTTCGGTTCCGCGTGTCGTCACGTGTCGAGTCCGCCGCGCTTGACCAGCTGGGCCGCGATCACGTTCTTCTGGATCTCGTTGGTGCCCTCGCCGACGATCATCAGCGGGGCGTCCCGGAAGTAGCGCTCGACGTCGTACTCCGTCGAGTAGCCGTATCCGCCGTGGATGCGGACGGCGTCGAGGGCGATCCGCATGGCGGTCTCGGAGGCGAACAGCTTGGCCATGCCGGCCTCCATGTCCACCCGCCGACCCGCCTCGGCCTCACGTGCCGCGTACAGGGTGAGCTGACGGGCGGCGGTGAGCGAGGTGGCCATGTCGGCCAGGTGGTGGCCGATCGACTGGTGCTGCCAGATGGGCTTGCCGAAGGACTCCCGCTCCTGGGCGTAGGCGAGCGAGTCCTCCAGCGCAGCCCGGCCGACACCGAGCGCGCGGGCGGCCACTTGGAGCCGGCCGGTCTCCAGGCCCTTCATCATCTGCGCGAAGCCCTTGCCCTCCACCCCGCCGAGGACCGCGTCGGCCGGCACGCGGTAGCCGTCGAAGGCCAGCTCGCAGCTCTCCACGCCCTTGTAGCCCAGCTTGGGCAGGTCGCGGGAGACCGTGAGCCCGGGGCCGTGCTCGGCCAGGAGAATCGAGATGCCCTGGTGCGCGGGGCTCGCCGCGGGGTCGGTCTTGCACATCAGCGCGATCAGTCCGGCGCGCCGGGAGTTCGTGATCCAGGTCTTGGAGCCGTTGACCACGTACTCGTCGCCGTCCTTGCGGGCGACGGTGCGCATGGCCTGCAGGTCGGAGCCGCCGCCGGGTTCGGTCAGGGCCATGGTGGCGCGCATCGCGCCGGTGGCCATCCGCGGCAGGTAGCGGCGCTTCTGTTCCTCGGTGCCGAAGTGCACCAGCAGCTTGGCGACCACGGTGTGGCTGCCCATGGCGCCGGCCAGGCTCATCCAGCCGCGGGACAGCTCCTCGGTGACCAGGACGAAACACGGCGTGGAGACGGGGTTGCCGCCGTACTCCTCGGGGATGGCGAGGCCGTAGATGCCGAGCTTCTTCATCTGCTCGATCAGGGCCTCGGGATAGGTGTTGGAGTGCTCGAGTTCCTGGACGACGGGCTTCACCTCCTTGTCGACGAAGTCGCGCACGGTCTTGACGACGAACTGCTCGTCGTCGGAGAGGGCGTCCAGGGTGCTCACGGGGTACTCCTCGTCGTCTTTCGGGTCGTTCGGTGCCGAAGCCGGCGGTCAGATGACGCCGTCGGCCCGCAGTCCTTCGATCCGGGCTGCGGAAAGTCCAAGTTCGGCCAGGACGCGGTCGGTGTGTTCGCCTGCGGCGGGTACGGGGTCCATACGCGGCTCGACCCCGGCCAGGTCGACCGGTGGCCGCAGGGCCGGCACCACGGCACCGGGGATGTCCACGTCCTGCCAGCGGTTCCGGGCGGCCAGCACCGGGTGCTCGAGGAACTCGCGCACGTCGTTGACCCCGGCGCAGGCGATGCCGGCCCCGTCCAGCAGCTCCCTCACCTCGTCGCCGCCCGACCGTGCGAACCGCTCGCGGATGACGGCGTCGAGCTGCTCACGGTGGGCCACCCGGTCGGCGCCGGTGGCGAAACGCGGATCGTGCGCCAGCTCCGGCCGCTCGAGGAAGCGTTCACACAGTGCCGTCCACTCCCGCTCGTTCTGGACGGAGAACAGCACCTGCCTGCCGTCGGCCGCCGTATAGGCGCCGTACGGTGCGATGGTGGCGTGCTGGGTGCCGATCCGCGGGGGCTGGGTGCCGCCGTGGCGCGTGTAGTACGCGGGCTGGCTCATCCACTCCGCCAGCGCCTCGAAGAGCGAGACCTCCACGGCCCGCGCGACACCGGTGACCGCCCGGGTGTACAGGGCGGTCAGGATGCCGGAGCAGGCGTACATGCCGGCCGCGATGTCGGCGATCGACACCCCGACCCGGGCGCTCTCCTCCGGTGTGCCGGTCAGTGAGACAAGACCGGTCTGGCACTGCACCAGCAGGTCGTACGCCTTGCGCTCGGCCCACGGGCCGGTCGTTCCGTATCCGGAGACGGTGCACGGGATCAGCGAGGCGTGCCGCTCGGTGAGGGACGCGGCGTCCAGCGCGAGACGGGCCGCGGCTCCCGGGGCCAGGTTCTGCACGAACACGTCCGCCGTCGTCAGCAGTTCCTCCAGCACCTCGCGGCCGGACTCGGCCTTGAGGTCCAGGGTCACGGACTCCTTGGACCGGTTCAGCCAGACGAAGTAGCTGGACTGACCATGCACGGTGGTGTCGTACCGGCGGGCGAAATCGCCGCCCCCGGGCCGTTCCACCTTGATCACGCGTGCACCGAGGTCGGCGAGCTGGCGGGTGGCGAAGGGGGCCGCCACCGCCTGCTCGACGCTCACGACGGTGACGCCGGTGAGCGGGAGTCCGGTCATGGTCTGACCTCCACGGAGCCTTGCGGGGAACATGCTGGTCGAAGGGGCGCCGCCGGGGGATCCCCCATGTGGCGGGGCGCCCGGGACATCCACCTGCTTCGAGGGCGGGTGACACGCGCCGCCGCTCTCGAGCCGTCCGACACACCACGGTGGAAGACGCGGTGCCCTCGGCGGACCGCCTTGTCCGACGGCAGTGTCATCATGGATGCTCATGGGGCCGAAGGTGAAATACCGAATATTGATGACCTCATGCCTGGCACAGATGGGCGTCGAGCGAAGGGGCCGAACCGGTGGACATCAAGCAACTCAGGGCGCTCGTGACCGTGGCCGAGGCGGGTAGCGTCACGCGGGCGGCGGAGCTTCTGCATCTCGTCCAGCCGGCGGTCACCCGGCAGATCCGCACCCTGGAGCACGAGCTGGGCGTCGCGCTGTTCGAGCGGACCCGGCAGGGAATGCAGCTCACGGCCGCCGGTACGACCATGGTCGAGCGCGCCCGGCGGGCCCTGAACGAACTGGAACGGGCCCGTGCGGAGATCCGCCCCACGCCGGGTGTGGTCAGCGGCATCGTGACCGTCGGCCTGCTCGACAGCGCCAGCAGCCTGCTGGCCGAGCCGCTCGCCTCCGCCGTCATCCGCGAACATCCCGGCATCGAGCTGCGTCTGCTCACCGCGTACTCCGGGCATCTGCAGCAGTGGCTCGACGACGGCGACCTGGATCTGACCCTGCTGTACAACCTCGCCAGCACCCCGTCACTCAACGCGGAACCGCTGGTGCGGGAGAAGCTGTGGGCGGTGGCGCCGCCGTCCGCCGGACTGCGGGCCGAGCGCCCCGTCCCGTTGGAGGAGGCCGTGTCGCATCCGCTGGTGGTGCCCGCGGCCGGCCACGGGCTGCGCAAGGTGATCGACGCGGCCGCCGCGCAGGCCAAGGTGGAGATGAACCTGGTCGTCCAGACCAACTCCATGCATGTGCAGAAGCAGCTCGCGCAGGCCGGCCACGGCTGGACCATCCTGCCCGGCGTCGGCATCGCGGAGGACGTGGCGAACGGCAGGCTGAGCGCCGCGCCGCTGTGCGAACCGGAGGTGTGGCGCTCGATCGTACTCGGCACATCCAGGTCGGGGAGGATCACACCCGCCGTCGAAGTCGTGGCCAGGGAGCTGACCCGGCAGATCAACTCCGCGGTGCACGAGGGGCGGTGGCCATCGGCCGAGCTGCACGACGGCGGGACCACCGACCGGTCGTGACGGCGCGCGGCGACCGCCGGCGGCGCGGGCGCGCGACCGGCCCGGAGCAGCGGGGCCGCTCCGGGCCGATGACCGTCCGTCAGGCGCTCGGCGACGCGCCGTCGCCGCTGCCGGCCGCGGTCGGTGCGGTGTGCGCCGCCGCGGACAGCAACTCCGCGTTGTGCTGGCCGACCGAGGGTGCCGGGCGGGGGTCCAGGCGCCTGCCGTCCACCACGACGGGGGACTTCGGGGCCAGGTGCGGGCCCACCCCGGGCTGGTCGACCACGTCGAACAGGTCGCTCTTGCGCAGCGCGGCGCCGCCGTCGCGCCCGAGTTCCTCGAAGGTCCGGTAGCGCTCCCACAGGATCCGGTGACTGTCCAGTATTCCGGCCGCCTCGGCGAACGGGACACCGCCGAACCACCGGGCCAGCAGGGTCGAGATCAGTTCGCGGTGTTCGTAGCGCTGCGACTCGTCGGCGAAGTCGATGCCGAGCGTGTCGGCCAGCCCCTCGAATGCGGCCGTCAGCCCGGTCGCGGCCAGCAGCTTGGTCCAGTGCCGCTCCGTGAGGATCACGACCATCACCCGCACGCCGTCCGAGGTCGCGAAGTCGCGGCCGTAGGTGCCGAAGACGTCGTTGCCCGACTTGACGCGCTCGTGCCGTGTGACCTGGGCCTCGGTCAGATACCCCAGATTGCCCGCCGTGGCCAGCGCGACGTCGTCCAGGGCGACCCGGATGCTGCGCCCCCGCCCGCTGAGCAGCCGCTCCCGCTCCGCGGCGAGCAGTCCGACCGCCAGATACAGGCCGGCCGCGATGTCCCAGGCAGGCAGGACGTGGTTCACCGGCGTGTCGGTGCCCGGTGCTCCAGTGATCATGGGAAAGCCGGTGGCGGCCTGGACGGTGTAGTCCACCCCGGCGCCGCCGTCGGCGCGTCCCTGCAGGAGTACATGGATCACGTCGGGGCGCAGGGCGCTGAGCGCCTCGTGGCCGAACTCCGGGTATCTGTCGTTGTTGCTCACCACGACGCACGGGCCGCCGCGCACGATCAGCTCCACCACCTGCCGGCGGTCCGCCTCGGACGTCATGTCGACGGCGACGGCGCGCTTGCCTTTGTTCAGCCCCGACCAGTACAGGCTGGTCCCGGAGTCGGCCAGCGGCCACCTGGTGCGGTCCGCCGCGCCGCCGAGGGGCTCGACCCGGACGACATCCGCACCCAGTTGCGCGAGCGTCAGCCCGCAGAGCGGGGTCGCCACATAGCTGGAGATCTCGACGACCCTGAGGCCGGACAGCAGCTTCTGCGGGGCGGGCACTTCTTCGGGAGGCATGGTCATCCTTTCGACTCGCCGGATGAGCGGACGCCCGGATCGCCGGCGCGCGGAACATGCGGCATGTCGTGCACGGCGCAGGACGGGCGGATGTCGGGCACGCCCCGGCGGGCGTGTGCGCGTCCGTGTCCGGCCGGGCCTCGGCCTCTTGCGGCCGGGCGCGACCCTGACTCGGATCATATATGATATGTAGTTTTCGGGAAAGGGGGTTGCGCTCACGCCCGGGGCCATGCCTCACCGACGTCCGGTCGAGCCATGGCACTCAGGGTGAGAACGGGGCAAAACCGGCAGGTTGAGCCAACCTTCCATCGCTTGACTCACGTCTCACCGTCATCGCCCGGCCGACTCTGGATGGGAATAGCCAATAGGATATATGATCCGCGAAGACTCCTCAGTGAGACCGGCACGCCCGCGTGCGATGAATACCTAGACGCCTGGCAGGCATTTGCGATGAGCCCGACGAAGGTTCGGCCATCGACAGGCCGGGGCGAGAAGGAGGCGTCATGACAATTGCTCCGTTCTCAGAGAAGTACTGGAGCCCCATCGAGATCCTTTCCCCCGCGGAGGCGCGGGCGGTCCAGAATGAACGACTGAGAGAACAAATCGCTCACCTGGCAGCGAACAGCGCCTTTTACCGTGAGAAATTCTCCGAGCACAATATCGACGCGTCGAAGGTCGGCACCGTCGACGACCTGGCCGGCCTCCCGTTCACGGAGAAGCAGGAACTGCGCGACAGTCTGGCCGGTTTCCCGCCGCTCGGGGCCCATGTCGCCGTGGACGACCGGGACATCGTGCAGATCCAGGCGTCGTCCGGCACGACCGGGAGCCCTTCGTACGTGGCACTGACCGCGAGGGACGTCACCACCTGGTGCGAACTGGGCGCGCGGGCGCTGTACGCCAACGGATTCCGGCCCGGCGACCGGCTGCTGCACGCCTTCGGTATGAGCAAGGGCTTCGTCGGCGGCCTGCCGGTCGTCCAGATCCTGCGGTACATGGGCATCGTCGACATCCCGATCGGTGCGGAGGCGGGCGCGGAGCGGCTGCTGCGCGTCCAGGCGGACCAGCGTCCGAACGCGCTGATCGGCACCCCGTACTTCCTCGCCCACCTCGCCGAGCAGGCGCCGAAGATCGTCGG
This sequence comes from Streptomyces sp. NPDC038200, assembly GCF_055600785.1. Taxonomy (NCBI): domain Bacteria; kingdom Bacillati; phylum Actinomycetota; class Actinomycetes; order Kitasatosporales; family Streptomycetaceae; genus Streptomyces; species Streptomyces sp. NPDC038200. The sequence goes on from NZ_JBVJYH010000042.1 coordinate 8,728, forward strand.
CCGGGCCGCCCGCGAACTGGGTGTCCGCGCGATCAGCGTCGGCGGCGAGCCCGGCGGCGGTCTGCCCTCGGTCCGCGAGAACCTCGAATCGCTGTGGGGCGCGACCGCGCGGGAGATGCTCGGCGGGACCGACATCGCCTGCACCTACTGGGGCGAGTGCGAGGCCGGCGAGGGGATGCACTTCCTCTCGCCGGACCTCATGATCGCCGAGCTGATCGACCCGGAGACCGGCGAGCAGATCGCGCCGGTCGAGGGCGCGCAGGGCGAGCTGGTCTACACGGCGCTGCGCCGTCAGGCCTCTCCGCTGCTGCGGTTCCGCACCAGGGACCACGTCGTGGTCACCGGAACCGACTGCTCCTGCGGCCGGACGGGCTACAAGGTGCGGTGCATCGGCCGCACCGACGACATGCTCATCGTCCGCGGGATCAACGTCTTTCCCTCGGCCCTCAAGCAGCTGGTCGGGGAGCTGGCGCCGCGGACCACCGGGGAGATGCGCATCCGGGCCGACTTCGAGGGCCACTCCACGCAGCGCCCGCTGCCCCTGGTCGTGGAGCACGCGGCCGGGATGGACAAGGAGCAGCAGGACGAGCTGCGTACCGCGCTCGAACAGCGCATCCGCTCCGCGCTCAACGTCAAGACGGTCGTCGAGCTCGTCCCCGACGGCACCCTCGCGCGTCCCGACCACGTCAAGGTCGCGTTGATCGAACGGGTGACGGCGTAGCGTTCGCAGTCCGACAGCCGGTCACCGCGGCGGAAGGGGCCCGTCGGGCACGATCACGGATCGTGCCCGACGGGCCCCTTCCCGTTCGCCCGCGGTACGGCGCGACCCCCGCACGCGGAAAACCCCGAGTCCCGGGCTGTCCGGGAACTCGGGGTGCGGGCCCGACGCTCAGGAGCCGCGTCTCTCCACGACGTGGTCGCTCGGGCGGTCGAGGAGCTGGTTGAGGAACACGCGCGCGGCCGGGCTCAGGGTGCGACCGTGCGCGGTGGCGATATGGATCTTCCGCACCGCCCACGACTCGGCCAGCTCCAGCACGGCCACATTGCCCAGCGTCTCCTGGGTGAGCAGGCACTCGGGCTGCACAGTGACGCCCAGTCCGGCCTGGACGAGGCTGAGCGCGACACTCGCGCTCCTGACCCTGTACCCCGGCTCGAATTCCCGCTCCAGCCGGCGTGCGGCGGCGCGAAAGGCGCCGAGCATGGAGGTGACCGCGATCACCTTCTCCGCGAGCAGATCCTGGAACGTCACGCTCGACCGCTCCCGGAACGGGTGGTCCCGTGGCACGACGACGACCAGACGGTCGCGCCGGTACGGCGTGACGTCGACCCCGTCGAGATCCAGCCCGTACGCCGCCGCGAACACGCCGATGTCCGCCTCGCCGTGCGCGACCTGCTGGACGATGTCCGCGTTCTCGACGTCGTGCAGCGCCAGGTCGACGAGCGGGAACTCACGGCTGTAGTCACCCATCTCGCGTGCGAGGAAGGGGACGATGATGGTGCGCGCCGACGCGATGGTCAGCTCTCCTCGCACGCCTTCCGTGAAGGAGGAGATCTCCGAGCGCATGTCTTCGAGGCTGTCGAAGATCTGGCGGACGTAGCGGGCCAGGACCGCGCCGGCCGGGCTGGGGACGACCCCCTTCGGTCCGCGTTCGAGGAGCTGGATGCCGGCGATGTCCTCCAGGACCTGGATGCGCTTGGTCGCCGTCGACGCGGCGATGTTCTCCCGGATCGCGGCACGGCCGATCTGCTGCTCCTCGATCGAGGAGAGGAAGAGTCGCAGGGTGAACAGATCGACCTGGCGGATCAGGTGAAGCCGGTTGAATGTTCCCATGTGGCCACCCTCGGAGTGCACGCGGTGTTTCGAGTCAACAGTGGTCGGACCGCCCGCCGGCGGCGAGCCGGCCGCTGCGGAGGCCGAACGGCAGCCCACCGGCCGGTACGGCGGGAGGTCCCCCGCCGTACCGGCCGGCCGTACTCAGAGCCGGGCCTTCAGCACGTCCCCGATCTTGTCATCGTCCGCGCCGATGTCGTGCGCCGCGTGCAGCGGCGGCGGACGTTCTCCGTCGAACGACAGGGGCAGGCCCACCACGCCCAGCTCGTCGTCGGACGGCTTGCCGATGATGCCGAGCGCGCGCGTCTGCTCGTGCGCGACGACCTCCGCGGTGGTCTGGATCGGCGCCACCGGGATGCCCGCCGCCTGCAGCAGCTCCTGCCAGGACGCGCGCGTCCGCGTCGCCAGCCGCTCACCGATGAGCCGGTCGATCTCGGCCCGGTTGCGCAGCCGTGCCGCGTTCGTGGCGAACCTGGCGTCCGCGGCCCATTCCGGCCGCCCGAGTGCCTGGCACAGCCGGGCGAACAGCGCGTCGTTCGCACAGCTGACGACCAGGTCGCCGTCGGAGGCCGGATAGGCGCGGTGCGGCACGATGAAGGCCACGCCCGAACCGTGCCGCCCGCCGGGTTCCCCGTCGGCGTTGTAGCCGGCGATGCCGATGGACATCCAGGCGACGGCCGTCTCCAGCAGCGAGGCGTTCACGGTCGCACCGGAGTGCTTGGCCGTGCGCCGGTGGAGCGCCGCCAGAATGCCGATCACGGCCCACATCCCCGCCCCGAAGTCGACGATGGACACGCCGGCCCGCACCGGGGACCGGCCCTCCTCGCCGGTGATGCTCATGATGCCGGAGAACGCCTGCATCAGCGGGTCGTAGCCGGGCAGCGCGCTCAGCGGCCCCTCGTGCCCGAAGGCGCCGATCTCGCAGCAGACCAGCTCCGGCTTGGTGACCCTGAGGCTGTCCGGGTCCAGCCCGTACTTGGCGGCGGCGCCGGGCCGGAGATTGTGGACGAAGACGTCGGCGCGTTCGGCGATCAACCGGTGCAGCGTGGCCAGCTGCTCCCGGTCCTTGATGTCGATGCTGATGCACCGCTTGCCGCGGTTGAGGGCGTGGAAGGCCGCTCCGCTGCCCTTCCAGGTGCTCGGCCCCCAGCCGCGCGCGGAGTCGCCCGTGGGACGCTCCACCTTCCACACCTCGGCTCCGAGTTCGGCGAGGATCTTCCCGGTGAACGGTGCCGAGGCGCTGTCGCTCAGCTCCACCACCACAACCCCTGACAAGGGCAGATCACGTGGCATTGTGTCCCTGCTCTCTCTGGACCTATCCGCCGTGGCGCGTGTGGTGGGACTCACCCGCGTACACTGCGCCGGAACTCGTCAGATCGTCGATCTCGTTCTCGCTGAAGCCGTATTCGGTCAGCAATTCCACCGAGTGTTCACCGAGGCGCGGAGCGGGATAGCGCAGTTCGGGACTGCTCTCGCTCCAATGCTGCGGAATTCCCAGCGACCTGATCGTGCCCTCGGAAGGGTGCTCCTCCTCGACGAAGAATCCGACCTCCTTCATGTGCGGATCCTCCGGGAGCGATTCGGGCGTGTTCATCTCGATGAACGGGATGTCGGCCTCGGTCATGAGCTTCGCCCACTCGGCGGTCGTCTTCGTCCCGAAGACGCGGCCCAGGAATTCGTAGAGGAGCCCGATGTGCTGGGTGCGGCCGTGGATGTCGGCGAACCGCGGGTCCTCGGCCATCTCCGGGTGCCCGGACACCTCGAAGAACCGCTGCCAGTGCTTGTCGATGTAGACGTTGACGCCGATGTAGCCGTCGCGGGTGCGATACGGGCGCCGGTCCGGGTTCATCATGCGCGCGTAGCCCCAGTCGCCGATCGGCGGTACGAACGTGTGTCCGTAGAGGTGATCGCCCATCACGAAATGCGCGAAGGTCTCGAACATCGGCACCTGGACCTCCTGGCCCTGTCCGCTTCGCTCGCGCCGGAACAGCGCCATCGAGACGGCCGAGGTCGCGGCCATCCCCACGACACGGTCCGCTATCGCGGTGGCCACGTAGTCGGGCGGGCCCGTCCTGCGGCTCTGCAGCACCGGCATGCCCACCGCCGCCTGGATCAGGTCGTCGTAGGCGGGACGGTCCGCGTAGGGGCCGTTCTGGCCGAATCCGTACATGCCGCAGTAGATGATGCCCGGGTTGATCGCCCGGGCGTCCTCGTAGGACAGCCCCAGCCTGGCCATGGCCTTGGGCCGCAGGCTGTACATCAGCACATCGGCGCTGCGCATCATCCTCTTCAGCGCCGCGTTGCCGCCGGCGCTCTTGAGGTCGAGGACGAGGCTGCGCTTGTTGCGGTTGAGGTGCAGGAAGATCGGGCCCATCCCGCGGTTGCGGCAGGGTCCGATGCCCCGGGTCGTGTCACCCGCCGGCGACTCGATCTTCGAGACGTCGGCCCCCATGTCCGCGAGCAGCAGCGACGCGTACGGCCCCATGAAGTTCGACGTCAGGTCGAGGACCCGCACGCCGTCGAGAGGTCCGGGCATGTCCGGCTCCTATCCGTTTCCGGTCATCGTGAACACGGGAAGCTTCTGCTCCCCACGCTGCACGTAGCGGACCGAGACTTCCTTGCCGATCGCGATCTCGTCGGGGTCGCCCTCGATCTGGGTGAACAGGAAGTATCCCTCGTCCAGCTGCACGAAGCCCACGGTGTAAGGGGCGATGCCGGCCCAGACGGGGGTCGGGCCGCGCAGGATCGTGCTGTACGAGTAGATCGTGCCGTGTCCGCCGGACCGCTCCCACGCCAGCCCCGCGGAACCGCAGTGCGTGCAGTACGAGTGCGCGGGCCACACCGCTTGCTCGCAGTCCGCGCAGCGCTGGAAGGTCAGCTGCTCCTCCGACAGCGCCTCCCAGTAGGGCTCCGCCGCCATCAGGCGGTAGGGCTGAGGCCAGTCGTTCCGTGCTTCTGCTTCAGTCATGCCGTGCTCCCGTTCGCGGCTCAGGTAGAGGAGGACAGCAGCACCACGCTGCCGGCGGCCAGCATGCCGCCCGCCCCCTGGACCAGCACCGTCTTCGGCCGGCGCTCGGGCGCCAGCCCCAGGGCCTGTCCGCGCAGCTGACGGACGGCCTCGACCAAACTGTCCATGTTGCAGGAGATCCCGGGCTGGCCGAACGACAGCCAGCCGCCGTTCGTGTCGGTCGGGAGATCCCCGTCGATGCCGGTGCGTCCCTCGCGGTAGACGTCGATCCCGCTGCCCTTCTTCGCGAACCCCAGGTCCTCCATGGCGATGGGGCCCATGTGCGCGAAGTTGACCGAGATCTGCATCATGTCGATGTCGGCGGGGGTGAGCCCGGACATCCCGTACGCCTGCCGGGCGGCCTCCGCCGTCGCGGTGTGCGTGAGGTTGGGGAACTCGCCCAGCGCCGGGAACCGGCACTGCCGCATGTTCATGCGGTCGCCCAGGTACTCGTGGGTGGTGGCCGACCCGTAGCCGAGGACGTACACCGGGTCGCGGGCCTCCCGTGCCCTCTCCGGTGACGTCACGATCAGCGCGCCACCGGTGCCGCCGCCCCAGGTGGAGCACATCCACCGCCGCAGCGGCGTGGCGACGTAGGGCGAGGCGAGGACCTTGGCACGGTCGATCTCACCGTGCTTCGCCTTCGCCGCGTGGGGATGGTGAGCGCCCCAGCGCTGGTTGGCGACGGCGACGTCGGCGAGATCCGCCTCGGTGAGGCCGAACTCGTGGAAGTAACGGCGCGCGGCCTGCGCGTACAGCGCCGGGATCGTGGGGCCGTACGGCACCTCGAACTGGGGGTCGGCGTCGGCTTCGGCACCCATCGCCACCGCGTCGACGAACAGCTGAGTCGCGTCGCTCTGCAGGCAGAGGACGTACTCCGCCGTGCCGGCGGCGATCATCTGGGACGCCACGGAGATCGTCGCGGTCAGTCCGGCGCCGTGCATGGTGAGCTCGCTGGTCAGCGTCACCGGCATCTGCATGTGCGAGATGAAGATGTTGCTCCACTGCGAGCGCTTGTCGGCCCACGGCGAGCGTCCGGTGAACACCGCGTCGACCTGGTCCTTGCGGATCCCGGCGTCGGCGAGTGCCCCGAGGGTCGCCTCCTCGGCGAGCCGGAGCGGGTCCTTGCGGTTCTCCAGCGATGCGTAGGCGTCGCCCATGCCGATGACGGCGGCGACGGGTGCGTATGACATCGGACGGACCTCAGGCCTTCTTGCGGCGCGGCTTCTCGGTGGGGACGGACGCGGACAGCAGGGCTTCCAGGTCTTCGCGCCTGCGGAGCATGAGCAGGCTCCACTCGGACTTCTGGCACACGTCGCCGTCCTGGTTGAGCGCCTTCATCAGGAAGGTGATGACGCCGTACTTGTCGTCCTTCTCCTTCTTGCCGATGACCTCGCAGGTCACGTAGATCGTGTCGCCGATGTGCACGGGCGTGATGTAACGCAGCCTGTCGATGCCGTAGTTGGCCTGGATCGACGGGCCGAAGGTGATCAGGCCCGTCATGATCGAGTAGGTGAGCGAGCCCTGCACCAGACGCTCGCCGAACCGGGTCTGCGAGGCGTAGTGGACGTTGGAGTGGATCTCGATCCAGTTACCGGTCAGCGCACAGTAGTTGACGACATCGGTCTCGGTGATCGTCCGGCCGCCGGAGCGGAAGACGCGACCGACCTCGATCTCGTCGAACGGCATGTCGATGCGGTTGTCGATCGTGGTCATGGGGTGTCCTCTGCGAGGTTCTCAGGCGCCGGCGGACAGACGCATGGACTTGGCGATGATGGTGCGCTGGATCTGCGAGGTACCGCCGCCGATGGTCGACTGCACGCTCTCGCGCAGGTAGCGCTCCATGTCGGCCTCGGGGAGGTTGGCGTATCCGCCGAGGATCTGCATGCCGTCCAGGGCGCACTGCTTGAGCGTCTCCGAGCCGTACAGCTTGGCCATCGAGGTCTCTCGGGCGGCGGGAAGGCCCTCGGCCTTCATCCGGGCGGCCCGGTAGCACAGCAGCCGGGCGGCGTCGACCCGGGTCTGGTTCTCGGCGAGCATGTGCTTGAGCACCTGGAACTCGTAGATCGGCTTGCCGAACTGGATGCGCTGCTGCGCGTAGCGGTTGGCGGCGTTCACGGCCTCCTGGGCATTGCCGGTGTAGGCCGCGGCGACGGCGCAGCGCTCCAGCTCCAGGTGATCGGTGATGATCTTCCAGCCCTGCCCGACCTCGCCGAGGAGGTTCTCGCCCGGGACGCGGACGTCGTCGAGGAAGATCTCGGTGGTGCCGGTCGCGTGCCGCGACAGAGTCGGCAGCTTGCGGATGTCGAGGCCCGGGGTGTCGTTCGGGATCAGCAGGACCGACAGGCCGCCGTGCTTGTCGTCGTTGTCCGTGCGGACGAGCATCGCGATGACGGTGTCCTGGGCGGCGGCGCCGCTGCACCACAGCTTGGAGCCGTTGACGATCCAGTCGCCGTTCTCGTCACGGCGGGCGTGGGTCTTGGTGTTCGAGGCGTCCGAGCCGGCGTCCGGCTCCGAGATCGACACGGAGAAGCGGATGTCGCCGTCGATGAAGGGCTTGACGTACTTGGCCTTCTGTTCCGCGGTGCCGAACTTGATGATGTTCATGGCGGTGAATGTGGGCACCAGGACCGAGCACGCGAAGTCGAAGCCGAACTTGCCGAGGCCCTCGGCCATCAGCGAGTAGTCGAAGATGTCGCCGCCCGAACCGCCCTCCTCCTCGGGAATCAGGATTCCGAGCCAGCCCTGGCGGGCGATCTTCGTATACGCCTCGTACGGGTACCGGCGCTCCTGGTCGCACGTGCGCACGTATTCGACCGTGATCTCGTTGTCCATGAAATCATTCACGGTCCCGAGCCAGTCGGCCTGGGATTCGTTGAGGAAATTCGAAGCCATTTCGCCATCTCTCCAAATCGCTGTGACGGTGGCCGGCATCTGCGGTTACTCGAAGATTAAAGCCGGGTTACAGGCGATCCAAGTGATAAATTTCGAATCCGCGATTCGATGGCGCCGAACGGGAGCCGCTCACGCTCTCGGACTGGCCGGCGCGGGCCGTCCGCGGGGACAACGTCGAGGCGGTGCCCGGCCATTGGCCGGGCACCGCCGCTGTCGGAGTCGGGAGGCCGGGAGCGTGTCAGACGCCCAGTCCGTCGTGGAACCTGAAGTCGATCGCACCTTCGAGCAGTTCGCCCAGTTCCGCGACGACACCGGTCTCGGTCCGCCATGCGAGATAGCGCTCGAAGTCCTGGCGGGCGTCCCACTTCTCCATGAAGACGATCCTGCTCGGGTCGTCCTGATCACGGACGACCTCCACACTGATGTTGCCCTCGAAGTCACGCGTGCCGGGGAGCTTCTCTACGAACCACTTGTGCAGGGCCTCGAAGTGTCCCTCCCTCACGGTCATCTCGAAGATCACGTGGCATGCCATGGGCGGAGTCTCCTTGTCCGGCGGTTACTTCGGTCGGTGGATGTAACGGGACGGGGTGCGCGACCGGCTGCCCCCGGGGGTGGACGCAAGAGTGCGCGGGTCACCGGGGATGATCTCGACGAGGTAGCCGTCGGGGTCGACGGCCATGACGATGCCGACGGGGCCGAAGCCGATCGGTTCCGAGGCCATGTGGTATTGACGAGTCCGATGCGCCTACTCTTCAACGACCGGGAGGCCGGCTCCCGGGTGAAGGCGATGGGCCGATTCCGGGCCGCTGCCGCACCCGTACTTTAGGAGGCGTTCCCGTCGGCGAGTGTCCAAGAAGTTGGACACCTGTAGATGGACACTCCCTTCTGTACGGAAAAGCAGAACTCGCCCAGGGACAAGAATGTCCCTGGGCAGAGGAGTCGGGGGATGCTGCTGTCCCATTGCGGGTGACGGGGCGCGTGCAATCATGAGGGACGTTCCCGCGGGGCAATCCCCCGTCGGACGACAGGACGTGCCGAGACGTGTTTCCCTTGCGAAATCTTCGCCACCCGTCCACTCACGCGGAAAGAAGCTCCGGAAAGCCATGAAGAAGAAGGCCGCCTTACTCAGCGCCGGCCTCTCCCCCGCCATCCTCTACACCCCGGACAGCCACACCGGCCGCACCCCTCCCGGCCGCGCCCCTCCCGGCCGTGGCCGGCTCCCACCACCGGCGCGAACCGGAGAACGGTCCGACCCGACGCCGGCACACCACGACCTGGTCGATCGAGATGTTCCTCAGGAGAAAACGATGACGACAGCGGAATACGAAGAGATCACCCTGCTCGACGGGAGGATCACCGGCATACGCGTACCGGCGGCCGACGACGGCGAGGCGCCGCTGATCGTCTACCTGCACGGCGGCGGCGGAAGCGCGATCGAGCCTGTCATGGAGGGTTCTTCGCAGTTCGCACGGGCCACTCTCAACGGATTCACCGGGCTGTTCTCACTCGACCGCCCCGACTACGGCGGCAGCGAGTCGCTCGGCTTCGCCGGTGACGTCGACGAGGGCTTCTTCGCCGCCAGCGCCGAGCGCCTGAGTGACGCGATCGCCCAGCTGTGGGACCGCCACCGCGGAGCCTCGCGCGGAGTGATCCTCCACGGCTCCTCGGTCGGCGGGGCCATCGCGCTGGTCCTCGCCGCACAGTGGAGCGCTTCGCGGGGCCGGGGCGAGGAACGGTGGCCCTTGCTCGGAGTGGCCGCGACCGACGTCGGGCACGCACCGCAGCCGCAGGTACCCGAATACTGGTACGGCACCGAGGTCGTCGACGTCGTCGACAACGCCGTCACCCCGGGTATGGACTTCGGCCCCGCCTGGGTCCTGCCGGACATCCCCATCACCGACCACGGCCCCTTCCGCATCCCACGCGCGGAGATGCTCGAACTCGTCGGCGGCTGGCCGCGCACCGCGCGCGAGGTGGCGGCGTCCGTCGAGGTGCCCGTGTTCTGGCGCGTCTCGGAGTTCGACCCGCTGTGGCAGACGGACGACCAGCACACCGCGGAGTTCGTCGAGGCATTGCGCACGTCGTCGCCGTACGTCGACGGCGGTGTCCTACGAGGTGCCACACACGGGGCGTTCCTCGGCCCGATGCGCGACGCCTACGGCTTCCAGGTGTTGTCGTTCTTCGACTTCTGCCGTGTCGCGTCGCGCGTACCGGAGGTGCTGACGGAGCGCGGCGACTGAGGAACCGATGGGCGTTCACGGCGCGCGACGGACTCAGCCCGGTCATGCGCTACCGCCGGGACCGACGCGCCTCCGCTCGGTGACGGCCGGAGGCGGCGCGGTGAAGCCGCTGCGCCTGGGTGCGTGTCGGTCCCGGGGAAGGTCTCCGGAAGGAAGCGGCCTGTGGCGCCGCCCGTGCAGGGGAAGCAGGGCGGCGCCACAGGCCCGGAGAGAGTCGGTCTCAGCCGGCCAGGTGCCGGCCGAAGAAGTCGGTGAGCTTGGCGACGGCGGGGGTGACGTGCTCGTCCTTGTCGTAGAGGGAGATGTGGGTGGCCCCGTCGACCACGAACAGCTCCTTGGGCTCGTTCGCCTTCTCGATGGCCTCGCGGCTGAAGTAGGCGGTGTCGGAGTCGGAGCCGACGATCATCAGCAGCGGGCGCGGGGAGATCAGCCGGATCAGCGCGTAGGGATCGAACTGGGCGATGTGGTCGATGCTGCGCAGCGGCCACTCGTTGTTGGAGTTGCAGTGCCCGCCGCGGGGGGTGCGGTAGTAGTCCTGGGCCTCGCGGTAGAGGGTCGGTGCCTCCTCCAGACCCTCGGGGCTCTCGGGGGCCCAGTTGAGCACGGCCGGGCTCTCGCCCTTGGCCTCGGCGGTGCGCAGGGCGCCGGCCTGGTCGAGCAGGCCCTGGAGGACCTCGGGCTCCTGGGTGCGGCCGAGGCCCTCGACCAGGAGGCTGTTGATGTCGACGGCGCTGACGGCGGCGACGGCCTTGATGCGGTGGTCGGTCTGTGCGGCGAAGGGCACGTAGCCGCCGGAGGCGCAGATGCCGAGGGCGCCGATGCGGTTCGGGTCGATGTCGTCGCGGGTGGTGAGGTAGGTGACGGCGGCGCGGACGTCCTCGGCGCGCTGGAAGGGGTTCTCCAGGCCGCGCGGGGTGCCCTCGCTCTCGCCCTGGTAGGCGGCGTCGAAGACGAGCGCGGCGAAGCCCTCGCGGGCCAAGCGCTCGGCGTAGATGCTCGCGGTCTGCTCCTTCACGCCGCCGCCGGGGTGGGAGACGACCACGGCCGGCAGGGGTGCGCCGGTGTGGCTGTCCGGGGTGTAGAGGATGCCGGCGAGAGAGAGGCCGGCGCTGGGGAAGGTGACGTTCGCCTTCATGTTCTGTGGCGTTCCTTGGTTCTGGGGTGGAATGGCCTGCGTGGCGCCGGGTCCGGCCGGGCTCCGGGGAGTAGGAGAGTATTTCCCGTGGCCGGATCCGACTGCCACGTGATGAAGGCTTCCACGCGTGACAGCGGTGCGGAATGGGCGGTTCGCAGCCCCTGACAGGGGTGTCCTGGGACAGAACCGGCCCCCTCACAGAGCAGGTGTCAGCTGCCAGACTCGATGCTATGAGCAGCAACGCGCACCGCAACGAGCTGGGCGCCTTCCTCAAGGCCCGCCGAATGGAGCTGAGCCCCGCCATGGTGGGGCTGCCGGAGACCGGGGGCAGGCGGCGGGTCAGGGGCCTGCGCCGTGAGGAGGTGGCCCTGCTCGCCTCCATCAGCACCGACTACTACACCCGCCTGGAGCAGGGCCGCCGCCAGGCATCGCAGTCCGTGCTGGAGACCTTGGCCGAGGTCCTGCACCTGGACGACGACGAACGCGACTACGCCTTCGAACTCGCCGGCCGGGACGAGTCCCGCCCCCGCCGGCGTACCGCGCAGAAGGTGCAGCCCCAGCTGCACAGGCTCCTGGACGACCTCACCACCACCCCGGCCGTGGTCCTGGGCCGCCGTATGGACGTGCTGGCCTGGAACCCGATGGCCGCCGCCCTGATCACCGACTTCGGGAAGATCCCGGAGAAGCAGCGCAACATGGTCCGGCTGGTGTTCATGGACCCCGCCTTCAGGACCCTCTACCCCGAGTGGAAGACGGTCGCCCACACCTGCGTGGCACAGCTGCGCATGGAGGCCGCGCGTGACCCGCACGACCCTCGCCTGAGTGCGCTCGTGGGGGAACTCTCCGTCCAGGACGCGGACTTCCGCCGCTGGTGGGGCGCCCACCACGTCGCCGTCCGCGGCGTGGGCACCAAGGTCTACCACCACCCCGTCGCCGGCGATCTCACCCTCGAATGGGACACCCTGACCTGCGCCACCGACCCCGACCAGCAACTCGTCACCTGGACCGCCGAACCCGGCACTCCCTCCCACGACGGCCTGCGCATCCTCGCCTCCTGGAGTGCCCACACGCACCAGCCCACCTCGACGACGAAGTAGACCGCCACGGCAGCCTGCGGCCTGAGCTGCGGGCGGTGGGGCCGGTGTGGTTCAGGAGGTGGGTTCGTCCTTCCACAGGCCCCGCTCTTCGAGGGTTTCGATGAGGTGGTCGGCGCTCTGGAGGGTGTGCTGTTCCATGA
>NZ_JBVJYH010000043.1:0-17697 GCF_055600785.1 Streptomyces sp. NPDC038200
GTGTCGACGGTGACCGGTGCGGTGGTGTCGGAGGAGGTGTGCGAGCCGGGTTACTGGGTGCGCAATGTCCGTGAGACCGTCCGTTTCGCCGACGCGGTCGTCGCCGTCCGTGCGGCCGGTGCCGACGCCCTGGTCGAGATCGGCCCCGACGCCACTCTCGCCCCGCTGGCCGAAGGCGGTGTGCCGCTGCTGCGCAGGGGCCGGCCGGAGCCCGTCGCCCTGGTCGAGGGACTCGCCCGGGCGCAGGTCGCCGTCGACTGGGAGAAGTTCTTCGGTGCCGGCGTGCGCCGCGCCGACCTGCCCACGTATCCCTTCCAGCACAGCCGGTTCTGGCCGGACGCCCCGGAACGTCCCGAGACCGATCCGGCCGCGCGGTGGCGTTACCGCGTGCGGTGGGAGCCGCTCGGCCACGCCGTGGACGCGGTGCCGGCCGGACGCTGGCTCGTGGCCGTACCGGCCGAGCGGGCGGATACGGAACTGGCGCAGGCGTGCCTGAAGGGACTCGCCGACCGCGGCCTGGACGTGGTCGAACTCGCGGTGCCGGGCACGCCCGACCGGGCCCGGCTCGCCGAGGCGGTGTCGGCATCCGGTCCGGTGGACGCAGTGCTGTCCCTGCTGGCCGCGGGGCCCGACGCGGCGGCCGGCACGCTCGTCCTCGCCCAGGCCCTCGGCGACACCGGGACCGACGCACCGCTGTGGTGCGTGACCGGCCAAGCCGTGGCGGTCACCGACGGCGAACCCGCCGACCCCGTGCAGGCCCGGATCTGGGGCCTCGGCCGGGTGCTGTGCCTGGAGGCACCGCACCGCTGGGGCGGCCTCGTCGACCTGCCCGCCGAGCCCGACGAGCAGGCCGTCGCACGGCTCTGCTCCGTACTCGCCGGACCCGGCGACGAGGACCAGGTCGCCGTGCGGGCGGACGGCGTCTTCGGACGGCGGCTGGTCCGTCCGGCCGCGGGCGCCGCGCCGGAGGGCTGGCGGCCGTCCGGCACCGTGCTGATCACCGGTGGTACGGGCGCGCTGGGCGGCCACACGGCCCGCTGGGTCGCCCGCTCCGGCGCCGACCGGGTGGTGCTGGTGAGCAGGCGCGGACCCGACGCGGACGGCGCTGCCGAACTGGTGGCGGAACTCGGCGAACTGGGCTGCCAGGCCGTCGCCGAGGCCTGCGACGTGGCCGACCGGGCCGCGCTCGGCGCCCTGCTCGACAAGATCACCGCCGACGGCCCGCCGCTGACCGCCGTGGTGCACACCGCGGGCGTCCTGGACGACGGCGTGCACAGCTCGCTCACGCCCGAGCGGCTGGCCACGGTGCTGCGCGCCAAGGCCGACGGCGCCACCACCCTGCACGAACTCACCGCCGGGCTCGGCCTGGAGGCGTTCGTCCTGTTCGCCGCGCTCGGCGGCGTGGTCGGCGGCGCGGGCCAGGCCAACTACGCCGCGGCCAACGCCCACCTCGACGCGCTCGCCGCGACCCGCCGGGCCGCCGGGCTGCCCGCCACCGCGGTGGCCTGGGGCGCCTGGGCGGGCGGCGGGATGGCCGACGCCGACGAGGTGCGCCGCCGCCTGGACCGCGACGGACTGCTGCCGATGGACCCGGAGCGGGCGCTGACGGCGCTCGGCCGGGAGATCGCCTCCGGTGATCCCGCCGTGGTGCTGGCCGACGTCGACTGGACCCGGCTCGCACCCTCCCTGCACGCCGTACGGCCCAGTCCGCTGATCTCCACCGTGCCCGAGGCACACCGGGCCGTCGCACCCGAACCCGGAGCGACCGGCGGCGGGTCCGATCCACGGCAACGGCTGGCGGCCCTGCCCGACGGCGAACGCGCGCGCGTGCTGCTCGACCTCGTCCGCGACGCCGTCGCAGCCGTCCTCGGCTACGGCAGCCCGGCCGCCGTCGACACCACACGGGGCCTGGTCGACCTCGGCTTCGACTCGCTCACCGCGGTCGAGCTGCGCAACCGGCTCGCCCGGGCCACCGGACTCACCCTGCCGCTCACGCTGGTGTTCGACCACCCGGACGGGGAGGCGCTCGCCGCCCACCTCACCGCAGCGCTCGCGCCCGCCGCGGCCGAGCCGTCGACCACCGATCTCGACCGGTTCGCCCGGCTCGATCCGGCCACGGCCGACGAGCCGACCCGCGACCGGGTCGCCGCCGAGCTGCGCCGGCTGCTCGACGCGTGGACACCGGCACCGGCCGCGCCCGCCGGGTCCCCGGCGGACCCGAGCCGGCTGAGCACGGCGTCCGCCGACGAGATCTTCGACTTCATTCGGAACGAACTCGGAAAGTCCTGAACGTGGAGAACGAGAACAAGCTCCTCGACCACCTGCGGTGGGTCACCGGAGAACTGGCCCAGGCGCGCCAGACCCTGCGCGAGACGGCAGAACGCGCCGCCGAACCGATCGCGATCGTCGGCATGGCCTGCCGGTTCCCGGGAGGCGTGCACACGCCCGAGGACCTCTGGCGGCTGCTGGCCGACGAGCGCGACGCGGTCGGCGAGTTCCCCGCCGACCGCGGCTGGGACCTGGCCTCCCTCCACCACCCCGACCCCGAGCACGCGGGCACGTCCTACGTGCGGGAGGGCGGCTTCCTCACGGACGTCGCCGGGTTCGACGCGGACTTCTTCGGCATCAGCCCGCGTGAGGCGCTGGCCATGGACCCGCAGCAGCGGCTCGCCCTGGAGACCGCCTGGGAGGCCGTCGAACGCGCCGGCGTCGACCCGAAGTCCCTGCGCGGCGCCGACGTCGGCGTGTACCTGGGCACCAACGGACAGGACTACATCTCCGCCGCGCGCCCGCTGCTGCACCGGGTGGAGGGCCACGGCGGCACCGGCATCGCCGGCAGCGTGCTGTCCGGCCGTGTCGCCTACACCCTCGGCCTGCGCGGCCCCGCGGCCACCGTCGACACGGCCTGCTCCGCCTCCCTGGTCGCCCTGCACTGGGCGATGCGGGCGCTGCGCGGCGGCGAATGCGCGATGGCGCTCGCGGGCGGCGTGACGGTCATGTCGTCCCCGGCGACCTTCGTGGAGTTCTCCCGGCAGCGCGGCCTCGCCGCCGACGGCCGCTGCAAGCCGTTCGCCGCCGCGGCCGACGGCACCGGCTGGGGCGAAGGTGCCGGAATGCTGCTGCTGGAGCGGCTCTCCGACGCCCAGCGCCTCGGTCACCCCGTGCTCGCCGTGCTGCGCGGCTCGGCCGTCAACCAGGACGGCGCCAGCAGCGCCCTCACCGCGCCCAACGGCCCGGCGCAGGTCCGCGTCATCCAGGCCGCCCTCGCCGACGCCCGGCTCACGCCCGCCGACGTCGACCTGCTGGAGGCCCACGGCACCGGCACCGTCCTCGGCGACCCGATCGAGGCCCAGGCCCTGCTCACCGCCTACGGCCGCAACCGCACCGAACCCGCCTGGCTCGGCTCGGTGAAGTCCAACGTCGGGCACACCCAGGCCGCCGCCGGCGTCGCCGGCGTGCTCAAGTCCGTGCTCGCCCTGCGCCACGGACTGCTGCCCCGCACCCTGCACGTGGACGCCCCCACCCCGAAGGTCGACTGGTCGGCGGGCGAGGTACGCCTGCTCACCGAGGCCCGCCCCTGGCCCGCCGGGGACCGGCCGCGACGCGCCGGGGTCTCCGCGTTCGGCGTCAGTGGCACCAACGCACACGTCATCGTGGAGCAGGCGCCCGAGGGCGTCGCCGAGGCATCCCCGGCGCCCGGCGCGACGCCGGGGCCGGTGCCGTGGACGCTGTCCGGCCGTACCGAGAGCGCGGTGCGCGCCCAGGCCGCCGCGCTCGCCGCCCATCTGGCGGACCGGCCCGAGGACCGGCCCCAGGACGTCGCCCTGTCCCTCGCCACCACCCGGTCGGCGTTCGAACACCGCGCCGTCGTGGTCGGGGCGGACCGGGACGGCCTGCTGCGCGGCGTGGCCGCCGTCGCCGCGGGGGAGCCCGCGCCCGGCGTGGTCCGCGGCACCGCCGCCCACACCGGCCGCGTCGCCTTCGTGTTCCCCGGCCAGGGCGCGCAGTGGACCGGCATGGCCCTCGAACTCGCCGACGCGTACCCGGAGTTCGCCGCCCGCCTGGACGAGTGCGGCGCCGCCCTCGCCCCGCACACCGACTGGTCCCTGCGGGACGTCCTGGCCGACCCGGCCGCGCTGCGACGCGTCGACGTCGTCCAGCCCGCCCTGTGGGCCGTGATGGTCTCCCTGGCCGCCCTCTGGCAGGCGCACGGGGTGGAGCCGGCCGCCGTCGTCGGCCACTCCCAGGGCGAGATCGCCGCCGCGTGCGTCGCCGGCGCCCTGTCCCTGCCGGACGCCGCCCTGCTGGTCACCGCACGCGCCCGGGCGCTGCGCGCCCTGACCGGCCGCGGCGGCATGGTGTCCCTGCCGCTGGCCGAGGCCGCCGCGCGCGAGGCGATCGCGCCGTGGGGCGACCGGCTGTCGGTGGCCGCCGTCAACGGCCCCGCCGCGACGGTCGTGTCCGGTGACGCCGAAGCCCTGGACGCACTCCTCGCCCGGTCCGAGCGGGACGGCCTGCGGGCCAAGCGGATCCCCGTCGACTACGCCTCGCACTCCGCGCACGTCGAGGTCGTCCGCGCCGAGGTGCTGGCCGCGACCGCAGCCGTCACACCGCGTGCCACGAGCACCGTCTTCGTGTCCTCGGTGACCGGCGCGGCCCTGGACACCACCGGCCTGGACGCCGCCTACTGGTACCGCAACCTGCGCGAGCCCGTCCGCTTCGACCAGGCCGGACGCGCCCTGCTCGACGCCGGGTTCACGACCTTCGTCGAGGTCAGCGCGCACCCCGTGCTCACCGCGGCACTCCAGGAGACCGACCCGGCGGTCCTCGCCGTCGGCTCGCTGCGCCGCGACGACGGCGGCCCCGCCCGCTTCCTCACCTCCCTCGCCGAGGCCGCGGTCCGCGGCGTCCCCGTCGACTGGCGGCCGGCCCTGCCCGCGGCGCGCACCGTGCCGCTGCCCACCTACGCCTTCCAGCGCGAACGCCTCTGGCTGGAGGAGGACACCGCAACGGCCGCCGCCGGGCAGGGCGGCGCGGACAGCGCGTTCTGGACCGCGGTCCACGGCTCCGCCGACGACCTGGCCGCCGTGCTCGGCGCGGACCCCGCCGCCCGCGCGCCGATCGCCGCCGTGCACCCGCTGCTCGCCGCCTGGCACGAGCGGCGTGCCGACGAGGCCGCCGTGGACTCCTGGCGCTACCGCGTCGACTGGACCCCGCTCGCCGTCCCGCCGCCGACGGCCGGCGCGCCCACCGGACGCTGGCTTGCGGTCACCGGGGACGACCCGTGGTCCGAGGCCGTCGTCGCCGCGCTGGCGGAGCGGATGGACCTCACCCGCGTCCCGGCCTACGAGCCCGATCGTGCCGCGGAACTCACCGCGGGCGCCGCCGGTGTCGTCGCCGTGCTCCGCCCCGGCGACCCCGACCCGCTCCCCGGCCTCCTCGCCCTCCTCCGGGCCCACGACCGCGCCGACGGCGGCCTGCCGCTGTGGTGTGTCACCCGCGGCGCCGTCGCGGTCGGCCCCGCGGACACCCCGGCGGACCCGACCGCCGCACAGATCTGGGGCTTCGGCCGGGTCGCGGCACTGGAACGACCGCAGAGCTGGGGCGGCCTGATCGACCTGCCGGCACCCGCCGAGCCGACCGCGCACGGGGCCCACGGGACGTGGGACACCCGTACGGCCGACGGGGCCCTGGACGACCGTCCCACCGACCGGCTCGTCGCCGGGCCGACAGGGGCGGACCGTGAGCGTGCTCGTACGGCCGACGGCGTCCTCGACGCTCGTCCCACCGACCGGCTCGTCGCCGGGCCGGTGGGTGCGGACGGCGAGGGTGTCCGTACGGCCGACGAGGTGCTCGACGCTCGTCTCGCCGACCGGCTCGTCGTCGCGTTGGCGGGTGCGGAGGACCAGGTCGCGGTACGCGCCTCCGGCGCCTTCGGGCGGCGGCTGCGCCGTGCGCCGGCGGTCGGGACCGACCCCGGCTGGACCCCCGCCGGCACCACCCTCGTCACCGGCGGTACCGGTGGGCTCGGCGCGCACGTGGCCCGCTGGCTGGCCCGTGCCGGTGCGGAGCATCTCGTGCTCACCGGACGGCGCGGCCCCGAGGCCCCCGGCGCGGCGGAGCTGGCCGGTGAACTCACCGCGCTGGGCGCCAGGGTCGACGTGGTCGCCTGCGACGCCGCCGACCGTGACGCGCTGACCCGGGTGCTGGCCGAGCACCCCGTCGGCGCCGTGTTCCACCTGGCCGGCATCGAGCGGTACCGCCCGCTGGACGAGCTGACCCCGGCCGACCTCGCCGAGGTGGCCGCCGCCAAGATCACCGGCGCCCTGCTGCTGGACGAACTGACCCGCGACCGGCGGCTGTCCGCGTTCGTGCTGTTCACCTCCGGCGCCGGAGTGTGGGGCAGCAGCGGCCAGGCCGCGTACGCCGCCGCCAACGCCCACCTCGACGCGCTCGCCGCCCGGCGCCGCGCCGAGGGCCTGCCCGCCACCGCCGTGGCCTGGGGCCACTGGGACGGCGCCGGCATGTCCGACGGCCCGGCCCGCGCCCAGATGCTCCGCTGGGGCCTGCCCGCCATGGCACCCGACCGCGCCGTCGCCGCCCTCGCGGGCGCCCTCGCCCGGGACGAGGCCTCGCTGGTCGTCGCCGACATCGACTGGCCGGTGTTCGCGCCGACGTACACCCTGGCCCGGCGCAGCCCGCTCCTCGCCGACCTGCCCGAGGCAGCCGACCCGGCGGACACCGCCCCGGCACCGGCCGCCCCGGCCGACCCGCTGGACCCGGCCGCGCTGCTGGACCTGGTGCTCGCCGAGACCGGCGCCGTCCTCGGACACACCTCCACCGCCGCACTGCCCGCCGGCCGCGCCTTCCAGGAACTGGGCTTCGACTCGCTCACCGCCGTCGAACTGCGCAACCGGCTGCGCGACGCCACCGGTCTGCCCCTGCCCGCCACCCTCGTCTTCGACCACCCCACCCCGGAGGCGCTCGCCGACCGCCTGGCCGCCGAACTCACCGGCGTGCAGCCCTCCGCCACCCCGGCCACCGCGCCGGCGCCGGCCGCCGCGACCGACGACCCCGTCGTCGTCGTCGGCATGGGCTGCCGCTTCCCCGGCGGCGCCGACTCCCCCGACCGGCTGTGGGACCTCGTCGCCGCGGGCCGGGACGCGATGACCGGCTTCCCCGCGGACCGCGGCTGGGACGTCACCGACGCCGGCTTCACCAAGACCGGCGGATTCCTCGACGCCGCCGGCGAGTTCGACGCCGCCTTCTTCGGCATCAGCCCGCGCGAGGCCACCAGCATGGATCCGCAGCAGCGGCTGCTGCTGGAGACGGCGTGGGAGACGGTCGAGCGCGCCGGCATCGACCCGGCCTCGCTGCGCGGCAGCCGCACCGGCGTCTTCGTCGGCTACGGCGGCCAGGACTACCTCACCAGCCTGTACGGCACCCCCGACGAGCTCCAGGGCCACCTCCTGACCGGCACCTCCGGCAGCGTGGTCTCCGGTCGCCTCGCCTACGTCCTCGGCCTGGAGGGCCCCGCGGTCACCGTGGACACCGCCTGCTCCTCGTCGTTGGTCGCCCTGCACTGGGCGATCCGCGCGCTGCGCTCCGGCGAGTGCGACCTGGCCCTGGCCGGCGGCGTCACCGTGATGGCCACCCCCGGCGTCTTCGTCGAGTTCGGCCGGCAGGGCGGTCTCGCGGCCGACGGCCGCTGCAAGGCGTTCGCCGACGCCGCCGACGGCACCGGCTGGGGCGAGGGCGCCGGCCTGCTGCTGGTGGAGCGGCTGTCCGACGCCCGCCGCAACGGCCACCGCGTCCTCGCCGTGGTACGCGGCTCCGCGGTGAACTCCGACGGCGCCTCCAACGGCCTGACCGCGCCCAACGGCCCCTCCCAGCAGCGTGTCATCCAGGCCGCGCTGGCCGACGGCGGCCTCGCCCCGGCCGACGTCGACGCCGTCGAGGCACACGGCACCGGCACCGCGCTCGGCGACCCCATCGAGGCCCAGGCCCTCCAGGCGGTCTACGGCCAGGACCGCGACCGCCCGCTGTGGGTCGGCTCGGTCAAGTCCAACCTCGGCCACACCCAGGCCGCGTCCGGCGCCGCCGGCCTCATCAAGACGGTCATGGCGCTGCGCCACGGCGTGCTGCCCGCCACCCTGCACGTCGACCGGCCCTCCACCCAGGTCGACTGGACCAGGGGAGCGGTCTCGGTGCTCACCGAGACCACCGAGTGGCCCGAGACCGGGGTGCCGCGCCGGGCCGCCGTGTCCTCCTTCGGGGTCAGCGGCACCAACGCCCATGTCGTACTGGAACAGGCCCCGCCCGCCGAGGAGGCGGCGCCGGCCGGGGACGGCGGACCCGTCCCGTGGCTGGTCTCCGGCCGTACGCCCGAGGCCGTACGCGCCCAGGTGCGGCGGCTGCGCGCCGACCTCGCCGGACACCCCGACCCGGTCGCCGTGGCCCGCGCCCTCGCCACCACGCGCACCGCCTTCGAGTACCGCGTCGCCGCCTCGGGCAGCGACACCGAGGCGCTGTTCGACGCCCTCGCCGAGGCCCGGCCCGTCGCCGCCCGCCCCGGCCGCACCGCGTTCCTGTGCACCGGCCAGGGCGCCCAGCGCGTCGGCATGGGCGCCGGCCTGTACGCCGCCCACCCCGCCTACGCCGACGCCTTCGACGCGGTCTGCGCCGAGTTCGACCGCCTCCTCGACCGCCCGCTGCGCGACCTGGTGCTGTCCGGCCCCGCCGACGTACTCGACCGCACGGCCTACGCCCAGCCCGCGCTGTTCGCCGTCGAGGTCGCCCTCGCCGCGCTGCTGCGCCACTGGGGGGTGACCCCCGACCTGCTGGCCGGCCACTCGCTCGGCGAGATCACCGCCGCGCACCTGGCCGGAGTCCTCTCCCTGCCGGACGCGGCGGCCCTGGTCGCCGCCCGCGGCCGGCTGATGGACGCGCTGCCGGCCGGCGGCGCGATGGTCGCCGTGGAGGCCGACGAGGACCGCGTACGGCCCCTGCTCGGCGACGACGTCTGCCTCGCCGCCGTGAACGGCCCGCGCGCCCTGGTGCTGTCCGGCCGCGAGGAGGCCGTGGACGAGGTGGCCGCCCGGCTCGCCGCCGAGGGGTGCCGGACCCGCCGCCTGCGGGTGTCCCACGCGTTCCACTCCCCGCTGATGGAGCCCATGCTGGACGAGTTCCGGGCCGTCGTGGCCGCCCTCGACCCGCAGGCACCCGCCGTCCCCGTCGTGTCCGCGCTGACCGGCCGCCCGCTGACGGCCGAGGAGGCCCGGACGCCCGACTACTGGGTCCGGCACGTCCGCGAGACCGTCCGCTTCCACGACGCCGTGCGCGGCCTGGCCGCCGCGGGCGCCGTACGGTACCTGGAAGTCGGCCCGGACGGAGTGCTCACCGCCCTGGCCCAGAGCAGCCTGCCGCCCGCGGAGGCCGACGAGCGCGACCCGCTCGCCGTACCCCTGCTGCGCGCCGGCCGGCCGGAACCGGAGACCCTCGCCGACGCGCTGGCCCGCGCCGCCGCCGACGGCCTGCCCGTCGACTGGGCCGGCTACTTCACGGGCCGCGGCGGCACCCCCGTCGAGCTGCCCACCTACGCCTTCCAGCGCGCGCACTACTGGCTGCCCGCCGACGCCGGCACCGGCACGGCCGCGGCCGGGCACCCCCTGCTGTCCGCCGTGATCGACCTGCCCGACGGCGGCCTCGTGCTCACCGGTCGGCTCTCGCCCGCCGCGCGCCCCTGGCTGGCCCAGCACACCGTGCGCGGCAGCGCCCTGCTGCCCGGCACCGCCCTGCTCGACCTGGCCCTCGCCGCGGCCGGCCAGGTGGACGCGCCCGGCGTCGCGGAACTGATCCTCGAAGCCCCCCTCGTCCTGCCCGCCGACGGCGCCGTGGAGGTGCGCGTCACCGTCGGCGCCGCCGAGGCCGACGGCCGCCGCGCGATCGCCCTGCACACCCGCACCGGCGACGGCGACTGGACCCGGCACGCCACCGGAGCGGTGGGTGAGGTGCCCGGCGAGCCCGCGGTCGCCGGCCCCTGGCCCCCCGCGGACGCCCGGCCCGCCGACCTCGGCGCCCTGTACGGGCGGTTGGCGGACGCGGGCTTCGGCTACGGGCCGGCCTTCCAGGGCCTGAACGCGGCCTGGGAGCGCGGCGAGGGCCCGGCGGCCGAGGTGTTCGCCGAGGCCGAGCTGCCCGCCGGCGTCCCCGACGCCGACCGCTGCCCCCTGCACCCGGCGCTGCTGGACGCGGTCCTGCACGCCATCGGCGTGGGCGGCCTGATCACGGACCCGGCGCACGGCGGACTGCCGTTCGCCTGGTCCGGGGTGCGGGTCCTCGCCCCCGGCAGCCGGGCGGTACGCGCCCGGCTCTCCCGGGCCGGCACCGAAGGCGCCCTCGCCGTCGACCTGTTCGACGCCGACGGGCTGCCGGTGGCCGCCGTCGGCTCCCTGCGGCTGCGCCCGCCCGCCGCCCCCGCGGTGCCCGACGCGCTCTTCGAGACCGCCTGGGTCCCCGTCGAGCAGGGCACGGCACCGGCCCGCCGCCTCGCCCTGACGGCCCCCGACCCCGTCCTGGCCGCCGGCCTCACCGCGGCCGGCGCCGCCCTGGCCGACGCCACGGACGGCTCCGCCGAGGTGCTCGTGCTGCCCGTCATCACCGACCCCGCCGCCGCCCCCGTGGCCGAAACGCACCGGGCCACCGCCGCCGTCCTGACGGCCCTCCGGGACGTCCTGGCCGACGCGAGCGGCACGCACCGCCTCGCCGTGGTCACCCGCGGCGCCCTCGCGCTGTCCGCCGAGGAGTCCCCGGACCCGGCCGCCCGTGCCGTCTGGGGTCTGGTGCGGTCCGCCCAGACCGAACACCCCGACCGGATCGTCCTCGCCGACCTGGACGCCACCGACGCCTCCGCCCGGGCCCTGCCCGCCGCGCTCGACAGCGGGGAACCGCAGGTCGCCGTGCGGTCCGGCGCGGTCAGCGCGCCCCGGCTCACCCGGGCCGGCGCCGACGCGTTCATCCTGCCCGACGGCGGCTGGCGGCTCCGGCCCGGCAGCACCGGCACCGTCGACGGCCTGACGGCCGCACCCCACGCCGGCGCCCCGCTCGCCGAGGGCGAGGTACGGGTCGCCGTCCGCGCGGTCGGCGTGACCTTCCGGGACGTCCTCAGCGTGCTCGGCCTCTACCCCGGCGCACCGCAGCCGCTCGGCATCGAGGCGGCGGGCGTGGTCACCGAGACCGGTCCCGGCGTGACCCGTCTCGCCGCCGGCGAGCGGGTGTTCGGGCTGCTGCCCGGCTCGATGGGTTCCTCCGCCGTCGCCGACCACCGCCTGCTCGCGCCCCTGCCCCACGACTGGGGCTTCACCCGGGCCGCGTCGGTGCCCTCCGCGTTCCTCACCGCCTGGTTCGCCCTCCACGACGTGGCCCGGGTCCGGGCGGGGGACCGGGTGCTGGTGCACGCGGCGGCCGGCGGTGTCGGCATGGCCGCCGTCCAGGTGGCCCGGCTGCTGGGTGCCGAGGTGTATGCGACGGCGAGCCCCGGCAAGCACGGGGTGCTGCGGGCGGCCGGTCTGGACGAGGCGCACATCGCGTCGTCGCGGGACACCGGATTCGCGGAGTGGTTCCCGGGGGTGGACGTCGTGCTGAACTCCCTCGCGGGGGAGTTCGTGGACGCGTCCCTGCGCCTGCTGCGGCCGGGCGGCCGGTTCGTGGAACTCGGCAAGACCGACCTGCGCACCGGCACCCCCGGCATCACCTACCGGGCCGTCGACCTGGCGGACGCGGGCCCCGACCGCATCCAGGAGATGCTCACCGAGCTCCTGGACCGGCTCGCGGCCGGCGACCTCGCCCACCTGCCGGTCCGGAGCGTGCCCATGGCCCGTGCCCGCGAGGCGTTCCGGTTCATGGCCCAGGCCCGGCACACCGGAAAGCTCGTCCTCACCACCGCCCCCTACGGCGACGGCACCGTCCTCGTCACCGGCGGCACCGGCACCCTCGGCGGCCTCGTGGCCCGCCATCTCGTCACCGAGCACGGCATTCGCGACCTGGTGCTCGTCGGACGGCAGGGCGTCGACACCCCCACTGCCGCCGAACTGCGCGCCGCCGGTGCCCGGGTCCGCGTGGCCGCCTGCGACGTGTCCGACCGGGACGCGCTCGCCGCGCTGCTCGCGGACATCGAGCCGCCGCTCACCGCGGTGGTGCACGCGGCCGGCGTCCTCGACGACGGCACGCTCGCCTCGCTGACCCCGGAGCGTCTCGCCGCCGTGCTGCGCCCGAAGGCCGACGCCGCCTGGCACCTGCACGAACTCACCGCAGACAGCGACCTGTCCGCGTTCGTGCTGTTCTCCTCCGCGGCCGGCACGTTCGGCGCCCCCGGCCAGGGCAACTACGCCGCCGCCAACACCGCCCTGGACGCGCTCGCCGAGCACCGCCGCTCCCGCGGCCTGCCCGCCGTCTCCCTCGCCTGGGGGCCGTGGGCCGCCGAGAGCGCCATGACCGGCGGCCTGAGCGACGGCGACCGCGCCCGGATGAGCCGGGCCGGGGTCCGGCCGCTGGCGGCCACCGAGGCACTCGCGCTGCTCGACGCGGCCTGCCGCACCGGAGCCGGCGCCCTCGCCGCGCTCCGTCTCGACACCGCGGCGCTCACCGCCCGCACCGGCACCCCGCCGCACGCCCTGCTGCGCGACCTGGTGCGCCGCCCGGCCGGCCCCGCCCGCGAGGCCGCCGAGACCCAGCCCGCGCTGCCGGAACGGCTGGCCGGCCTGGGCGAGGAACAGCGCCGCCGGGCCGTGCTCGACGTCGTACGCCGCAACGCGGCCGCGGTGCTGGGCCACGCCCGGGCGACCGCCGTGGACACCGCACGCGGCTTCCTGGATCTCGGCTTCGACTCGCTGACCGCTGTCGAACTGCGCAACCGGCTCACCGAGGCCACGGGGCTGCGGCTGTCCGCGACCACCGTCTTCGACCACCCCACCCCGGCCGCGCTGGCCCGCCACCTCCTGTCCGAGCTGGCCCCCCTAGTCCGGGCCGCGGAGAGCGCCCGGCCCGCCGCGCCGGACACCGCACCGGACCCCGAGGACCCCGAGGACGCCGTGCGCAGCGCCATCGCGGCCATCCCCCTCGACCGGCTCCGGCAGGCCGGACTCCTGGACGAACTGGCCCGCCTGGCAGGCGTCGCCGTACCGCCCCAGGACCGCCCGGCCGAGCAGCACACAGCCCCCGACGACCCCGCCGACGACCCCGCGGACGGACCCGAGGACGACGGTTCCGACGAGCTCATGGACGCGCTGGACGACATGAGCATCGACGACCTGATCAGGATCGCGCACGACGAGCGCCCCCGCGGAAACTGAGGATCACGAACAGCATGAGCAACACCAACGAAGAACTCGTCGAGGCGCTGCGCAGCTCGCTGCGCGAGACCGAGCGGCTGCGTCGCCGCAACCGCTCGCTGACGGCCGCCGCCGACGAGCCCATCGCGATCGTCGGCACCGCCTGCCGCTTCCCCGGCGGCATCGACTCGCCCGAGCGGCTGTGGGACGCGGTCGCGGCCGGCTCGGACCTGATCACCGGCTTCCCCGACGACCGCGGCTGGGACCTCGGCGTCCACGACCCCGACCCCGAGCGGACCGGCCGCAGCTACACCGACCGCGGCGGCTTCCTCACCGGCGCCGCCGACTTCGACCCGGCGTTCTTCGGCATCTCCCCGCGCGAGGCCCGCGCCATGGACCCCCAGCAGCGGGTGCTGCTGGAGACCGCCTGGGAGGCCTACGAGCGGGCCGGGATCGACCCCCACGCCCAGCGCGGCAGCCGCACCGGTGTGTTCGTCGGCACCTGGAGCCAGGGATACGGGATCGGCGCCCGCGTCCCCGAGGACGCCGAGGGCTACCTCGTCACCGGCGGCGCCACCGCCGTCGTCTCCGGCCGCATCTCCTATGTGCTGGGCCTGGAGGGCCCGGCCGTCACGGTCGACACCGCCTGTTCCTCCTCGCTCGTCGCCCTGCACTGGGCGGTGCGGTCGCTGCGCGCCGGCGAGTGCTCGATGGCGCTCGCCGGCGGTGTGACCGTCATGGCCACCCCCGGCGTGTTCGTCGAGTTCTCCCGTCAGCGCGGCCTCGCCCCCGACGGCCGCTGCAAGGCGTACTCGGCCGACGCGGACGGCACCGGCTGGGGCGAGGGCGTCGGCGTGCTCCTGCTGGAGCGGCTGTCCGACGCGGTCCGCAACGGCCACCGCGTCCTCGCCGTCGTGCGCGGCTCCGCCGTCAACTCCGACGGCGCCAGCAGCGGCCTCACCGCGCCGAACGGCCCCTCCCAGCAGGAGGTCATCCGGCAGGCCCTCGCCGACGCCCGGCTCACCCCCGCCGACGTGGACGTCGTGGAAGGCCACGGCACCGGCACCCGGCTCGGCGACCCCATCGAGGCCCAGGCCCTGCTCGCCGCCTACGGTCAGGAGCGCCCCCGGCCGCTGCTGCTCGGCTCGGTGAAGTCCAACCTCGGCCACACCCAGGCCGCCGCGGGCGTCGCGGGCGTCATCAAGATGGTCGAGGCCATGCGCCGCGGCGTCGCGCCCCGCACCCTCCACGCCACCGAGCCCACCCCCCAGGTGGACTGGTCCCGTGGAGCCGTCGAACTCCTCGCCGACAACCGGTCCTGGCCCGACACCGGGGCACCCCGCCGGTCCGCGGTGTCCGCGTTCGGCGTCAGCGGCACCAACGCCCACATCGTCCTGGAACAGGCACCCGAACCGGCCGCCGCCGAGGACACCCCCCGCACCGCACACCCGGTGGTGCCCTGGCTGCTGTCCGCCCACACCCCGGCCGCCCTGCGCGCCCAGGCCGAACGGCTCGCCGCGGGCCTGTCCGACGACGCCGACCCCCTCGACGTGGCCGCCGCCCTGGCCACCACCCGCGCCGCCCTGCCGCTGCGCGCCGCGGTCCTCGGTGCCGACGCACAGCAGCTGCGCGCCGGCCTCGCCGCCCTGGCCGCCGGCGCGCCCGCCGCCGTCTCCGGCGAGGCCCGCTCCGACCGCACCACGGCCTTCCTGTACACCGGCCAGGGCTCCCAGCGCGCCGGCATGGGCGAGGAACTCGCCGCCGCCTACCCGGCGTTCGCCGCCGGCTGGGACGAGGTGTGCACGGCGTTCGACGCCGTACTGCCCCGCCCCCTGCGCGAGGTGATCACCGAAGGCGGTCCCGACCTCGACCGCACCCTGTACGCGCAGGCCGGCGTGTTCGCCTTCGAGACCGCGCTGACCGCACTGCTCGGCTCCTGGGGGATACGCCCCGACCTCGTCCTCGGCCACTCCGTCGGCGAACTGGCCGCCGCCCACACCGCGGGCGTGCTGTCCCTGCGGCACGCCGTCGTCGTGGTCGCGGCCCGCGGCCGGCTGATGGAGGCGCTGCCGGAAGGCGGCGCCATGGTCGCCGTCCAGGCCGGTGAGGCCGAACTGGACCTGCCGGCGGGGGTGGCACTGGCGGCGGTCAACGGCCCGTCGTCGGTGGTGCTCTCCGGCGACGAGGAAGCCGTCCTCGCCGAGGCCGCCCGCTGGGCCGAGCGCGGACGCCGCACCAAGCGGCTCACCGTCAGCCACGCCTTCCACTCGCACCGCATGGACCCCGTCCTGGACGGCTTCCGCCGCGTGCTGGGCGCCGTCACCCTCGACGCGCCGCGCATCCCGTTCGTCTCCACCGTCACCGGCGCCCCCGCCGACGCCGAACTGCGCGACCCGGAGTACTGGCTGCGCAACGTCCGCGGCACCGTCCGGTTCGCCGACGGCGTCCGCACCCTGGCCGACGACGGCGCCGACACCTTCGTCGAGGTCGGCCCGGACGCCGTCCTCGGCGCCCTGGTCGCCGACGCGCTCCCCGAGGACCCCGACCGGCCCGAGGTGCTCGCCGTACCCACCGCCCGCGCGGACCGCCCCGAGCCCGAGACCCTGGTCGGCGCCCTCGCCCGGATCCACGCCCACGGCGCGCCCGTCGACTGGGCCGCCTTCCTCGGCCCCGGCACCCGCCATGTCGACCTGCCCACCTACGCCTTCCAGCACCAGCACTACTGGCTGGCGGCGGCCCCCGCCGACGACCTCCCCGCGGCCGGCCTCGGCACCGTCGGCCACCCGCTGCTGCGCGCCGCCGTCGAACTGCCCGCCGACGCCACCGCGGACCCGGCCGGCCGGCCCGGCGCCGCCGGAGCCGTCGTCTTCACCGGCACGCTGTCCGCCCGCACCCACCCCTGGCTGGCCGACCACAGCGTCCTCGGCACGCCCGTACTCCCCGGCACCGCCCTCGCCGAACTCGCCGCCGCCGCGGGCGACCGCCTCGGCTGCGGCACCGTCGCGGAACTGGTCCTCACCGCCCCGCTCGCGATCCCCGCGTCCGCCGCCGTCCGGCTCCGCGTGCACGTCGACGCCCCCGACCGCGACGGCCACCGCGCCGTCACCGTCGACTCCCGGCCCGACGACCCGCTCGCGGACGGCACCGCCTGGACCCGCCACGCCACCGGACGCCTCGCCCCCGCCGACCCCGAGCCCGCCCCGGAGCCCGCCGCCTGGCCGCCCGCCGACGCCGACCCCCTCCCCGTCGACGGCCTCTACGACCAGCTCACCGCGGCCGGCTTCGGCTACGGCCCCGCATTCCGCGGCGTCCGCGCGGCCTGGCGGCACGGCACCGACCTGCTCGCCGACGTCGAGCTGCCCGCGGACACCGACGAGCCGGGCTTCCTGCTGCACCCCGCCCTGTTCGACGCCGCGCTGCACGCCCTCGGCCTCGGCGGCCTGGTCGAGCACGGCGGACTGCCCTTCACCTGGACCGGCGTCCGTCTGCACGCGACCGGCGCCCGCCGTCTGCGGGT
The DNA here is from genome assembly GCF_055600785.1 of Streptomyces sp. NPDC038200. NCBI lineage: Bacteria > Bacillati > Actinomycetota > Actinomycetes > Kitasatosporales > Streptomycetaceae > Streptomyces > Streptomyces sp. NPDC038200. The sequence goes on from NZ_JBVJYH010000043.1 coordinate 16,846, forward strand.
GCGGCTCACCCCGACCGGCCCCGACGCCGTCGCGCTCACCGCCGCCGACGCCACGGGCCGCCCCGTCGTCACCGTCACCGACCTCCGCCTGCGCCCGGCCACCGAGGTCCGCGGCAGCACCACGACCGACGCCCTGCACCGCGTACGGTGGGAACCCCGCCCGGCCGCCGCGGCCGGCACCGCGCGCTGGACCGTCCTCGGCCCCGGCGCCGACCGGCTCGCCGACGCGCTCAGGGCCACCGGTGCCCAGATCACCGACCCCGCCGAAGCCGCCCCGGCCGAGGGCGACGTCACCCTGCTCACGCTGCCGGCCGCCGGCACCGACCCGCAGGCCGTCCGGGCCGCCACGCGTGCCGTCCTCGCGCGGCTCCAGGAGCGTCTCGCCGCCGACCGGCCGGCCGGCCCGCTCGTCGTGGTCACCCACGGCGCCGTCGCCGCCGCACCCGGCGACACCGTGCCCGACCTGGCCGGTGCCGCCGTGTGGGGTCTGCTGCGCAGCGCCCAGTCCGAGCACCCGGGCCGCTTCGTCCTGGCCGACCTGGCCACCTCCGAGGACACCGCCGCCCTCCCGGCCGCGCTCGCCACCGGCGAACCCCAACTCGCCGTCCGCGACGGCGACCTGCTCGTACCGCGCCTGACGCGTGCGGCCGACCGCACGGACGGCGATGTGCCGTTCGGCGCGGACGACGTGGTGCTGGTGACGGGTGGCACCGGCGTGCTCGGTGCCCTGGTGGCCCGGCATCTGGTGGCCGTGCATGGTGTGCGGCGGCTGGTGTTGCTGAGCCGTCGTGGTGGTGCCGAGGAACTCGTGGCCGAGCTGGGCGCGTCGGGTGCCGTCGTGGACGTGGTGGC
>NZ_JBVJYH010000044.1:0-16107 GCF_055600785.1 Streptomyces sp. NPDC038200
AGCGGGGCCGTCGGGTCAAGCGGCTCACGGTCTCCCATGCGTTCCACTCGGCGTTGATGGAGCCGATGCTGGCGGAGTTCGCCGAGGTGTTGTCGGGGCTGACGTGGAGCGAGCCGACGATTTCCGTCGTGTCGAACGTGACCGGGCAGCTCGTCGAGCCGGGTCGGTTGACGGATCCGTCGTACTGGGTGGACCACGTCCGCCGCCCGGTCCGCTTCGCCGAGGGGATCAGTGCCTCGGGCGGATCGGTGTTCCTGGAGCTGGGTCCGGGTGGTGCGTTGACCGGTGCGATAGCGGAGTCGGCGGAGCAGGATGCGCTCAGCGTTCCGGCGTTGCGTGATGAGCGGGGTGAGGTGCAGACGCTCCTGCTGTCCGTGGCGGAGCTGTTCGTGCGTGGTGCGAAGGTGGACTGGGCGGCGGTCCTCCCCGAGGGTGCCACCGAGACCCACGTGGACCTGCCGACGTACGCCTTCGACCACCGCCACTACTGGCTCCACATGGCCCCCGCGACCGACGCCGCCGCGCTCGGGCAGAGCACGGCCGATCACCCGCTGCTCGGCGCGGTGGTCCAGCTTCCGCAGTCGGACGGGCTGGTCTTCACCTCCCGGCTCTCCCTGCGCACGCACCCCTGGCTGGCCGATCACACCCTGGGCGGAGCGGTCGTCGTACCCGGTGCCGGCCTGGTCGAACTGGCCGTCCGGGCCGGTGACGAGGTCGGCTGCGGAGTCGTGGACGAGCTGGTGATCGAGGCTCCGCTGGTCGTGCCCGAACAGGGCGGTGTGCGGGTGCAGATCACGGTCGAGGCTGCCGACGCGGAGGGCCGCCGTCCGGTGGCCGTTCACTCCGCGCGAGAGGACGCCGTCGGCGAGATCGGCGCCGACGCGTGGACCCGGCACGCCACCGGCAGCCTCACCGGCACGGTCGATGCGACCGACAGCTTCGACTTCACCGCCTGGCCCCCGTCCGGCGCGCAGGCGGAGGACCTCTCCGGTGCGGACGAGCGGCTGCTCCGGAGCGGCTACGAGTACGGACCGGTCTTCCCGGGGCCGCGGGCTGTGTGGCGGCGCGGCGACGAACTGTTCGCCGAGGTCGCGCTGCCGGACGGGCAGCGGGACGCGGCGGCCCGGTTCGGCATCCACCCGGCACTCCTGGAGGCGGCCCTGCGTCCGGCGTTGCTGGAGGTCGCGGCGGCCGACGACGCCCAGATCCAGCAGCCGTCGGAGTGGAGCAGGCTGACGCTGCACGCGGAAGGCGCCACCGTACTGCGCGTGCGCCTGGCACGGTCCGCCTCCGGCGCCTTGGCCGTCCAGGCCGCCGACGAGACCGGTGGCACGGTCGTGACCGCGGAGGCCGTGACTCTGCGACCGGTCTCGGCCGAGCAGCTGGCGACGACGGCCGGCACCGGCGCGGACGACGCGTTGTTCCGGGTGGAGTGGAGCGAGCTGGCTTCCTCGTCTGCTGCGCCCGCTGTGTCTGGTGTGTCTGGTGTGTCCGGTGGGGTCGTGGCGCCGTCGGTGACGGTGGTGGAGGCGTGTTCCGGCGGGGATGACGAGTCGCCGGTGGCGTTGGTGGGTCGGGTGCTGGGGTCCGTGCAGGCGTGGCTCGCGGAGGAGGACGCGGAGGACGGCCGGCTGGTCGTGGTGACGCGGGGGGCGGTGCCGGCCGGGGGTGACGCGACGGTGACCGATCCGGGTGGTGCGGCCGTGTGGGGGCTGGTGCGGGCCGCGCAGGCGGAGAACCCGGACCGGATCGTCCTCGTCGACACCGACACCGACACCGACACCGACACCGACACCGACACCGGCACAGGCATCGACACCGACACCCAGGCCGGGGCCGACACCGGCATCGACGCCGGGACGGGCAGTGGTAACGGCACCGGTATCGTCGGTGGTTCGGAGCTGGGGCGTGTGCTGGCCAGTGGTGAGCCGCAGGTGGCCGTGCGGGGCGGGGCGTTGTTCGTGCCGCGGTTGGCGCGGGTCGTCCCGGCCGGTTCGGCGGAGCCGGTGCTGGATCCCGCGGGCACCGTGCTCATCACCGGCGGCACCGGCACGCTGGGCGCCGAGGTCGCCCGGCACCTGGTGGAGCGGCACGGCGTCCGCCATCTGCTCCTGGCGAGCCGACGCGGCCCGGAGACCGAGGGCGCGGCCCAACTGGTCGAGGAACTCGGCGCACTGGGCGCCGCCGTGTCGGTGGTGGCGTGCGACGTCACCGATCGGGACGCGGTCGCGGGGCTCCTGGCCGCCGTGCCGGACGCACACCCGCTGACCGGTGTCGTGCACGCGGCACGCGTCTTCGACGCCGGGGTGATCGGCGAGGTGGACCAGGACCGGATGGCCCGGGTCTTCGCCCCGAAGGTCACCGGCGTACGGCACCTGGACGAGCTGACGCGGGAACTCGCCCCGAACCTGTCCGCTTTCATCCTGCTGTCCTCCGCCTCCTCCGTCTTCCTCGGCGCGGGCACCGGCGGGTACGCCGCGGCCAACGCCTACCTCGACGCGGTGGCCCATCAGCGCCGGGCGGCCGGTCTGCCCGCCGTCTCGCTGGCCTGGGGCCCATGGGAACCGGTCGGCGGTCAGGACGCGGCCACCGGTACGGCGGCCGGCCGGACCGGCCGCCGAGGGGGCGTCGTACCGCTCACTCCCGCGGCGGGCATGGAACTGCTCGACGCGGCCCTGCCGGCCGGCGAAGCGCTGGTGGTGCCCGTCAAACTGGACCTGCGGGCGCTGCGCGCCGACGCCGCGCTGGGCGCCGGTGTCGCGCCCCTGTTCCGGAGCCTGGTGCGGACCGGCCGGAAGGCCGCCCGAGCCGGTGCCGGAGACTCCGGCGGACTCGCGCGCCGGCTGGTCACGCTGCCCCCGGCCGAGCAGGAGACCCTGCTGCTGCAACTCGTACAGGGCCAGGTGGCGACCGTCCTCGGGCACACCGGCGCGGACCAGGTCAGGGCCGGAACGGCGTTCAAGGACGCCGGGTTCGACTCCCTCACCTCCGTCGAGCTGCGCAACCGGCTCCGCGAGACCACCGGTCTCAACCTGCCGGCCACCGCCGTCTTCGACTATCCGACCCCTCTCGCCCTGGCCCACTACCTGCACCAGCGGCTGGCCCCGGGCGACGAGACCACCCCGGCCACGCACCCCCTGCTCGCCGAACTCAGCAAACTGGAATCACTGCTGGCCGAGACGGCTACCGACGACGCCACCCGCACCCAGGTCGCCACCCGGCTCCAGGGCCTGCTGACCACCTGGTCCACGGCGGGCGGCGCCGAGCAGGACGCCGAGGAGGGCCTCGACTTCGATTCCGCCTCCGACGACGAACTCTTCGAACTCATCGACACCGAGTTCGGCCACTAGCCACCGGCCGGTCAGCCCGGCACCACCCGCACGCACCACTTTGTCCACGCCCGCCCCGCAGTGCACCTGACGCCTTAGCCCCACTAGGAGCTGACCCGCAATGGCGGATGAAAGCAAGCTTCGCGACTACCTCAAGCGCGTTCTCGCCGACGCGCGCCGCTCCCAGCAACGCGTCCGTGAACTTGAGGCCGAGAAGGCGGAGCCGATCGCGATCGTGGGCATGGCGTGCCGGCTGCCCGGCGGGGTGACCGGCCCCGACGACCTGTGGCGGCTCGTCCACGAACGCGGGGACGGCATCTCCGAGTTCCCCACCGACCGGGGCTGGGACCTGGAGGAGCTGTTCGACGCCGACCCCGACAAGACGGGGAAGTCCTACGTCGACCAGGGCGGCTTCCTCCACGAGGCGGCCCTGTTCGACCCGGGTCTCTTCGGCATCTCACCGCGCGAGGCGGTGGCCATGGACCCGCAGCAGCGGCTGCTCCTCGAAATGTCATGGGAGGCGCTGGAGCGGGCCGGTATCGACACGACGTCGCTCAAGGGCTCCGACGTGGGTGTCTTCGTGGGCGTCATCAACGAGGGGTACGCGACCGGCGGCCCGGTGCCACCGGAGCTGGAGGGCTTCACCGGCACCGGCACCACCGGAAGCGTGGCCTCGGGCCGTATCTCCTACGTCTTCGGCTTCGAGGGCCCCGCGGTGACCGTGGACACCGCCTGCTCGTCCTCCCTCGTCGCCATGCACCTCGCGGCGCAGGCCCTGCGTCGCGGGGAGTGCTCCATGGCCCTGGCCGGCGGCGCCACCGTCATGGCCGGCCCAGGCATGTTCATGCAGTTCTCGCGGCAGCGGGCGCTGGCCACCGACGGCCGCTGCAAGTCGTACGCGGACGCGGCCGACGGCACCGGCTGGGCCGAGGGCGCGGGTGTGGTCGCCCTGGAACGCCTGTCCGACGCCCGTCGCAACGGCCACCGAGTGCTCGCCGTCGTCCGTGCGTCCGCCGTCAACCAGGACGGCGCGTCGAACGGCCTGACGGCCCCGAACGGCCCCTCGCAGCAGCGGGTGATCCGCAAGGCGCTGGCCGAGGCGGGGCTGACCCCGGCGGACGTGGACGTGGTGGAGGGCCACGGCACCGGCACCGTCCTCGGCGACCCGATCGAAGCGCAGGCACTGCTCGCCACCTACGGCCAGGACCGCGAACGCCCGCTGTGGCTCGGTTCGTTGAAGTCGAACATCGGACACACGCAGGCCGCCGCCGGTGTCGCCGGCGTCATCAAGATGATCCAGGCGATGCGGCACGGCGTACTCCCGGCCACGCTGCACGTCGACACCCCCTCCTCCCAGGTCGACTGGTCGGCCGGGGCGATCGAGCTGCTGACCGAGGAACGGGAGTGGCCCCGGACCGGCCGTCCGCGCCGGGCCGGTGTCTCCTCCTTCGGCGTCAGCGGCACCAACGCCCACCTCATCCTGGAAGAGCCTTCGGAGGAGCCGGCCGCGGAACCGGTGACCCCGGCCGACGGCGTGGTTCCGCTGGTGGTGTCGGCGGCTTCCGAAGGGGCGCTGGCGGGCCAAGCCGGTCGTCTCGCCGCGTTCGCCGGCGACAGCGAGGCACCGCTCGCCCAGATCGCGGGCGCGCTCGTCTCCCGGCGGGCCCTGCTCTCCGAACGGGCCGTGATCGTCGCCGGGACCCGTGAGGAGGCACTGACCGGCCTGGGCGCCCTGGCGAACGGTGAGAACAGCCCCGCCGTGGTGACCGGCGCCGTGCAGTCCGCCGGGCGGACGGTGCTGGTCTTCCCCGGTCAGGGTTCGCAGTGGCTGGGGATGGGCCGGGAGCTGCTGGAGTCCTCGCCCGTGTTCGCGGAGCGGATCGAGGAGTGCGCCCGGGCCCTGGAGCCGTGGGTGGAGTGGGATCTGAAGGCCGTCCTGCGTGGTGACGCCGACCTGATGGGCCGGGTCGACGTGGTGCAGCCGGCGAGTTTCGCGGTGATGATCGGCGTGGCCGCTCTCTGGGCGTCCGTGGGCGTCGTACCGGACGCGGTGGTGGGTCACTCGCAGGGTGAGATCGCGGCCGCGTGTGTGGCCGGGGCGCTGTCCCTGGAGGACGCGGCGCGGATCGTGGCGGTCCGTAGTCAGGTGATCGCCGGTGAGTTGGCGGGCCGGGGTGGTATGGCGTCGGTGGCGTTGTCCGAGGCCGAGGCGGCCGAGCGGATCGCCGCCTGGGAGGGGCGCGTCGAGGTCGCCGCGGTCAACGGGCCGTCGTCGGTCGTGGTCGCGGGTGATGCGGAGGCGTTGGACGAGGCGTTGGCGGCGCTGGAGGCCGACGGTGTACGGGTGCGTCGGGTCGCGGTGGACTACGCCTCCCACACGCGTCATGTGGAGGCGATCGAGGGGGCGTTGGCGGAGGCGTTCACGGAGATCCGTAGTCAGGCTCCGGTGGTGCCGTTCTTCTCGACGGTGACCGGTGAGTGGGTGCGTGAGGCGGGCGTGCTCGATGGTGGTTACTGGTACCGCAACCTGCGTGGTCAGGTCCGCTTCGGACCGGCCGTTGCCGCGCTTCTGGCCGAGGGTCACACGGTCTTCATCGAGTCCAGTGCCCACCCCGTCCTCGTCCAGCCGATCAACGAGATCGTGGACGAGGCGGAGTCCGAGGCGGTCGTCGGTGGCTCGCTGCGTCGTGAGGAGGGCGGGCTGCGGCGGCTGTTGACGTCGATGGCCGAGGTGTTCGTCCGGGGCGTCACCGTCGACTGGGCGGGCGTGCTGCCCGAGGGCGCGGGGGACACCCATGTGGACCTTCCCACGTACGCCTTCGACCACCGCCACTACTGGCTCCGGCTGAACGGGGCGACCGACGCGACCGCCCTCGGACAGGCGCCCACGGACCATCCCCTGATCGGCGCCGTGGTGGAAGTCCCGGAGACCGGAGGGGTGTTGTGCACCTCTCGGATCTCCCTGCGCACGCACCCCTGGCTGGCCGACCACACCGTCGGCGGAGTGGTTCTCGTCCCCGCCGCGGCCCTGGTCGAGCTGGCCGTGCGGGCCGGTGACGAGGTCGGCTGCGGAACCGTCGACGAACTCGACCTCGCCGCCCCGCTGGTGCTGCCGGAACAGGGCGGAGTGCGCGTCCAGGTCGCCGTCGGCGGCGCCGACGAGAGCGGCAGCCGTACCGTCACCGTGTACTCCACGCGCGAGGACGCCACCGAGGTGAGCGGGGCGGAGGCCTGGGCCCGGCACGCCACCGGTGTCCTGACGGCGACGCCCAAGCCGGGCGAGACCCCGCGAGGCGACTTCGGCGCCTGGCCCCCCGCCGGGGCCCAGCGTGTCGACGTGGAGGCGCTGTACACCGGCCTGGGCCGGCGCGGCCATGCGTACGGTCCCCTCTTCCAGGCCGTGCGCGGACTCTGGCGGCACGGCACGGAAATCCTCGCCGAGGTCGCCGTACCCGAGGACGAACGCGAGGAGGCCGGACGGTTCGGTCTTCACCCGGTGCTCCTGGACGCCGCCCTCCACCCGGCACTGCTGGACGCGGCCGTGGCCGACGGCGGCTCCCGGGTGTGGCAGTACCCGACCTGGCACGGCCTCACGCTGCACGCCGTCGGCGCCACGGCACTGCGCGTGCGGATCACACCGCACGGCCCGGACGCCCTCGCCCTGGAGGCGGTGGACCAGGCCGGGGGGCTGGTGCTGCGTGCGGAGACCGTGGAGCCCCGGCCACTCTCCGCCGACCAACTGGAGAGCGCGGCGGGCACGCCGAGCGACGACTCGCTGTTCCGCGTCGACTGGACCGCGCTGCCCGGGCCCGACGCGACACCGGAGGCGCCGCCGGCCTGGACCACCGTGCGGACCGCAGCCGACGTCACCGCCCTCGCCGAGAGCGCGGCCACGGCAGCCGCTCCGCCCGCGCTGATCGTGCTGGAGGCCTCCGCGTCCCACGAGCGGGATGCGGACGACCCCGCGCTGGCCCTGACGAACCGGGTGCTGGCGGCCGTGCAGACCTGGCTGGCCGCCCCCGCCCTGGAACCCACCCGGCTGGTCGTGGCCACTCAGGGCGCGGTGCCGGCCGGCGCCGACGGCGCGCTGCCCGATCCCGCGGGCGGCGCGGTGTGGGGTCTGATCAGGGCCGCGCAGTCCGAGAACCCCGACCGGATCGTGCTGCTCGACCTCGACCCCGCCCTCGATCTCGGTCAGGTGCTCCGGCTCGGCGAGGGACCCGGCCCGGACCAGGGCACCGACGACACCCTCGACCGCCACCTGAGCCGGGCTTCGACCGAAGCGGAACCCGAACTCGCCCTGCGCGACGGGACGTTGTACCTTCCCCGGCTCACCCGAGCCACCGCGGCCGGCTCCGGCCGGAACGGGGCGACGCCGCCGAAGGCGCCGGTGACACTGGACCCGGAGGGCACGGTCCTGATCACCGGCGGTACCGGCTCGCTCGGCGGACTGCTGGCCCGGCACCTCGTCGCCCGGCACGGCATACGCCACCTCGTACTGACCAGCCGCCGTGGCCAAGCCGCGCCCGGGGCAGCCGAGTTGGTGGCGGAACTCGCCGAACTCGGCGCTTCCGAGGTCACGGTGACGGCCTGCGACGTCACGGACCGCGACGCGGTCGCCGCCCTGCTGACCGAGACGCGCCGGGACGGACGGCCGCTGACGGCAGTCGTGCACACCGCGGGCATCGCCGACGCCGGAGTGATCGGCACACTCCGGCCCGAGCAGGTCGCCCAGGTGTTCGCGCCGAAGGTCACCGCGGTCCGGCACCTGGACGAACTGACCCGCGAACTCGCCCCCGAACTGGCCGCGTTCGTCGTCTTCTCCTCCGTCTCCTCCGTCTTCCTCGGCGCGGGTACCGGCAGCTACGCGGCGGCCAACGCCTTCCTGGACGCGGTGGCCCACCAGCGCCGGGCCGACGGCCTGCCCGCCACCTCGCTCGCCTGGGGCCTGTGGGACCAGGCCGCCGGCGGTATGGCGGCCGGCATGGACGACCTCACCCGCAGCCGGATGAACCGGCGAGGCGGTGTGCTCCCCATGAACCCCGACGAGGGCATGGCACTCTTCGACGGGGCCCTGCGCACCGGCGAGGCACTGCTCGTCCCGGCCAAACTGGACCTGCGTCAACTCCGCACCGACGCCGGTGCCGGCCGGGCCATCCCCACCCTCCTGCGCGCCCTGGTCCGCACCGGGCGGCAGACCGTGCGCGCCGCGGCCGGCGACAGCGGAGGAGGCCTCGCGGACCGGCTGGCCGGCCTGGGCGCCGCGGAGCAGGAGGCGCTGCTGCTGGACCTGGTCCGGACGCACGCGGCGACCGTGCTCGGCCACGCCGGCCCGGAGGGCGTCAAGCAGGAGACCGCGTTCCGGGATTCCGGGTTCGACTCGCTGACCTCGGTCGAGCTGCGCAACCGCCTCCGCGAGGCGACCGGCCTCAAACTGGCCGCCACCGTCGTCTTCGACCACCCGAACCCCCTCTCCCTCGCCCGCCATCTGCACGGCGAGCTGGGGGAGACCGTGGCGACCGCCCCGGAGCCCGTCACGGCGGTGACGCTCGCCGATCCGGACGAGCCGATCGCGATCGTCGGCATGGCGTGCCGGCTGCCGGGCGGTGTCAACAGCCCGGAAGAACTGTGGCAGCTGGTGTTCCAGGGCCGGGACGCGATGTCCGGCTTCCCCGACGACCGGGGCTGGGACCTCAGCGGCTTCTTCAGCGACGACCCCGGCCAGGCCGGCACGTCGTACGTGAGCCAGGGCGGCTTCCTGTACGACGCCGCTCTCTTCGACGCGGCCTTCTTCGGGATCTCGCCCCGTGAGGCGCTGGCGATGGACCCGCAACAGCGGCTGCTGCTGGAGACCTCCTGGGAGGCACTGGAGCGGGCGGGCATCGATCCCCTCGCACTCAAGGGCACGGACGTCGGCGTGTTCTCCGGCCTGATGGGCCAGGGCTACGGCACCTCCGGCCCGGTCCCGCCCGAGCTGGAGGGCTTCACCGGCACCGGAGGCATGGGCAGCGTCGCCTCCGGCCGCGTCGCCTACGTGTTCGGCTTCGAGGGCCCGGCGGTCACCGTCGACACGGCCTGCTCCTCGTCCCTGGTCGCCATCCACCTCGCCGCGCAGGCCCTGCGGAGCGGCGAGTGCTCCATGGCCCTCGCCGGCGGCGCGACCGTGATGGCCACCCCGGGCACCTTCGTCGAGTTCTCGCGGCAGCGGGGGCTGGCATCGGACGGGCGCTGCAAGTCGTACGCGGACTCGGCCGACGGCACGGGCTGGGCCGAGGGCGCGGGCGTCGTCGTCCTGGAGCGTCTCTCGGAGGCCCGGCGCAAGGGCCACCGGGTGCTGGCGGTGGTGCGGGGCAGCGCGGTCAACCAGGACGGCGCCTCGAACGGCCTGACGGCCCCGAACGGCCCCTCGCAGCAGCGGGTGATCCGCAAGGCCCTCGCGAACGCCGGCCTGAAGCCCGTCGACGTGGACGCGGTGGAGGGCCACGGCACCGGCACGGTCCTCGGCGACCCGATCGAGGCCCAGGCCCTCCTCGCCACCTACGGCAAGGACCGCGAACAGCCGCTTCTGCTGGGCTCGTTGAAGTCGAACATCGGCCACACCCAGATGGCCGCGGGCGTGGCCGGTGTGATCAAGATGGTCCAGGCCATGCAGCACGGCGTACTCCCCGCCACCCTGCACGTCGACAGCCCGACGTCCCAGGTCGACTGGTCGGCCGGAGCGGTCGAACTGCTGACGGAGGCCCGTGACTGGCCGGAGGTCGACCGGCCGCGCCGGGTGGGTGTGTCCGGGTTCGGTGTCAGCGGTACCAACGCGCACGTGATCCTGGAGCAGGCTCCGGAGGAGTCGGCTGAGGTGTCGGTGGTGCCGGTGGTGCCGGACGGTGGTGTGGTGCCGTTGGTCGTCTCGGCGCGTAGTGCTGGTGCTCTGGCGGGTCAGGCGTCTCGGTTGGGCTCGTTCGTCGCCGATGGTGAGGTGTCGTTGGCGGCGGTTGCGGGGGCGTTGGTGTCCCGGCGTGCGGGGTTGTCCGAGCGGGCCGTGGTGGTGGCGGGTTCGCGTGCGGAGGCGGTGGCGGGGCTTGCGGCGGTGGCCGCGGGTGAGTCCTCGCCGGTGGTGGTCACGGGGGCGGACACCGAGGGCAGGACGGTGTTCGTGTTCCCGGGCCAGGGTTCGCAGCGCGTTGGCATGGGCCGGGAGCTGTACGACCGGTTCCCGGTGTTCGCGCGGGCGCTGGACGAGGCGTGCGCAGCGCTGGACGCGGAGCTGGCCGGCAAGGTGGATCACTCGGTCAAGGATGTGATCTTCGGAGCCGGTGAGGGCCTGCTGGACCAGACGGTGTTCACACAGGCCGGGCTGTTCGCGGTGGAGTCCGCTCTCTTCCGGCTGGTGGAGTCGTGGGGTGTGCGGCCGGATGTGGTCGCGGGGCATTCCATCGGTGAGGTTGTCGCCGCGTATGTGGCGGGTGTGTTGTCGCTGGAGGATGCGGCGGCGTTGGTGGCCGCGCGGGGCCGGTTGATGCAGGCGTTGCCGTCGGGTGGCGCGATGGTGGCGGTGGCCGCGGCGGAGGAGGAGATCACCGAGCACTTGGGTGAGGGTGTGGACCTGGCGGCGGTGAACGCTCCCGGTTCGGTCGTTCTCTCCGGTGCTGAGAGCGCGGTGCTGGCGGTGGCGGAGAAGTTGCGTGAGCGGGGCCGTCGGGTCAAGCGGCTCACGGTCTCCCATGCGTTCCACTCGGCGTTGATGGAGCCGATGCTGGCGGAGTTCGCCGAGGTGTTGTCGCGGCTGACGTGGAACGAGCCGACCGTCCCGGTCGTGTCGAACGTGACCGGGCAGCTCGCCGAGCCGGGTCGGTTGACGGATCCGTCGTACTGGGTGGACCACGTCCGCCGCCCGGTCCGCTTCGCCGAGGGCATCAGTGCCTCGGGCGGATCGGTGTTCCTGGAGCTGGGCCCGGGGGGTGCGTTGACCGGTGCGATAGCGGAGTCGGCGGACGCGGACGCGCTCAGTGTCCCGGCGTTGCGTGACGAGCGGGGTGAGGTGCAGACGCTCCTGCTGTCCGTGGCGGAGCTGTTCGTGCGTGGTGCGAAGGTGGACTGGGCGGCGGTCCTCCCCGAGGGTGCCACCGAGACCCACGTGGACCTGCCGACGTACGCCTTCGACCACCGCCACTACTGGCTCCACATGGCCCCCGCGACCGACGCCGCCGCGCTCGGGCAGAGCACGGCCGATCACCCGCTGCTCGGCGCGGTGGTGGAGGTACCGGAGACCGGTGGTGTGCTGTGCACGTCCCGGCTGTCGCTGCGTACGCATCCCTGGCTGGCCGACCACGCTGTCGGCGGTGTGGTGCTGGTTCCCGGTACCGGGTTGGTCGAACTGGCCGTCCGGGCCGGTGACGAGGTCGGCTGCGGAGTGCTGGACGAACTCGTCATCGAGGCCCCGCTGGTCGTGCCCGAGCACGACGGCGTCCGGGTCCAGGTCGCCGTCGGCGGCCCCGACGGCAACGGGCTGCGGACGGTGTCGGTCTACTCGGCCCGGGAAGACACGGCCGGTGAGATCGGCGCCGGGTCCTGGACGCGGCACGCCACCGGCACCCTCACCGGCACGGTGCCCTCGACCGGCGGCACCTTCGACTTCACCGCCTGGCCGCCGGCCGGAGCCGAGCGGGTCGAGGTGGACGTCGACGCCTTCTACTCCGGTCTCATCGACAAGGGGTACACGTACGGCCCGGTGTTCCAGGGACTGCGGGCCGTATGGCGGCGCGGCGGCGAGGTGTACGCCGAGATCGCCCTGCCGGACGGGCAGCGCGAGGAGGCGGCCCGGTTCGGCATCCACCCCGCCCTGCTGGATGCCGCCCTGCACGCCAACGGGTTCGTCGCCCCGGCCGAGCAGCCCGCTCCCGGCGCGGGACCGCGCACGGTCCTGCCGTTCGCCTGGAACCGGCTGGCGTTGCACGCGGCGGGAGCCTCGGCGCTGCGCGTGCGGGTGGCGCCGTCCGGACCCGACGCGGTGTCGGTGCAGGCCGCCGACGAGACCGGCGAGCCGGTGCTGACGACCGAGTCCCTGGTGTTCCGCGAGGTCAGCGCGGAACAGCTGGAGGCGGCGGCCGGGGCGCCCGGCGCGGACGCGCTGTTCCGCGTGGAGTGGACCGACCTGCCCGTGCCCGCCCGCGCGGGCGCCCCGACGCCCGTCTGGGCGCGGATCGAGACCGCCGCCCAGCTCGCCGGTCCGGCCGGCGGGGACACCACGCCGGCGGTGCTGGCGGTACCGGCCGACGGTGCCGACGACGCCCTGGACCGCACGTCCCGGGTGCTGGACGTCCTGCAGGCATGGCTGGCCGAGGAACGGTTCGCGGAGTCCCGGCTGGTCGTCGTGACCCGGGGAGCGGTGGCCGCCACCGGCGAGGAGGCCCTGACCGACCCGGCGGGGGCGGCCGTGTGGGGGCTCGTGCGAGCCGCCCAGGCGGAGAACCCCGACCGGATCGTCCTCGTCGACACCGACGCCCCCCAGCTCGACGACGAGTCCCTCGCCGCCCTCCTCACGACCGCTCAGACGGCCGGCGAACCACAGCTCGCCGTGCGGGGCACGACCGTCCGCGCACCACGCCTGGTACGGGCGGCCCCCGCCACGGAGCCCGCGGGCTGGGACCCGGACGGCACCGTCCTCGTCACCGGCGGCACCGGCTCGCTGGGTGCCCTGCTGGCCCGGCACCTGGTCGAGCGGCACGGCGTCCGCCACCTGCTCCTGGCGAGCCGCCGCGGCCCCGACGCCGAGGGCGCGCGGGACCTGGCGACGGAGCTGACGGCCCTCGGGGCGACGACCGTACGGGTGGCGGCCTGCGACATCGCCGACCGTGCGGCCGTGGCCGCCCTCCTGGACTCGGTGCCCGAGGAGCAGCCGCTGACCGCCGTCCTGCACACCGCCGGCGTCCTGGACGACGGCGTGATCGGCACACTCGACCGCGAGCGTCTCCGCCACGTCTTCGCGCCGAAGGTCACGGCCGTACGGCACCTGGACGAGCTGACCCGCACCCTGGACCTGAGGACGTTCGCCGTCTTCTCCTCCGCGTCCGGCCTGTTCGGCTCGGCCGGCCAGGGCAACTACGCGGCCGCCAACGCCTGGCTGGACGCGGCGATGTCCGAGCGCCGGGCGGCCGGCCTGCCGGCGCTGTCCCTGGCCTGGGGGCCCTGGGAGCAGACCACCGGGATGACCACCGGCACGGAAGCGGCGGCCCGCACCCGCGGCAACCGGCGCGGCGGCATCCTGCCGCTCGCCCCGCAGGAGGGCCTGGCCCTCCTCGACTCGGCCCTGGCCGGCGACGACACGCTGCTCGTCCCGGTCAAACTGGACCTCAGGGCCGTACGCGCCGAAGCCGCCACGGGCGCCGGAGTGCCGCCCCTGCTGCGCCAACTGGTCCGAGCCGGACGGCAGTCGGCGCGCCCCGCCGCGGGCGACGGCGGCGACGGCCTGCTGCGCAGGCTCGCCGGACTGGACCGCGACCGGCAGCAAGCCGTGCTGCTGGACGTCGTCCGCGGCCATGTGGCCGGCGTCCTCGGCCACACCGGAGCGGACGGCGTCGGAGCCGAGACGGCGTTCAAGGACGCCGGATTCGACTCCCTCACCTCCGTGGAACTGCGCAACCGGCTGCGCGCCGCGACCGGCGTCAACCTCTCCGCCACGGTGGTCTTCGACTATCCGACCCCGCTCGCACTGGCCCGTCACCTGCACGGCGAACTCCTTCCCGAGGGCGCCGGGCAGCGACCGGCGGCGGAGGCCGACGAGGAACGGCTGCGGCACGCGCTGCTCGCCCTCCCGCTGGAGCGGTTCCGGGAGGCCGGACTGCTGGACGCGCTGGTCGAACTGGCCGCGCTGGAACCCGGCGCACCCGCGCCCGACGAACCGGACACCGCGCGGGGTGCGCTGGCCGACCTGGACGTCGACGACCTCGTACACCTCGCGCTCGGCGACAGCGAGTCCCTCGAAAGCTGACGCGGCACACGACAGATTGGGGCAGGGAAAGTGAGTGCTTCCTACGAGAAGCTCGTCGAGGCGCTGCGGAAGTCGCTGGAAGAGGTCGGCACGCTGAAGAAGCGCAACCAGCAGCTGCTGAGCGCGTCACGCGAGCCGATCGCGATCGTCGGCATGGCGTGCAGGCTGCCCGGCGGGGTCACCACGCCGGAAGACCTCTGGGAGCTGGTCTCCGAGGGCCGCGACGGAGTGTCGGGCTTCCCGGACGACCGCGGCTGGGACCTGGACTCCCTGCTGGACGCCGATCCCGAGAAGACCGGCACCTCCTACGTGGACCAGGGCGGATTCCTGCAGGGCGCAGGCCGGTTCGACGCCGAGTTCTTCGGGATCTCGCCGCGTGAGGCGCTGGCGATGGACCCCCAGCAGCGGCTGCTGCTGGAGACCTCCTGGGAGGCGCTGGAGCGGGCCGGTATCGACCCGGCGACCCTCAAGGGCACCGACGTCGGCGTCTTCAACGGCATCATGGGCGTGGACTACTTCGCCGCCGGCAGCGTCCCGCCCGAACTGGAGGGCTTCACCGGCACCGGCGCCGCCTCCAGCGTGGCGTCCGGCCGCATCTCCTACGTGTTCGGTTTCGAGGGCCCGGCGGTCACCCTCGACACGGCCTGCTCCTCCTCCCTGGTCGCCATTCACCTCGCCGTGCAGGCCCTGCGGCGCGGCGAGTGCACGATGGCCCTGGCGGGCGGTGCCACCGTCATGGCCACACCCGGTCTGTTCATCGACTTCTCCCGGCAGCGGGGCCTCGCCGCCGACGGCCGCTGCAAGGCGTACTCGTCGGCCGCCGACGGCACGGGCTGGGCCGAGGGCGCGGGCGTCGTCGTCCTGGAGCGTCTCTCGGAGGCCCAGCGCAAGGGCCACCGGGTGCTGGCCGTCGTGCGCGGCACAGCGGTCAACCAGGACGGCGCGTCCAACGGCCTGACCGCCCCGAACGGCCCCTCGCAGCAGCGGGTGATCCGCAAGGCGCTCGCCGCCGCGGGGCTCACCCCGGAGGACGTCGACGCGGTGGAGGGCCACGGCACCGGCACGGTCCTCGGCGACCCCATCGAGGCCCAGGCCCTGCTCGCCACCTACGGCCAGAACCGCGAAGAGCCGCTGTGGCTCGGCTCGTTGAAGTCGAACATCGGCCACACCCAGGCCGCCGCCGGCGTCGCCGGCGTGATCAAGATGATCCAGGCCATGCGCCACGGCGTACTCCCGGCCACCCTGCACGTCGACGAACCGTCCCCCCGCGTCGACTGGGACGCGGGCGCCGTACGGCTGCTCACCGAGCCCCGCGAGTGGCCGCACCTGGACCGGCCGCGCCGCGCCGGCGTCTCCGGCTTCGGCGTCAGCGGCACCAACGCCCATGTGATCCTGGAGCAGGCGCCGGAGGAACCCGCCGCCGAGCAGGTGACCGTGGTCGACGGTCCGGTGCCGCTGCCGGTGCTGCTCTCGGCGCGGAACGCCGGCGCTCTCGCCGGACAGGCCGGGCGGCTGGCGGACTTCGTCGCCACCACCAGCGCCCCGCTGACCACCGTCGCCGGAGCGCTGGTCTCCCAACGGGCGGTCCACCCCGAGCGGGCCGTGATCCTCGTCGGCTCGCGGGACGAGGCCCTGAGCAGGCTGCGGACCCTGGCCGACGGGGAGACGGCGGCCTCCTCGGCGATCGTCGGCTCCGCTGCCGAGGGCAGGACGGTGTTCGTGTTCCCGGGCCAGGGTTCGCAGCGCGTGGGCATGGGCCGGGAGCTGTACGACCGGTTCCCGGTGTTCGCGCGG
>NZ_JBVJYH010000045.1:0-14309 GCF_055600785.1 Streptomyces sp. NPDC038200
TTCTGCACACCTACAACCACCACCGCTGCCACACCGCACTCGGCGGCCACCCACCGATCAGCCGTGTGAACAACGCTTCGGGTCAATACACCTAGACGTTTCGGACGCCCGTGGGGCGGGCACGGCGGCGATCACCGCGTTCTTCCGCTGCCGCCGGCCGCACGTCACCGGCGGCCGCGGAGCAGCTCGTTCCTCCCTCTGCGTGCGGCGCTACGGCGCTTGAGCGAGGCGCCGAGGACGCGAGGAGCGCCGGTCGACTTGCCGACGCGCGCGGAGACGGTGGGCACGGGACTCGACGCCCATGCCGCACCGCCGGCCGCCGCAGGCGTTGCTCACCGTGCGGACACGGCATCCTTGCCGTACGCGCTCGACGCGATCAGTCCTGCGGGAAGTCCTGATCGGCGAGGTCGCCCTCGGCGAAGTCGGCATCGTTCATCGCCGGGCCGGCGAAGAAGTCCTGCATGAGTTCGTTCAAGTCCAGCTCCTTGGCACCGGCCGGGGCGGTGGGCCTGGTGCCATCGCTCACTCGCAACGTCAGGCCCAGCTTCTTGACCTTGGCGTTCTCGGCCAGCTTGGCGAGGTCCACGTCCACCTCGGTCAGCTCACCGTTCTTGAGCGTGAAGTCCGCCGTCACCTTGGTGTCGGGGGCGTCCTTCAGGTCCTTGTCCGTCGGCAGGTCCATGCCCGGCGGCAGGTCCTTCGCCGCCAGCGGGCGGACCTCGCGGAACAGCTGGGTGATCAGCGTGCGGAACGGGGCCGTGGCGGTGACGTGCTCGACGCCGTCTCCACCGTCGGCAGTCTTGAAGCGCACCTCACGGGCGACGACCCCGCGGAGCGCCTTCACGAGCTTCTTCTGCGTCTTGGCGTCGAAGGACGGGGCGGGCGCGGGACCTCCCTCGGTCCCCTGGTCCTCGGCGGCGGCCTTGTCCATCTCCTTGGTGCTGAACTTCACCCACTTGCCCTCGAGGAGGTTCTTGAACGCCCCGGCTCCCTGGGGGAGGTCATCGGCCGTCGGCACGGGAGTGCCCGTCATCTTGCCGAGGGCGTCGGTGTCGACACGGACGTAGGCCTCGTCGCCGATCAGCCGGTACTCGGCGAGACCGCCATCCGGGTTGCTGATCTTCATGGCCATGCCGATGAAGTCCTTCTCACCAGACGCTTCGAGCGGCTTCTTCGACTGCACGGTGACAGTGATCTTCGCGCCGCTGATCAGCTTGGCGGCCTCGTCCGGCATCTCGTCGCCGGGCGCGGGCTCGGACTCGGCGTCCAACGCCTTCAGGGAGGTGACGTCGGTGTCCAGATCGAGCTCGAAGGAGAGCATGTTCTTCTTGCCGAGCTTCTCGAAGGCACGGTCGAGCTTTTTACCGGCGGAGAGCTGCTCCACCGTGCCGCAGGCGGCGGAGCCCGCGAGGACGGTGCCGACTACGGCGGTAGCGGTCAGGGTCTTGCGTATGGCGTTGATGATGGTCTCCTCGAGAATCCGATCACGGCGTGATCGATGAGGAGACTCACCACCTGCCCAGAAGGTTGTGCTGTTCGTCGGCGATCACGGAACCGGGATCGGGCCGCCGAAGCGTTCTCACGGTTCGCCCGGCCCGGACAGCGACTGGTGAGCGCCGCCTGGCGCCTTGCGTGCCCGTGCATCGGCGGACGGGGGCACGCGAAGGGGGACCCGGTCGACCGGGTCCCCCTTCGTCTCGTAGCGGGGACAGGATTTGAACCTGCGACCTCTGGGTTATGAGCCCAGCGAGCTACCGAGCTGCTCCACCCCGCGTCGGCAGTGCCACTCTACACGCCGTCCCGGGTGGGTCGGCACGCCGTCCCGGGCCGGGAGGGGTGAGGGTGTCGCATCTCGGGGCGCGGGAGCGAGTACGTTCGCGGTCTCGGCGGGCCCCTGCGTCAACCGCGGCGTGCACGGAGGATCACTCCGCCGACCCGATCGCTCCGGCGTTGCCGGAGATCGGCGCGTTGCAGAGCAACGCTCTGGCAACGGCCGATGCTGCCAAGCCCCTGATCTGCAAGGACGTGGCTGTGAACGGCGACAACACCTGTGCAACGGACAGTCTGTGCCGCCTCGCTTCAGGATCATGGACTGCAACACCTCTGGCTTCGTCCATCCTGGTTCCTCCGTCCGCGATCGGCCGGACAGGGAGCAAGCCCCGCCGCGTCAGGGCGGGTTGGACGAATGGAGAAGAACACGGTGGATCGTTCGCTGTTGTCGCTGAGAGCATCCCTGGTATTGCTGCTCGCCCTGCTCACCGGGGCGGCGGCAAGCGGGCTGACGGCCGTCGCCGGGGAGGGCACCGCACGCAGCCTGCTCGCCGGCCTCGCCGCCACGGGACTGGCCGTCCAGTTCTACAACCGGCTCATCGCCACCGAGGACGGCACAGTCCAGCCGTCGGGCACTGCGGGCTCCGGCACGGCCGAGGGAGAGAGCAATGGGTGAACTGCGACCTCTGGGAGACGACCTCAACGATGCTTCCCGGGCGTTGGCCGAGGCGTTGCGCGAGTTGTTCGAGAGTCTTCACGTGTCCGTCCGCCGATACGCCGCTCGGCGCCGACTCGATCCGGGCACGGTCTCGCGCTACCTGAACGGCACCCGGTTACCTCCGTGGCAGGTGATCAGCGATCTCTTCACCGATGTCGCCGAGCATCGTGGGACCGCGGTCACCACCGAGGCCATCGAGTTCGTACGGGGTCTGTACGGATCCGCCGTGGACGCCGCCTCGTCGCCCAAACACGCGGTGGAGATCCTCGAGCAGCAGCTGGCCGACGCCGACCATGTCTCCCGGCGGTCCAGCGTCCGCGGCGACGTCCTGGGCGACGCGCTGCTGGACCGGACGCAGCGCATCGCCGACCTGGAGACGCGGCTCAACCAGCTGAAGGCCGACCGTGTCGCGGAGCAGAAGCGGGCGGACGAGCTCGCGCAGGTCTTTCCGGATCTCTCCGGCCTCATCCAGGAGCGCAACGCGCTCCAGCTGGAGGTGGAGCGCCTCAGAGCAGCCCTTTGGGAGGCGCAGGCCCAGCGAGCCGCGGCGGAGGGCCGTTGTGATCTCCTGGAACGCCAGCTGGACGCCGTCGAGCAGGCCACGGTGAGTGCGCTGCCGCCGGGGCCACAGGGCATGCCCAAGATCCTCGTCGTCGACGATCAGCCGGACAACCTGCTGGCGATGACCGCAGTTCTGGCGACGCTCGATCAGGAGCTCGTCACGGTCTCCTCCGGCCGGGAGGCCCTCAAGGCCCTGCTCGACCACGACGACTTCGCCGTCATCATCATGGACGTGCAGATGCCGGAGATGGACGGATACGAGACCTGCGCCCACATCAAACGTCGCCCGAGGACCCGGGACGTTCCGATCATCTTCCTGACCGCGATGGGCACGGAATCCGAACACTCCGCCCGGGGATACGCGGCCGGCGCCGTCGACTACATCAACAAGCCCTTCGACCCGTGGGCCCTGCGCGCCAAAGTCGCCGTGTTCACCTCGATCTATCTGGAGCGGCACCGTCAGTAGCCGCGTGCGGGCGCGTCACCGGCCCGTCCCGGGCACGAACCCGGGCACGAGGAAGATGAAGAAGGCACGGAGCCGGGCTTCGCGCCTTCGGCCGCTGCGGGTCCTCGTCGGTCCCGGTCAGCCCGCCGCGTTCAGGAGGTCCAGTGCGCTCTGCTGGCAGCCGTAGTCCGTGGCGCCGGGACCGCCACCCCCGTGCGGGCCGTACTGGTCGAGGGGGTTGCGGTCGCGGGTGTAGGCGGTGTTCGCCCAGCTCGCGAGGGTCCCGGTGTACGGATGGTCGCCGAGCTGGGTGTTGAGCCGGCCCAGGCCGCGGACGTAGGCATCCTTGAAACTGGGGCCGTCGCCGGTGCAGGAGTCGTTCTCCCCCGGCTCGCGCAGCACGCCGTCGGTCTGCAACCTCACGGTCGAGGCGTCGGCCTGTGTGCGGGCGGCGGTCAGCAGCGTGGAGTCACCGGTGGCCCGGTACAGCTCGGTCAGACCGTCCGCTGCTTGTAGGTCTCGCGATCGAAGGCTGGCGGACGGCCGCCGAGTCGGCCGCGCCGCTTGCGGTTCGCGGCCTGGTCCGCCGGCTGCGGGGCACGTGTCGCCTAGGCCGTTTCCTTCGGATCACCTCGCCGACCAGATGAGGATGGCGGCGAGGTGGAGCGGGTACGTCACCGGCCTGGCCCGGCGTGACGACGAACGCCGGCGGTCGGCGACGGCCGTCCGCGACGAGGTGGATTTTCATGGTCAGTCCACCGCGGGAACGACCGAGGGCATGGTCTGTCGGCTCGCCGGCCGAGGCCCCTTTCCCCGGGCCCCGGCGGCGTGCTGGTGAGCACGGACGATGGTGGAATCCACCGCGACGACCCAGTCGAGGTCGCCTTCGGCGTCGGCTTGGCCGCCGTCACTACGCCCTCCGGCGCCCCGCCCATGCGAGAGCTGTCCCTATCGCCGCGACGTACCCGCGGGGATCTGGGCCAGCGAGGAGTAAAAAGGCACCTGCGGCCAGCAGCGGCTTGCCCACCCATCCCGTGGCTTGTGACAACGCTCGTGCTTCGGCTCATCGTTGAGCCGAATCAGGATGGTTGTCACCGGTAGAGCCGGGTGACGCGGCGAATGAGGCCGGCCGAAGCAGTGGGGTTGTCACCGACGAGGCACGCGGCTTGTCACCACTGCTCATTCAGCAGCCTTTCCGTCACCAGTCCGGCGACCAGCGGCTGGAGGGGTGCGCAGCCGTAGACGTTCTCCTTGAGGCCCGAACATGATCAGATACTCGACCGGTCCGGTGGATCCGGCGTTTGCGACTCCGTGGGGGATGCGGGTGTCGAACTCGACGACGTCCCCGGCAGTCAGGACGAGGTCCTGGTTGCCGAGTGCGATCCACAACCGCCCGTACAGGACGCACAGCCACTCGTAGCCTTCGTGGGACACCTGGCGGGGCCGCCCAGGCTGCTGCGCGACGGCAGGCAGCACGTGCTTGTGGGCGTGCAGGCCGCCGACGTACTGGGTCAGCGGCAACACCGCCTTGTCGTCGCCGAAGCTGTGCGGCGCCGCGCTGCGGGGTTCGGCCGCGGGGGCGGGTGCGGTGCCGACCAGCTCGTCCAGGGCGACTCCGTATTCCTTGGCCAGATGCAGCACCACCTCCAAGGTGGGCTTGCGTCGGCCGGTCTCGATCCGCGACAGCGTACTGGGCGAGATGCCGGTCGCGCGGCTGACAGCGGCGAGGGTGACGCCACGGCGCTCGCGCACGGCCCGCAGCCGCGGCCCCATCTCCGCCAGCGTCTGGGTCACGTCGTCACCTGCCACCATCCCCGTTCCTTCCGCCGTGCCGCTTCACCGCTCTGTCCTGCAACCTTGCCAGAATGGCAACGCTGCTCGCGCCGAGTGGCCGCGGCGCCGCATGATCGTTGGGTTCCCGCCGGCCGCCCATGAACCGAGGAGAAGGCCCCCATGCGATCCGAGTCGACCGCAGCACTGTGCCACCGCACCGTCCAGGCCCCGGCCGGGCGCCTGCACCTGGTAGAGCAGGGCACCGGCCCGTTGATCCTGCTCGTGCACGGCTTCCCCGAGTCCTGGTACTCCTGGCGCCACCAGCTCCCGGCCCTCGCCGCGGCCGGGTACCGGGCGGTGGCGATCGACGTGCGCGGCTACGGCCGCTCCTCCAAGCCCGCCGCAACCGACGCCTACCGAATGCTCGACCTGGTGGAGGACAACGTCGCCGTCGTGCGCGCCCTCGGCGAGGAGAGCGCGGTGATCGTCGGCCACGACTGGGGCTCCAACATCGCCGCTGCCTCCGCCCTGCTCCACCCTGGAAACTTCCGCGCGGTCGGCTTGCTGAGCGTCCCGTACGCGCCGCCCGGCGGCCCCCGCCCCACCGACATCCTCGGCCAGATCGGCGGTCCCGGGCAGGAGTTCTACGTCTCCTACTTCCAGGAACCCGGCCGCGCCGAGGCGGAGATCGAGCCCGACGTACGGAGCTGGCTCGCCGGCTTCTACGCGGCCCTGTCCGCCGACACCATGCCCGCCGAGGGCGAGCCCGCCCCGCACTTCGTAGCCCTGGGCGGCCGGCTGCGCGACCGTTTCCCCGCCGGCCCGCTCCCGGCATGGTTGAGCGAGGAGGACCTCGACGTCTACGCCGGGGAGTTCGAGCGCACCGGTCTGACCGGCGCCCTCAACCGCTACCGCAACATGGACCGCGACTGGGAAGACCTCACCCCGCACCGCGGAGCTCCCATCAAGCAGCCGTCCCTGTTCATCGGCGGCGCCCTTGACCCCTCCACCATCTGGATGGCCGACGCCATCAACGCCTTCCCCACCACCCTCCCCCGCCTGTCGGCCTCCCACCTCCTGGACGGCTGCGGCCACTGGATCCAGCAGGAACGCCCCGACGAGGTCAACAGCCTGCTGACCGACTGGCTCGCCACGCTTCAGAGCTGAACCAGACGGGCTACCTGAGCAGCCCGGCGGTGCTTTTCGGGTGGGCCGCGCCGAGGCAGCGCATGCCGGTCTGCTCGGTGATGCCGAACAGTCGCACCGCACGTACTCCACTACGCCGGTGACAACAGCGTGCCCAAGCCGTTTCCTTCGGATCACCTCGCCGACCAGATGAAGATGGCGGCGAGGTGGAGTCCGGCCAGGTAGATGGTGGCCGTCTTGTCGTAGCGAGTGGCCAGGCCGCGCCACTGCTTGAGCTTGTTGATGCACCGCTCGACGGTGTTCCGCTGCTTGTAGGTCTCGCGATCGAAGGCTGGCGGACGGCCGCCGAGTCGGCCGCGCCGCTTGCGGTTCGCGGCCCGGTCCGCCGGCTGCGGGATCACCGCCCGGATCTTCCGCTGCCGCAGAGGGAGGCGGATCGCCCGTGACGGTTCCTCTTCTTCCAGCGGCACATCGTCAAGTCGGTGGCCACGACGGGACTCGGCGGACAGTGAGGGCGGCCCGGTGAGGGCGCCGGTGCGCACACGGCGGGCGGGGGCCGGGCGAGGGCCGGCCCCCGCCCGGCCACTCAGAGCTGTCGCGGCGGTCGACGTGTCCCTGGCCACGCGTTCGCACGTGCCGCGCTCGGCCGGCTCCGCGCCGGACTCAGGCGGCGGGGTGGCGCACCCTGGCCTTCGAGGCCGTGGAGCCGCGTACCACCAGCTCCGGCATGAAGACGAACTCGCTGTGCGGCGCGGGCGTCCCACTCACCTCTTCCAGCAGTGTGCGCACCGCCGCCTGCCCCATCGCGGGCACCGGCTTGCGGATCGTGGTCAGGGGCGGGTCGGTGAAGGCGATCAGGGGCGAGTCGTCGAAGCCGACGACGGAGAAGTCCCGGGGCACCTTCAGGCCGCGCTGCCGGGCCGCCCGTATCGCACCCAGCGCCATCATGTCGCTGGCGCACACCACCGCCGTGCAGCCCCGCTCGATGAGGGACCCGGCAGCGGCCTGGCCACCTTCCAGGCCGTAGAGGGAGTGCTGGATCAGCGTCGACTCGACCAGGTCCGGTGACAGGCCCAGCTGGTCCTGCACCGCCCGGACGAAGCCCTCGATCTTGCGCTGTACGGGAACGAAGCGCCGGGGGCCGACGGCCAGGCCGATACTGGTGTGGCCCAGGGAGACGAGGTGGGCGACCGCCAGAGTCATCGCCGCGCGGTCGTCGGGCGAGATGAAGGGAGCCTGCACCTTCGCCGAGAACCCGTCCACGAGCACGAACGGCACGCCCTGGGCGCGGAGGTCCGCGTAGCGCTTCGTGTCGGCGGTGGTGTCCGCGTGCAGCCCGGAGACGTAGATGATCCCGTCGACCGCGCGGTCCACCAGCATCTCGGTGAGTTCGTCCTCCGTGGATCCTCCGGGCGTCTGGGTGGCGAGCACCGGGGTGTAGCCCTGCCGGGTGAGGGCCTGCCCGATGACCTGGGCGAGCGCCGGGAAGATGGGGTTGTCCAGCTCGGGGGTGATGAGGCCGACCAGGCCCTCGCTGCGTTGCCGCAGCCGCACCGGGCGCTCGTAGCCCAGTACGTCGAGTGCGGCCAGCACGGCCTGCCGGGTGCCGGCGGCGACGCTCGGTTTGCCGTTCAGGACCCGGCTGACGGTCGCCTCGCTCACCCCCGCCTGGGCGGCGATGTCGGCCAGCCGTATGGTCACCGGGACGGTCTGTACCGGACGCATGTCAGACGGTCCACCAGACGGCACACTCCCCGGGCAGTGCTGTCGTCCCGGCCCCCGGCAGCACGTCGGCGCTGGCCAGCAGCAGCGCGCCGGGCGTGGTCAGCGTGACGGGAGCGGAGGTGAGGTTGACCGTGCAGACGAAGGAGCCGTTCGCGCTGTCTCGGCGGAAGGCCAGCACGCCCTCCGGGGCGTCGAGCCAGGTGATCTGACGGCCCGCGCCCAGCGCCGGGTGCTCGCGGCGGACGGCGAGTGCGCTGCGGTAGAACTCCAGGGTGGAGGTGGCGTCGCCCTCCTGCGCCTCGACGGTCAGGTGCTTCCACTCCGCCGGCTGCGGCAGCCAGCTCGGACCGCCGTCGACGGCTCCGAAGCCGAACGGCGGCACCTGGCCGGACCACGGGATCGGCACCCTGCAACCGTCGCGGGTGCCGTCCTGGCCCGTGGTGCGGAAGAACGCGGGGTCCTGGCGCACTTCGTCGGGCAGGTCGACGACCTCGGGCAGGCCGAGTTCCTCGCCCTGGTAGATGTAGGCCGAACCGGGCAGTCCCAGCATCAGCAGGGTCGCCGCGCGTGCCCGGCGCAGGCCGCGCGCCGCGTCGCCCTCCGCGAGGCGGGTGGAGTGACGTACCACGTCGTGGTTGGACAGCACCCAGGTCGCCGGCGCGTGCACGGCGTTCATGGCGCGCAGCGAGCGGTCGATGACCTCGCGCAGCTCGGCCGCGTTCCAGCCGGTCCCCAGGTAGTCGAAGTTGAAGGCCTGGTGGAGTTCGTCCGGGCGCAGGTAGAGGGCACTGCGCTCGACGCTCGGTGTCCATGCCTCGGCGACGGCGACGCGTTCGCCGGTGTACTCGTCGAGGATGCGCCGCCAACTGCGGTAGATGTCGTGGACGCCGTCCTGGTCGAAGTACGGCACCGGCTGCGTGCCGAGCAGCTTGACCTGCTCGTCGTGGCCGACGTCCGGCAGGCCGGCCTCCTTGATCAGACCGTGCGCCACGTCGACGCGGAAGCCGTCGACGCCGAGGTCCAGCCAGAACCGCAGGATGGAGCGGAACTCGTCGTGGACGGCGGGGTGGTCCCAGTTGAAGTCGGGCTGCTCGGGTGCGAAGAGGTGCAGGTACCACTCGCCCGGGGTGCCGTCGGGCTCGGTGACCCGGGTCCAGGCGGGGCCGCCGAAGATGGACTCCCAGTCGTTGGGCGGCAGCTCACCCTCGGCGCCCTTGCCCGGACGGAAGTGGAAGCGGTCCCGGAGGGAGGAACCGGGACCCTCGCGAAGCGCCTGCTTGAACCACTCGTGCTGGTCGGAGCAGTGATTGGGCACCAGGTCGACGATGATCCGCAGGCCGAGCGCGTGGGCGTCGCGCACCAGGTCGTAGGCGTTCGTGAGGGTGCCGAACATGGGGTCCACGGCCCGGTAGTCCGCGACGTCGTAGCCTCCGTCGGCCTGCGGGGAGGCGTAGAACGGCGAGAGCCAGACGGCGTCGACACCGAGCTTCGCCAGGTAGGGAAGGCGTGCGCGGATGCCGGGCAGGTCGCCGATTCCGTCGCCGTTGCTGTCGGCGAAACTGCGCGGATACACCTGGTAGATGACCGCGTCGCGCCACCACTCCCGGTGCGGGGAGGCGGAGGCGGGGGCTTCGTCGGGGACTGTGTCGGTGACGTGCTGGGTCATGGCTTCCCTTAAGGAGTACGAGGGTGACGACGAAAGCGCGTGCCCGGTGGGCGGGGGCCGGTGTCCGGCCGGGGGGCCGCCGGTCATGACTTGGTGCCGCCGGCCGTCAGTCCGGAGACGAGGCTGCGCTGCACGAGCATGAACACGAGGGCGGCCGGGATGGTGATGATGATCGCGGTGGCCGAGGTCCACGCCCAGTCGGGCCGCTGGTCCTGGGCGAAGGTGCGGATGCCGACGGCGAGCGTGTAGTGGTCGGACTGCATGAACTGTGTGGCGTAGGCGACCTCGCCCCAGGCGGTGAGGAAGCTGTAGAACGCCGTCACGGCGAGGCCCGGCCTGGCCAGCGGCACGATCAGCCGCCAGAAGGTGCCGAAGGGGGTGAGGCCGTCCACGCGTCCGGCCTCGTCTATCTCCTTGGGGATGGTGTCGAAGTAGCCCTTCATCATCCAGGCGCAGAACGGCACCGCCGTGGTCGCGTAGGCCAGGATCAGTCCGAGGTAGTTGTCGAGCAGGTTCAGTTCCGACATGAGCAGGTACAGCGGCACGATCAGCACGATGCTGGGGAACATCTGGGTGACCAGGAAGACCCACATCAGCTGCCGGCTGCCCGGGAACCGCATCCGGGACACGGCGTAGCCGGCGGTCGCGGCGAGGAAGACGCCCAGGGCCGTGGTGCCGGCCGCCACGATGACGGTGTTCAGGAACCACTGGAGCAGATCCGAATGGGCCAGCACGTCACTGT
The DNA here is from genome assembly GCF_055600785.1 of Streptomyces sp. NPDC038200. NCBI lineage: Bacteria > Bacillati > Actinomycetota > Actinomycetes > Kitasatosporales > Streptomycetaceae > Streptomyces > Streptomyces sp. NPDC038200. Next base: position 10,547 of record NZ_JBVJYH010000045.1, read on the forward strand.
AGTTGTGGAAGCCGAGGTTCTTCAGCACCTCGCTCGGCTGCTGCCAGGCGTTCTTCGGGCCCAGGGAGATGAAGAGGACCCACACCACGGGGAAGGCCGCGATCACGGTGGCGAGGATCAGCGTGCCGTGCAGGGCCACGGAGGCACCGAGCCCTCGCTCTTCCCGGCCTCGCGCCTTGCGGGTCGCCGGGGCGGGGGCGGCGAGCGGGGCGGTACCGCCGGGCGCGGCGGTGGTCTCGTGCGTTGCTGCGGTCATGACGATGGCTCCTTTACGCCTGCTCGGACTTCAGGGCGCTGCGGCGGTAGAAGGTCGAGAAGGCAAGCAGGAGGGCGAGGATGATGATCCCGTAGGTCGCCGCTCCGGCGTAGTCCGAGACCCCGTTGAACGCCTTGTGGAAGGCGAAGGTGACGAGGATGTCCGTGTCGCCGGTGGTGTTGTTGCCCAGCAACAGGTAGATGACGTTGAACATGTTGAACGTCCAGATGCAGCCCAGCAGGATCACGGTGCTGGACACCGGCCGCAGTCCGGGCAGCGTGACGTTGACGAAGCGCTGCCAGGGCGAGGCGCCGTCCATCTCGGCGGCCTCGTACAGCTCCTTGGGGATCGACTGGAGTCCGCCCAGCAGGGCGACCATGTTGAAGGGGATGCCGATCCAGACGTTGACCATGATGACGGCGATCTTCTGGGACAGCGGGGAGCCGAGCCAGTTCTGCGCGGGCAGACCGACCGCCTGGATGATCTCGTTGAACACCCCGTACTGGGAGTTGAGCATCAGCCGCCAGGCGAAGACGCCGATGAACGACGGGACGGCCCACGGCAGGATCAGCATCGCGCGGTAGAAACCCCGCAGGCGCATCTTGCGGTTGAGCAGTACCGCGAGTGCCATGCCCAGACCGACTTGCAGGACGACGCAGGACACCGTCCACAGGACCGTCCACCACAGCCGGGGGTAGAAGTCGCCGTCCTCGCCCGACAGGATGTGCCAGTAGTTGTCGAGGCCGACGAAGTCGTAGGTGGCGGGCCGGTGGAAGGCGCCGATGGTGGTGGCGACGTTGGCCTCGGTCGCGTTGGTCAACGACTGGTAGAAGCCGTATCCCAGCGGATACAGCACCAGCAGGGTGATGACGATGGCGACCGGGGCCACCATGGCCCAGGCGTACCAGTACTTGTCCCACGCCCGCCTGACCGGTCCAGGTGCGCGCTGTGGTTTCCGGTGGCCGCGGGCCGTCTCGTCGGTCTTTCCGGTGCTCGTTGCGGTCGTCATACTCATCGGCTCTTTCGCGGGCGAAGTCGGGTGGTTCCGCAGCCCCGGGGGAGCCCCGGTCGGGGCGGCAGCGGGGAAATGGATCCCCCGGGGCTGCGTGTCCTTCGGTTACCGTGGGGCGGTGCGCCGCGGTTCAGCCGATGGAATAGCCGTTCAGCAGCTTCTGGAACTCCTTGGCGGTGGCGTCGAGACCGCCCTGGACCGACTCGTCGCCCTGGAGGATCTTCACGTAGTTCTGCGCCAGGGGCGTGAAGAGTGAACCGACCTGCGGGAGAGCCACGCGTGCGCGTGCCGTCTTCTCCAGGATCGGCTGGAAGCCGGCGATCTTGGCGTCCCCGGTGACCTCACTGGTGTAGGCGGACTTGCGGGTCGGCAGGGTGCCGGTGCCCTTGGCGATCGCGATCTGGCTCGGTGTCGACGTCATGAACTGTGTGAACAGGTAGCTGGCGTCCAGGTTGCTGGACCCCTGGTAGACGGTGAGGTTGTGGCCACCGGTCGGGGCCTGTGCCTTGCCGCCGGCACCGGCCGGGACGGGCGCGAAGCCGAGGTTGCCCTCGTCGCCCTTGAACGCCGTGCCGCTCAGGTCGTCGCCGACCGACCAGGGGCCCTGGACCAGCATGGCGACCTTGCCGTTCTTGAAGCCGGCTTGCATGTTCTGGTAGGCGTTCGCGAAGTCGACCTTCATCGACGCTTCGTCATTGATCTTCTTCGCGGTTTCCAGGGCCTTGACGGCGGCACCGTCGTTGATGGTGATCTTCTTCGTCGAGGGGTCGGCCAGGTCGGCGCCGTTGCTGTAGAGCAGCGGGAGCAGGAAGTAGGAATCGGGGTTCAGGTAGGTGCCGTAGGCCCCCGTCTTCTCCTTGATGGTCTTCGAGTCGGCGATGAACTCGTCCCAGGTGGCCGGCGGTTCGGTGATGCCGGCCTTCTTCAGGAGCTTCTTGTTGTACAGCAGGCCCAGGGTGTCGGTGACCGAGGGCACGCCGTAGGTCTTGCCCTTGTACTTGGCCGTGTTCAGCGGGACGGAGCTGAAGTCGTCGGTGTCCTTGAGTGCCGCGGTGCCGTCGAGCGGGGCGATGTAGCCCAGTTCGGCGTACTCGGCCATCAGCCCCACGTCGGTGCGCACGACGTCGGGTGCGCCCTTGCCGCTCTTGGCGGCCGACTTGAACTTCTGCTCGATGTCGGTGAACGGGACGTTCTGGTAGTCCACCTTGATCTTCGGGTACTTGTTCTCGAACTGCTTGATGAGGGCCTTGTACGTCGGGGCCTCGGTCGCGGCATCCGAGGTGTCCCAGTACGTGATCGTGCCGGAGATGTCCTTGGGATCCTTCGGCGTGCTCGATGAGCCGCCGCCCGAGCCACCGCAGGCCGAGGCGGTGAGGGCGACCACGGTGACCGCGGCGGCGATCGATATGCCACGTCGCATAGCAACTCCTTGATCTGAATGCCCGGAACATCCCTCGAGAAGGGCCGGGGTGCCGTCTGTCTCAACCGACGGCCGCCGGGCGCGAGTTGAACATACAAGGTTGCAATCTCTTGCGAAAGACGTTGCAGGAGGATTCCTCCACGATTCCCTGGGCGTGACAACCTTGTTACCTGCGTGTGCAGTTGATCGCCCGTGAACGAGAACTCACCTGGAAGACCTGCTCAGTTGCTACTACGACGTCCTGTGGACACCCCTTGCACCGCGCGCACGACACAGCGGTCCCCCGCCGGGCGGACGGCGCTGCGCGACGACGACGCGTTGCCACTTTCCGACGTTCCGTAACATGTGACGAGCCGTCATGGCTGTGGGTGCAGTTTCTTGCTGATGCTTTCAAGGCCCTTGCTGTAACCGTTCGCTCGTGGTTACGGTCGCGCCCGGCGTCCGGCCATGAGGCCGTCTCACGGCATCGGGTGGCCGGAGCCCGACCAAGCCATCGGCACAAGGAGTCCATACCCATGACATCCAGCCGGCCGGCGCCCGTGAAGCGCCCGCCCCACCAGGTCGGACGGGGAAGACGAGGCAAGCGGGGTGTGCGCGTGGCGGCAATCACCAGTGCCCTGCTCGCCGCCGCCCTCCTCCAGTCCCTTGCCGCACTCCCCCAGGCCGTCGCCCACGCCGCCGCCGGAACCGGCACCACCGGTCTCGGCCCGAGCACTTCCAAGGCGGTCTGGATCGACCGGAACACCGTCGCCTGGAACGGCGCGGACGGCGCCGCCTCCACCCAGCTGCTGTACTCCCGCGACGGCTCCATCAGCGTCGAGGGCTCCTCCCTGACCGGCGACGACACGCGCCGGATCCGGCTGGCGAGGACGGCCCTGACCGACGCCCAGAAGGCGAAGTTCCCGCACCTGAAGGACTACGCCGCCTGGTCCGTCGACCCCCGCGACCGGGACCGGGTGCGAGAGGCGCTCACGGGGCAGCTGGTGGCCTCGCAGCGGGCCGCGAACGGTGCCGTGCTGGCCGCGACCGGTGTGCAGATCGCCGGTGTGCTGGACGACCTCTACCCCGGCGCCAC
>NZ_JBVJYH010000046.1:0-10121 GCF_055600785.1 Streptomyces sp. NPDC038200
CCTTGGCGTGCTGCTTCTCGACGGCGCGCTCCGAGCCGGCGTGCGTCGCCTCGTGGATGCGGCGCTGGAGATCCGCGAGCTTCCCCGCGGTCGTGCGAATGTCGATGTCGTTCATTGCTTGCTCCACACGGACGTCGCTGGTCAGAAAATGTCGTGCGGGACGTGCACGCCCCACACGTCGCGCAGGGCGTGGGACACCTCGCCGACCGTGGCACGCTGCCGCAGCGCTTCGCGCATCGAAGGCAGCACATTGTCCGTGCCCCGGGCGGCGTCCCGGAGGGCGTCGAGAGCGCGCTCGACGGCGTCCTTGTCGCGCTCCTCGCGCAGCACCGCGAGGCGCTCGCGCTGGTCGATCTCGATCCGCGGGTCGACCCGGAGCGGCTCGTAGGGCTCCTCCTCGTCCAGGACGTACTTGTTGACGCCGACGACGGTCCGCTCCTGCTTGTCGATCTCCAGCGCGATCCGGTACGCGGACTTCTCGATCTCGGACTTCTGGAAACCCTGCTCGATCGCGGCGACGGCGCCGCCGCGCTCTTCGACGGCCTGGATCAGTTCCAGGGCCGCCGCTTCGAGGTCGTCGGTCATGGACTCCATGACGTAGGAGCCGGCGAACGGGTCGACCGTCTTGGTCACGTCGGTCTCGTAGGCGATGACCTGCTGGGTCCGCAGGGCGAGCCGGGCCGCCTTCTGGGTGGGCAGCGCGATGGCCTCGTCGTAGGAGTTGGTGTGCAGGGACTGCGTTCCGCCCAGCACCGCGCCCAGGCCCTGCAGGGCGACCCGGACGAGGTTGACCTCGGGCTGCTGCGCGGTGAGCTGCACACCGGCCGTCTGGGTGTGGAATCGCAGCATCTGCGACTTGGGGTTCTTCGCCTTGAACTCGTCGCGCATGATGCGTGCCCAGATGCGGCGGGCCGCGCGGAACTTCGCGATCTCCTCCAGCAGCGTCGTCCGGGCGACGAAGAAGAACGACAGCCGCGGCGCGAAGTCGTCCACGTCAAGCCCGGCGGCGATCGCGGCGCGCACGTACTCCTTGGCGTTGGCCAGCGTGAAGGCGATCTCCTGGACGGGTGTCGCCCCGGCCTCGGCCATGTGGTAGCCCGAGATGGAGATCGTGTTCCAGCGCGGCAGCTCCTTGTGGCAGTAGGCGAAGATGTCGCTGATCAGCCGCAGGGATTGCTGGGGCGGGAAGATGTAGGTGCCGCGGGCGATGTACTCCTTCAGTACGTCGTTCTGGATCGTGCCGGTCAGCTGATCGCCGGACACGCCCTGTTCGGCCGCGACCAGCTGGTACAGCAGGAGCAGTGTGGAGGCGGGGGCGTTGATCGTCATCGACGTCGAGACCTTGCCGAGCGGCAGGCCCCGGAAGAGGGTCCGCATGTCCTCGATCGAGTCGATGGCGACGCCGACCTTGCCGACCTCGCCGCGGGCGATCGCCTCGTCGGAGTCGTAGCCCATCTGCGTCGGCAGGTCGAAGGCCACGCTCAGACCACCTGTGCCGGCGGCCACCAGCTCGTGGTAGCGCTCGTTGGACTCCTTCGCCGTGCCGAAGCCGGCGTACTGCCGCATCGTCCACGGCCGGCCCGTGTACATCGTCGGATACACGCCGCGGGTGAACGGGAACTTCCCCGGCGCGCCGAGCTTGGCGTCCGCGTCGAAACCGGTGAGCGCCCAGCCGTCGTAGAGAGGCTGGATCGGCAGGCCGGACTCACTCTGCGCAACGGAATCCACACGGACCTCCTCCGAATACTTCTCTGGTACTCAATCTCCAATATACGGTACTCAGTACCGTTGTAGAGGGCAAGTAGTCACCGGTGGCCGAGACGGGGGAGGATGGGCGGTCATGAGCAAGGCACCAGCGCGGATCCGACTCGCGGACGCCGCATTCGCGCTCTTCGACGAGCGCGGCTACGAGCAGACCACCGTCGACGACATCGCCGAACGAGCCGGAGTCGGACGTACGACGTTCTTCCGGCACTACCGGTCCAAGGAAGCGGTCATCTTCCCCGACCACGACCGGCTGCTCGACCTGATCCGTGACCGGCTGGCGACCTCCAGCCACCGGACCGCTCTGGTCGCTGTCTCGGACGCGGTCCGCCTGGTCCTGCTGCACTACATCGAGGAGGGCGACCTCGCCCGCCGGCGGTACGCCCTGACCAGCAAGGTGGCGGCGCTGCGCGACCGGGAGATCGCGAGCGTGGCCCGCTACCAGCGGCTGTTCCGCGAGTTCATCGCGAACTGGATGGGCGACCCGACGACGTCGGCGTCGCTGCGCGCCGAGCTGATGGCGGCCTCCGTCGTCGCCGCCCACAACCACGTGCTGCGCCGGTGGCTGCGCGGTGAGTCCGCGGACCCCGTGATCGAGATGGACGAGGCGATGGGCGAGGTGCTCACCCTGTTCCCGGCACCGGGTACCGGGGCGGACGCCGCGGACGGCGGCACCACCGTCGTCGCCTTCCGCACCGGCCAGGACCTCGACGCGCTGCTGCCCTCACTGCGGCGCCTGGTCGAGGGCGACACCCACCCCCGACCGGGAGACCCGCCCTCGACCGGGACACCCTCAGCCGCGCCACCGGCGCCGACCGGCAACCGGTAGCGCGCAAGAGCCGGATCAGGTGATCGCGCCCGCGGCGCGCAGTGCGGACAGCTCGTCGGGGGTGAGGCCCCAGTCGCCCAGGACCTCGTCGGTGTGCTGCCCCGGCTCGGCGGGCGGTCCCTGGATCGCTCCGGGAGTCCGGCTGAAGCGCGGTGCCGGCGCCGGCTGGACCACGCCCTCCACCTCGACGAACGTTCCCCGCTCGCGCAGATGCGGATGGCCGGGCGCCTCCGTCAGCGACAGGACCGGCGCGATGCAGACCTCCTGGCCCTCGGCCAGCGCACACCACTCGTCCCGGGTGCGGGTCGAGAGCACCGCGGCGAGCCTGGTCCGCATCTCCGGCCACCTGGACCGGTCGTGCTGGTCCGGCATGTCCTCCTCGCGCAGCCCGAGGAGACGCAGGGTGTTGCGCCAGAACCGTGCCTCGTTGGAGCCCACGCTCAGCCAGCGGCCGTCCTTCGTCTCGTAGACGTCGTACCAGGGGGCACCCGAGTCGAGGCGGTTCGTACCGCGCTCGTCGTTCCAGTACCCGGCGGCGTGCAGTCCGTAGAAGAGGGTCATCAGGGACGCCGAACCGTCCACCATGGCCGCGTCGATCACCTGCCCGCGCCCCGAACTCCGGCTCTCCAGCAGCGCCGAGACCACGCCGAGGGCCAGATAGAGGGATCCGCCACCGAAGTCGCCGGCGAGGTTGAGCGGGATCACCGGCGGCCCTCCCGCCCTGCCGACGGAGTGCAGCACACCGGTGAGCGACACGTAGTTCACGTCGTGGCCGGGTGCCTGGGCCAGCGGCCCGCTCTGGCCCCATCCCGTCATCCGCCCGTACACGAGCCGCGGGTTGGCCGCCAGACACTCCTCCGGGCCCAGGCCCAGCTTCTCCGCGACACCCGGGCGGAAACCCTCGATCACGACATCGGCGCCGCGCACCAATTTCAGGACCGCGTCAACGGCCCCCTTGTTCTTCAGATCCAGCGCCGCACTGCGCCGCCCGCGATGGAGCAGATTGAACCGCGGCTGGACCGGCGCGCCACCGTCGTAACCCGGCGGCCGGTCGATACGGATGATGTCCGCGCCGAGATCGGAAAGGAGCATGCAGCAAAACGGGGTCGGCCCGACGCCACCCAACTCCACGATCCTGACGCCCGCGAGCGGACCGCTCGACTTTTCCGTCATCTCAGTCTCCCGTTCTGTCGCCGGGAAGTTATCCCGGGCCATGGACCAGTTCAATTGCGAAGTTCCGAACCGCGCTTTCGCGTAGTGCGAACCGGAACCTGTGCCGTGGCTGAACGGAGGGCGGCGTGCGGCGCATGAGCAGGTGCGGACACGGCTCCGGGAGTCTCCTCGAAGACTCCCGAAGCCGTGCCCGGCCGGCTCGTCACCCGTCGGTCAGAGGTTTTCCCCGAAGAAGGACGTGAGCTTCTCCAGCGCCTGGCCCACGTACTTCGGCTGGTCGTAGAGGTCGTAGTGGCTCGCGCCCTCGACGACGAAGATGTCTTTCTTCTCCGAGCGGGCCCGGTTGGAGAGTTCCCAGCCGTCGCGGTACGAGCCGAAGGCGCCGGGCACATCGCCCACGACGATCTGCAGGGGCTGCGTCAGCAGCACCTCCGCCAGGTGGAACGCGTCGAATCCCAGCGCCGCCTCCAGACCGGAGAAGCGCAGCTTGTTGGGTCGATTGCCTCGAGCGTGGGAATGGCGCCGGCCTCGCGCATGATCCGGACGTAGTTCGCAGCGACGACGGTGCCCAGCACCTTGATCCGGTGGTCGGTCATCGTGGCGTTCACGGCGTAACCGCCGCCGCCGCAGATGCCGAGGACGCCGACGCGGTCCTCGGCGACGTAGTCGAGCGTCATCAGGTAGTCCACCGCGCAGCGGAAGTCCTCCACCCGGGTGGCCGGGTCCTCCAGGTAGCGCGGCTCGGCACCGCTCTCCCCCTGGTGCGAGGCGTCGAAGGCGAGGGTGACGTATCCCTGCCCGGTCAGATGCTCGGCGTAGACACCACCGGGCGTCTGTTCCTTGCAGCTGGTGATGGGGTGGGCGCAGATGATCGCCGGGTACTTCTTCGCAGGTCGAAACCGTCCGGGAGCCGCAGGTGAGCGGCCACCTCCCAGGTTCGGTTCGCAAAGCGTACGGACTGTATGTCCATGGAGGGCTGTTCCGTTCTGTGCTTCTCTTCGCTCCGGGGCACTACGGCTTCCGGAACGGTGGTGCGGGCAGACGGCTTCCGGAACGGTGGTGCGGGCAGGCCGCGCGCGGCGGCCTCGCAGCTCGTTGCGTACCGGCCGTGTCCTGGAGTCTCACAGCCGTCGCCCTTCGGCGAAATGGGCCGGTCACATCCCCGGGCCATGCCGACCGGGGACAGCCCTGTCCTCCCGCACCAGGCCCGTGCGGACATGCGGCTCACACCGTGCCGGCACTCCGGAAGATCGTCTTGAGTTCGAGGTACGGGTCCAGGCTGCCGGGCCCCAGTTCCCGTCCGAGGCCGCTGTTCTTGACGCCGCCGAAGGGGGCTTCCATGGGGAAGGAGGCGGTGTTGACCCCGACGGTGCCGGTCACGATCCTGCGGGCGACGGCCGTGGCCCGGTCGCGGTCGGGTGAGAAGACCCCACCGCCCAGGCCGTAGTCGGAGTCGTTGGCGATGGCGACGGCCTCGTCCTCGGTGTCGTAGGGGATGACGACGAGGACCGGGCCGAAGATCTCCTCCCGGGCGATGCGCATGTCGTTGGTGACATCGCGGAAGACGGTGGGCTGGACGTAGTAGCCGGTGGTGAAGCCGGGGCGACCGCCGCCGACGACGACCTCGGCGCCCTCGTCGCGCCCCAGCTGCAGGTAGGCCTCGACACGGTCGCGCTGGCGGGCGGAGACCAGGGGGCCGAACAGGTTGGCGGGGTCCGTCGGGTCGCCCTGCGGGACGGCGCTCAGGGCCGCGGCGACGGCCTCGACCACCTCGTCGTAGCGTGAGCGGGGCGCGAGCACCCGGGTCAGCGCACGGCAGGTCTGGCCGGTGTTGGGCGAGCAGGCCGAGGCGACGAACGGGCGGAACGCCTCCAGGTCGACGTCGTCGAGGAGGATCGCGGCGGACTTGCCGCCCAGTTCCAGGGTCACCCGCTTCAGTGCCCGGCCGCAGGCCGCCGCGATGGCCCGGCCGGCGTCGGTGGAGCCGGTGAAGGCGATCTTGCGCACCAGTGGATGCTCGACCAGGGCGGTGCCGGTCTCGCGGCCGCCGCTGACCACGTTCAGCACCCCCGCCGGTATGCCGGCCGCGGTGGCGATCTCCGCGAAGAGGAACGCGTCGAGGGTGGTCTCCGGCGCGGGCTTGATCACCGCGGTGCAGCCGGCCGCGAGCGCGGGGCCGACCTTCCAGGCGATCAGCGGCTGCGGCCCGTTCCACGGTGTGATGACGCCGACCACCCCGACGGGCTCACGGCGCAGCAGAGCGTCGCCGAATGAGGTCCGCAGCGGCTCCTCTTCGGCCAACTTCTCCGCGAGCGAGGCGAAGTAGCGGTAATTGAGGGGGACCTGCTGCTGCATGGCCCGGGAGACGGTGATGGGGGTGCCGTTCTGCCGGGTGACGAGCCGGGAGATCTCCTCGGCACGCTCCTCGAACGCGTCCGCCAGGTTCCGCAGCCGCCGGGCGCGCTCGGCGGGACCGGTCGCGGCCCATTCGGCTCCGGCGCCGTCGGCGGCGTGGACGGCGGCGTCGACATCGGCCGCGGACCCGTCGGGGATGGCGGCGAACGTCGCTTCGCTCGCCGGGTCGACGACGGGGATGCGGTGCGCCGAGCCGGCGGGCCGGAAAGCCCCGTCGATGTAGTGGGACTCGTGCTGGACGACCACTGTGGAGGGCTCCTTCGGACTTTTCTTTTTCTGCCGGTCAGGCAGCCCCGAAACCTATCCCACAGGGCACTCCATTTCAATTTCCTGGTTTCGAATCACTGATTCGGGAATCTTCAAGTGCACGAGCCTTAACGCGGACGTAACCGCGGCATTACGGTGCCGGAAGTCTGACAAGGTGAAGGGCAGGACATGCAAGGAATCACGTTTCCCGGCGATCGCCGTGCGGTCCTCAAGGATTTTCCCGAGCCGCGGCCGGGGCCCGGGGAAGCGGTCGTCCGTATGCGGGCCTCGGGGATGTGCGGAAGCGATCTCCACTCCTATCGGGGGTCGACGGCCTTCGGCGGCAGCGCGGACGTCATCCAGGGGCACGAGCCCTGTGGCGACGTGCACGCGGTGGGGCCGGGAGTGAACCCGGAGACGGTGGCCGTCGGCGACCGCGTCATGATCCACCACTACTGGGGCTGCGACCGGTGCGACCACTGCAGGTCCGGCTGGCCGCAGATGTGCGACGGCGGCGATGTGCGCCTGCTGTCCGTCAACGAGCCGGGCGGGCACGCCCCTTACCTGGTCGTGCCGGTCCGTACGCTGCTGCCGCTCCCCGACGCGCTCAGCTACAAGGCCGGCGCCGCCATCGGCTGCGGCACCGGCACGGCGTGGGGCGGACTCAGGCGCCTGGGCGACCTCGGCGGCGCCACCCTGGTGGTCCTCGGCCAGGGCCCCGTCGGCCTGTCCGGCACCATGCTGGCCGCCGCCCTTGGCGCGCGCGTCATCGGCGTGGACATCAACGACGCCCGACTGGAACGCGCACGCGAGTTCGGCGCCCGGGAGGTCGTCAACTCCGCCGCGGCGGACATCCGCGAGGCGGTCCACGGCCTCACCGGGGGCCGGGGAGCGGATCTGGTGCTGGAGACCTCGGGCGTGGCAGGCGCCGACGCCCTGAAGGTCCTCGGCAAGTGGGGACGCGCGTGCTTCATCGGGCTGCCCGGGCCCGTGGAGTTCAAGACGCAGGACATCTACAAGAACCAGTGGACCCTCATGACGTCCTGGACGCTCTCGTCGGTCGAACAGGCCCGCTGTGCCGACTTCGTCACCGCCCGCGGCCTGCCGGTGGACGCCCTGTTCACCAGGAGCTGGCAGCTCGACGAGGCCGCCGAGGCCTACGAGTGGTTCGACCGGCAGACCGACGGCAAGGGCGTTTTCGAGTTCTGACGCCGCCGTGTCCGCAAGCCGAGACCCGCACCGCTCCCGTACGGAGACACCTATGAGCAAGTCGAGAACCATCCGGCGCCTGTGGGCGCTCGACGCCCCCACCCTCACCGTGGACAAGAGCGTCCTGCTGCTGGGAAGCGGCGGGGAGGACGTGACCCTGCCGGCCCCGTCCTTCCTGGTCGAGCACGACGAAGGGCTGCTGCTGTTCGACACCGGGCTGGCGACCGAGGCCGCGGGCGACCCGGCCGGCGCGTACGGGCCGCTGGCCGCCATGTTCGAGATGGACTTCCCCGCGGAACGCCGACTGGACCGGCAGCTCGAAGCACTCGGCCTCCGGACCACGGACGTCAAGCGCGTGGTGCTCTCGCACGCGCACTTCGACCACACCGGCGGACTGCACCACTTCCCGCACGCCGAGGGCTTCGTCGGCGCCGGCGAACTGCGCTACGCCCGCAACGCGGACCCGCATACGGCGGGGTTCTTCCGGGACCAGGATCTGAGGGCGGCGGCGGCGATCCGGTGGAACGAGCTGCCGGCCGGCTACGACCACGACATGTTCGGCGACGGCAGCGTCACCCTGCTGTCCCTGCCGGGCCACACCCCTGGCTCCCTCGGACTCCGGCTCCGCTTCGAGGAGCACACGCTGATCCTCACCGGCGACGCGGCACACCTGCGGGAGAACACCGCCACCACGGTGGGCATGCCGTTCGACGCCGACATCGGGAACAAACTCGACTCGCTGCGCAAGCTGAAGTTGCTCGGCACCAGACAGGACGTGACCGTCTGGGTCAATCATGACCCGCAGCACTGGGCTGCGCTGCGCGCCTCCGGAAAGGAAATCGACGCCGCCTCGCTGCATTCCCTTTCCCGGCAAGCGATCTGTTCTTGATTCCGACTGAGCAGGAGAATGTCATGCCGAGATACACCTATGTCGTGCTCACCAACCCCGTCGAGGGGAAGGAAGAGGAGTTCAACGACTGGTACTCGAACATCCACGTGTACGACGCGCTCAGGGTTCCCGGATTCGTCTCCGCGCAGCGGTTCCGCCTGGCTCCGGCACAGCGGAGCGCGACCCCCTACGGCTACCTCGCGATCTACGAGCTGGAGACCGACAGCCTGCAGGAGTCGGTCGACGCGCTAGCGGCGCGCTACGACACGCCGGAGATGGTGATCAGCGAGGCGCTCCACCCGGAGCGGCTGGGCCTGATCTTCGAAGCCATGGGCCCCCGCGTCGAGGCGACACCCTGAACCCCGCCCCCTCAAGGGACGCCGGCGGAGCGGCCCGCACCGCTCCGCCCGGCGACCTGCCGCAGGATCTCCGGCGGCAGGTCACTACAGGTTGTCCTTGAAGAAAGGCGTGATCTTCTCGAATGCCTGGTCCACGTACTTCGGCTGGTCGTAGAGGTCGTAGTGGCTCGCGCCCTTCACCACGAAGATGTCCTTCTTCTCCGAGCGCGCCCGGTCGAACAGCTCGTACCCGTCCCGGTAGGAGCCGAAGGCGCCGGGGACATCACCCACGATGATCTGCAGTGGCTGCGTCAGGAGGACCTCGGCCAAGTGGAAGGCGTCGAACCCGAAGGCCGCCTCCAGACCGGAGAAGCGGAGCTTGTTCGGGGAGTTGGGGTGCTGCCCCCGGGGGGTGCGGTAGTACTCGACGGCGTTGACGGTGTCGACGTCGGTGATGCCGGCCTTCTCCCGCTCCTCCGTCGACCCGGGGATGTAGGTCGTGAGGTGCGGTTCGGCGCCGCGTGCCTCGGCCGTGCGCTGCTTGCCGACCGCCTCGAGCGTCGCGACGGCCGCGTCGGGGGAGAGGTCGCCCTCGCGCATGAGCCGGCCGTAGTTCGCGGCGACCACGGTCACCAGCGCCTTGATCCGGTGGTCGGTCATCGTGGCGTTCGCGGCGTAACCGCCGCCGCCGCAGACGCCCAGGACGCCGACGCGGTCCTCGTCGACGTAGTCGAGCGTCATCAGATAGTCCACGGCACAGCGGAAGTCCTCGACGCGTGACCCCGGGTCCTCCAGATAACGGGGTTCGCCGCCGCTCTCGCCCTGGTACGACGCGTCGAACGCGAGCGTGATGTAGCCCTGTTCGGTGAGCCGCTCGGCGTAGATGCCGCCGGCCGTCTGCTCCTTGCAGCTGCTGATCGGGTGGGCGCAGATGATCGCGGGGTACTTCTCGTTCTCGTCGAATCCCTTGGGCACTCGAAGATGCGCCGCCACGTCCCAGGTCCGGTTCCTGAACCGCACTTCCTGCATCTCTCGTTCCTCCTCGTCGGTGGGTTCGATGTCCGAGTTCCACCGCCCGGGCCCACTATCCTGGGACAGAATCGACCCCCCTTAGGATTGTGCACCATATGTCCGGAATCTTCAGTCCGGGAGTGGAGGGGTGGGCGTCGTCGTATGCCCTGACGTTCATGGCCGTGAGGAATCCATCAAGCTATATGATGCTTTGTGTTCGGACGGGCCGGACCGTGATGGCGAACGA
>NZ_JBVJYH010000047.1:0-9966 GCF_055600785.1 Streptomyces sp. NPDC038200
CAACGCGACCAGCGACGACGAACACGCCGTGTCCACCGTCACCGCCGGCCCCTCCAGACCCAGCACATACGAGATACGACCCGAAGCGACACTGCCGGACGTCCCGATGCCGAGGAAGCCGGCCGTCTCGTCGTCGGGAGCGGCGGAGCCCGCCACGGTGCTGCCGTAGTCGTGGTACATCACTCCGGCGTAGACGCCGGTCCGTGAGCCGCGCAGCGAGTGCGGGTCGATACCCGCCCGCTCCAACGCCTCCCACGACGTCTCCAGCAACAACCGCTGCTGCGGATCCATCGCCAACGCCTCACGCGGCGAGACACCGAAGAACCCCGCGTCGAACTCCCCCGCGTCATGCAGGAACCCACCCTCACGCACATACGTACGCCCAGGCACACCAGGCTCCGGATCGAACAACCCCGCCACATCCCAACCCCGATCGGTAGGGAACGGGGAGACCGCGTCCACCCCCGACGCCACCAGATCCCACAACCCCTCCGGCGACGACACCCCACCCGGGAACCGGCACCCCATCCCCACGATCGCGATCGGCTCATGCCTGGCCGACTCGGTCCGGCGGATCTGCTCGCGGGCCTCGTGCAGGTCGGCCATGGCGCGGCGGAGGTAGTCGCGGAGCTTTTCTTCGTTGGTGGCAGGCGTTGCGGAAGACACGGTGCTGTTCTCCAGGGGTGTGGGACGGGCGGCGGGGCGGGAGAGCCGTGGCGGCAGGCGGGCCCTGGGCTACATCGATCGGAAGTCGCTGTCGAAGAGGTCGAAGAGCTCGTCGTCGGTGCTGGCGGCGAGGCGTTCGCCGACCGACACCTCATCGGGGCCCTGCCCGTCGTGACCGTTCGAGCCGTTGACCGGGCGGACGCCCGCCACCGGCGGGGCGAGCGTGCCGAGCAGTTCCTGAAGGCGTTCCGCGACGTGGGCGCGGCCGTTGTCGTCGGTGACAGCGGTGGCCAGTCCGTCCCGGATCCGATCGAGTGCCTCCAGAACGGCCGGGACGTCCGCGGGAAGTTCCTGACCGCCCTTCGGCAGTTCCTGTTCCAGGTGGTCGACGAGTGCCGCCGGCGTCGGATGGTCGAAGACCAGTGTGGCGGGAAGCCTCGTTCCGGTGACGGCGGTGAGCCTGTTGCGGAGTTCGACGGCGGTGAGCGAGTCGAATCCGGCTTCCTTGAAGGAGAACTGGAGTTGGACGCGTTGGGCGTCCGCGTGCCCGAGCACCGAGGCGATTTCGGTGCGCACGAGCTCCCTGAGGACGGCGAGCCGCTCGCCGCGCGGCTTCCCGGCGAGCTGTTCGGCCAGGGTGCCGGATGCCGGGGCCGTGGTCGGGGGCTCCTGGCCCGCCGCAGGGTCCGGCGTGCCCGCACCGGACGAGGGTCCGGCACCGGCGGGCGGGGGCACCAGGGCGTGCAGCACTTCGGGTACCACGCCTGCGTGTACGGTGCCGCGGGCGGCACGAGCACGCAGGCCGGCCAGGTCGAGGCGGATCGGCAGCAACACTGCCTCGGTCCTGGAGGGGTCGCATGCCTCGTCGAACAGTTCCAGTGCCTCGGCGGGGTCGAGGGGCAGGATTCCGGAACGGCGCAGCCGTGCCAGGTCGGCGGCGGCCAGGCTCGCTCCCATGCCGTCGGCCCCTGCGCTACCGCCGTCGCCGTCACCGCCGTCGCCCCACAGGCCCCAGGCCAGGGACACGGCGGGCAGGCCCTGCGCGCGCCGCCAGGCGGCGAACGCGTCGAGGAAGCTGTTGGCGGCCGCGTAGCCGGACTGGCCGGGACTGCCGAGGGTTCCCGCAGCCGACGAGAAGAGGACGAAGGCGGACAGGTCCAGGTCACGGGTCAGTTCGTGCAGGTGTGTGACCGCGTCCGCCTTGGCCCGCAGAACTGCCGAGACCCGTTGGAGGGTCTGTGCCGTGACGATGCCGTCGTCCAGCACACCGGCGGTGTGCACGACAGCGGTGAGCGGGTGCGCGGCGGGGACGGCGGCCAGCACGCCTTCGAGCGCCGAGCGGTCGGCGGCGTCACAGCGGACGATGTTCACGACGGCGCCCAGGTCGGTCAGTTCGGCGGCCAGTCCGGCCGCGCCCGGGGCGTCCGCGCCGCGCCGGCCGGCCAGTATCAGGTGCCGGACGCCGTGCTTGGTCACGAGATGCCGGGCCACGGCCTTGCCGAGCGTTCCGGTTCCGCCCGTGACGAGCACGGTGCCGTCCGCGCGCCAGGGGCCGGCAAGGCTCCCCGACGGGGCGGGCCCCATGGCCGCGGCCGCTTCCGGCTCGGTGGCGTCGCCGAGGGGACCGGCGGCAGCGCCCTGCCCGTTCGCTCCATGGGTGAGTCGGGGTACGAGGACCTCGTCGCCGCGCAGGGCGAGTTGGGAGGCTCCCGAGGTGACGGCCCGCGACAGGGAGCGGTACGAGGCAGCCGGGTCGGACGGGTCCGCGTCGACCAGTACGAAGCGGCCCGGGTGCTCGGACTGTGCGCTGCGCAGCAGTCCCCAGGCGACGGCCGCGGCCGGGCGGACCGCGCTGGTGCCGGCGGCCACCGCCCCGTGTGTCAGCACGACCAGTCGTGCGTCGGTGAAGCGGGCGTGGGCCAGCCAGCCCTGCACCACGGCCAACGCACGTTCGGCCAGGTCGTGGGCGCCTGCGGCAAGGTCGTCCCCGTCGTGGCCGAGCTCCACCAGGACGTGGTCGGGCAGGGGCGTGTCGGAGGCCGCGAGCGCGGCCAGATCGTCGTAGGTCCGTACCGGTGCCTGCGCTCCGTCGCGTACGCCCTCGAGGAGGGCCTGGCCCGCATCGCCGAGGACGCCCCACTCCGCTGCCGCCGGCCTGGGACGGGCGTGTCCGGCCACCGGAGCGGAGGCCGACGTCCACTCCAGTCGGTACAGCGGTGTGCTCCGCTCCTGCGGACTCGGGAACCGGTGCGCCGGGAGGGGACGCAGCGTGAGTGAGCGGGCGGTGAGGGCCGGGCGGCCCGCCGGGTCGGCCGCCGCGACGGTCACGGCGTCGGGTCCCGCCGGGGCGATCCGTACGCGCAGGGAGTCGGTGCCGCGGACGTGGATCCGGACGTCGCTCCACGAGAACGGCAGCAGGCCGTGGGCCTCGGTGAACTGCTCGCCGAACCCGGTGGCGTGCGCCAGAGCGTCCAGCAGGGCCGGGTGCATGCCGTACCGCGAGGCGTCGGCTGCCGCCTGGCCGGGGAGCCGGACCTCGGCGAAGATCTCTTCGCCGCGCCGCCAGACGGCGCGCAGTCCCCGGAACACGGGGCCGTACGTCACGCCCGCGTCCGCGAGGCGCCGGTACTCAGCCGCGAGGGCGTCCGCGTCGAGGGCCACCGGGGTCGCGTCGGCCGGGGGCCAGACGCCGAGCAGGTCCGCCGGCACGTCGACGCCGTCACCGGCCTCCTCGGTTCCGGGGGCGAGGGTGCCGGACGCGTGCCGGGTCCAGTCGGAGGGGGCGTCGACTGCCCGAGCGGCGTCGGCGGGCCGGGAGTCGATGCGTATCGTACGGATGCCTTCCGCGTCGGGACCGCTCAGCGTCACGCGCAGCCGGACCCCCTCCCCGCTCTCGGGCAGGACGAGGGGCGTGGCGAAGGTCAGCTCGGCGACCCGGGGGCAGCCCGCTTCGGTGCCCGCCCAGGCGGCGATGTCCAGGAGGGCCGCTCCGGGTACCACGGTGCGGTTCTGGACGCGGTGGTCGGCGATCCACGGGTGGGTGCGGACGGAGAGCAGCCCGGTCCGTACGGTGCCTTCCCCGTCGGGCAGGTCGATGGCGGCCGGGAGCAGGGGCTGGTCCGCTGCCTCCAGACCGGTGGTGGTGAGGCCGGCGGCGGGGGCCGGGACGTCCAGCCAGTAGCGCGTGCGCTGGAAGGCGTAGGTGGGGAGATCGACGGCGGGCCCGTCACCGTCACCGTGCACGGCCGCGAGGTCGACGGGGACACCGTGGGTGTGGACGGCGGCCAGGGCCCCGAGGCAGGTGGTCGTCTCGTCGCGATCCCGGCGCAGCAGCGGCACCGTCAGCACGGGACGCTCCTGCCCGTCGGCGGGGGAACCGGCCGTGTCACGGTCCGTCGAGCCGTCCTGGTGCGGGGCGTCCTGTTCCTCTTCGCGCAGGCAGTCACGTCCCAGGGCGGACAGCACGCCGTCCGGTCCCAGTTCGACGAAGGTGTCGATCCCCTGGTCGCGCAGGGTGCGGAAGCCGTCGCTGAAGCGCACGGCCTCGCGCGCGTGGCGCACCCAGTACTCCGGGGTGCACAGCGTCGCGGCCGACGCGACCTCGCCGGTCAGGTTGGAGACCACCGGGATGCGCGGCTCGGCGTAGGAGACGTCGCGCGCGATCCGGGCGAACGGTTCCAGTGCGGCGTCCATGCGCGGCGAGTGGAAAGCGTGGCTGACGGGCAGCACCTTGGTACGGCGGCCCCGCTCCCGCCACAGTGCGGCGAGCTCGGCGACCGCGTCCTCGTCGCCCGAGATCACGGTGGCGTCGGGCCCGTTGAGTGCGGCGACGGCGATGCGCGCCGGCCTACGAGCCGTGAGCGCCGTGATCGTCTCCTCGATCTCCGGGCCGCCTGCCTGGATCGCCGCCATGGCGCCACCGGCCGGCAGCTCGCCCATCAGCCGCCCCCGCGCCGTCACCAGGCGGGCGGCGTCGGGCAGGGTGAACACTCCGGCAACGTGGGCGGCGGCCAGTTCGCCGACCGAGTGCCCCAGGAGTGCGTCGGGGCGCAGGCCCCAGGCGCTCACCAGCTCGAAGAGGGCGACTTCCAGGGCGAACAGCGCGGGCTGGGTGTACTCGGTGCGGTCGAGGAGACCGGCCGTCGCGCTGCCCGGTTCCGCGAACATCACCTCGCGCAGCGGGCGGTCCAGGTGCCGGTCGAGTTCCGCGGCCGTCTCGTCCAGGGCCCGGGCGAACACCTCGTACCGCTCGTAGAGCCGGCGCCCGGCGCCCGGCCGCTGGCTGCCCTGCCCGGTGAAGAGCAGTGCGGTACGGCGTCCGCGTGCGGCCCGGCCGGTGATCACCCCGGGTCCGTGCGCGGCGCCGGACGCCAGCTCCGTGAGGCCGCTCAGGAGTGCGGCGGTGTCCTGTCCGATGACGACGGCCCGATGCTCGAACGGTGTACGGGAGCGGGCCAGCGTCCGTCCGACCGCGGCGGGTGACACGTGGGGGCGGGCGGCGAGATGGCCGTGGAGTCTGCGGGCCTGGGCTCGCAGCGCCGCTTCGGTCCGGCCCGAGAGCAGCCAGGCGCCACCGCCGGCGAACGGTTCGCGCTCCGCCGCCGTGTCGTCGCTGTCCGGGACGCCCTCCAGGATGAGGTGTGCGTTGGTGCCGCTGGCGCCGAAGGAGGACACGCCGGCGCGGCGCGGGGCGTCCCCCTGGCCGGGCCAGTCCTGTGTCTGCGTGAGCAGTTCCACCGCGCCCGCCGACCAGTCCACCCGGCTGGAGGGACGGGTGACGTGCAGGGTGCGGGGCAGCCGGCCGTGGCGCATCGCCAGCACCGTCTTGATGATGCCGGCCACGCCGGCAGCGGCCTGGGTGTGGCCGATGTTGGACTTCAGCGAGCCGAGCCACAGCGGCCGTTCGGGGCTGCGGCTCGTACCGTACGTGTGCAGCAGGGCCTGTGCCTCGATGGGGTCGCCGAGCCGGGTTCCGGTGCCGTGTGCCTCCACCGCGTCGATCTGGTCGGGGCCGAGGTCCGCGTTGGCGAGCGCCTCGCGGATCACCCGCTGCTGGGCGAGGCCGTTGGGGGCCGTCAGGCCGTTGCTGGCACCGTCCTGGTTGACGGCGGAGCCGCGGATGACCGCCAGTACGGTGTGGCCCTTGTCCACCGCGTCCGACAGGCGCATCAGGAGCAGCATTCCGGCACCCTCGGCGAAGCTGGTGCCGTCGGCCGCGTCGGAGAACGCCTTGCAGCGCCCGTCGGAGGCCAGGCCGCCCAGTCGCGCGAAGTCGATGAACAGGTCGGGGGTGGACAGGACGGTCGCGCCGCCCGCGAGCGCCATGTCGCACTCCCGCTGCCGCAGCGCCTGCGCCGCCAGGTGCACGGCGACCAGTGACGAGGAGCAGGCCGTGTCGACGGTGACGGCGGGACCCTCCAGCCCGAGGGTGTAGGCCACCCGGCCGGAGGCGATGCTGCCCGCGCTGCCGTTGACCAGGTAGCCCTCGAGACCCGGCGGGATCTCGTTCAGCCGGGCGCCGTAGTCGTGGTACATGACACCCGCGTACACCCCCGTGCGCGAGCCGCGGACGGAGGCCGGGTCGATACCGGCCCGCTCGAACACCTCCCAGGCGGTCTCCAGCAGGAGCCGCTGCTGCGGGTCCATGGCCAGGGCCTCTCGCGGGCTGATGCCGAAGAACTCCGCGTCGAAGTCGGCGCTGTCGTGGAGGAAACCGCCCTCGCGGGAGTGGACGGCTCCCGACTCCGGGTGGTGCAGCGCGTCCAGGTCCCAGCCCCGGTCGTCGGGGAACGGCGAGACGGCATCGGTGCCGGAGTCGACCAGTTCCCACAGACTCTCGGGGGTGGTCACCCCGCCGGGCAGCCGGCAGCTCATCCCCACGATGGCGATGGGCTCGCGGGCGTTGTCCTCCAGCGCGTTCAGCCGCTGGCGCGTGCTGTGCAGTTCGGCGACAACCCGCTTCAGGTAGTCACGGATCTTGTCGTCGTTGGCCGTCATCGACCGGACCCTCCTGGCCTACGTGCTCGTGTCGGTGCAAGGCGCGCCTGCTGCGGCGCGCTTCGGTGCGGGTGGGGAACGCGCACGGCGTCCCGCTCACAACTGGTCTTCGATGAAGGCGAACAGGTCGTCGTCGGAGGCGGAGTCCAGCTGCCCCAGCAGGTCGGGGCCCGCCTGCACGCCGTGGCTTCCTGTGCCGGCGGCCGTTCGTGTGCTGCGGTCGCCGTTCCGTGGGGCGTCGCCGACCACCGCCAGCAGTTCTGTGAGACGTCGGCGGACGGCGTCACGCCGCGTGTCGTCGGCCGCCATGCCCCGGACCGCCCGGTCCAGGGCATCGATGCCCGACAGCGCCGCAGCGCCCGCGTCGTCCTTGCCCTCCGCCATGAGGAGCTCCGCCAAGTGGCCGGCGAGCGCGTCGAGGTTGGGGTGGTCGAAGACCAGCGCCGGCGGCAGCCGCAGTCCGGTGACGGCATCGAGCCTGTTGCGCAGCTCGACGGCGGTCAGCGAGTCCAGACCGATCTCGCGGAAGGAGCGAACGGGGTCGACCGCGGTCTTGTCGGTGAAGCCCAGCACGTCGGCCAACTGCGCCTGGGCCACGGCCAGGAGTTCGTCCCGCCTTCCCGCCGCGTCCAGCCCGGCCAGTCGTTCGCGCAAGTCTTGCGCCCGGCTCGGTACGTCCGTGACCGCGGACGCCGCCCGTGCGCCACGGCCCGTTCGCACCGCGCCGCGCCGTACGGCGGGCGCCGCCAGCGTACGCAGCAGCAGGGGCACCGAAGCGGGCCCGTGTTCGGCGGCCCGCCGACGCAGTGCCGCCGTGTCCAGCCGCATCACACAGATCTGCGGCGCGTCCGCGCCCGCGGCGGCACCAAGTGCCCGGTCGAGCAGTTCGAGACCCTGCTCATTCGTGAGCGGCGCGATGCCGGACCGCTCCATGCGGCGCAGATCCACCTCGCCGAGATGGCCGGTGAACGTGCTGGCGGCGCTCCACAGTCCCCATGCCAGGGACACCGCGGGCAGCCCCTGCGCGTGCCGGTACTGAGCCAGGCCGTCCAGGAACGCGTTGGCCGCGGCGTAGTTGGCCTGTCCGGCCCCGCCCAGCAGGCCGACCGCCCCGGAGTACAGGACGAACGCCTTCAGCGGCATTCCCGCGGTCAGCTCGTGCAGGTTCAGTGCGGCGTCCGCCTTGGGGCGCAGCACGCGGTCCAGCCGTTCGGGGGTCAGCGCCTCGACGACGCCGTCGTCCAGGACGCCGGCCGTGTGGATCACCGCGGTCAGCGGGTGTGCGGCGGGGACGGTGGCGAGGGCCTCCTGCAGCGCTGCCCGGTCCGTCGCATCACAGGCGAGGAGCTGCAACTCGGCGCCGAGACCGGTGAGTTCACGCTCCAGTTCGGCGGCCCTGCCGGCGTCGCGCCCGCTGCGGCTGAGCAGCAGCAGATGCCGTACGCCGTGTGCGGTGACCAGGTGCCGGGCCAGCAGGCTGCCGAGGGTGCCGGTGGCGCCGGTGACGAGCACGGTGCCCTCGGGATCGAACCCCGTGCCCGTCGCGGTGAGCCCGTCTCCCGGGGTGGGCAGGACCGCCAGCCCGGGCGTGCGTACCTCGCCTGAGCGAAGGGCCAGTTGGGGAATTCCGCTGTCGAGAGCGGCGGGCAGCGCCTGGTACGAGGCGTCCTGCCCGTCGTGTTCGACGAGGACGAAGCGGTCGGGGTGCTCGGTCTGCGCCGAACGCATCAGCCCCCACAGCGCCGATCCGGCGAGGTCCACCTGCCGCTCGTCCGCCTCGGTGGCGACGGCGTGCTCGGTGAGCACGGCGAGGCGTGCGGCGGCGAAGCGCTCGTCGGACAGCCAGCCCTGTACGAGGGCGAGCCCCCGCCGAGCCGTGTCCCGTACCCCGTCGGCCAGAGCCGTCCCGTGCGGGGCGGCGGTGCCGGGCTGGGCCCCGAAGTCAGCGAGGACGATGTCGGGGCGGTCCGCTCCGGAGTCCAGCGCCGTCCGCAGTGCGTCCAGGTCGGGGAAGACCCCGACACACCCCGTGCCAGGGTCCGCCGTCGCGTACCGTGCGGCGGCACCGCCCTGCCCGACAACCGCCCACCGGCGCGTCGCACCGGACGGGGCGGAGGCGAAGAGCCCTGTGGCCGGCGGCGCCGCGCTCGCGATCGGGCTCCGCTGCCAGTCCACGCGGTACAGCGGCGCGGACGTCGTGCCACCGACCAGTTCCACCAGCCGGTCCTGCGCGAGCGGACGCAGCACGAGCGCGTCCAGCGACAGCACCGGGGCACCGGCGAGGTCGACGGCCTCGAGCGACACGGCCCCGTCCCCGGCCGGGCCCAGGCGGACCCGCAGCGCGTCGACACCGGTCGCGTGCAGCGTGATGCCCCGCCAGGCGAACGGCAGCAGCACGGATCCGTCGTCGGGCCGCGGCACGAAGTCGCCCAGCAGCCAGGGTTGCAGAGCCGCGTCGAGGAGGCCGGGGTGCACCCCGAACCGCTCGGCGTCCAGCGCCGCGCCCGCGGGCAGGCGGACCTCGGCGAACACCTCGCCCTTGCGCAGCCAGACGTCCTCGACCCCGGCGAACACCTCGCCGTACTCGTATCCCAGCGCGGAGAACCGGTCGTAGAGCTCCGTCGGCTCCACACGCACGGAACCGCTCGGCGGCCAGGCCGCGCGGCTCCACTGCGGCCGGCCCGGGTCGGGGGCGGCGTCAGGGGCCAGTACGCCGATGGCGTGTCGGGTCCACTGGCTGGTGTCCCCGTTTTCCGCCTCCGGCCGCGCGAACACGCTCACGCGGCGCCGGCCGGAGGAGTCGGGCTCGTCGACCACCACCTGGAGCCGGATGCCGCCGTGCACCGGCAGCGGGGCCTCGATGCTCAGCTCCTCCACGCCCGCGCAGCCCACGACCGCGGCGGCATGCAGCGCCACGCCGACGAAGGCTGTTCCGGGCAGCAGGGCGGTCCCGGCCACGGTGTGGTCGGCGATCCAGGAGTGAGAGGCCGGGGAGATCCGCCCGACGAGCAGCAGCTCACCGGACTCCGCGAGCGGCAGCGCGCCGCTGAGGAGCGGGTGCTCCTCCCAGGTCATGCCGAAGCGGGCCGCAGCGGAACTGCCGGTGCCGGCGGGTGAGGCCTGTGCCCAGTAGTGCTGGCGTTGGAAGGGGTAGGTGGGCAGGTCGACGGTGCGGGCGCCGGTGCCGTCGAAGAGTGCCGGCCAGGTCACGTCGACGCCCTGGACGAAGGCTTCCGCCACCGAGGTCAGGAAACGACGCAGACCACCGTCGTCACGGCGCAGTGATCCGACCGCACAGACCTG
>NZ_JBVJYH010000048.1:0-9447 GCF_055600785.1 Streptomyces sp. NPDC038200
GTTCGTGCGTGGTGCGAAGGTGGACTGGGCGGCGGTCCTCCCCGAGGGTGCCACCGAGACCCACGTGGACCTGCCGACGTACGCCTTCGACCACCAGCACTACTGGCTGCGGATGTCGGAGTCGGTCATCGACGCGGCGGCCCTGGGGCTGGCCGGTGCCGGGCATCCGATGCTGGGTGCGGTGGTGCCGTTGCCGCAGTCGGACGGGCTGGTCTTCACCTCCCGGCTCTCCCTGCGCACGCACCCCTGGCTGGCCGACCACGCGGTGGGCGGAGCGGTCGTCGTACCCGGTGCCGGGCTCGTCGAGCTGGCGGTCCGGGCCGGTGACGAGGTCGGCTGCGGAGTGCTGGACGAACTCGTCGTCGAGGCCCCGCTGGTCGTGCCCGAGCAGGGTGCCGTGCGCGTGCAGATCACCGTCGGCGGGCCGGACGAGACCGGCGCCCGCAGTGTGGAGATGTACGCGGCTGCCGACGACTCCGACGCGGCGGCCGGCCCGGTCACCTGGACCCGGCACGCCACCGGAATACTCGCGCCGGCGACCGGCGAGGCCGCGACCGGCGCCTTCGACTTCACCGCGTGGCCGCCGGCCGGCGCACAGCGGGTGGAGACGGACGACCTGTACGCCGAACTGATCGCCCACGGCCACTCCTATGGCCCTCTCTTCCAGGGCCTGCGCGGGCTGTGGCGGCGCGGGGACGAACTGTTCGCCGAGGCCGCGCTGGCGGAGGAGGACCAGGCCGAGGCCGACCGGTACGGTGTCCACCCGGCGCTGCTGGACGCCGTCCTGCACCCCGCCGTCCGGGAGGCCGTCGCCGGTGACGGTGCCGAGGTGTGGCAGCCGCTGGAGTGGAACCGGGTCGTCCTGCACGCCACGGGCGCCACGGTGCTGCGCGCCCGGCTCGTACGGTCCACCCCCGGCGTCCTGTCGGTGGAAGCCGCCGACGAGGCGGGCGGCCCGGTCCTGACGGCGGACGCCGTGACCCTGCGGCCGGTCTCCGCTGACCGTCTGGCGGCCACGGACACCGCGCCGGGCGCGGGCGACGCGCTGTTCCACGTGGAGTGGACGGAGCTGCCCACGCCCCGGTCGGCCGTGGCCGTACCGGAGTGGGTCGCGCTGTCCGATCCGGCCGCGGTGACGGCCCTGGCGGCCGCGTCGGAGCAGCCGGCCGCCGCCGTGCTCGACTGCTTCGGGGACGGCGCCGACGAGACGGCGGCGCTCACCCTGACCGGCAGGGCACTGGACGTCGTCCAGACCTGGCTGACGGAGCCCGCGCTCGAAGGAACGCGGCTCGTCGTCCGCACGCGGGGCGCCGTGCCCGCGGGCGGGGAAGCGGCCGTGACGGACCCGGCGGCCGCTGCCGTCTGGGGCCTCGTCCGGGTCGCCCAGGCGGAGAATCCCGACCGGATCGTCCTGCTCGACACGGACGAGCCGCACGACGACGACACCTTCGGCCGTCTGCTCGCCGCCGCCCTCACCACCGGCGAACCCCAACTGGCCGCCCGCGGCGCCACCCTGTCGGCGCCGCGTCTCACCCGCCCCGCCCGACCCGCGCCGACCGACACTTCGCCGGCCTTCGACCCGTCGGGGTCGGTACTGGTCACGGGTGGTACCGGCGCCCTCGGCGCGCTGATCGCGCGACACCTGGTGGGGCGGCACGGGGTACGGCACCTGGTGCTGGTCAGCCGGCGCGGCCCGGCCGCGGAGGGCGCCGCGGAACTGGTGGCCGAGCTGTCGGAGCTGGGCGCCGAGTCGGTCTCCGTCACGGCCTGCGACGTGTCGGAGCGGGCCGCGGTCGCGGAGTTGCTGGACTCGGTGACGGCGGAGCGCCCGCTGTCGGGTGTGGTGCACACGGCCGGTGTCCTGGACGACGGAGTGATCGGCGCGCTGACGCCCGACCGGCTCGCCGGGGTGTTCGCGCCCAAGGCCGGCGCGGTCGCGCACCTGGACGAGCTGACCCGTGAACTGGCGCCGGACCTCGACGCGTTCGTGGTGTTCTCGTCGGCCGCCGGAGTGTTCGGCTCGGCGGGACAGGGCAACTACGCGGCGGCGAACGCCTACCTGGACGCCGTGATGCAGCGCCGGCGTGCCGCCGGGCTGCCTGGCGTGTCCCTGGCGTGGGGTCTGTGGGAGCAGGCCACCGGCATGACCGCGCACCTGAACGACGTCGATCAGGCCCGCATGAACCGCGGCGGATTCCAGGCGATCGCCGCCGAGGAGGGCCTGGACCTCTTCGACGCGGCCCTGCGGACCGGTGAGGCCCTCCTCGTCCCGATCAAACTCGACCTGCGGGCCATACGCGCCGAGGCCGCGGCCGGTGGCGACATACCGTCGCTGCTGCGCACGCTGATACCGCACAGCAGGCGCGCCGCCGCCCGCATCGCCGCCGGACGCGGCAGCGGCCTGGCCGGCCGGCTCGCGGGACTCACCCCGGCCGAGCAGGAGGCCCTGCTCCTGGACCTGGTCCGCACCCACGTCGCGACCGTGCTCGGTCACTCCGGTCCCGAGAAGGTCAGGGCGGAAAAGGCGTTCAAGGACGCCGGGTTCGACTCCCTCACCGCCGTCCAGCTGCGCAACCGGCTCCGCGAGGCCACCCGGCTCGGTCTCCCCGCGACCCTCGTCTACGACTACCCGACCCCGCTCGCGCTCGCCCGCTTCCTCCGCGACGAGCTGGACGGGCTGAGCGGCAGCGTCACCGGCGCGGCGGCCCCCACGGTCGTCGTGGCCGACCCGGACGAGCCGATCGCGGTCGTCGGCATGGCCTGCCGGCTGCCCGGCGGCGTCAACAGCCCCGAGGAACTGTGGCAGTTGGTGGTCCAGGGACGCGACGCCATCTCCGGATTCCCCGCCGACCGAGGCTGGGACGTGGACGACCTGTTCGACACCGACCCCGAGAACATCGGCACCTCGTACGTCGACCAGGGCGGCTTCCTGCACGAGGCGGGCCAGTTCGACGCGGGCTTCTTCGGCATCTCGCCGCGCGAGGCGCTGGCGATGGACCCCCAGCAGCGGCTGCTCCTCGAAACCTCCTGGGAGGCACTGGAGCGGGCCGGTGTGAACCCCTCCGCGCTGAAGGGCACGGACGTCGGCGTCTTCTCCGGCGTGATGACCCAGGGCTACGGCATCGGCGGCGACATCCCGCCGGAGCTGGGCGGCTTCACGGCCACCGGCTCGGCGGTGAGCGTGGCCTCGGGCCGGGTGTCGTACGTCTTCGGCTTCGAGGGCCCCGCGGTGACCATCGACACCGCCTGCTCCTCCTCCCTGGTGGCCATGCACCTCGCGGCGCAGGCCCTGCGGCAGGGGGAGTGCTCCCTCGCCCTCGCCGGCGGCGCGACCATCATGGCCACCCCGGGCACCTTCGTGGAGTTCTCCCGGCAGCGGGCCCTCGCGCCCGACGGCCGCTGCAAGGCATTCTCCTCGACCGCGGACGGCACCGGCTGGGCCGAGGGCGTCGGCGTGGTCGTTCTGGAGCGCCTGTCGGAGGCACGCCGCAAGGGCCATCGGGTCCTCGCCGTGCTGCGCGGCAGCGCGATCAACCAGGACGGCGCGTCCAACGGTCTCACGGCTCCCAACGGCCCCTCGCAGCAGCGGGTGATCCGCCGGGCGCTGGCGGTGGCGGGGCTGGCCGCGTCGGACGTGGACGCGGTGGAGGCGCACGGCACGGGTACGGCCCTGGGCGACCCGATCGAGGCGCAGGCCCTCCTGGCGACGTACGGACGCGACCGCGAGGCGCCCCTGTGGCTCGGCTCGGTGAAGTCCAACATCGGGCACACGCAGGCCGCCGCCGGTGTCGCCGGTGTGATCAAGATGGTGGAGGCGCTGCGGCACGGCGTCCTGCCCCCGACCCTGCACGTGGAGGAGCCCACCCCGCAGGTGGACTGGTCGGTCGGCGCCGTCGAACTCCTCACGGAGGCCCGCCAGTGGCCCGAGACCGGCCGCCCGCGCCGGGTCGGCGTCTCCTCCTTCGGACTGAGCGGCACCAACGCCCACCTGATCTTCGAACAGGCCCCCGAGGAGCCCGCCGCGGAACCGGTGGCCCCGGTCGGCGGTCCCGTGCCGTTGGTGGTGTCGGCGGCGTCGGTGGGTTCGCTGGCGGGTCAGGCGGAGCGGTTGGCGGCGTTCGTGGGTGACACGGAGGTGTCGCTCGGGGAGGTCGCGGGGGCGTTGTCGGGTCGTCGGGCGGTGTTCGCGGAGCGGGCCGTGGTTCTCGCCGGCTCGCGGGACGAGGCGGTGGCGGGGCTGGCCGCGCTGGCCCGGGGTGAGTCGGCCGCCGGTCTGGTGAGCGGTGCCTCGGGTGCGTCCGGGCGGACGGTGCTGGTGTTCCCCGGTCAGGGTTCGCAGTGGCTGGGGATGGGCCGGGAGTTGCTGGAGTCCTCGCCGGTGTTCGCGGAGCGGATCGAGGAGTGCGCCCGGGCTCTGGAGCCGTGGGTGGAGTGGGACCTGAAGGCCGTCCTGCGTGGTGACGCCGACCTGATGGGCCGGGTCGACGTGGTGCAGCCGGCGAGCTTCGCGGTGATGATCGGCGTGGCCGCTCTCTGGGCGTCCGTGGGCGTCGTACCGGACGCGGTGGTCGGCCACTCGCAGGGCGAGATCGCGGCCGCGTGTGTGGCCGGGGCGCTGTCCCTGGAGGACGCGGCGCGGATCGTGGCCGTCCGCAGCCAGGTGATCGCCGGTGAGCTGGCGGACCGGGGTGGTATGGCGTCGGTGGCGTTGTCCGAGGCCGAGGCGGCCGAGCGGATCGCCGTCTGGGAGGGGCGCGTCGAGGTCGCCGCGGTCAACGGGCCGTCGTCGGTCGTGGTCGCGGGTGATGCGGAGGCGTTGGACGAGGCGTTGGCGGCGCTGGAGGCCGACGGTGTACGGGTGCGTCGGGTCGCGGTGGACTACGCCTCCCACACCCGCCATGTCGAGGCGATCGAGGGGGCGTTGGCGCACGAGTTCGCGGACATCCGCAGCCAGGCTCCGGTGGTGCCGTTCTTCTCCACGGTCACCAGCGAATGGGTCCGTGAGGCGGGCGTGCTCGACGGCGGCTACTGGTACCGCAACCTGCGCGGTCAGGTCCGTTTCGGCCCGGCCGTCGCCGCCCTTCTGGCCGAGGGGCACACGGTCTTCATCGAGTCCAGTGCGCATCCGGTGCTCGTCCAGCCGATCAACGAGATCGTGGACGAGGCGGAGTCCGAGGCGGTCGTCGGTGGCTCGCTGCGTCGTGAGGAGGGCGGGCTGCGGCGGCTGCTGACCTCCATGGCGGAGGTGTTCGTCCGGGGCGTCACCGTCGACTGGACGGGCGTCCTGCCCGAGGGCGCCGATGCCGCACAGGTGGAGCTTCCCACGTACGCCTTCGAGCACCGCCACTACTGGCTGACGACGGCGCCCGCGGCCGACGCGGCCTCGCTCGGACAGGCCACTGCCGACCACCCGCTGCTCGGCGCGGTGGTCGAAGTACCGGAGACGGGCGGGGTGCTGTGCACCTCCCGGCTCTCCCTGCGCTCCCACCCCTGGCTGGCGGACCACGCGGTCGGCGGGGCGGTACTCGTGCCCGGCACCGGCCTGGTGGAGCTGGCCGTGCGGGCCGGTGACGAAGTGGGCTGCGGAGTCCTGGAAGAACTGGTCATCGAGTCTCCGCTGGTGCTGCCGGAGCAAGGCGGGGTGCGCGTCCAGGTCGCCGTCGGCGGCCCGGAGGAGACCGGCTCCCGTACGGTCGCCGTGTACTCGGCCCCCGAGGACGCCACCGGCGACGTCGGCGTCGACGCCTGGACCCGGCACGCCACCGGTACCCTCACCGCGCCGGCCCCGGCCGACGCGCCCCAGCCGGTCGCCGACCTGGCCGTGTGGCCGCCCACCGGCGCACGGCAGGTGGACGTCTCCGGCGGCTACGAACTGCTGGCCGCGGCCGGTTACGGCTACGGGCCGGTCTTCCAGGGCGTACGGGCCCTGTGGCGGCGCGGTGACGACCTCTTCGCCGAGGTCGCCCTCCCCGAGGACCAGCGGGCCGGCGCCGCACGGTTCGGCATCCACCCGGCCCTGCTCGACGCCGCGCTGCACCCCGCGATGCTGGAGGTGGCGCTCGCCGACCCCGAGGGCGAGAACCGGACCGACGGCGACGGCGTCCACCTCCCGTTCGGCTGGAACGGGCTGCGCCTGCACGCGTCCGGCGCCTCGGCACTGCGCGTGCGCCTGAGCGGGTCCGCGCCCGACGCCCTGTCCCTGGAAGCGGCGGACGAGACCGGCGCCCCGGTGCTCACCCTGCGATCGCTGGTCTCCCGGACCGTGTCCACCGACCAGCTGGGCGCGGCGGCCGACGACAGCCGGCACTCCCTGTTCCGCGTCGAGTGGACGGAACTTCCCGGCAGCACGGAACCGGGCACGGACCTGCCGCCCGCCTGGGTGCCGATCACCGAGCAGGCCCATGTGGCCGCGCTGACCGACGGCACCGGCGTGCCCCCGGTCGTCGTCCTGGAGGCCGGCCGCACCGAAGTGGCGGGCGGCACGGACGACACCGCGGCGCTGGCCCTGACCAGCCGCGTGCTGGAGATCGTCCAAGCCTGGCTGGCCAGTCCCGGCCTGGAGGCGGCCCAGCTGGTCGTCGTCACCCGGGGCGCCGTGCCCGCCGACGCCGAGGAGACGGTGACCGATCCGGCGGCTGCGGCCGTCTGGGGTCTGATCCGGGTCGCCCAGGCGGAGAACCCCGACCGGATCGTCCTGCTCGACACGGACACCCCCGTCGGTGTCGACGTCGAGCCGCTGCTCGCCCCCGTCCTGGCCACCGGCGAACCCCAGCTCGCCGCCCGCGGCACCCGGCTGTTCGCACCGAGGATCGCCCGCGCGACCGCACCCGCCGTCCAGGACGGCACTGCGGGCACGCACTTCGACCCGGCCGGGTCGGTGCTGATCACGGGCGGTACCGGTGTGCTGGGCACACTGGTGGCGCGACATCTGGTGCGGCGGCACGGGGTACGGCACCTGGTCCTGGCCGGCCGACGGGGTGCGGAGGCCGAGGGGGCCGCGGCGCTGGCGACCGAACTGTCCGAGCTGGGCGCCGAGTCGGTGTCCCTCGTGTCCTGTGACGTCTCCGACCGGGCCGCAGTGGCGGAGTTGCTGGGCTCGGTGGCGGCGGAGCGCCCGCTGTCGGGTGTGGTGCACACGGCCGGTGTCCTGGACGACGGAGTGATCGGCGCGCTGACGCCCGAGCGGCTCGCCGGGGTGTTCGCGCCGAAGGTGCCCGCCGTGACGCACCTGGACGAGCTGACCCGTGAACTCACCCCCGAACTGGGCGCCTTCGTGGTGTTCTCCTCGGCCGCCGGGGTGTTCGGCTCGGCAGGCCAGGCCAACTATGCCGCGGCGAACGCCTATCTGGACGCGGTCGTGCAGCGCCGCAGGTCCGCAGGGCTGCCGGGCGTGTCGCTGGCGTGGGGTCTGTGGGAGCAGGCCACCGGGATGACCGCCCACCTGGACACCACCGACCAGTCCCGGGTGAGCCGCAGCCGCAGCCAGACCATCGGCTCCGACGAGGGCCTGGACCTCTTCGACGCGGCCCTGCGCACCGGCGACCCCCTGCTCGTCCCGATCAAGCTGGACCTGCGGGCGATGCGCGCCGACGCCACGGCGGGGCGCGGAGTCCAGCCCCTGCTGCGGGGCCTGGTCAAGGTGGCACGGCAGGTCGCACGGGCAGCCACGGCCACCGACGCCACCGGCGAACTCGCCCACCGGCTGGCCGGCCTGGACACGGCGGAGCAGGAGGCGCTGCTGCTGGACGTGGTCCGCAAGCACGCGGCGACCGTGCTCGGCCACGCCGGCCCCGAGGGCGTCAAGCAGGAGACCGCGTTCCGGGATTCCGGGTTCGACTCGCTGACCTCGGTCGAGCTGCGCAACCGCCTCCGCGAGGCGACCGGCCTCAAACTTCCCGCCACCGTCGTCTTCGACCACCCGACCCCGCTCGCCCTGGCCCGCCATCTGCACGGCGAACTGGGGGAGACGGCCGCGACGATCACCCCGGCACCCGCCCCGGCGGTCACGCTCGCCGATCCGGACGAGCCGATCGCGATCGTCGGCATGGCGTGCCGGCTGCCGGGTGGCGTGAACAGCCCGGAAGAGCTGTGGCAGCTGGTGTTCCAGGGCCGGGACGCGATGTCGGGCTTCCCCGACGACCGAGGCTGGGACCTGGAGGGCCTGTTCGACTCCGACCCCGACAAGGCGGGCACGTCGTACGTCGACCAGGGCGGCTTCCTGCACGAGGCGGGCCTGTTCGACGCGGGCTTCTGGGGCATCTCGCCGCGCGAGGCGCTGGCGATGGACCCCCAGCAGCGGCTGCTGCTGGAGACCTCCTGGGAGGCACTGGAGCGGGCGGGCATCGATCCCCTCGCGCTCAAGGGCACGGACGTCGGCGTGTTCTCCGGCCTGATGGGCCAGGGCTACGGCTCCGGCGGCGAGATCCCCGCCGAACTGGAAGGATTCGTCACCACCGGCGCCGGCAGCAGCGTGGCCTCGGGCCGGGTGTCGTACGTGTTCGGCTTCGAGGGCCCGGCGGTCACCGTCGACACGGCCTGCTCCTCGTCCCTGGTGGCCATGCACCTGGCCGCGCAGGCGCTGCGGAGCGGCGAGTGCTCCCTCGCCCTCGCCAGCGGCGCGGCCGTCATGTCCAGCCCCGGCGCCTTCGTCCAGTTCTCGCGGCAGCGGGGGCTGGCATCGGACGGGCGCTGCAAGTCGTACGCGGACTCGGCCGACGGCACGGGCTGGGCCGAGGGCGCGGGCGTCGTCGTCCTGGAGCGTCTCTCGGAGGCCCGGCGCAAGGGCCACCGGGTGCTGGCGGTGGTGCGGGGCAGCGCGGTCAACCAGGACGGCGCCTCGAACGGTCTGACGGCCCCGAACGGCCCCTCGCAGCAGCGGGTGATCCGCAAGGCCCTCGCGAACGCCGGTCTGAAGCCCGTCGACGTGGACGCGGTGGAGGGCCACGGTACCGGCACGGTCCTCGGCGACCCGATCGAGGCCCAGGCCCTCCTCGCCACCTACGGCAAGGACCGGGACGCCGAACGGCCGCTGTGGCTGGGCTCGTTGAAGTCCAACATCGGCCACACCCAGGCCGCTTCCGGCGTGGCCGGTGTGATCAAGATGGTGGAGGCCATGCAGCACGGCGTACTGCCGCCCACGCTGCACGTGGACGCGCCGTCCTCCCAGGTGGACTGGACCGCCGGGGCGGTGGAGCTGCTCACCGAAGCACGCGACTGGCCCGAGACCGGCCGCCCCCGCAGGGCCGGCGTCTCCTCCTTCGGGCTGAGCGGTACCAACGCGCACGTGATCCTGGAGCAGGCTCCGGAGGAGTCGGCTGAGGTGTCGGTGGTGCCGGTGGTGCCGGACGGTGGGGTGGTGCCGTTGGTCGTCTCGGCGCGTAGTGCTGGTGCTCTGGCGGGTCAGGCGTCTCGGTTGGGCTCGTTCGTCGCCGATGGTGAGGTGTCGTT
>NZ_JBVJYH010000049.1:0-9102 GCF_055600785.1 Streptomyces sp. NPDC038200
CGGCAGGTGTGTGCGGTGGGGTCGCTGCGCCGTGACGAGGGCGGTCTGCGTCGTTTCCTGACCTCGGTGGCGGAAGCCTTCGTCCAGGGCGTCGATGTGACCTGGCCCGCCCTCTTCGACGACAGCGGCGCGCGTCTCATCGACCTGCCCACCTACCCCTTCCAACGCCAGAACTACTGGTACAACGACCCTGCCCGCCGCAAGGGAGACGTGTCCTCCTTCGGTATGGCAGAGGCCGGTCACCCATTGCTCGACGCCGGGACGGAACTCCCGGAGGGAGGCGAGCACCTCTACACCGCACAGCTCACCGCTGACTCGCATCCTTGGCTGCTGGAACACACCCTGCTGGGTACGCCGTTGCTGCCCGGTGCGGCCTTCGTCGACCTCGTCCTGTGGGCCGGCGGAGAGCTGGGATGCGAGCTGGTCGAGGAGCTGACGCTGACCTCGCCGCTGCTGTTGTCCGACAGCGCTGCCGTCCAACTGCGGCTGGTCGTGGGTGCGACGGACGCTGAGGGGCGTCGTACGATCACCATCCACTCGCGCCCGGACGCGCACCCGGGCACCACGCGCACACCTGCGGCATCGCCCGAGGCGGGCTCGGAGGCGGAGGTCCGCAGGGACGCGGCCGACTGGACGAAGCACGCCCAGGCGACGGTCGCCCCCGCCCCTGCCGCCCCGGCCTCCGACGTGGGCGCGGACGGGAACCTCGGTCTCCCCGCGGCGGAATGGAGCTCGGCCGCGACGGAGTCGGACACCTTCCGGGCCGAGGACTTCTACGCGTCCTTCGCCGCACGCGGTTACGGCTACGGCCCGCTGTTCCAGGGCGTACGGTCAGGCCGTCAGGACGGGAGCGACGTCTACGCCGAAGTCGCCCTGGACCAGGGTGCCTTGCCGCCCGGCGAGCGCTTCGGCCTGCACCCCGCGCTGCTCGACGCGGCGTTCCAGACGATGCGTCTGGGATCGTTCTTCCCCGACGACGGACAGGCACGTGTGCCGTACACCTTCCGTGGGATTCGCCTGTACGCCCCTGGCGCCGAGCGCCTGCGGGTCCGGGTCTCGGCGGTCGGGGACGATGCCGTACGCGTGGAGTGCGCCGATGAGCAGGGGCGGCTCGTCTGCGAGATCGACGCCCTCGTCGTGAGCCCGGTCTCCCCGGTCCAGTTGCGGCCTGCCGGACAGGACGCGACCCAGGACATGCTGCACCGGGTCGAGTGGCCCGTACTGCCCTCGCCGGCCGGCCGCGCCACGTCTACGTCCGCATTCCGCTGGATCGTGGTCGGGGACGAGGACGACGGCCTCGGGCTCGCGGAAGTGCTGTCCGGCGCCGGCACAGGGATCGAGCGTCACCGGAACCTGGCCGACGCGCTGACGGCCCTGCGGACTCCGGCGGACACGGCAGCGTCCCCTGCTGCCACCGACACGACCCCCCTCATAGCCGTCCCCGTCTCGCCGTCGCCCACCATGGACGCCGTCGCGGTGCGCCACGCCGTCCACCAGGCCCTGGAGTCGGTGCAGGGCTGGCTGTCCGCGGACGAGGCGGCAGGAGAGGGCGGGAGCGGGGCCGCGGGAGCGGACGGGCGCCTGGTGCTGATCACGAGCGGCGCGGTGTCCACGGGTGACGCGGACCCGTTGCGGGACCCGGTGGCTTCGGCCGTCTGGGGTCTGGTCAGGTCTGCGCAGTCGGAGCAGCCGGACCGCTTCGTACTCGTGGACCTCGACGAGGGTGCCGTGGACGGGGAGGCCCTGTCAGCCGCGATCGCGTCCGGTGAACCGCAACTCGCCCTGCGCGAGGGGAAGGTGCACGTGCCCAGGCTGGCGACCCTGTCCGCGCGGGACTCGCGGATGCTGCTGCCGCCCGCCGGCGCTCGGGCCTGGCATCTGGTCGGCGCCCGTACCGGAACCCTTTCGGACCTCGCGCTCGTGCCGGCGCAGGCCGACACCGTTCCGCTCGCACCGGGGCAGGTGCGGATCGCGGTGCGAGCGGCCGGCCTCAACTTCCGGGACACGCTCATCGCGCTCGGCATGTATCCCGGGGAGGGCGTGATGGGCGCCGAGGGCGCCGGCGTGATCACCGAGGTCGGCCCGGACGTGGCGGGCTTCGCCGTCGGGGACCGGGTGCTGGGCATGTGGACCGACGGGTTCGGGCCGTACGCCGTGGCCGACCACCGCATGGTGGCCCCGATGCCGCGCGACTGGTCCTACGCGGAGGCCGCCTCGGTACCCGCCGTCTTCCTCAGCGCCTACTACGGACTCAAGCACCTGGCCGGTCTGCGTGCCGGCCAGTCGGTGCTGGTGCATGCGGCGGCGGGTGGCGTGGGCATGGCTGCCGTCCAGCTGGCCCGGTATTTCGGGGCCGAGGTCTTCGGCACGGCCAGCCCGGCTAAGTGGGACGTACTGCGGGCGCAGGGCCTGGACGACCGGCACATCGCCAGTTCCCGGACGCTGGACTTCGCGGCCCGGTTCCTCGACGCGACCGGCGGGCGCGGCGTGGACGTCGTCCTGAACTCGCTCGCGGGCGACTTCGTCGACGCCTCCCTGCGACTGCTGCCGCGCGGAGGGCGGTTCGTGGAGCTGGGCAAGGCGGATGTACGCGATGCCGCGCAGGTGGCCGCCGACCGTCCGGGAACCGGCTACCGGGCCTTCGAGCTGATGGAGGCCGGTCCAGAGCTGATCGGCCGCATGCTCACCGAACTGCTGGAACTGTTCGAGTCCGGGGCGCTGCGCCTGCTGCCCGTCACCCCCTACGACATCCGGCGGGCACCCGATGCCTTCCGCACGCTCAGCCAGGCCGGACACGTCGGCAAGCTGGTACTGACGATGCCGCCGGCCTTCGATCCGCACGGCACGGTACTGATCACCGGCGGCACCGGAAACCTGGGCGGAACACTCGCCCGGCATCTCGTGACCGAACACGGAGTGCGCCACCTGCTCCTGGCCGGGCGGCGGGGAGCCGAGGCCGAAGGCGCCGCTGAACTCGTGCGGGAACTGAACGGCCTGGGCGCCTCCGTGACCGTCGCCGCCTGTGACGTCGCCGACCGTGCGGCGCTCCGGAAGCTCCTCGGCAGCGTACCGCCGGAGCGTCGGCTCACCGGCGTCGTCCACGCGGCGGGCGTACTCGACGACGGCGTGGTCACCTCGTTGACGCCGGACAGGATCGATGGCGTCCTGCGACCCAAGGTGGATGCCGCACTCAACCTCCACGAAGCCGCCCTCGATCCCGAACTCGGCCTCGACCTATCGGTGTTCGTCCTGTTCTCCTCCGTCGCCGCCCTGCTCGGCGGCGCGGGCCAGGGCAGCTACGCCGCCGCCAACGGCTTCCTGGACGGACTCGCCCAGTACCGGCGTGCCCGCTCACTGCCCGCGCTCTCGCTCGGCTGGGGTCTGGCCGGAAGCGGACGGATGACGTCCCACCTCGACACCCAAGCACTGCTCCGGCGCATGGCCAGGGGCGGTGTCCTGCCGCTGTCCCCGGCGGAGAGCATGGCACTGTTCGACGCGGCCCAGGGCTTCGACGAGGCGCTCCAGGTGCCGGTGCACTTCCACACCGCCGCCCTGAGCGCCGACGGAAACGTTCCGCCGATCTTCCGCGGACTGATCCAGGGCGGCGGCGCGAGGAATGCCGCGGCCCGCCGCAGGAACGCCGGGCCGTCGGCCTCCGGTGCTCCCGTAGGAGGCGACCCGGCGGACCTCGCCGACCGGCTGTCCGGACTGACCGAGGACGAACAGCGGGCGCTGCTCCTCGACACCGTACGCAGGCACGCGGCCCTCGTCCTCGGCCACACCGGCGCGGACGGCATTCAGGCCGACCGGGCGTTCAAGGACCTGGGCTTCGACTCGCTGACGGCCGTCGAGATGCGCAACCGGCTCGCCGCCGCCACGGGGCTGCACCTTGCGGCGACGCTGGTCTTCGACCACCCCGCTCCGGCGGACCTCGCCGAGCACCTCCGCTCGCGGCTGGTTCCCGAGGAGCCGAACGTACCGCCGCTCCTCGCCGAACTCGACCGACTCGAAGCAGCGTTCAAGGAGCTGACCGCCGCCGACCTTGACTCGGTCGCATCCGACGACATCGTCCGCGACGAGATCGCCGTACGTCTCGCCGCCCTTGGTTCTCTGTGGGACGGACTCCACGGCAGCGGCAGGGCGCAGAAGCACGGCGACTCGATCGTCGACGACATCGACTCCGCCGACGACGACGAGATCTTCGCCTTCCTCGACGAGAGCTTCGGCGACTCCTGACCGCAGGCACCACCCACCGCACGGACACGACTTAGCTGACTGGTGATGAGAGATGGCGACCGAACACGAGCAGAAGCTCCGCGACTACCTCAAGCGGGCCACCACCGAACTCCACAAGGCCACGGAACGGCTGAAGGACCTGGAACACCGCGCTCACGAGCCGATTGCGATCGTGGGGATGGGGTGCCGGTTCCCGGGCGGGGCGTCTTCGCCGGAGGAGTTGTGGGATCTGGTGGCGTCGGAGGAGGACGCTGTCTCTCCCTTCCCGGTGGACCGGGGCTGGGACGTGGCGGGCCTGTACGACCCGGATCCGGACGCGGCGGGGCGCGCCTACGTCCGTGAGGGCGGCTTCCTCCACGACGCGGGGGAGTTCGACGCGGGGTTCTTCGGTATTTCGCCGCGTGAGGCGTTGGCGATGGATCCGCAGCAGCGGTTGTTGCTGGAGACGTCGTGGGAGGCGTTGGAGCGGGCGGGCATCGACCCGCACTCGCTGCGCGGCACGCGGACCGGTGTCTACATGGGTGCCTGGAACGGCGGGTACGCCGACGGGATTCCCCAGCCCTCGGCGGAACTGGAGGCCCAGCTCCTCACCGGCGGCGTAGTGAGCTTCACCTCCGGCCGCGTTTCCTACCTCCTGGGTCTGGAGGGGCCGGCGGTGACGGTGGACACGGCGTGTTCGTCGTCGCTGGTCGCGCTGCATCTGGCGGTGCGGGCGCTGCGCAACGGCGAGTGCGACCTCGCCCTCGCGGGCGGTGCGACCGTGATGTCGACTCCCGACGTGTTCGTGCGCTTCTCACGGCAGCGCGGAGTGGCCGCCGACGGCCGCTGCAAGGCGTTCTCCGCCTCCGCCGACGGCTTCGGACCGGCTGAGGGCGTGGGTGTGCTGGCGGTGGAGCGGCTGTCGGACGCGGTGCGGCACGGGCGTCGGGTGCTGGCGGTGGTGCGTGGCTCGGCGGTGAACCAGGACGGTGCGAGCAACGGACTGACGGCACCGAGTGGTCGGGCCCAGTCGCGCCTTATTCGCCGCGCGTTGGCGGATGCGCGGTTGGGTGTGGGTGAGGTGGATGTGGTGGAGGCGCATGGGACGGGGACGCGTCTGGGTGATCCGATCGAGGCGCAGGCGTTGCTGGCGACGTATGGGCAGCGGGACGCGGGGCGGCCTTTGTGGCTTGGTTCGCTGAAGTCGAATGTGGGTCATACGCAGGCTGCCGCTGGTGTGGCCGGTGTGATCAAGATGGTCATGGCGATGCGGCACAGTGTGCTGCCGAAGACGTTGCATGTGGATGCGCCGACGGCGGAGGTGGACTGGTCGGCGGGGGCGGTGTCCCTGCTGACGGAGCGGGAGCCGTGGCCGGAGGTGGGGCGTCCGCGCAGGGCCGCGGTGTCCTCGTTCGGTGTGAGTGGGACGAACGCGCATGTGGTGGTGGAGGAGGCGCCTGCTCCGGAGGTCGGGGAGGTCGGGGTTGGTGTGTCTCCGGCTGTGGTGCCGGTGGTGGTGTCGGGTCGTTCTGCGGGTGTGGTGCGTGAGTTGGCGGGCCGGGTGGGGGGTGTGGCGGGGTCCGGGCGGTTGGTGGATGTGGGGTGGTCGTCGGTGGTGTCGCGGTCGGTGTTCGAGCACCGGTCCGTGGTCCTGGCCGAGGACTCTGTGGAGCTGAGTGCTGGTTTGGATGCTCTGGCCGCTGGTGTTCCGTCGTCTGGTGTGGTGTCGGGTGTGGTGTCGGTCGAGGGTGGCCGGTCGGTGTTCGTGTTCCCGGGGCAGGGGACGCAGTGGGTGGGGATGGCGGTCCGGCTGTGGGCTGAGTCGGCTGTGTTCGCGGAGTCGATGGCGCGGTGTGAGGCGGCGTTCGAGGGCTTGGTGGACTGGCGGTTGTCGCAGGTGCTGGGCGATGAGGCTGCGCTGGAGCGGGTGGATGTGGTGCAGCCGGTTTCGTTCGCGGTGATGGTGTCGCTGGCGGAGTTGTGGCGGTCGTTGGGTGTGGTGCCGGATGCGGTGGTGGGGCATTCGCAGGGGGAGATCGCTGCTGCGGTGGTGGCGGGTGGCCTGTCGCTGGAGGACGGGGCCCGTGTGGTGGCGTTGCGTGCGGGGCTGATCGGGCGTGAGCTGGCGGGTCGCGGGGCGATGGCGTCGGTGGCGTTGCCGGTGGCTGTGGTGGAGGAGCGTCTGGCGCGGTGGGCGGGGCGTTTGGGTGTGGCGGTGGTGAACGGGCCGTCGGCCACCGTGGTCGCGGGTGATCCGGACGCGGTTGCGGAGTTCGTGGCGGGGTGTGAGGCGGAGGGTGTGCGGGCACGCCGTCTGCCGGTGGACTATGCCTCGCACTCGGCGCATGTGGAGACGGTGGGCGGCGAGCTGGAGAGGGTCCTGGCGGGTATCCGTCCCCGGAGCGGTGAGATTCCGTTCTACTCGACGGTGGAGGCCGCGGCGATCGACACCGCGTCGTTGGACGCGGGGTACTGGTTCAGGAATCTGCGTCGGCCGGTGCGGTTCCAGGAGACGGTCGAGCGTCTGCTGGCTGATGGTTTCCCGGTGTTCGTGGAGGCCAGCGCGCACCCGGTGCTGACGGGCGCGGTGCAGGAGACGGCGGAGTCCGTGGGCCGGCAGGTGTGTGCGGTGGGGTCGCTGCGCCGTGACGAGGGCGGTCTGCGTCGTTTCCTGACCTCGGTGGCGGAAGCCTTCGTCCAGGGCGTCGACGTCACCTGGCCCGCCCTCTTCGACGACAGCGGCGCGCGTCTCATCGACCTGCCCACCTACCCCTTCCAACGGCAGCGTTACTGGCTCGAGTCGCGTCCTTCTGCGGCGGTTGTTCCGTCGGGGACGCAGGACGGTCTGTCGTACGAGGTGACGTGGAAGAGTCTGTCGTTGCCGGAGTCGGCGCGTCTTGACGGCCGGTGGCTGCTCGTCGTACCCGAGCACCTGGACGCGGACGCCACACGTGTCGCCCACGACGTCGAGCAAACCCTCACCACCCACGGCGCCACGGTCTCCCGTCTCACGGTCGACGTGACGGCGACGGACCGCACCGACCTGTCGGCACGGCTCACCACCACCGCGGCCGAAGCGCAGGAACCCCTTGTCGGAATCCTGTCCCTCCTGGGGTGGGCCGGGGGTGCACAGGCCGACTGCCCGACCGTGCCGATCGCCATCGCGTCCTCACTGGCACTGGTGCAGTCCGTCGGCGACGCCGGGTTCGGTGTTCCGGTGTGGGCGGTGACGCGGGGTGCGGTGTCCGTGGTGCCTGGCGAGACCCCGGAGACGGCGGGTGCGCAACTGTGGGCGCTCGGGCGGGTTGCCGCTCTCGAAATCCCCGATCGCTGGGGTGGTCTGATCGACCTCCCGGCGGACGCTGATACGCGGTCGGTGGGTCTGGCGGTGCGGGCACTGGCCGCCGGGATCGCGGCCGGTGAGGATCAGCTGGCGGTGCGGCCCTCGGGCGCCTACGGCCGGCGCGTCGTTCAGGCAGGCCACCGGAAGCCCACGGGCGTGAAGCCGGAATGGCGTCCGCGAGGCACCGTTCTCGTCACCGGGGGAATGGGCGTCATCGGGACCCGGGTGGCCCACTGGCTGGCCCGGAACGGAGCCGAGCACCTGGTGCTGACCGGTCGCCGTGGTGCCGGGACGCCCGGCGCGGACGCGCTGGCGGGAGAGTTGCGGGCGTCCGGCGTTCAGGTCACGCTCGCAGCCTGCGATGTGTCCGATCGTGCCGCGTTGGCCGCACTGCTCGACGCACATCCGCCGACCGCCGTCTTCCACACCGCCGGTGTGCTGAACGACGGGACGGTCGACACGCTCACCCCCGGGCGTCTGGACGAGATCCTGAGCCCCAAGGCAACGGCCGCCGTTCATCTGCACGAGCTCACCGCACACCTGGACCTTGACGCTTTCGTCCTCTTCGCCTCCGTCACCGGCGTATGGGGTAACGGCGGCCAGGCCGCGTACGCCATGGCCAACGCGGCTCTGGACGCGCTCGCCGAGCAGCGCAGTGCCGCCGGACTTGCGGCGACCTCCATAAGCTGGGGCCTCTGGGGTGGCGGCGGCATGGCCGAGGGCACGGGAGAGGTGAGCCTCAACCGTCGTGGCATTCGCGCGCTTGAGCCCACCACCGGCATCGAGGCGCTGCAGCGGACGCTCGACCAGGGCGCGACCTGCCGCACCGTCGTCGACGTGGACTGGTCTGAGTTCGCTCCGCGCACGGCCGCGCTGCGGCGCGGACGGCTCTTCGCGGACCTGCCCGAGGCGCGACGTGCGCTGGGGTCGGAAGGGGCCGCGCAGGAGGGTGCCGGGACCGCCGAGTCGGCCGCCGCGCTTGCCGAGCGCATCGCGTCGCTCCCGGAGCCCGAACAGCGCCGGACACTCGTCGAGTTGGTCCGAGCTGAGGCGGCTGCCGTCCTGCGGCACGACACGACGGAACTCCTGCCGCCGCGGAGGTCCTTCAAAGACGCGGGGTTCGACTCGCTGACCGCGCTGGAGCTCCGCAACCGGCTGAGCACCGCGAGCGGTGTCGTCCTTCCCGTCACCGTCGTCTTCGACCACCCGAACCCCGGCGCCCTGGCGGACTTCTTGTACGGCGAGGCACTGGGCCTGTCCGCGCAGCACGTCGCCGGGAGCGACCAAGCCGACACGGCCCGGCCGGCCATCGCCCCCGAAGAGCCGATCGCGATCGTCGGTATGGCCTGCCGTTACCCGGGCGAGGTGCACTCTCCCGAGGAACTGTGGAAGTTGCTCATGGACGAACGGGACGTCATCGGCCCCATGCCCACGGATCGGGGTTGGGACGTGGCGGGGTTGTTCGATCCGGAGCCTGGTGTGCCTGGGCGTACGTATGTGCGTGAGGGTGGGTTCCTGCATGACGCGGGGGAGTTCGACGCGGG
>NZ_JBVJYH010000050.1:0-5882 GCF_055600785.1 Streptomyces sp. NPDC038200
GGTATCCGGCCGCTGTCCGCCCAGGAGGGCATGGCCCTCTTCGACACCGCCCTGACCGCCGACGAACCCACCCTGGTCCCCGTCAAGTTCGACCTCACCGCACTGGCCGCACAAGCCGGAGCCGGAGAGGTGCCGCCGATGCT
Source organism: Streptomyces sp. NPDC038200 (assembly GCF_055600785.1). Classification (NCBI taxonomy): domain Bacteria; kingdom Bacillati; phylum Actinomycetota; class Actinomycetes; order Kitasatosporales; family Streptomycetaceae; genus Streptomyces; species Streptomyces sp. NPDC038200. The sequence continues at coordinate 144 of NZ_JBVJYH010000050.1, forward strand.
GCGAGGCCTGGTCCGCCAGCCGCGCCGCATCATCCGCACCGATGCCACCTCGGGCGGACCTGTCCGCGCCGACTCCCTCTCTGCCCGGCTGGCGGCGCTCCCGGACGAGGAGCAGTTCGAGGCACTGCTGAATCTGGTCCGCGAGGCAGTCGCCGTCGTACTCGGGCACGCCGACGCCGAGAACATCATTCCGGGACAGGCGTTCAGCGAAATGGGATTCGACTCGCTCACCGCGGTCGAGCTTCGCAACCGGCTGGCCGGGGTGACGGGCATCCAGCTGCCGGCCACACTGATCTTCGACCACCCTTCACCCGCCGCGATCACCGAGTACCTGCGCGCGGAACTGATTCCGGACGCTGTGGCCGGAACCGTGGAGCTCACCGACGTGGACGAGACCGAGCTGCGCAAGGTCCTCGCCACCGTCCCGCTCAAGCGGCTCGAAGAGCTGGGTGTACTACGGCAGTTGTTGCATCTGGTGGCTGCGGCCCCCGGCGCCGCGGATCACGGTGCGGCTACCGCCGCCTCCTCGGAAGTACGACAGAACGCCGCGCACCTGATCGCCGACATGGACGTCGCCGACCTCATCGAACGCGCGATGGGCAACACCAACAACTGAGCCCGTCGCGGCCTACGGAGGAATCCAAGAATGTCTGTGTCCCAGGACCAGCTTGTCGCGGCACTGCGCGCCTCGCTCACGGAGAACGAGCAGCTCAAGCAGGAGCGCGACCAGGCCCTTGCAGCCTCGTCCGAACCGATCGCGATCGTGTCGGCCGCGTGCCGACTGCCCGGTGGCGTCTCCTCGCCGGAGGACCTGTGGCGTCTCGTGGTCGAGGAACGTGACGGCATCACATCGTTCCCGGAGGACCGGGGCTGGGACATCGAAGGTATCTACGACCCCGCGCCCGGCCTGGCCGACAAGTCCTACGTTCGCGAGGGCGGCTTCCTCCACGACGCTGGGGAGTTCGACCCGGCATTCTTTGGGATCAGTCCGCGTGAGGCGTTGGCGATGGATCCGCAGCAGCGGTTGCTGCTGGAGATGTCGTGGGAGGTGCTGGAGCGGGCCGGCATCGATCCGACCTCGCTGAAGGGAAGCCGCACGGGCGTCTTCGCCGGTGTGATGTACCACGACTACGAGGCGGCCGTGGCCGCCGGCAGCGTCGTCTCGGGACGGGTGTCGTACACCTTCGGTTTCGAGGGTCCCGCTGTGACGGTTGATACGGCGTGTTCGTCGTCGCTGGTGGCGATGCACTCCGCGATGCAGGCCCTGCGCAACGGCGAGTGCTCGCTCGCCCTGGCCGGCGGCGTGACCGTCATGGCCCAGCCCGGAAGCTTCATCGAGTTCTCGCGGCAGCGGGGTCTGGCGGCGGACGGGCGGTGCAAGTCGTTCGCGGCGGGTGCGGACGGAACCTCGTGGGCCGAGGGTGTGGGCCTGGTCCTGCTGGAGCGCCTGTCGGATGCCCGCCGCAACGGTCACGAGGTGCTGGCGGTCGTCCGGGGCAGTGCGGTGAACCAGGACGGTGCGTCGAACGGTCTGACCGCTCCGAATGGTCCATCGCAGCAGCGTGTGATCCGGCAGGCGCTGGCGAGTGCCGGTCTGTCGGCGGCTGATGTCGATGTGGTGGAGGCGCACGGTACGGGGACGTCGCTGGGTGATCCGATCGAGGCGCAGGCCCTGATCGCCACCTACGGTCAGGAGCGGCCGGGTGATGACCGTCCGTTGTGGCTGGGGTCGTTGAAGTCGAACATCGGTCATGCGCAGGCCGCCGCGGGTGTGGCGGGTGTGATCAAGATGGTGCAGGCGATGCGGCACGGTGTGCTGCCCAAGACGCTGCATGTGGACGCCCCGTCGCCGAAGGTGGACTGGTCGGCGGGTGCGGTGGAACTGCTCACCGAGTCACGCGAGTGGCAGACCGCGGAGAACCGCCCCCGCCGCGCCGCCGTCTCCTCCTTCGGCATCAGCGGCACGAATGCGCACGTCATCCTTGAAGCCGTCGAGAACGACCTTCCCGAGCCGACCACGACGCGCGGGGTCGTACCCCTCGTTCTCTCGGGCAGGACGGCCGACGCGGTGAACGTGCAGGCCCGGCGCCTGGCCGATCATCTGGAACTGCACCCGGACGTGAGCCTCACGGACACGGCCTATTCGCTGGCGACGACGCGTGCGCGTTTCGATCACCGTGCGGTGGTGGTCGCGGGTTCGGTGCAGGAGGCCCGGGAGGGCCTGGCGTCGGTGCGTGCGGAGGGTGTGGTCGCGGGTCGTCTGGGTGTGCTGTTCACGGGCCAGGGTTCCCAGCGGGTGGGCATGGGGCGTGAACTGCACGCGGTGTTCCCGGTGTTCGCGGACGCTTTCGACGAGGTGTGTGCGGCCGTCGACAAGAGCCTGGACCGCTCGCTGAAGGATGTGGTCTTCGAGGGCGGCGACCTGATCGACGAGACCAGGTATGCGCAGCCGGCCCTGTTCGCCGTCGAGGTCGCGCTCTTCCGACTCGTACGGTCCTGGGGCGTGCGTCCCCGCTGTCTCGCCGGTCATTCGGTCGGTGAGGTGACGGCGGCGTTTTTGGCGGGTGTGTGGTCGCTGGAGGATGCGGCGGCGTTGGTGGTGGCGCGTGGTCGGTTGATGCAGGCGTTGCCGTCGGGTGGGGTGATGGTCGCGGTGGAGGCGGCGGAGGACGAGGTCACGCCGTTGCTGACCGCGGGGGTCAGCGTCGCCGCCGTGAACGGTGCGACATCGCTGGTCCTGTCCGGTGTCCGGGACGAGGTCGAGGCGGTGGTGGCCCGTTTGGAGGGGCGTCGGGTGAAGCGGCTGCGGGTGTCGCACGCGTTCCACTCGCCGTTGATGGATCCGATGCTGGAGGAGTTCCGCCAGGTCGCGGCCGGGCTGACGTATCGCGAGCCGTCCATGGCGGTGGTGTCGAACCTGACGGGTGAGCTGGCGGATCCGGAGCGGCTGTGCTCGCCGGAGTACTGGGTGGAGCATGTGCGGGGCACGGTCCGCTTCCACGACGGTGTCCGCGCCATGCGGGCGGAGAAGGTCTCGACGTTCCTGGAGCTGGGTCCCGATGGTGTGTTGTCGGGGATGGTCGAGCAGGACTGCGTGCCGTCGCTGCGGCGGGATGTGCCCGAGGACCGGGCGCTGATGACCACCCTGGGCCGGCTCCACGCGCGGGGTGTCGACGTGGACTGGGAGAAGGTGTTTGCCGGTACCGGCGCACACCGCGTGGCCCTGCCCACGTATGCCTTCCAGCACCAACGCTACTGGCTGACCGCGACGTCGTCCGGCGGGGATCCCGCGTTGGCGACCGGACATCCGCTGCTCGACACGGTGATCAGTGTTCCTGACACGGGAGGTGTCGTATGTACCGGCAGGCTCTCCCTGGCAGCGCACCCGTGGCTGGCGGATCATTCCGTGTCCGGCACGGTCCTGCTGCCGGGTACCGCCCTCGTGGAACTCGCGGTCCGTGCCGGGGACGAGGTCGGTGCGCGTTCCCTCAGCGAACTGATCATCGAGGCACCTGTGGTGATCCCCGACAAGGGCGCGGTACGTATCCAGGTTTCGGTCGGTGAAGAGACGAACAGTGCACGGCCGGTGGCGGTGTACTCGCGGCCGGACGACGCCGAGCCCGGCACGCCCTGGGTGCGTCACGCCACAGGCCAGCTGGCTGAGGATGCGCCGGCTCCGGCCGTCGCCTTCGGGGTCTGGCCGCCGGAGGGTGCGCAGCCTGTCGACCTGACCGGCTTCTACGCGGACCAGGCGGCCGCCGGTTACGGTTACGGGCCGCTGTTCCAGGGGCTCAGCTCGTTGTGGATCCTCGGCGAGGACATCTACGCCGAGGTCGCGCTTCCGGCGGAGGACGCCGAGGTGGCGGCCGGTTTCGGTGTGCATCCCGCGCTTCTCGACGCGGTCCTGCACTGCGGGGCCTTCACGGACCGCAAAGCCGAGGAGGGCAGGCTCATCCTGCCGTTCGCGTGGAACGGCGTGACGCTGCATGCCTCCGGCGCCACCGCCCTGCGGGTACGCATGACGCCCACCGGACCCGAATCCGTGACGCTCGAACTCGCCGATGGCGAGGGCGCCCCGGTGGCGTCGGTGGAGTCCCTCGTGCTGCGGGCGGTCGCCGAGGAGCAGGTCAAGGCCGCCGGCCGGACCGCTCCTGGGACGGACTGCCTGTTCTCCGTCGAATGGACCGCGCTGCCGGCCGAGGCGACGGCAAGCGTCACCGCCGCGGTCGTTCCGCACACCGTGTCCATGGCCATGGACATCGAGGAGTTGGTGCGGCCCGGCGCGTCGATGCCCGAAATACTGGTCGTCGACGCCGTCGACGGTGTCGTCAGCTCCGAACGGGTCCGCGGCCTCGTCGGCCGTGTCCTCGGCATCCTCCAGGCGTTCCTTGCCGCGCCGGAACTCGAGTCGTCGCGCCTTCTCGTCGTGACACGCGGCGCGGTAGGCGTCTCCCGGGACACCGAGGTGACCGACCCGGCGGGTGCCGCGGTCTGGGGTCTGGTGCGCGCGGCGCAGGCCGAGAACCCGGACCGCGTCCTTCTCATGGACGTGGACGAGATCCAGGCGTCCCGGCCGGCCCTGGCGGGCGTATTGGCCACCGGAGAGCCTCAGGTAGCGGTGCGTGCCGGCGTCGTCCACACACCCCGGCTGGTGCGGGCCGCGGACGATTCCGGTACCGGTCCCGAACTGGACCCCGCGGGCACGGTACTCGTCACCGGCGGCACCGGAACGCTGGGCGGCCTGGTCGCCCGGCATCTCGTCGCCGCATACGGTGTGCGCCACCTGCTGCTGACCAGCCGTCGCGGACCGGAGGCGCCCGGCGCCCAGGAGCTGACGGCCGAACTCGAGGCGGCCGGAGCGACCGTCACCGTCGTGGCGTGCGACATGTCCAAGCGTAGGGCGGTGAAGAAGCTTCTCGCGACGGTCTCGCCCGACGCGCCGCTCACCGGGGTCGTGCACACGGCGGGAATCCTCGACGACGGTGTGATCGCGAGCCTCACTCAGGAGCGGATCGGCGCCGCCTTCCGGCCCAAGGTCGATGCGGCACTGATTCTGCACGAACTGACACGCGGCATGAACGTGGACGTGTTCGTCCTGTTCTCCTCGGCCGCCGGTGTGATCGGAGGTCCGGGCCAGGGCAACTACTCGGCCGCGAACGCGTTCCTGGACGCCTTCGCCCAGTGGCGCCGTGCGCAGGGCCTGCCCGCCGTCTCACTGGCCTGGGGCCTCTGGGCCGAGTCCGCCGGCATGATCGCGACGATGAGCGAGTCGGACCAGGCCCGCATGGGCCGCGGCGGAGTGCTCCCGCTGGCCACCGAGGACGGCATGGCCCTGCTCGACACGGCCCTTTCCGGCGAGGCGTCCACCCTTGTGCCGCTGAAGTTCGACTTCGCCGTCCTGACGGAGCAGGCACGGACCGGACAGTTGCCGCCGGTGCTGCGGGGGTTGGTGCGTCAGCCGCGTCGTACGGTGCGTGGTGCCGTGGTGGCTGGCGGGGGTGTGGGTGATGCGTTGGCGGACCGGCTCGCCGTGCTGTCTCGTGAGGGGCAGGAGCGTCACCTGGTGGAGTTGGTGTTGGGTGAGGTCGCGGTGGTGCTGGGGCATGCGGACGCGGCGAGTATCGGTGCCGGGCAGGCGTTCAAGGATCTGGGTTTTGATTCGTTGACGGCGGTGGAGTTGCGGAATCGGTTGAATGCCGTGACGGGGCTTCGGTTGTCGGCGACGTTGGTTTTTGATTA
>NZ_JBVJYH010000051.1:0-5381 GCF_055600785.1 Streptomyces sp. NPDC038200
GGGGTGGTGGATACGGCGTTGTTGGACGGGGGGTATTGGTATCGGAATTTGCGGGAGCGGGTGCGTTTGGAGGAGGTGACGCGTGCGTTGCTGGGGCAGGGGCGTCGGGTGTTCGTGGAGATGAGTCCGCATCCGGTGCTGGGTTTTGTGCTTGCGGAGACGATGGGTGCGGTGGGTGTGGACGACGGCCTGGTGGTGGGGTCGTTACGGCGTGGTGAGGGGGGTCTGGAGCGGTTCTTGCGGTCGGTGGGTGAGGTGTATGCGGGGGGTGTGGATGTCGACTGGGAGGCGGCGTTCGATGCCGGGTCCGCGCGGCGGGTGGAACTGCCGACGTATCCCTTCCAACACCAGCACTACTGGCTCGATGCGAACGACACCCCCGCCGTCGAGGCCGATCCCGTCGACGCCGCCTTCTGGGCCGCGATCGAGGCCGGTGACACCGACGCCCTCGCCGACGACTTCCAGATTCGGGCCTCCGTACTCGACGAAGTCCTGCCCGCACTCTCCTCCTGGCGCCGCCGCAGGCAGGAACGGTCCGTCGTCGACGGATGGCGCTACCACCTCGGCTGGGACCGGATCGACACCACCCGCACCCTTGACGGCACCTGGCTCATAGCCCTCGGCACCGACGGCGGACCACTCGCCGAGGCCATCGCGACCGGTCTCACCGAGCGCGGCGCGCAGACCGTACGCGTCGAGGTCGACACCGAGCACACCGACCGGGAGGCGCTGGCCGCCGCCCTGCCCGACCAGCCCCTCACCGGAATCGTGTCGCTCCTCGCACTCGACGGGCGACCGCACCCCACACACACCACCTGGTCGCGCGGCACGATCGGCACCGTCACCCTCGTCCACGCCCTCGGCGACGCGGGAATCGAGGCCCCCCTGTGGGCGGTCACGGCCGGCGGCGTCGCCATCGCCGACCCCGCCGAACTGACCGACGTCTCCCAGCACGTCATGTGGGGCATCGGCACCGTCCTGGCACTGGACAACCCCCGGACCTGGGGCGGCCTCGTCGACCTGCCCTCCGGCACCGACGAACCCGACCCGCACACCCTCGACCTGCTGTGCACCGCCCTCTCCGGAGCCGACGACGAGGACCAACTCGCCGTACGGCCGGACGGCCTGTACGCCCGCCGCATGCGCCGCGCCCCGCTGGACGGCGTCCCGGCCCCCAAGCCCTGGACCCCGCGCGGCACCGTACTGATCACCGGTGGCACAGGCGGCACGGGAGCGCACGTCGCCCGCCGGCTGGCCGAGCACGGCGCCGAACACCTGGTGCTGACCAGCCGCCGCGGCCCCGACGCCCCCGGCGCGGGTGAACTCCGAGCCGAACTGGAGGCCCTCGGCGCCCAGGTCACCATCACCGCCTGCGACATCGCAGAGCGCGACGCGGTCGCCGCCCTCCTCGACGCCGTTCCCGCCGAACTGCCGCTGACCGCGGTCCTGCACCTCGCGGGCTCGCCCCAGACCGAATCACCCCTGTCCAGGCTCACGGTCGAGCAGTTCGCCGAGATGGGACGGGCCAAGATCGCAGGTGCCCGTCACCTGGACGACCTGCTCGGCGACCGCGATCTCGACGCCTTCGTCCTCTTCTCCTCCGGCGCCACGGCCTGGGGCAGCAACGGCCTCACCTCGTACGCCGGGGCCAACGCCCACCTCGACGCGCTGGCACACCACCGTCGCGCCCGCGGGCTGACCGCCACCTCCATCGCCTGGGGCGCCTGGGACGGCGGCGGCATGGTCGACGCGTCCATGGCGAGCGAGTTCGCCAAGCTCGGCGTCACCCTGATGGAGCCCCACCTCGCCGTCACCGCACTGGTGCAAGCCGTCGAACACGACGAGACCCACGTGGTCGTCGCCGGCATCGACTGGACCCGCTTCGCCCCGGCCTTCACCCTCTCCCGTCCCCGCCCGCTGCTGCGCGGCCTGCCCGAGGTCGCCGAACTCCTCGCCACCGGCACCGAGAACCGCCCCGACACCGATGTGTCCGCCCTCCGCGCCGAACTGCTGGAGCTCTCACCGGCCGAACAGGAACGCCTGCTGGTCCGCCTGGTACGAGCCGAGGCCGGAGCCGTCCTCGGCCACACGGACACCGAAGGCGTCGAGGAGGACAGGGCGTTCAAGGAGATCGGGTTCGACTCGGTCACCGCGGTGGAACTACGCAACCGTCTCAACGCCGCCACACGACTGCGGCTGCCCGCCACCCTCGTCTTCGACCACCCGAGCCCCAGGGCCCTGGCCGACCACCTGCGCGCGGAACTCGTCGGCGACCGTGCCGCCGCGACCCTGCCCGTCACCGCACCGCCCCCCGTGACCGACGACCCGATCGCGATCGTCTCCATGAGCTGCCGCCTTCCCGGCGGGGTGACCTCGCCCGAGGACCTGTGGACCCTGCTCGTCGAGGGCCGCGACGCGCTCGTCGACTTCCCGGCCGACCGCGGCTGGAACCTGGACGACCTCCTCTCCGACGACCCGGACACCCCCGGTACGACCTACGTCCGCAAGGGCGGCTTCCTGCGCGCAGTCGCCGACTTCGACGCCGGCTTCTTCGGCATCAACCCCCGCGAGGCGCTGGCGATGGACCCGCAGCAGCGGCTGCTGCTGGAGACCTCCTGGGAGGTCTTCGAACGTGCGGGCATCGACCCGACCTCACTGCGGGGCAAGGACGTCGGTGTCTTCACCGGCATGGGAGCCCAGGACTACACACCCCGCCTCGGAGGCGGCGCCGAGGGCACCGAGGGCTACGCCCTGACCGGCAGCGCGGGCAGCGTCGCCTCCGGCCGCGTGTCCTACGCCCTGGGCCTGGAGGGACCCGCGCTCACCATCGACACGGCGTGTTCGTCGTCGCTGGTGGCGATGCACTCCGCGATGCATGCCCTGCGCAACGGCGAGTGCTCGCTCGCCCTGGCCGGCGGCGTCGCCGTGATGTCCAGCCCCGGCGTCTTCGTCGAGTTCTCGCGGCAGCGGGGCCTCGCACCGGACGGACGCTGCAAGGCGTTCGCCGACGGCGCGGACGGCACGGGATGGGCCGAGGGCGTCGCAGTCCTCCTGCTGGAGCGCCTGTCGGACGCGCGGCGCAACGGTCACGAGGTGCTGGCGGTCGTCCGGGGCAGTGCGGTGAACCAGGACGGTGCGTCGAACGGTCTGACCGCTCCGAATGGTCCTTCGCAGCAGCGTGTGATCCGGCAGGCGCTGGCGAGTGCTGGTTTGTCGGCGGCTGATGTCGACGCGGTGGAGGCGCACGGTACGGGGACGTCGCTGGGTGATCCGATCGAGGCGCAGGCCCTGATCGCGACGTACGGCCAGGAGCGGCCGGGTGATGACCGCCCGCTGATGATCGGGGCCCTGAAGTCGAACCTCGGTCACACCGGCGCCACCGCGGGTGTGGCGGGTGTGATCAAGATGGTGCAGGCGATGCGGCACGGTGTGCTGCCGAAGACGCTGCACGTGGACGCCCCGTCGTCGAAGGTGGACTGGTCGGCGGGTGCGGTGGAGTTGCTGACGGAGTCGCGGGCCTGGCCTGCGGTGGATCGTCCTCGGCGTGCGGGTGTGTCGGCGTTCGGTATCAGCGGCACGAATGCGCACGTGATTCTGGAAGGGGTTGAGCCCGCGGCTCCGGTGGAGCGTGCGGTGGTGCCGGACGGTGTGGTGCCGCTGGTGCTGTCGGGCAAGTCACCGGAAGGGGTGCGTGCGCAGGCGGCGCGGCTGGCAGGTTTCCTGGGCGAGGGCCCTGGGGTGCATCTGGCCGATGTGGCGTACTCGCTGGCGACGACGCGTGCGCGTTTCGATCACCGTGCGGTGGTGGTGGCGGGTTCGGTGCAGGAGGCCCGGGAGGGTCTGGCGTCGGTGCGTGCGCAGGGTGTGGTCGCGGGGCGTCTGGGTGTGCTGTTCACGGGCCAGGGTTCCCAGCGGGTGGGTATGGGGCGTGAACTGCACGCGGTGTTCCCGGTGTTCGCGGATGCTTTCGACGAGGTGTGTGCGGCCGTCGACAAGAGTCTGGACCGCTCGCTGAGGGATGTGGTCTTCGAGGGTGGGGACCTGCTGGATGAGACGAGGTATGCGCAGCCGGCGCTGTTCGCTGTGGAGGTGGCGCTCTTCCGGCTCGTTGAGTCGTGGGGTGTGGTGCCTGATGTTGTGGGTGGTCATTCGGTCGGTGAGGTGGCGGCGGCGTTTTTGGCGGGTGTGTGGTCGCTGGAGGATGCGGCGGCGTTGGTGGTGGCGCGTGGTCGGTTGATGCAGGCGTTGCCGTCGGGTGGGGTGATGGTCGCGGTGGAGGCGGCGGAGGACGAGGTCACGTCGTTGCTGACCGCGGGGGTGAGCGTCGCCGCCGTGAACGGTGTGGCCTCGTTGGTGTTGTCGGGTGTGCGGGACGAGGTCGAGGCGGTGGTGGCGCGTTTGGAGGGGCGTCGGGTGAAGCGGCTGCGGGTGTCGCACGCGTTCCACTCGTCGTTGATGGATCCGATGCTGGAGGAGTTCCGCCAGGTCGCGGCCGGACTGACGTATCGCGAGCCGTCCATGGCGGTGGTGTCGAACCTGACCGGACAGCTGGCGGATCCGGAGCGGCTGTGCTCGCCGGAGTACTGGGTGGAGCATGTGCGGGGCACGGTCCGCTTCCACGACGGCGTCCGCGCCATGCGCGCGGAGAAGGTCTCCACCTTCGTGGAGCTGGGCCCGGATGGTGTGTTGTCGGGGATGGTCGAGCAGGACTGTGTGCCGTCGCTGCGGCGGGATGTGCCCGAGGACCGGGCGCTGATGACCACCCTGGGCCGGCTCCACGCGCGGGGTGTCGATGTCGACTGGGAGAAGGTGTTTGCCGGTACCGGCGCACACCGCGTGGCCCTGCCCACGTACGCCTTCCAGCACCAGCGCTACTGGCTGACTCCGACGTCGTCCGGCGGGGACCCGGCGTTGGCCGCCGGGCATCCGCTGCTCGACATCGTCGTGGGTGTGCCGGACACGGGCGGCGTGGTCGCCACGGGTCGGTTGTCGCTTGCCGCGCAGCCGTGGCTGGCGGATCACACCGTGTCGGGTGTGGTGACGCTGCCGAGTGCCGCTCTGGTGGAGTTGGCGATTCGCGCGGGGGACGAGGTCGGTGCGCGTTCTCTGCGTGAATTGATCACCGAGGCGCCTGTGGTGATCCCCGATCACGGCTCGGTGCGTATCCAGGTGTCTGTGGGTGAGGACACGGGCGGTGCGCGGTCGGTGGCGGTGTACTCGCGGCCGGACGACGCCGAGATCGATGTGCCGTGGGTGCGTCACGCCACAGGCCAGCTGGCTGAGGACGCGCCGGCTCCGGCCGTCGCCTTCGGGGTCTGGCCGCCGGAGGGTGCGCAGCCTGTCGACCTGACCGGCTTCTACGCGGACCAGGCGGCCGCCGG
>NZ_JBVJYH010000052.1:0-5115 GCF_055600785.1 Streptomyces sp. NPDC038200
ATCTGGCTCGCTGGCGGGCGGACGGGACGGTGGAGTTCCTGGGGCGGGCGGACTTCCAGGTGAAGATCCGGGGTTTCCGGGTGGAGCCGGGTGAGGTCGAGGCGGTGATCGCGGGGCATCGGCTGGTGTCGCAGGTGGCGGTCGTCCCCCGGGAGGACCGGCCCGGCGACAAACGCCTCGTCGCCTACGTCGTACCGCGTGCGGCGGATGCCCTCGACGCCGGTGACCTGCGCCGGTACGCGCGGGAGCGCCTGCCCGAGTTCATGGTCCCCGCCGCGTTCGTGACCCTCGCGGAGCTGCCCCTGACCGCCAACCGCAAACTCGACCGGCGGGCGTTGCCGGCCCCGGACTACGCGGCCTCCCCGACCTCACGCGCCCCGCGCGGCGAACGCGAGCGGGAACTGTGCGCGATCTTCGCCGAAGTGCTCGACGTGCAGCGGATCGGCATCGACGACAGCTTCTTCGACCTCGGCGGCCACTCCCTGCTCGCCACCCGGCTCATCAGCCGCATCCGCACCCGCCTCGGCATCGAGGTACCGCTCCGCACCCTCTTCGAGGGGCCCACCGTGGCCCAGCTCACCGACCGGATCACCCGGGACGGCGACCGGGCCCGCCCCGCGCCGACCGCCCGCACCCGGCCGGCCGAACTGCCGCTGTCCTTCGCCCAGCTCCGACTCTGGTTCCTGAACCGCCTGGAGGGCACGGCGGCCGCCACGTACAACCTGCCGATCACCCTGCGGCTCACCGGCAGCCTGGACCGGGACGCGCTGGCCGCAGCCCTGCGCGATCTCGTGGAGCGGCACGAGAGCCTGCGGACCGTCTTCCCCGAAGGCCCCGACGGCACCCCCCACCAGCGCATCCTCGACGCCCACGACACCGTCGTGACGCTGGACGTGGTGGAGACGCCGGCCGCGCACCTGGACGCCCGCGTGGCCGAGACCGCGGCCCAGGGCTTCGACCTGACCGCCCAACCCGCCTTCCGGGCACGGCTGTTCACCGTCGACGACACCACACACCTGCTGATGGTGGTGTTGCATCACATCGTCGGCGACGGCTGGTCCATGGCCCCGCTGGCACGCGACCTGACCGCGGCCTACGAGGCCCGGACCGCCGGGAAGACGCCCGCGTGGGACCCGCTGCCGGTGCAGTACGCGGACTACGCGCTGTGGCAGCGAGAGCTGCTCGGCGACGACTCCGACCCCGACAGCCTGTCCCATCGGCAGATCCGGCACTGGACCGAGGCCCTCGCGGACCTTCCGGAGCAGCTGGCGCTGCCCACGGACCGGCCCAGGCCCGCCGTCGCCTCGAACCGGGGCGACAGCGTGTCCTTCGCCTTGGACGCGGAACTGCACCAGCACCTCGCGGCTCTCGCGAGGGAGTCGGGCGCGAGTGTGTTCATGGTGGTGCAGGCCGCGTTCGCGGCGCTGCTGTCCCGGCTGGGCGCGGGGACGGACATCCCGATCGGTTCGCCGGTGGCGGGCCGCACGGACGAGGCGCTGGACGACCTCGTCGGCTTCTTCGTGAACACGCTGGTGCTGCGCACCGACCTCTCCGGCGACCCGACCTTCCGCGAACTGGTGGACCGGGTCCGGGAGACGGACCTGGCCGCGTACGCGCACCAGGACGTGCCCTTCGAGCACCTGGTGGAGGTCCTCAACCCGGCCCGCTCCATGGCCGCGCACCCCCTGTTCCAGGTGATGCTCGCCTTCCAGAACGTCGAGCAGCCCGAGCTGCACCTCCCCGGCCTCACGGTGGCGGTCGAGCAGGCCGCCACCACGGCCGCACGCTTCGACCTCTGCGTCTACCTCGACGAACTGCACGCGGACGACGGCACCGAAGGCGGACTCGCCGGTGTCCTGGAGTTCGCCACCGACCTCTACGACCGCGAGACGGCCGACGAACTCGTGGCCCGGTTCGAGCGGATCCTGCGCAGCGTGGTCCGGGACCCGGACCAGCCGGTCGCCGGACTCGACCTCCTCACCACGGCGGAGCGACGGCGGATCGTGGAGGAGTGGAACGCCACCGACACCGAGGTACGCCAGGCACCCCTGCCGGTGCTCTTCGAAGAACAAGTGGCGCGCACTCCGGACGCCGCAGCCGTGATCCACGACGACGTCACCGTCTCCTACGCCGAACTCAACGCCCGCGCCAACCGCCTCGCACGGCTGCTCGTGGAACGCGGAGCGGGCCCCGAGCGGATCGTCGCGCTCGCCCTGCCCCGATCGGTCGACCAGGTCGTGGCCGTGTACGCGGTGGTCAAGGCGGGAGCCGCGTATCTGCCCGTCGACCCCGAGTACCCGGTCGACCGGATCGCGTACATGCTGGACGACGCCCGTCCCGTGTGCGTGCTCACCACCGCCGACACCCTGCGTCTGCTGCCCGAGGCACTGCCCGCCGTGGTCGTCGACGACCCCGCCTTCGCGGACGGTCTCACCGCGTACGCGGACACCGACCTGAACGACACGGACCGTGCCTCGGCGCTGCTGCTCCGGCACCCCGCCTACGTGATCTACACCTCCGGCTCGACCGGCCGCCCCAAGGGCGTGATGATCCCGCACGACGCCATCGTGAACCGCCTCGCCTGGATGCAGGCCAGGCACCCGCAGCGTGCCGGGGACCGGATCCTGCAGAAGACCCCGACCGGATTCGACGTCTCCGTATGGGAGTTCTTCTGGGCCCTCCAGGTCGGCGCGACCATGGTGGTCGCCAAGCCCGGCGGGCACCGGGACCCGGCCTACCTGGTCGAGGTGATTCGCGCGCAGCGCGTCACCACACTCCAGTTCGTGCCCTCGATGCTCGCCGTGTTCCTCGCCGAGCCGACCACCGGCACCTGTACGACGCTGCACACCGTCATCCTCGGCGGTGAGGCACTGTCCCTCGAACTCGCCGACAAGTTCCGCCGCACCCTCGACGCCGGCCTGTTCAACCTGTACGGGCCCACGGAGGCGTCGATCGACGTGACCCGGTGGGTGGTCCGGCACGAGCCGGACGCGCCCAGCGTCCCCATCGGCGCACCCGTGTGGAACACCCGCGTCTACGTCCTGGACGAGCGCCTGCAGCCGGTCCCGGCCGGTGTCCCGGGTGAGCTGTACATCTCCGGTGTGCAGTTGGCGCGCGGCTACGTGGGCCGGCCGGCCCTGACCGCGGACCGTTTCGTGGCCAACCCCTACGACACCTCGGGCCGGCGCATGTACCGCACCGGTGACCTGGTGCGGTGGCGGGCCGACGGCAACATCGAGTTCCTCGGCCGCACGGACTTCCAGGTGAAGATCCGCGGCTTCCGGGTCGAGCTGGGCGAGGTGGAGTCCGCGCTCGCCGCTCATCCCGCGGTGGAGCAGGCCGTCGTCCTGCTGCACGGCGGCAAGGACGCCGCCGGCGCCCGCCTCGTCGCCTACGCCGTACCCGGCCGCGGGGCCACCGTCGACCAGGGGGAACTGCGGGAGTTCGTCGGCACCCGGCTGCCCGAGTTCATGGTGCCCGCCGCCGTGCTCGTCCTGGACGCGCTGCCCGTCACCGTCAACGGCAAGCTGGACCGCAAGGCCCTCCCGGTGCCCGAGTTCGCTCCCGCCGCCTCCGGCAGGGCACCGCGCACCGCACGCGAGGAAGTCCTGTGCGATCTGTTCGCCGAGATCCTCGGCGTCGAGAAGGTCGGGGTCGAGGACAGCTTCTTCGACCTGGGCGGCCACTCCCTGCTGGCCGTCCGACTGGCCAACCGGATCCGTGGTGCCCTGGGGGTGGAGCTGCCCCTGGCCGCCCTCTTCGAGGCACCGAGCGTGGCACAGCTGGCCCGACGCCTCGCCGGCGCCGAGGGTGCTCGTCCTCGGCTGGAGCCGGTGGACCGTCCGGGTGAGGTGCCGTTGTCGTTCGCTCAGCGGCGGCTGTGGTTCCTCAACCGTATTCAGGGGGCGGAGTCGGCGACGTACAACATGCCGATCGCCTTGCGGCTGACGGGCCGGCTGGACCGGGCGGCGCTCGCGGCGGCGCTCGGTGACGTGGTCGCGCGCCACGAGAGCCTGCGTACCGTCTTCCCGGAGGGCCCCGACGGCACCCCGCGCCGGCGCATCGTGGACAGCGACACCGACGGCACCCTGGTCGAGCTGCCCGTCCTGCACGTCACGGAAGAGGAACTGTCCGGCGCCCTGGCCCGCGAAACGGCCACCGGTTTCGACGTCACGCGCGAACTTCCCCTTCGCGCACGGTTGTTCGCCCTGAACGACACCGTGCATGTCCTCTTCGTGGTGCTGCACCACATCGCGGGTGACGGCTGGTCCATGGCCCCGCTGGCACGAGACGTGGCCGCCGCGTACGAGGCCCGGACCGCCGGAAAGGCGCCCGCCTGGGAGCCGTTGCCGGTGCAGTACGCGGACTACGCGCTGTGGCAGCGGGAGCTGCTGGGCGACGAGACCGACCCGGACAGCCTCATCAGCCGTCAGGTCGCCCACTGGAAGCGGGAACTCGCCGATCTGCCCGATCAGCTGGACCTGCCGATGGACCGCCCCCGGCCCGCGACGGCGTCCTACCGGGGCGGGCAGGTCCCCGTCGAACTCGACGCCCGACTCCACCAGGACATCACCGCGCTGGCCCGCGAAACGGGCGCGAGCGTCTTCATGGTGGTGCAGGCCGCGCTGGCGACACTGCTGTCCCGGCTGGGCGCGGGGACGGACATCCCCATCGGCTCCCCGGTGGCGGGCCGCACGGACGAGGCGCTGGACGACCTCGTCGGGTTCTTCGTGAACACGCTCGTGCTGCGCACCGACCTCTCCGGCGACCCGACCTTCCGCGAACTGATAACCCGGGTACGGGACACCGACCTGCGTGCCTTCGCCCACCAGGACGTGCCGTTCGAGCACCTCGTCGAGGTCCTCAACCCCGTCCGCTCCCTGTCCCGGCACCCCCTCTTCCAGGTGCTGCTCGCCTTCCAGAACACCACACCGCCCAGCCTCGGGCTCCCCGGCCTCGACCTGACCGTCGAACCGGCGGAACTCGAAGCGGCGAAGTTCGACCTCACCGTCAACATCAACGAGGTTTTCGATGGTGTGGGTGGGCCGGCTGGGTTGTCGGGTGTGTTCGGTTTTTCGGTTGATGTGTTTGACCGGGGGACTGTTGAGGGGTTTG
>NZ_JBVJYH010000053.1:0-4952 GCF_055600785.1 Streptomyces sp. NPDC038200
GCGTACGGTGTCGAGCCGTCGGCGGTGGTGGGGCATTCGCAGGGTGAGATCGCCGCCGCGTGCGTGGCGGGGGCCCTCTCCCTGGCGGACGGTGCCCGCGTCGTCGCCCTGCGGTCACGGCTCATCGCCGAGCGGCTGGCCGGCCGGGGCGGCATGGTCTCCGTGGCCCTGCCCGAGACCACCGTCACGGAACGGCTCGGCCCCTGGGCCGACCGCGTCTCGGTCGCCGCGCTCAACGGCCCCTCGTCGGTCGTCCTCAGCGGCGACCCCGAAGCCCTGGACGAGATCATCGCCGCCTGGTCGGCCGACGGGACACGGCTGCGCCGCATCGCCGTCGACTACGCCTCCCACTCGGCCCACGTGGAGTCCCTCGAAGCCGACCTGCGCGACGCGCTCGCCGGACTGCGGCCCGGCACGGCCGGCCTCGCCTTCCACTCCACGCTGCTCGGCGAACCCCTCGGCGAGACGCCGCTCGACGCCGGCTACTGGTACCGCAACCTCCGCGAACCCGTACGGTTCGCCCCCGTGGTCCGCGACCTGCTCCACACCGGCCACGACGTGTTCGTCGAGATCAGCCCGCACCCGGTGCTGACCGCCGCCGTGCAGGACACCGCCGAGACCGCCGAACGGACCGCCGTCGTCGTCGGCACCCTGCGCCGCGACGAGGACGGCCCGCGCCGCCTGCTCACCTCGCTCGCCGAGGCCGCCGTCCAGGGCGTCCCCGTCGACTGGACGGCGGCCTGCCCCGACGGACGCCACGTCGACCTGCCCACCTACGCCTTCCAGCGCCGCCGTTTCTGGCCCCGCGGCCCGGTCGCCTCCGACGCCGGCGGCCTCGGCCTCACCGGCACCGGCCACCCGCTCCTCGGTGCCGTCACCCCTCTCGCCGGCACCGGCGGACTGGTGTTCACCGGACGCGTCCCGGCGGGCACCGAGCTGCCGGCCGGCACCGTGCTCGACCTCGCGCTGCACGCGGCCGGTGACAGCACGCTCGGCGAACTGACCGAGGAGGCACCGCTCGACACCGCCGGCACGGCCCTCCGCCTCCAGGTCACCCTGGGCGCGGCGCACGAGGACGGCACCTGCCCGGTCGCCGTGCACTCCCGGCCCGCCGACGCCGGCGACGACCAGCCCTGGACCCGGCACGCCAGCGGCGTCCTCCTGCCGCACACCGGCACCGCCCCGGCCACCGCGCCCCAGGACGCGGACACCGACCTGACCGTCGAGCTGACCGACGAGACCGCCGGCGGCTGGGGCGTACACCCCGCCCTGCTCGCCGACGCCCTCGCGGCCGTAGGCCCCGACCTGGTCCCCGGCGCCTGGCACGGCGTCACCCTGCACGCCGTGGGCGCCACCCGGCTGCGGATACGGCTGCACCCCGTGGCCGCGGCAGCGGACGCCTTCAGCCTGCACGCCACCGACGACACCGGAGCCCCCGTGCTCACCGTCGACTCGGTGACCCTGCGCCCGCCGGCCACGACCGGACCCGGCCGGGACCACGAGCTGTACCGGGTCGAGTGGACCCCCGTCCCGCTGCCCGCGGCCGACGTCGCAGGCATCGCCGTACTCGGCGACCTCCCCCTGCCCGGCTACCCCTCCTGCCCCGACCTGTCCGCCGTCACCGCCCTGGAGACGCCGCCCGGCACCCTCGTGCTGCCGTGCCGGCAGCAGCGGCCGGACGACACCCCCGGCGCGGCCCACGCCGCGACCCGGCACGTGCTGAGTGTCCTCCAGGAGTGGCTCGCCGACGAGCGGCTGGCCGGCACCCGGCTGGTCGTCCTCACCCACGGCGCGGTCCCGGTCGGGCACGAGGACGTCACCGACCTCGCCCACGCGCCCGTGTGGGGCCTGATCCGCTCCGCCCGCGCCGAACACCCCGGCCGGCTGGTGCTGGTCGACGTCGACGGCCCCGACGCACTCCAGCAGCTGCCCGCCGTTCTCGCCACCGGCGAACCCGAGACCGCCGTACGCTCCGGCCGGGTCCTCGCGCCCCGGCTGGTCCGGGCCGCGCGCACCGACGAGCCCGCGAGCGGTCCGGCCCCGTGGCCGTCCGACGGTGTCGTCCTCGTGACCGGCGGCACCGGCACGCTCGGCGCCCTCTGCGCCCGCCACCTGGTGACCGCACACGGCGTGCGCCGGCTCGTCCTGGCCGGCCGGCGCGGCGACGCGGCCCCCGAGGCCGTCGCCCTCGCCGACGAACTCCGCGCCCTGGGCGCCGAGGTGACCGTCGCCGCCTGCGACGCCGCCGACCGCACCCAGCTGGCCGCACTGCTCGACCGGATCACGGCGCGGCACCCCCTTGCCGGTGTCGTCCACGCCGCGGGCGTCCTGGACGACGGCGTCATCGCCTCGCAGACCCCCGAGCGGCTCGCCACGGCACTCCGCCCCAAGGTCGACGCCGCCTGGAACCTGCACGAACTCACCGTCCCCCACCGGCCGGCCGTCTTCGTGCTGTTCTCCTCCACCTCCGGCCTCTTCGGCGCGCCCGGACAGGGCAACTACGCGGCCGGCAACGCCTTCGTGGACGCGCTCGCGGCCCACCGCCGCGCCCAGGGACTGCCCGCCACCTCCCAGGTGTGGGGCCTGTGGGCGCACGCCAGCGGGATGACCGGCCACCTGGGCACCGCCGACCTGCGGCGCGCGGCCCGCGACGGTGTGGTGCCGCTGCCCACGCCCGACGCGCTGGCCCTGTTCGACCGCGCCACCTCCGGTACCGTCCCGGTCCTCGTCCCCGCCTGGCTGGACCTCACCTCGTTCGCCTCCGGGGTGACCGCCGTACCGGCGCTGATGCGCAGGCTGGTCCGCGGACCCGCCCGCCGCGCCGCCGCCGCGGACGCGGGACCGGACACCCTGGCCGGGAAGCTCGGCGGCCTCACGGCCGCGGAACGCGAACGGACCCTGCTCGCCCTCGTCCGCTCGCACGCCGCGGTCGTCCTCGGCCACAGCGACGACACCGCCGTGGCCCCGGGCCGGGCGTTCAAGGAGCTGGGCTTCGACTCGCTGACCGCCGTCGAACTGCGCAACCGGCTGGCCGCCGCCACCGGCCTGCGGCTGCCCGCGACCCTCGTGTTCGACCACCCCGACCCCCAGGCCCTGGCCGGGCACCTGCTGGAGCGACTGCTCGGCGAACGCGCCGAGGAGACGGCCCCGGCCCTCGCCCGTCCCGCCGCCGACGATCCCATCGCGATCGTGGGCATGGCCTGCCGCTACCCGGGTGGTGTGACCTCGCCCGAGGACCTGTGGCGGCTGCTCGCCGACGAGCGCGACGCGCTCTCCCCGTTCCCGGAGGACCGGGGCTGGGACGTCGCGGGCCTGTACCACCCCGACCCCGAGCACGCGGGCACGTCCTACGTGCGGGAGGGCGGCTTCCTCGCGGACGTCGCCGGGTTCGACGCGGACTTCTTCGGTATCAGCCCGCGTGAGGCGCTGGCCATGGACCCGCAGCAGCGGCTCGCCCTGGAGACCGCCTGGGAGGCCGTCGAACGCGCCGGCATCGACCCGAAGTCCCTGCGCCGCGCGGACATCGGCGTCTACCTCGGAACCAACGGCCAGGACTACGCCCAGCTCGTGCGAAGGACCGTCGAGAGCGCCGAGGGGTACGTCGGCATCGGCAACTCCGCCAGCGTGCTGTCGGGCCGTATCGCCTACGTCCTCGGCCTGGAGGGCCCCGCGGTCACCGTCGACACCGCGTGCTCGGCGTCGCTGGTCGCCCTGCACTGGGCGATCCAGGCGCTGCGCAACGGCGAGTGCTCCATGGCCCTGGCCGGCGGAGTCACCGTCATGTCCGCCCCCGACGTCTTCGTCGACTTCTCCCGCCAGCGCGGCCTGGCCGCGGACGGCCGCTGCAAGTCCTTCGCCGCGGCGGCCGACGGCACCGGCTGGTCGGAGGGCGCCGGCATGCTCCTCGTGGAGCGCCTGTCGGACGCCCGCCGCAACGGCCACAAGGTGCTGGCCGTCGTCCGCGGCTCCGCGATCAACCAGGACGGTGCGTCGAACGGTCTGACGGCGCCGAACGGTCCCTCGCAGCAGCGGGTGATCCGGCAGGCCCTCGCCGGTGCCGGGCTCGCGCCCGCCGACGTGGACGCCGTGGAGGCACACGGCACCGGCACCCGGCTGGGCGACCCGATCGAGGCGCAGGCCCTGCTGGCCACCTACGGCCAGGAGCGGGACGAGCCGCTGTGGCTGGGCTCGGTCAAGTCCAACATCGGGCACACCCAGGCAGCCGCCGGCGTGGCCGGAGTGATCAAGATGGTCCAGGCGATGCGGCACGGCGTGCTGCCCCGCACCCTCCACGTGGACGCACCGTCCCCCGAGGTCGACTGGACCGCGGGCGAGGTCGAGCTGCTGACCGAGACACGCGAGTGGGCGCGTGCGGGCCGGCCGCGCCGGGCGGGCGTGTCCTCGTTCGGCGTGTCCGGCACCAACGCGCATGTGGTGCTGGAGGAGGCCCCCGAGGAGACCGGGACCCCGGCTCCGGCCGACCCGCCCGTCGTGCCCTGGGTGCTGTCGGCACGCTCCGAGGCCGCACTGCGGGAGCAGGTCGAGCGGCTGCGTGCGTTCGTCACCGAGCACCCCGAGGCGCGTCCGGCCGACATCGGCCTCGGCCTGGCCACCGCACGCTCCCGCTTCGAGCACGGCGCCGTCGCCGTCGGCACCGACCGCGAGGAACTCCTCGCCGCGCTGACGGACCCGGCACTGCTGCACGCGCGTGACGGCCTGACCGCGTTCGTGTTCGCGGGTCAGGGGGCGCAGCGGGCCGGGATGGGTGGGGAACTCGCCGCTGCTTATCCGGTGTTCGGTGAGGTGTTCGCCGAGGTGTGTGGGGCGTTCGACGCGGTGCTGGACCGTCCGTTGGCCGAGGTGATCGCCGAGGGTGGTCCGGAGCTGGAGCGGACGGTGTATGCGCAGGCGGGGTTGTTCGCCTTCGAGGTGGCGTTGTTCCGGTTGCTGGA
>NZ_JBVJYH010000054.1:0-4779 GCF_055600785.1 Streptomyces sp. NPDC038200
TGGTGTGTCTCCGGCTGTGGTGCCGGTGGTGGTGTCGGGTCGTTCTGCGGGTGTGGTGCGTGAGCTGGCGGGCCGGGTCGGGGGTGTGGCGGGGTCTGGTCGGTTGGTGGATGTGGGGTGGTCGTCGGTGGTGTCGCGGTCGGTGTTCGAGCACCGGTCCGTGGTGCTGGCCGAGGACTCCGCGGAGCTGAGTGCGGGTCTGGAGGCGCTGGCCGCCGGTGACGGGCTGTCGTCTGGTGTGGTGTCGGGTGTGGTGTCGGTCGAGGGTGGCCGGTCGGTGTTCGTGTTCCCGGGTCAGGGGACGCAGTGGTCGGGGATGGCGGTCCGGCTGTGGGCTGAGTCGGCTGTGTTCGCGGCGTCGATGGCGCGGTGTGAGGCGGCGTTCGAGGGCTTGGTGGACTGGCGGTTGTCGCAGGTGCTGGGCGATGAGGCTGCGCTGGAGCGGGTGGATGTGGTGCAGCCGGTTTCGTTCGCGGTGATGGTGTCGCTGGCGGAGTTGTGGCGGTCGTTGGGTGTGGTGCCGGATGCGGTGGTGGGGCATTCGCAGGGGGAGATCGCTGCTGCGGTGGTGGCGGGTGGCCTGTCGCTGGAGGACGGGGCCCGTGTGGTGGCGTTGCGTGCGCGGTTGATCGGGCGTGAGCTGGCGGGTCGCGGGGCGATGGCGTCGGTGGCGTTGCCGGTGGCTGTGGTGGAGGAGCGTCTGGCGCGGTGGGCGGGGCGTTTGGGTGTGGCGGTGGTGAACGGGCCGTCGGCCACCGTGGTCGCGGGTGATCCGGACGCGGTTGCGGAGTTCGTGGCGGGGTGTGAGGCGGAGGGTGTGCGGGCTCGTCGTCTGCCGGTGGACTATGCCTCGCACTCGGCGCATGTGGAGACGGTGGGCGCCGAGCTGGAGGAGGTCCTGGCGGGTATCCGTCCGCGGAGCGGTGAGATTCCGTTCTACTCGACCGTGGAGGCCGCGGCGATCGACACCGCGTCGTTGGACGCGGGGTACTGGTTCAGGAATCTGCGTCGGCCGGTGCGGTTCCAGGAGACGGTCGAGCGTCTGCTGGCGGATGGTTTCCCGGTGTTCGTGGAGGCCAGCGCGCATCCGGTGTTGGCGGGCGCGGTGCAGGAGACGGCGGAGTCCGTGGGCCGGCAGGTGTGTGCGGTGGGGTCGCTGCGCCGTGACGAGGGGGGTCTGCGGCGTTTCCTGACCTCGGTGGCGGAAGCCTTCGTCCAGGGCGTCGACGTCACCTGGCCCGCCCTCTTCGACGACAGCGGCGCGCGTCTCATCGACCTGCCCACCTACCCCTTCCAACGGCAGCGTTACTGGCTTGAGTCGCGTCCTTCTGCGGCGGTTGTTCCGTCGGGGACGCAGGACGGTCTGTCGTACGAGGTGACGTGGAAGAGTCTGTCGTTGCCGGAGTCGGCGCGTCTTGACGGCCGGTGGCTGCTCGTCGTGCCCGAGCACCTGGACGCGGACGGCACACGTGTCGCCCACGATGTCGAGCAAGCCCTCACCACCCACGGCGCCACCGTGCACACCCTTGCTCTTGACCCCGCCACAGCGGACTTCGACGGCCGTTTCAGCAGGATGTTCGAGGAAGCAACGGACGTCACGGGCATCCTGTCACTCCTCGGACTGGCTGTGGGCCCGCACCCGGAGCACGGCGAGGTGCCGCTCGGGGTAGCCACGTCGCTGACGCTGACGCGCCGAGCCCTGCGAGACGGGTTCGGTGTTCCGGTGTGGGCGGTGACGCGGGGTGCGGTGTCCGTGGTGCCCGGTGAGACCCCGGAGACGGCGGGTGCGCAGCTGTGGGCGCTCGGCCGGGTTGCCGCTCTCGAACTCCGCGATCGCTGGGGTGGTCTGATCGACCTCCCGGCGGACACGGATGCGCGGTCGGTGGGTCTGGCGGTGCGGGCGCTGGCCGCCGGGATCGCGGCCGGTGAGGATCAGCTGGCGGTGCGGCCCTCGGGCGCCTACGGCCGGCGTCTCGTACGAGCCACCGCCCGCCGGGGACGGAAGGACTGGCGCCCGCGGGGCACGGTGCTGCTGGCCGGGGACCTCGATGCCGTCGCTGAGCCGCTGGTCCGATGGCTGCTCACGGACGGCGCGGACCGCGTCGTACTCGCCGATCCCGCCCTGACCGAACTCCCGGCCGCGCTCTCGGACGTGGCTCAGCGCGTGACGACCGCTGCGGCGCCCGACCTCGCGGACCGTGCGGTCCTCGCCGCCCTCGTCACCGAGTACGCCCCTGCCATGGTGGTCGTCGTTCCGCCCGCGGTGGAGCTCGCTCCGCTCGAGAGCACGAGCCCGGCCGATCTCGCGGCGGCCGTCGCCGCCAAGTCCGCTACCGCCGCGCACTTCGACGCACTGCTCGACGCGCCACGCGCACCGGAACTGGTGCTGATCTCCTCGGTTGCGGGGATCTGGGGTGGTGTCCGGCAGGGCGCGTACGCCGTCGGCGCCGCTCACCTCGATGCCCTGGCCGCCCGCCGCCGGGCCCGGGGTCTGCCGACGGTCTCCGTCGCGTGGACGCCCTGGGCGGGTTCCGTCACCGCGGACGGCTCTGCCGCCGAGTCGATGCGGCAGTACGGCATCGCTCCGCTGGAGCCCCAAACGGCGCTCGCGGAGCTGAACCGGGCGCTGGGCAGCGGAACGGGCGACGCCGCGGTGGCCGACGTCGACTGGGAACAGTTCCTGGCGTCCTTCACCTCCGTACGTCCCACCGTCCTCTTCGACGAGCTGCCCGAGGTGCGCCGTCTCCGTCAGGCGGAGGCGGCGGCCATGGCGGACCAGGCCGCCCGGATCGGTGCCCCCGGCGGCACAGAGCTGGCGCGCTCCCTGCGCGACAAGCCCCGGAACGCCCAGCGAAAGGCCCTCCTGGAGCTGGTCACTGCCCATGTGGCGGCCGTACTGGGTGAGGGCGCTCCCGACGCGATCGACCAGAGTCGGGCGTTCAAGGACATCGGCTTCACCTCCATGACCGCGATGGAACTGCGCAACCGGCTCAAGGAGGCCACCGGGCTCACCCTTCCGGCCTCCCTCGTCTTCGACCACCCCCACCCCCGCGCACTCGCCGACCATCTGCGCGAGGAACTACTGGGCGAGGACGACGCGGAACGCACCGACTCCGAGCCGAACACCCCGAGCGGTCCGCCTCCGGCGGGCCAGGACGAGCCGATCGCCATCATCGGCATGGCCTGCCGCCTCCCCGGTGACGTCGGAACACCCGACGAGCTCTGGGAGCTGCTCGAAACCGGCCGCGACGCCATTACGGACCTGCCCGTCAACCGGGGGTGGGACGTGGCAGGCCTGTACGACCCGGATCCGGACGCGGCGGGGCGCGCCTACGTCCGTGAGGGCGGCTTCCTCCACGACGCGGGGGAGTTCGACGCGGGGTTCTTCGGCATCTCGCCGCGTGAGGCCCTGGCGATGGACCCACAACAGCGAATCATCCTGGAACTCGCCTGGGAATCGTTCGAACGTGCGGGCCTGGACCCGGCCGGCCGACGCGGCAGCCGTACCGGCGTGTTCATGGGAACCAACGGCCAGCACTACATGCCGCTGCTGCAGAACGGCAGCGAGAGCTTCGACGGCTACCTCGGCACCGGCAACTCGGCCAGCGTCATGTCGGGCCGCATCTCGTACACCCTCGGCCTGGAGGGGCCGGCGCTGACGGTGGACACGGCGTGTTCGTCGTCGCTGGTCGCGCTGCATCTGGCGGTGCGGGCGCTGCGCAACGGCGAGTGCGACCTCGCCCTCGCGGGCGGTGCGACCGTGATGTCGACGCCGGAGGTGCTCGTGGAGTTCTCCCGGCAGCGAGCAGTCGCCGCCGACGGCCGCTGCAAGGCGTTCTCCGCCTCCGCCGACGGCTTCGGACCGGCTGAGGGTGCGGGCGTACTGCTCGTCGAGCGGTTGTCGGACGCCGTGCGGCATGGGCATCGGGTGCTGGCGGTGGTGCGTGGTTCGGCGGTGAATCAGGACGGTGCGAGCAATGGGTTGACGGCGCCGAACGGTCCGTCGCAGCAGCGGGTGATCCGGCAGGCGTTGGCGGATGCGCGGTTGGGTGTGGGTGATGTGGATGTGGTGGAGGCGCATGGGACGGGGACGCGTCTGGGTGATCCGATCGAGGCGCAGGCGTTGCTGGCGACGTATGGGCAGCGGGACGCGGGGCGTCCTTTGTGGCTTGGTTCGCTGAAGTCGAATGTGGGTCATACGCAGGCTGCTGCTGGTGTGGCCGGTGTGATCAAGATGGTCATGGCGATGCGGCACGGTGTGCTGCCGAAGACGTTGCATGTCGATGAGGCCTCTCCCCATGTCGACTGGTCCGCGGGGGCCGTCGCACTGCTGACGGAGCAGGAGCCGTGGCCGGAGGTGGGGCGTCCGCGCAGGGCCGCGGTGTCCTCCTTCGGGCTCAGTGGGACGAACGCGCATGTGGTGGTGGAGGAGGCGCCGGATGTGCGGGGCTCGGTGGAGCCGGGTGCTGCGGGGCTCCTTCCGGTGGTGCCGGTGGTGGTGTCGGGTCGTTCTGCGGGTGTGGTGCGTGAGCTGGCGGGCCGGGTCGGGGGTGTGGCGGGGTCCGGCCGGTTGGTGGATGTGGGGTGGTCGTCGGTGGTGTCGCGGTCGGTGTTCGAGCACCGGTCCGTGGTCCTGGCCGAGGACTCTGTGGACCTGAGTGCTGGTTTGGATGCTCTGGCCGCCGGTGTTCCGTCGTCTGGTGTGGTGTCGGGTGTGGTGTCGGTCGAGGGTGGCCGGTCGGTGTTCGTGTTCCCGGGGCAGGGGACGCAGTGGGTGGG
>NZ_JBVJYH010000055.1:0-4127 GCF_055600785.1 Streptomyces sp. NPDC038200
TGGCCAGCAGGGCCTGCGCCTCGATCGGGTCACCGAGGGAGGTGCCGGTGCCGTGCGCCTCGACGACGTCGACGTCCGCGGCGGACAGCCGGGCGTTCTCCAGTGCCTGCCGGATCACCTCCTGCTGGGAGGGGCCGTTGGGCGCGGTCAGTCCGTTGGAGGCGCCGTCCTGGTTCACGGCGGTACCGCGGACGACCGCGAGGACCTCGTGGCCGTTGCGGCGGGCGTCCGACAGCCGCTCCAGCAGCAGTACGCCCACCCCCTCGGAGAAGCCGGTGCCGTTGGCGCCCGCGGCGAAGGCGCGGCAGCGGCCGTCCGGGGAGAGGCCCCGCTGCCGGGAGAACTCGACGAACATCCTGCTGTCGGCCATCACCGCCGCGCCGCCTGCCAGCGCCATCTCCGACTCGCCGGTGCGCAGGGACTGGACGGCGAGGTGGATCGCCACCAGGGACGAGGAGCAGGCGGTGTCCACCGTCACCGCGGGGCCCTCCACGCCGAGGGTGTACGCCACTCGGCCCGTGGCGAAGCTGCCGGTGCTGCCACGCCCGAGGTATGCCTCGAGGTCCGCGGGGACCTGTCGTACGCGCGGGGCGTAGTCGTGGTGCATGATGCCCGTGTAGCAGCCGATCCTGCGCCCGCGGAGGGAGGTGGGGTCGATGTTGGCGCGTTCGAAGACCTCCCAGGAGGTCTCCAGGAGCAGCCGCTGCTGCGGGTCCATCGCCAGCGCCTCGCGCGGGGAGATCCCGAAGAACTCGGCGTCGAAGCCGGCCACGTCGTCGAGGAAGCCACCCTCACGGACATAGGACTTGCCCGGGACGTCGGGGTCGGGGTCGTACATTCCCGCCAGGTCCCAGCCGCGGTCGGACGGGAAGGGGGTGATGCCGTCGACGCCGTCGGCCACCAGCTGCCAGAGGTCGTCGGGGGAGGTCACGCCGCCCGGCAGCCGACAGGCCATCCCGACGATGGCGATGGGCTCCCACGCCTTCTCCTCGACCTCGCGCAGTCGGCGTGTGGCCTGACGCGCGGTGGTGACGGCCTTGTTGAGGTATTCGCGGTACTTCTTGTCGTCGGCCACGGGAAAGGTCAGCTCCTAGAGAAAGTCTTCTGACGGCGAGTGGGCAGCGGGGACGGCGGCGTCAGGAAACGGTGAACTCGTTGTCGATGATGTCGAAGACCTCGTCGTCGGAGACCGACTCGAGGTCGTCGTCCTCGTCGGGGGAGGTGTCCGGGGACCACTTCGCCAGCAGGACCTGCAGGGCGGCGGTGACCTGGGAGCGGACCGTCTGGTCGTCGGGGACGGAGGCGAGCGCGCTCCTGAGCTTCTCCATCTCGGCGACCGCGGGGTGCACCGCGGGTCCGCCTTCGGGAGCGAGTGCCTGGCCCAGGTGGGCGACGAGCACGGCCGGAGCGGGGTAGTCGAAGAGCAGCGTGGCGGGCAGCCGCAGGCCGGTGGCCGCAGACAGTTTGTTGCGCAGTTCGACGGCGGTGAGGGAGTCGAAGCCCAACTCCTGGAAGGCACGGTCCGGGTGGATGGCGTGCGTGTCCTGGTGGCCGAGGACGACGGCGGTCTCCGCGCGGACCAGGTCGAGCAGAGTCTCCTTCCGGGCGTCCTCTTCGAGGCCGGCCAGGCGCTGGCGCAGCGATCCTGCCGTGGCGAGGTCGGCTCGCCGGGCGCGGGCCTCGGCCGCCGCTATGCGGCGGGCCTCGGGCAGGCCCAGCAGCAGCGGGGAGGGCCGGTGTGCGGTGAACGCCGGGTGGAATCGCTTCCAGTCGATGTTCGCTATGGTGAGGCCGCTTTGTCCGCCCGTCAGGGCTCGGTCGAGGGCGGCCAGCATCAGTTCGGGGCGGACGGCCTCGATGCCCTGGCGGCGCAGTTGCGGTGCCGAGGCGGCGTCGACCATGCCGCCGCCGGCCCAGGCGCCCCACGCGAGGGAGGTGGCGGTCCGGCCGAGGCTCTGCCGGCGCAGGGCGAGGGCGTCCAGGTAGGCGTTGCCCGCGGAGTAGGCGCTCTGGCTGCTGCTGCCCCAGACGCCCGCGATGGACGAGAACACGAGGAACGCGTCCAGGGGGGTGTCGCCGAGCAGGGCGTCGAGGTGGGCCGCGCCGGCCACCTTGGCCGACACGATGGCGCCGAAGTCGTCGAGCGTCGTCTCCTCCAGGGAGCCGAAGCCGTTGACGCCGGCCGCGTGTACCACCGTGCGGACCGGGTCGCCGTCCGCCTCGAGCTGCTCCAGCAGATCGGCCAGGGCCTGTCGGTCGGCGACGTCCAGGGCGGCCACGGTGACTCGGGCGCCGGCTTCGGCGAGTTCCGCGGTCAGTTCAGCGGCGCCCGGGCTGTCGGTGCCGCGGCGGCTGACGAGGACGAGGTGTTCTGCGCCGCCTGCGGCCATTCGTCGGGCGACGTGGCCGCCGAGGGCTCCGGTGCCGCCGGTGATCAGCACGGTGCCGGTGGGCTGCCACGGCGTCTCGTCCGGCTGCGGCCGGTACAGCGGCGTCCGCTCCAGGCGGCGGGCGAGGGCCGTCCCGGCGCGCAGGGCCAGTTGGTCCTCGTCGCCGGTGCCGCCGCCGAGCACGGTGGTGAGCAGGGCGCCCGTCTTGCCGTCGAGGGGGGCGGGGAGGTCGATGAGTCCGCCCCAGCGGCCCGGGTGTTCGAGCGCGGCGGCCTGGCCGAGACCCCACAGGGCGGCCTGGTCGGCGCTGTGCACCGGGTCGGTGCCGGAGGTGGCGACCGCGCCCTGGGTGGCGAGCCAGAGCGGTGCCTCGATGCCGCTGTCGCCGAGTGCCTGGACCAGGGTGAGCGTCGCCGCCAGACCGCCGGTGACTCCGGGGTGTGCGGGGTCGGTGGCCTCGTCGAGGGCGAGCAGGGACAGGATGCCCGTGATGGTGTCGGTGTCGGGCACGGTGCGGGTGAGGAGGTCGGCGAGGGCGGCGCGGTCGGTCCCGTCGACGGGCAGCGGGACGACGTCGGTTCCCCGGTCGCCGAGGGCGGTGAGGCATGCGGTGACGGTGGCGTCGTCCGTGCGGCCGGCGGGTACGGCGACCAGCCAGGTGCCGGTGGGGGCCGCTGCCGGGTCCGTGATCTCGGCCGGGGTCCAGGTCGTTCCGTAGACCCAGTTGTCCAGCCGGGAGGATCCGGTTTCGCGGGCCAGCCGGGCTCCGGCGAGCTGTTCCTGGGTCACCTGGCGGCCTATGAGGGCGTCGATGCGGGCAACGGGGGCGCCCATCTGGTCGGTCACCGTGACCTGCCAGGTCTCCTCGCCCGCGGGGACGAAGTGCGCCCGCAGCCGGGAGGCTCCCCGGGTCCACAGGGTGATGCCGTTCCAGGAGAAGGGCAGGCGGGGCAGGCCGGTGCCGTAGATCAGCGGTGCGTGGAGCGAGGCGTCGAGCAGGGCGGGGTGCAGGGAGAAGCGTCCCGCGTCCTCCTGCTGTTGTTCGGGCAGCGCGACCTCGGCGAAGATCTCGTCGCCGCGGGTCCATACGGCGCGCAGTCCCTGGAAGGCGGGGCCGTACTCGTAGCCGCGGTCGGCCAGGCCCGTGTAGACGGATGCGACGTCCACGGGTACGGAGGTGGCGCCGGCCGGGGGCCAGGCGAGCGCGGGCTCGGAGGACTCCAGGTCCTCGGGGACGAGCGTGCCGGCGGCGTGGCGCGTCCAGTCGGGTTCGTCGCCCTCGGGGCGGGAGTGGACGGTGACGGGGCGGCGGCCGGACTCGTCGGGCGCGGCGATCTCGACGCGCACCTGGATGCCGCCCTCCTCGGGCAGGATGAGGGGTGCCTCGATGACGAGTTCCTCCAGGGAACCGCAGTCGGCCTCGGCACCGGCGGTGAGGACCAGGTCGACGAAGCCGGTGCCGGGCAGCAGGGCGGTGCCCCACACGGCGTGGTCGGCGAGCCAGGGGTGGGTGCGTACGGACCAGCGGCCGGTGAGGGCGATGCCGTCGGTTCCGGGCAGTTCCACGGCGGCGCCGAGGAGCGGGTGTTCGGAGGGGGCGAGGCCGGCGGCGGAGACGTCGCCTTCGGCGCGCTCCGTCTTCAGCCAGTAGTGCTGGTGTTGGAAGGGATACGTCGGCAGTTCCACCCGCCGCGCGGACCCGGCATCGAACGCCGCCTCCCAGTCGACATCCACACC
>NZ_JBVJYH010000056.1:0-3759 GCF_055600785.1 Streptomyces sp. NPDC038200
TGCTCACGGACTCCGTGAACGGCAAGAAGAACGAGGGCAAGGCCAAGGAGTCCGTCCAGGTCGTGGACGTCGCCCAGCTGCTGCTGGACTCCGTCAAGACCCCGGTGCCGCGCCCTTGAGGGCACGCTTGACGCACAGCAGTGCGGCCGCTCGGTGAACCACCGAGCGGCCGCACTGTGTTCCTCAGGCGTTGGGCGGTGTGCCCAGGACGAGCCCGTAGGCGCGTCGTTCGACCTTGCCGGAGAGGTCGACCGTCACGGCCTTGGGCTCGGTGAACTCATCGAGGGCGTGCGGACCGAGTTCGCGTCCGGTGCCGCTCTGCTTGAAGCCGCCGAAGGGCAGGTGGGCGGAGATGTTGTGCCAGTCGTTGATCCAGACGCTGCCGGCCTGGAGCTGCTGGGCGACCTCCAGGGCGCGGGGCACGTCCTGGCTCCACACACCCGCGGACAGACCGTACTCGGTGTCGTTGGCGATCTTGATGGCCTCGTCGACGGAGTCGTAGCGCAGGATCGACAGCACCGGGCCGAAGATCTCCTCGCTCGCGATGCACATGTCGTTGCGCACGTCGGTGAAGACCGTCGGCTCGACCCAGTAGCCCTTCTCGAAGCCCGGGCCGGTGGGCACGTTGCCGCCGTGGACGAGCGTGGCGCCTTCCTTCTGGCCCTTCTCGATGTAGCCGAGGATGCGCTTGTGCTGCGCGGGGCCCATGACGGGGCCGATGTCCGTGGCCGGGTCGAGGGGGTTGCCGATCTTGAGCGTCTTCAGCCGCTCGACCAGGCGACGCACGAACTCGTCGTGCAGCGAGGACGGCAGCAGCAGCCGGGTGCCCGACTCGCACGCCTGGCCGGCGTGCAGCAGGAAGGCGTAGGCGGCTCCGTCGACGGCCGCGTCGAGATCGGCGTCGTCCAGGACGATGTTGGGGCCCTTGCCACCGAGCTCCAGGGTCACGCGCTTGATGGTGGCCGCGGCGGTGCGCATGACCTCGCGGCCGACCGCGGTGGAGCCGGTGAACGACACCTTGTGCACGTCGGGGTGGGCCACGAGGTGGGCGCCGACCGTCTCGCCGTCACCGGTGACCACGTTGAAGACACCGTCGGGCACACCGGCGTCACACAGCATCCGGGCGAGTTCGAGTGCGGCGATCGGGGTCTTCTCGTCGACCTTGATGACCACGCTGTTGCCGGCCGCGAGCGCCGGGATGGCCTTCCAGACCACCAGCACCAGGGGGAAGTTCCACGGGACGATGCCGAGACAGACGCCGATCGGCTCGCGGCGGACCTGGCTGGCGCTCAGCACGGCCCCGGCCACTGGTCCCGGGCTCACCCACTCGTAGCGGCGGGTCAGCTCGGCGTAGTGCTGCATGTGCATGAGCGGGAAACCCACACAGATCGCCTGGGACAGGCGCCGCGGGAAGCCGCACTCCCGGGAGCCGATCTCGGTGAACTCCTCGATCCGGCTGGACAGCGCAGCGATCACCCGGTCGATCACGGCGGCCCGCTCGGCCGGCGGGGTGTTGCGCCACTCGCCGCTGTCGAACGCCTGCTTGGCGGCCGCGACCGCGGCGTCGGCGTGGCCCGTGTCGCCCTTGGCCGCCGTGGCGACCAGCTCCTCTGTGGCGGGGTTGATCACCTCGTAGCTCTCTGGGGTGTCAACCCATTCGCCCCCAATGAACATGCGGTAGTGCGGGATGCCCTGCCTGTCTTCGGCAGGACCGTCGGCGCGAGTCGCCACCATGCACTCCTAGCTTCGTCCGATCACGCCGCCGAAACCTCTCCGGCGGCCGCGACCCACGGTAGGAAGGAACGCCGAGCGGCGGTGTCCAGAGATTTGGACACTTCCGCGTTCCGGGCTTCCCCGCGCCACCAGGAGATGTGTCAAATGGTCCGCCCGGGACCGCCGGGTGGAGATCCATTCTCGAACGTGACCCCGGCCACAGCGGAATATATGATGCTTCACGCTTGCCTGGGCCCGGTTCGCGTGACCGGCAGGTCCCGTGAGTGTCGAGACGATGTCTCCGGCGAGAAGAGGTGACCTTGCATGTACAGCACTACCCAGGAGCCGCGCACGGGACGGGTGCGGCCCGAGATCGAGTCCTCGTGGAGCCGCTCACGCCTGAACGGCCTGCAGCAGGACGGCGCACCGGCCCTGACGCACGGGACGGTGGCCGGCGACGGCATCCTGGTCCGGGCGGCGCGCCCGGTGCTGGACCGGGGACAGGCCGAACTCGACGAGGCCCGGTGCGCCCTGGTGCTGGCCGACCGCGAGGCACACGTCATCGACGTCCGCTGCGGTGACGGGAGGTTCCGCAAGACGCTCGCCGCCTTCGGTATCGTGCCGGGTGTCCGGTTCGGCGAGGAACAGGTGGGCACCAACGCGGTCGGCACCCCCCTGGAGACCCGGCAGGGCCTGCTGGTCCGCGGAACCGACCACTTCATGACGGCGTTCCGCGACTTCGCCTGCTACGGGCATCCGATCATCCATCCGATCACCCGCCGGACCGAGGGGGTCGTCAACATAGGAGCCTTCTCAGGAGAAGAACACCCCCTGTTCGCACCCCTGGTGCGGCGCATCGTCCGGGACATCGAGGACCGGCTCCAGATGGATTCGACCCGCACCCAGCGCCGGCTGCTGGCGGCGTTCCAGACGGCCGCCCGCTCTCCTCGGCGGCCGGTCATGGTGGTCGGGCAGGGCATCGTGCTGGCCACACCGACCGCGTTGGCGCTGCTGGAAGGCGCGGACCACGTGGCCGTCCAGGCATGTGTCGAGGGCATGCGCCCCGGCGGCGAGGTGAACCATCGTCTTACGCTCGTCTCCGGCCGGACGGTCCGGCTGAGGTGCACGCCGGTGGACGGGACCGACGGGGCGCTGATCGACATCATCGCGGACCGGTCGGGCCGCCGGGAGACGGACGGCACGATCCCTGCCGCCGGCTGGCCGCTGCTGGTCGTCGGCGAGCCCGGCAGCGGCCGCACGACCGAGGCCCGGCGGGCCGCGGGGCCCGACGCCTGCGTCCTGGACGCGACCGACTCCGTGTGGCAGGGCGAGCAGACCTGGGCCAAGGGCATGGCGGCCCTGCTGGACAGCGCCGGAGACCCAGTGATCATCGAGAACGTCCAGCTCCTCAGCGAGCAGGTGACCGCACTGGCCGCCAAGCGCGTGCGCACCGCACGGCGCAGGACCGTGCTGACCTCGACGCCCGGCGAGCACCTCGACGGTGTGCACGCACCGCTGGCGGCGCTCTGCAACGCGCGCTGCGACCTGGTGCCCCTGCGCCGCCGCAGGCACGAGATCCCCCGGCTGGCGCAGCGCATGCTGGCCGACGAGGTGGGAGCCGGCCGGGCCCGCCTGACCGCCGACAGCCTGCGGGTGCTGGCCGCGCAGTCGTGGCCCGGGAATCTCGCCGAGCTGCGGCGGGTGGTCCAGTTCGTCGCCGGCCGGCGTTCGGCGGGCGACATCATCCCCACGGATCTGCCCGCCTCGCACCGCGCGGTTCCGGCCCCCTCGTCGCCGCTGCGCCAGGCGGAGCGCGAGGTCATCGTCGCCGCCATCGAGGCCGCCGGCGGCAACCGGCTCCAGGCGGCACGCGCGCTCGGGGTCAGCAGGTCCACGCTCTACAACCGCATGCGCGCCCTGCGCATCCACTGACTCGGACGCGGGGCACTGATGTGGTTCAGGAGGTGGGTTCGTCCTTCCACAGGCCCCGCTCTTCGAGGGTTTCGATGAGGTGGTCGGCGCTCTGGAGGGTGTGCTGTTCCATGA
>NZ_JBVJYH010000057.1:0-3537 GCF_055600785.1 Streptomyces sp. NPDC038200
CGGGGTGGACGTCGACTGGGCCGGCTTCTTCGGTCCCGGTGCCCGCCGTGTCGACCTGCCCACCTACGCGTTCCAGCGCGAACGCTTCTGGCTCGACGCCCCCGCGCCCCAGACCCGTTCCTCGGACGACGCCTTCTGGGCCGCCGTCCAGAGCGGTGACCTCGCCGACCTGCTGGGCGTGGCGGAGGACACCGGGCTGGACGCCGTACTGCCCACCCTCGCGTCCTGGCACGACAGGGAACGCGCCGACGCGGTCGTGGACCGCTGGCGGCACAAGGTCCGCTGGACCCCGCTCCCCGAGGCCGGCGGCGCCGTGCTGACCGGCAGGTGGCTGCTGGTCTGCACGGAGGAGGACGATCCGCTCGTCGCCGACGTCGCCACCGCCCTGCGCGAGCACGGCGCCGAGGTCACCTGCCTCGCATTTCCGCGGGGCGCCGACCGGCAGACGACCGCCGAACTGCTCCGCGACGCCGACGACAGCGGTCTCGGCGGAGTGCTGTCCCTGCTCGCGTCGGCCGACCGCCCGGTGCACGCGACCCTCGCCCTCGTCCAGGCGCTCGGCGACGCCGAGATCACCGTCCCGCTGTGGTGCGCCACCTCCGAGGCCGTGGCCGTCGCCTCCACGGACACGGTCCCGGAAGCCGCCGTCACCGCGGCGGGTGTCCGGGGCCTGGGCCGGGTCGTCCGTCTGGAGGCCCCGGAGCGCTGGGGCGGGCTGGTCGACCTGCCCGGCACGCTGGACGAGCGGGCCCGACGCCGGCTCGCCGCCGTCCTGGCCGGCACCGAGGACGAGTGCGCGGTACGCGAGAACGGCACCTTCGCGGCCCGTCTCGTCCGAGCCGCCGACGCTCCCCGCCGCGAGTGGCGGCCCCACGGCACGGTCCTCGTCACCGGTGGCACCGGCGCCCTCGGCGCACAGGTCGCCCAACGGCTCGCGGAGCGCGGAGCGGAGCACCTGCTGCTGGTCAGCAGGCGGGGCCCGGCGGCCGACAGCGCCGCCGAACTGGTCCGCGCCATCGAGGCCGCGGGCGCCACGGCGACCGTCGCCGCCTGCGACGTCGCCGACCCCGAGGCGGTCGCGGCCCTGCTGGCGCGGGTACCCGCCGACGCCCCGCTGACGGCGGTGGTCCACACGGCGGGCGTCCTCTCCGACGCACCGCTGGACACCCACACCCCGGACCAGGTCACCGCCGTACTCAGGGCCAAGGCCGACGCCGCGCGGGTCCTGCACGCCGCGACGGCCGGGCTCGACCTGGACGCGTTCGTGCTGTTCTCCTCGCTCGCCGGCACCCTCGGCAACCCCGGGCAGGCCGCGTACGCCGCCGCGAACGCCGTGCTCGACACGCTCGCCGCGCACCGCCGGGCCCTCGGACTGCCCGGCACCGCCGTCGCCTGGGGCCCCTGGGCCGGCGGCGGCATGCTCGACGACACCGTGGCCGAGCGGCTGCGCCGCGCCGGTGTCACCCCGCTCGACCCCGGACACGCCCTGGTCGCCCTGGACCGTGCCGTGGCCGCCGCGGACGCGCACAGCATCGTCGCCGACGCCGACTGGACCGGCCTCACCGCCGGTTCCCTGCTGGCCGAACACTCCGGCCCGGCAGCCGCCGAGGCCCCCACGGCGCTCACCGGCCCCGACCGGGAGCGCGCAGCCCTGGACCTCGTGCGGTCCAGCGCCGCCGCCGTCCTCGGCCGCTCGGGCGCGGCGGACGTCGAACCCGACACCGCCTTCCGCGACCTGGGCTTCGACTCCATGGCCGCCGTCCAGCTGCGCAACCGGCTCGGCGCCGCCACCGGAGTCGCGCTCACCGCGACCGCCGTGTTCGACCACCCGAGCGCCCGCGCCCTGGCCGCCCACCTGCTCGCCCTGGCGACCGGGAAGGACACCGGCTCCGACGGCGCGACCGCGCTCCCGGCCACGGCCGTTCGCGCGGACGAGCCCATCGCGATCGTCGGCATGGCCTGCCGCTTCCCGGGCGACGTGGCCTCGCCCGAGGACCTGTGGCGGCTGCTCGCCGACGGCGTGGACGCCATGGGACCCATTCCGGCGGACCGCCGATGGGGACCCACCGACGCCTACGCCGAAGGCGGATTCCTGCACGGAGCCGCGGAGTTCGACGCGGACTTCTTCGGCATCAGCCCGCGTGAGGCACTGGTCATGGACCCGCAGCAGCGGCTCGCCCTGGAGACCGGCTGGGAGGCCTTCGAACGCGCGGGCATCAACCCGCACACGGTGCGCGGCACGTCCGTCGGCGTCTTCCTCGGCACCAACGGCCAGGACTACGTCAGCCTCCTCGCCGGCGCCACCGAGGCCCACGCGGGACACATCGGCACCGGCAACTCGGCCAGCGTGCTGTCGGGCCGCATCTCCTACGTCCTCGGCCTGGAGGGCCCCGCGGTCACCGTCGACACCGCCTGCTCCTCCTCCCTCGTCGCGCTGCACTGGGCGATCCAGGCGCTGCGCAGCGGCGAGTGCTCCATGGCCCTGGCCGGCGGTGTCACCGTGATGTCCACCCCGGGCGCCTTCGACGAGTTCTCGCGCCAGCGGGGTCTCGCGGCGGACGGCCGCTGCAAGTCCTTCGCCGCGGCGGCCGACGGGACCGGCTGGGGCGAGGGTGTCGGCATGCTGCTCGTGGAGCGGCTGTCGGACGCCCGCCGCAACGGGCACAAGGTGCTGGCGGTGGTGCGGGGTTCGGCGGTGAACCAGGACGGTGCGTCGAACGGTCTGACGGCGCCGAACGGTCCCTCGCAGCAGCGGGTGATCCGGCAGGCCCTCGCCGGTGCCGGGCTCGCGCCCGCGGACGTGGACGCCGTGGAGGCGCACGGTACGGGCACCCGGCTGGGTGACCCGATCGAGGCGCAGGCCCTGCTGGCCACCTACGGCCAGGAGCGGGACGAGCCGCTGTGGCTGGGCTCGGTGAAGTCCAACATCGGGCACACCCAGGCCGCGGCCGGCGTGGCCGGAGTGATCAAGATGGTGGAGGCGATGCGGCACGGCGTGCTGCCGCCCACCCTCCACGTGGACGAACCGTCCCCGCACGTCGACTGGACCGCCGGCGCGGTCGAACTGCTGACGGAGGCCCGGGAGTGGGTGCGCGCGGGCCGGCCGCGCCGGGCGGGCGTGTCCTCGTTCGGCGTGTCCGGCACCAACGCCCACGTCGTCCTCGAAGAGGCACCGGACCCCGCGGAATCCACCGCACCGGCCGAACTGGCCGCCGTGCCCTGGGTGGTGTCGGCGCGCTCCGAGACCGCGCTGGCGGCACAGATCGAGCGACTCCGAACGTTCGTCACGGAGCACCCCGAGGCGCGTCCGGCCGACATCGGCCTCGGCCTGGCCACCGGCCGGGCCGCGCTGGCCCACCGCGTGACGGCGGTCGGCCGGACCACCGAGGAACTCCTCGCCGCCCTCGGCACCGCCCGCCCGACAGCGGCCGGCGAAGCCCGCACCGCGTTCGTGTTCGCGGGTCAGGGGGCGCAGCGGGCCGGGATGGGTGGGGAACTCGCCGCTGCTTATCCGGTGTTCGGTGAGGTGTTCGCCGA
>NZ_JBVJYH010000058.1:0-3139 GCF_055600785.1 Streptomyces sp. NPDC038200
ACCAGCCCATGGATCGTCGCCCTGTCCGGATACGGACCGACGACACCGTTCCAGTCGACCAGAACCTCCCGCCGCTCCCCCACCGTCAGCATGTTGAGGTCGCCGATGCGTGCCCCGGGTGATTCCACCGCGGAGGCCAGCAGGCTCTGGAGGTGGCCTGCCATGCGTTCGACCGTCTCCGCGTCGAACCTGCTCCGGTCGTAGACGAAGCGGAACTCCAGGGCACGGCCCGCCGACACGACGAGGGTCAGCGGGTACCCGGTGCGCTCCACGCAGCTCACCAGGCGCCGAGTCAGTCCCTCGGGGAAGTCCGACGGCTTCTGCACCACCGGGTAGTTCTCGAAGACGAGGATGGACCGGAACAGCGGCTCGCCGCGCGGGATCCTGCTGTGCTTCTGCACGTCGACCAGGTGGCAGTACTCCCACTGGCGCATCTCCAGTTGCTCGTCCTGGAGGTCCCGCAGCCATTCGGAGACGATCAGGTCGCCCGTGAGCCGGCCGCGCACCGGCAGCGTGTTGATGAACAGGCCCATCATCGACTCGACGCCGGGCAGATCGATCGAGCGGCCAGAGATGGTCGAGCCGAACAGCACCTCGTCCTGGCGGCTGTACCGTGAGAGCAGGATCGACCACAGGCCCTGTACCAGTGTGTTCATCGTGATGCGCTGGGACTTGGCGTAGTCTCGGGCCCGCGCGAACAGCTCCGGGGAGGCGCACACCTCGAACTCGCCGACTCCCGTGTCGCCGGTGTCCCGGTCGACGTGCAGGGCGGTGGGCTCGGTGACGCCCGCCAGGTAGTCCGACCAGAACGCCGCCGAGTCGTCGTCCTGCCGGGAGTTGAGCCACTCGATGTACCGGCGGTACGGGACCGTCGGCGGCAGCTCGGCGGGAGTGCCGTCGAGCAGCGCGCGGTAGAGGGCGAACAGCTCCTTCTGAAGGATCTGCACGCTCCAGCCGTCGAGGAGGATGTGGTGGAACGACCAGACGACGATCCGGCGTTCCTCCGTCATTCGCAGCACGGTGACCCGGACCAGCGGGGCACGTGACAGGTCGAACCCTCGGGCCCAGTCCTCCGCCAGGAAGGCGTTCAGCCGTTCCTCCTGGGCGGGCAGGCCACGCAGGTCCCTCACCTCGAAGGGGAGGGGAGCCCGGCGCTGCACCACCTGCACTGGCTCCGACACCCCCTCCCACACGAACGCGCTGCGGAGGATCGAGTGCCGGTCGACGAGCTGCTGCCAGGCGGCGCCGAACAGCGTCTCGTCGAAGGGTCCTTCGACCTCCTCCGTCATCTG
The DNA here is from genome assembly GCF_055600785.1 of Streptomyces sp. NPDC038200. NCBI lineage: Bacteria > Bacillati > Actinomycetota > Actinomycetes > Kitasatosporales > Streptomycetaceae > Streptomyces > Streptomyces sp. NPDC038200. Next base: position 1,293 of record NZ_JBVJYH010000058.1, read on the forward strand.
CACCATGTAGGGGCGCGTGTCGGAGGTGTCCTCCAGCGAGTGGTACAGCATGCCGAACTGCAGGGGCGAGAGTCCGTAGACGTCTTCCACGTTGTGCGCGCTCATATCGAGAACCTCTTCAGGATCGCGGCCATGTCGGCGTCACCGACATCGGTGAGGGGAACACCCGGGGACTCCCGGCGGGCGTCGGCGGCTCCGTCGGCGCTGCCGGCGATCAGCTCGCGCAGGTGGGCGAGGACGCCGTCGGCCAGCTGCTCGACGGTGCGCCGGTCGTGCAGCGCGGTCGAGTAGTTGATGTACAGGCCGAACGAGTCGCCCTCGACGGCGGCGGTCACGTCCAGCACGTTCCAGCGCATGCCGTCCGGGCTGATCGAGTGGCCCTTGGGCTCTTCGGGACCGGCGTACCGCCCGATGCCCGGCAGGTCCCTGGTGAATTGCCCCAGGTAGTTGAAGTTCACTTCCGGAGTGGGCTGCCGGCGCAGTACGGAGACCGTGTCCGGGGCGCCGAGATGGCGCAGGATGCCGTAGCCGACGCCCTTGTTGGGGATCCGCGCCAACTGCTCGCGGACGGAATCGAGCGAGGCCACGGCATTGGTGGCACCTGGCGCCAGCCGCAGGGCGACGGGGAAGACGGACGTGAACCATCCCACCGTCCGTGACAGGTCCACATCCGGGAACAGGTCCTCACGACCATGTCCCTCCAGGCCGATCAGGACCTCGTGGTCCCCCGTCCAGTCTCGCAGTGCGTGCGCCAGCGCGGTGAGCAACGCGTCGTTGATCTGGGTGCTGAAGACCCTCGGCACGTCCCGCAGCAGGGCACGAGTCTCCTCGGGACTGAGGGTCGCCACGACGCCGGCGGTCGATCCCAGGTCGTTGCGCCCGTCCCGGTCACGCGGCACCCGGCCGGCCGGCTTGGGCTCGGCCCAGTAGGCGAACTCCGCCCGTGCCTGCGCGGAGCGCGCGAAGCCGTGCAGTCGCTGGGCCCACGACCGGAACGACGTCGTCTTCGCCGGCAGCAGGGGTGCGAGCCCGGCGGCCCGCCGCTCGTAGCAACTGCCCAGGTCCTCCAGGAGGATCCGCCAGGACACGCCGTCGACCGCGAGGTGGTGTACGACGATGAGCAACCGCTGCCCGCGCGTGGGCCCCCACTCCAGCAGGGCGGCGCGCAGCAACGGGCCCTTGGCCAGGTCGAGGCTCTGCTGTGTCTCCTCCGCGATGTCCCGCGACACCGGCACCAGGGACTCGTCCGCGACACCGGACAGGTCGTGCACGTCGAGGACGCCGGTGTCCACGGTCTCGTCCAAGTACTGCCGCCAGCCGTCGGCCCCGTCCACGCAGCGCAGGCGCAGCGCGTCGTGGTGCTCGATCAGGTCGGCCAGCGCGAGCCGCAGCACGTCGGGGTCGAGTCCGTCGGTGACAAGGAGCTCGGCCTGGTTGAAGTGGTCGAACGCCGACAGGTCCTTCTCGAAGAACCAGTGCTGGATCGGTGTCAGCGGGACCTCGCCCACCACGCGGCCCTGCTCCGCGTCGACCGGCGTGGCCGTGCCGGCGTGGACCGCGATCTCGGCGATCGTCTGGTTCTTGAAGATCAGCCGCGGAGTGAGGTGCACACCGAACTTCTTGGCCCGGGCGATCATCTGGATGCTGATGATCGAATCCCCGCCCAGTTCGAAGAAGTTGTCGTGGATGCCGACGGTGTCGATACCGAGGATCTCGGACCAGATCGCGGCAAGGGTGCGCTCGATGTCCGTTCGGGGTGCGGTGTAGGTGGTGGCGAGTTCGGGTCGGTGGTGGTCGGGTGCGGGCAGGGCCTTGGTGTCGACCTTTCCGTTGGGGGTGAGGGGGAG
>NZ_JBVJYH010000059.1:0-2867 GCF_055600785.1 Streptomyces sp. NPDC038200
CGTCTGCCGGAGTACCTGGTCCCGGCCGCGGTCGTGGTCCTTCCCGAGCTTCCACTGACCGCACACGGCAAACTCGATCACCGCGCCCTGCCCGCACCGGACTTCCAGCGGCAGACGCACCGTGCTCCGCGTGACACCCGTGAGGAGGCCCTCGCCGGAATCTTCGCCGAGGTGCTGGGCGTGCAGCGGGTCGGTATCGACGACAGCTTCTTCGACCTCGGCGGCCACTCCCTGCTCGCCACCCGAGTGGTCAGCCGCGTACGCACGGTCCTGAAAGCGGAAATGCCGCTGCGTATCCTGTTCGAGCGGCCCACCGTGGCCCGGCTCGCACAGTGGGCGGCGGATGCCGAGCAGGCTCGGACCGCGCTGGTACCGATGGACCGGCCGGCCGAGATACCACTGTCCTTCGCCCAGCGGCGCCTGTGGTTCCTGAACCGCTTCGAGGGAACGACGGCCGCCACCTACAACATGCCCGTCGTCCTGCGGCTGACCGGCACCCTGGACCAGGAGGCCTTGGCCGCCGCCCTGCGGGACGTGGTCGAGCGGCACGAGTCGCTGCGGACCGTCTTCCCCGAAGGCCCCGACGGCACCCCCTACCAGCACATCGTGTCCACGGAGGAGGCCTGCCCGTCGCCGACGGCCACCACGGTGTCCGGCACCGACCTGTCGGAGGCCATCGCGGCGGAGGTGACGAGCGGCTTCGACCTGACGTCCGGTGTCCCCCTGCGGGTGCGGCTGTTCGCGGTGGCGGACGATGTGCATGTGCTGGTGGTGGTGTTGCACCACATCGCCGGTGACGGCTGGTCCATGGCCCCGCTGGCGCGCGATCTGACCGCGGCCTACGAGGCCCGGACCGCCGGGAAGGCACCCGCCTGGGAGCCGCTGCCGGTGCAGTACGCCGACTACGCACTGTGGCAGCGAGACCTGCTCGGCGACGAGTCCGACCCCGACAGCCTGCTCAGCCGGCAGGTCACCTACTGGAAGACACAGCTGGGCGACCTCCCGGCACAGTTGGAGCTGCCGTACGACCGTCCCCGCCCCGCGGTCGCCTCGTATCGAGGTGACAGCGTCCACTTCGAGGTGGACGCCGACGTGCACGCCGGCCTGGTGGAACTGGCCCGGAAGACGGGCGCCAGTACGTTCATGGTGGTGCAGGCCGCGCTCGCGACGCTGCTGTTCCGGCTGGGCGCGGGGACGGACATCCCGATCGGTTCGCCGGTGGCGGGCCGCACGGACGAGGCGCTTGAGGACCTCGTCGGGTTCTTCGTGAACACCCTGGTGCTGCGCACCGACCTCTCCGGTGACCCCACGTTCCGCGAACTGGTGGAACGCGTGCGGGAGACGGACCTGGGAGCGTACGGGAACCAGGACGTGCCGTTCGAGCATCTCGTGGAGGTCCTGAACCCGGCCCGCTCCATGTCCCGGCACCCCCTGTTCCAGGTGGCGCTGGCCTTCCAGAACCAGAGCCGGCTCGATCTGCGGCTTCCCGGTCTCGACGTCGGCACCGAGCCTCTCGACAGCGCCGCGGCGAAGTTCGACCTCTCCCTGGGGCTCTCGGAGCGATTCGACGACAACGGTGGTCCGGCCGGGCTGGACGGCGCTGTCGAGTTCGCCACGGATCTGTTCGACCGGGTGTCGGTCGAGGGGTTGGCGGGTCGTTTCGGTGGGTTGTTGTCGGCGGTGGTGGCGGATCCGGATGTGCGGGTCGGTGGGTTGGAGGTTTTGTCGGCGGGTGAGCGCGCGGAGGCTTTGTCGGGTTGGCAGGGTGAGCGTGTCGAGGTGCCGTGTGTGTCGTTGCCTGTGGTGTTCGAGCGGCAGGTGGGGCGGGTTCCGGATGCGGTGGCGGTGAGTTTTGAGGGTGTGGGGTTGTCGTATGCGCAGGTGAATGCGCGGGCGAATCGGCTGGCTCGGGTTCTGGTGGGTCGGGGTGTGGGTCCGGAGGGGCGGGTGGCGTTGGTGCTGCCGCGTTCGCCGGAGCTGGTGGTCGCGATGTTGGCGGTGTTGAAGGCGGGTGCGGCGTATGTGCCGGTGGATCCGCAGTATCCGGCCGAGCGGATCGCCTACATGCTTCAGGATGCCGCTCCGGCCGTGACGATCACCGACGCGGCGGTACGGGATGCGATACGGGATGCCGTACCGCAAGACTCCGAAGTCCTCGTCCTGGACGACATCGCTGACGAGGTTGCGGCCGAGTCCGGTGCGGACTTGTCCGACGGGGACCGAAACGGCGCTCTCTCCGCTCTGCACCCCGCGTATGTGATCTATACGTCGGGTTCGACGGGGCGTCCGAAGGGTGTGGTTGTCGGGCATGCGGGTGTGGTGAACCTGGCGCTGGACCATGTGGTGCGCTTGGGCATCGACGGTGAGAGTCGTCTGCTTCAGTTTGCTTCGCCGAGCTTTGATGCGGCGGTCGCGGATATGTGGCCGGCGTGGCTGGCGGGTGCGACGTTGGTTCTGGGTGCGGCGGAGCGGTTGGTTCCGGGGCCGGAGTTGGCCCGTCTGGTGTGTGAGTGCGGGGTGACGCATGCGACGCTGCCTCCGGCGACGCTTCCGGTGTTGGCGGAGGCCGGGGGTCTGCCCGAGGGCTTGACGCTGGTGGTGGCGGGTGAGGCGTGCTCGGCGGATGTGGCTCGTGTGTGGTCGCGGGGTCGTCGGATGGTCAACATCTACGGTCCGACGGAGGCGACGGTCGCCTCGACGGCGAGTGTGCCGTTGTCCGGTGATGGCGTGCCGCCCATCGGCCGGCCGGTGTGGAACACCCGCGCTTACGTGCTGGATGACCGGTTGTGTCCGGTGCCGGTGGGTGTGGCCGGCGAGCTGTATCTGGCTGGTGCGCAGTTGGCCCGGGGGTATCTGAACCGGCCGTC
>NZ_JBVJYH010000060.1:0-2830 GCF_055600785.1 Streptomyces sp. NPDC038200
AGGACTGCACAGCAGCAAGGACACCAGCCGTCACCTCACGCACAACCCCGGCATCCACAGACCCCGACCGCGGAACCTCCAACAACTCCACCCCGACATCGCCCGCATCCTCAGACACCGGCACCGGCACCGGCACAGCCGACCACTCCACCCGGAACAGCGACTCCCCACCACCAGCACCCGACACCCCCAACTGCTCCCCGGCGACCGCCCGCAACACGAGCGACTCCACCGACGCCACCGCGGCACCCTCACCATCGGCCAGGTCCAGCGACAGCGACTCCGAACCCGTGGACCTCAACCGGATCCGCAAAGACGACGCACCCGAAGCATGCAAAGACACACCACTCCACGCGAACGGCAGGAACAACCCCTCACCGTCAGGCCCACGCTCGCCCAGGAACGCTCCCGCGTGCAACGCCGCATCCAAGAGCGCCGGATGCAGACCAAACCCACCGGCCGACTCCACCTCCCCCGCCGGCAACGCGACCTCACCGAACACCTCGTCCCCACGCCGCCACACCGCACGCAGCCCCTGAAACACCGGCCCGTAGCCGTAGCCGGCGGCCGCCTGGTCCGCGTAGAAGCCGGTCAGGTCGACAGGCTGCGCACCCTCCGGGGGCCAGACCCCGAAGGCGGCGGCCGGAGCCGGCACGTCCTCAGCGAGCTGGCCTGTGGCGTGACGCGCCCAGGGCGTGTCGGACTCGGCGTCGTCCGGCCGCGAGTACACCGCCACCGACCGCGCACCGCCCGTGTCCTCACCGACAGATACCTGGATACGCACCGAGCCGTGATCGGGAACCACCAGCGGAGCCTCGATAACGAGCTCCCGCAGCACCCCCGCACCGACCTCGTCACCAGTGCGAACGGCCAATTCGACCAATGCCGCGCCCGGCAGCAGGACCGTGCCGGACACGGTGTGGTCCGCCAGCCACGGCTGGGCGGCAAGCGACAACCGACCCGTGCCGAGGACACCGCCCGTGTCGGGAACACTGATGACCGAGTCGAGCAGCGGATGCTCGACCGCGAACGCGGGGTCAACGACGGACACATTCGAGTTCAGCCAGTAGCGCTGGTGCTGGAAGGCGTACGTCGGCAGGGCCACGCGGTGTGCGCCGGTGCCGGCAAACACCTTCTCCCAGTCCACGTCGACACCCCGCGCGTGGAGCCGGCCCAGGGTGGTCATCAGCGCCCGGTCCTCGGGCACGTCCCGCCGCAGCGACGGCACGCAGTCCTGCTCGACCATCCCCGACAACACACCGTCGGGGCCCAGCTCCAGGAACGTGGAGACCTTCTCCGCGCGCATGGCGCGGACGCCGTCGTGGAAGCGGACCGTGCCCCGCACATGCTCCACCCAGTACTCCGGCGAGCACAGCCGCTCCGGATCCGCCAGCTGTCCGGTCAGGTTCGACACCACCGCCATGGACGGCTCGCGATACGTCAGTCCGGCCGCGACCTGGCGGAACTCCTCCAGCATCGGATCCATCAAGGACGAGTGGAACGCGTGCGACACCCGCAGCCGCTTCACCCGACGCCCCTCCAAACGGGCCACCACCGCCTCGACCTCGTCCCGGACACCGGACAGGACCAGCGATGTCGCACCGTTCACGGCGGCGACGCTGACCCCCGCGGTCAGCAACGGCGTGACCTCGTCCTCCGCCGCCTCCACCGCGACCATCACCCCACCCGACGGCAACGCCTGCATCAACCGACCACGCGCCACCACCAACGCCGCCGCATCCTCCAGCGACCACACACCCGCCAAAAACGCCGCCGTCACCTCACCGACCGAATGACCACCCACAACATCAGGCACCACACCCCACGACTCAACGAGCCGGGAGAGCGCCACCTCCACAGCGAACAGGGCCGGCTGCGCATACCTCGTCTCATCCAGCAGGTCGCCGCCCTCGAAGACCACATCCCTCAGCGAGCGGTCCAGACTCTTGTCGACGGCCGCACACACCTCGTCGAAAGCGTCCGCGAACACCGGGAACACCGCGTGCAGTTCCCGCCCCATACCCACCCGCTGGGAACCCTGGCCCGTGAACAGCACACCCAGACGACCCGCGACCACACCCTGCGCACGCACCGACGCCAGACCCTCCCGGGCCTCCTGCACCGAACCCGCCACCACCACCGCACGGTGATCGAAACGCGCACGCGTCGTCGCCAGCGAATACGCCACATCGGCCAGATGCACCCCAGGGCCCTCGCCCAGGAAACCTGCCAACCGCGCCGCCTGCGCACGCACCGCTTCCGGTGACTTGCCCGACAGCACCAGCGGCACCACACCGTCCGGCACCACCGCACGCTCCACCGGAGCCGCGGGCTCGACCCCCTCCAGGATCACGTGCGCATTCGTGCCGCTGATGCCGAAGGAGGAGACGGCGGCGCGGCGGGGGCGGTTCTCCGCGGTCTGCCACTCGCGTGACTCAGTGAGCAGTTCCACCGCACCCGCCGACCAGTCCACCTTCGGCGACGGCGCATCCACATGCAGCGTCTTGGGCAGCACACCGTGCCGCATCGCCTGCACCATCTTGATCACACCCGCCGCACCCGCGGCGGCCTGCGCATGACCGATGTTCGACTTCAACGACCCCAGCCACAACGGACGGTCATCACCCGGCCGCTCCTGACCGTACGTCGCGATCAGGGCCTGCGCCTCGATCGGATCACCCAGCGACGTCCCCGTACCGTGCGCCTCCACCACATCGACATCAGCCGCCGACAACCCAGCACTCGCCAGCGCCTGCCGGATCACACGCTGCTGCGAAGGACCATTCGGAGCGGTCAGACCGTTCGACGCACCGTCCTGGTTCACCGCACT
>NZ_JBVJYH010000061.1:0-2543 GCF_055600785.1 Streptomyces sp. NPDC038200
GGGTGGGCGGACCGGGTGGCGGTCGCCGCGGTCAACGGTCCGGAGTCGGTGGTCGTCGCGGGTGAGGCCGGGGCGTTGGAGGAGTTCCTCGCCCATTGCGAGGTGCGGGGCGTACGCGCCCGCCGCATCGCCGTCGACTACGCCTCCCACTCGGCCCAGGTGGAAACCGTCCGCGACCGGCTGCTGGCCGACCTCGACGGGATCCGGCCCACCGCGGGCACCGTCCCGCTGCTGTCCACCGTCACGGGGGAGTGGACGGACGGCACGGCGCTGGACGCCGGCCACTGGTACCGCAACCTGCGCGAACCCGTCCGCTACGCCGACGCCGTCGCCACCCTGCTCGCCCAGGGCCACCGCGGCTTCATCGAGGTCAGCCCGCACCCCGTCCTGACCATCGGTACCCAGGAGACCGTCGAGCGCAGCGGCACCGGTGCCGTGGTCGTCGGCACCCTGCACCGCGACCGGGGCGGACTGCCCACCCTGCTGGGCAACCTCGCCGAGGCCCACGCCCACGGCGTGCGCGTCGACTGGACCGCCTTCTTCCGGGGCACCGGCGCACACCCGGCCGAGCTGCCGACCTACGCCTTCCAGCGCGACCGGTACTGGCCGCCCGTCGACGGCACGGCACGCCCGCTGCCCGCGATCACCAGCCCCGTCACGCTCCCCGCACAGCAGACCGCCGAGAGCGGCACGCCCTGGCGCGACACCCTCGACGCACTGTCCCCCGCCGAACGCCGCCACCGGGTCATGGACCTGGTACGAGTGCGCACCGCCGCCGTGCTCGGCCACGCCGACCCCGCCGCGATCGAACCGCACCGCGGTTTCGCCGCCCTCGGCTTCGACTCCCTCGCCTCGGTCCGCCTGCGCACCGCGCTGGCCGAGACGACCGGCCTGACCCTGCCCAGCAGCGTCGTCTTCGACCACCCGAACCCGGCCGCCCTCACCGACTACCTGGTCACCCGGCTCGACGGCGCACCCGTCCCGGCCCGCCCCGCCGCCCGCACCACCCCGGCCGACGAGCCGCTGGCCGTGGTCGGCATGGCCTGCCGCCTCCCCGGCGGCGTCACCGGCCCCGAGGAACTGTGGCAGTTCCTCGCCGAAGGCCGCGACGCCATCGGCGACTTCCCCACCGACCGCGGCTGGGACCTCGACAGCCTCTACGACCCCGACCCGGACCGGGCCGGACACACCTACCTGCGCCAGGGCGGCTTCCTGCACGACGCCGCGGACTTCGACGCCGACCTCTTCGGCATCAGCCCGCGCGAGGCGCTGGCGATGGACCCGCAGCAGCGGCTGTTCCTCGAAGTCGCGTGGGAGACCCTCGAACGCGCCGGCATCGACCCGCACGGCCTGCGCGGCAGCGCCACCGGCGTCTTCGCCGGCGTGACAGACCAGCGCTACGACTCACGGCACGGCGCGGTCGCCGGCGTGGACGAGGGACTGCTCGGCACCGGAAACTACGCCAGCGTCCTCTCCGGCCGGGTGTCCTACACCCTCGGCCTGGAGGGCCCGGCCGTCAGTGTGGACACCGCCTGCTCGTCGTCCCTCGTCGCCCTGCACCTGGCCGGGCAGTCGCTGCGCAGCGGCGAGTGCTCGCTCGCGCTGGCCGGCGGTGTGATGGTCATGTCGACCCCGCGGGCGTTCGTGGAGTTCTCCCGGCAGCGCGGTCTCGCCCCCGACGGCCGCTGCAAGGCGTTCGCCGCCGCCGCGGACGGCATCGGCTGGTCCGAGGGCGTCGGCGTGGTCCTGCTGGAGCGGCTGTCCGACGCCCGCCGCAACGGCCACCCCGTGCTGGCCGTGGTCCGCGGCTCGGCGATCAACCAGGACGGGGCCTCCTCCGGCCTCACCGCGCCCAACGGCTCGGCCCAGCAGCGGGTCATCCGCTCCGCGCTCGACGCCGCCGGCCTCACCCCCGCCGACGTCGACGTCGTCGAGGCACACGGCACCGGCACCACCCTGGGCGACCCCATCGAGGCCAACGCCCTGCTGGCCACCTACGGCCAGGACCGCGAGCAGCCGCTCCGGCTCGGCTCGCTGAAGTCCAACATCGGCCACACCGGCCCCGCGGCGGGCGTGGCCGGCGTGATCAAGATGGTGCTCGCGCTGCACGCCGGCGAGGTGCCCCGCACCCTGCACGTGGACGCGCCCTCGCCGCACATCGACTGGGCCTCCGGCTCCGTCGAGCTCGTCACCGACGCCACCCCCTGGCCCCGGACCGAACGACCGCGTCGCGCGGGCGTGTCCTCGTTCGGCGCCAGCGGCACCAACGCCCACCTGATCCTGGAGGAGGCCCCGGCGGAGCCGGCCGCCCCCGCGCGTGCCGCCGCGCCGCGCTGGGTGCCCTGGCTGCTCTCCGCCCGCTCCGAGGCCGCCCTCACCGAACAGGCCGCCCGGCTCGCCGACCACCTCGCCACCCATCCCGGCCTCGACCCGGTGGACGTCTCCAGGTCCCTGGCGGTGTCGCGGGCGTTGCTGCCGCATCGTGCGGTGGTGGTGGCCGCCGATGTGGCGGGGGCTCGGGGTTCTCTGGCGGCGTTGGCCGC
>NZ_JBVJYH010000062.1:0-2529 GCF_055600785.1 Streptomyces sp. NPDC038200
CGGCCACCAGGGGGGCGCCGGCGCGCTGGGCGATGTGCCGGGCGGCGACCTTGTCACCCAGGTCGCGGATGGCCTGCGGCGGCGGGCCGATCCAGATCAGGCCCGCGTCGAGCACGGCCTGCGCGAAGTCGGCGTTCTCCGAAAGGAAGCCGTAGCCGGGGTGGACGGCGTCCGCGCCGGCTTCTCGGGCGGCGTTGAGGACCTTGCCGATGTCGAGATAGCTGGTGGCCGGAGTGTCACCGCCCAGGGCGAACGCCTCATCCGCGGCGCGGACGTGCAGAGCGTCCCGGTCGGGGTCTGCGTAGACGGCCACGCTCGCGATCCCGGCGTCCCGGCAGGCCCGGGCCACGCGGACAGCGATTTCGCCACGGTTGGCGATGAGCACCTTGCGCACGATTGAGGCTCCCTCCTTGAAACAAGCCGAGTTTAGGGACTGCCGACACGGCACTTCGACCCGTCCCCAGTGGTGAGCTTGCCCACACGGAGCGTGATACGAGGCTCGCTCGACCCGCAAAAGTCCTTGTCGCACCTCGGTACGCAGGACTCCTTCGGAAAACCCTAGCCCTGTCATGTGGCCAAGGTCTCTGTAAGAGCGTGCTGCGGCCCACTCTGATTCTTTGTCGAGTCCCTACGAATGGCCCAATGATTCTTTGCTGCCGCCCGAACCCTTGTCCCAGGGTTTACCCGTTAGTAGCGTTCGCGCTGTCTCGAACGTACCTGAGGTAACAGGCTGCTGGCGTGAGAGTGGGTGGGACCGGTGGTGCGCAGACCGGTGGCAGGCATCGTGGCGGTCGTCCTCCTGGTGGAGGCCGTCTTCATAGCCGCGCTGAACTGGTTCCTGGGAGTGGTCGTCGACCGGCAGGACATGTCGCTGGCCGGCCTCGACCCGGACGTGATGTCGACGTCCTCGAAGGTCGGCGGCATCGTCTTCGGCGCCTACTTCGCGCTGTGCGCGCTGGTGGCCGCGCTCGTCGCGATCCGCGATCGTGCCCCGGCCGGCTTCGGGCGTGTCCTGCTGATCAGCGCGGCCGTGGTGCACGGCCTGCTCGGCGCGTTCGCCTGGGGCCTGGTCGGCTGGACGGCGTTCCTGTTCATGGTGGTCGTGCTCGGGCTGATCGTGCTGCTCCTGATGACGTACGACCGTGCCGCCGGCCCGGAGAGCGCGGGCGGCGGCGCGCCGGGGCAGGGGGGCGGTCCGGCCGCGCGGAAGGAGCCGGCCGCGGCCCCCGCCGGCGCGCCGGCGAGCCGTACGGACGAGCCGCAGGACGGGGAGGACGGGCCGCAGGACTCCGTCCCCGCCCAGGTCACCGCTCCGGTGACCACAACTCCGTGATGCCGACACCCAGTTCGGCGAGGAGCTTGCGGACCAGGGGCAGGCTGATGCCGATCACGTTGCCGTGGTCGCCGTCGATGCCCTCGATGAACGGCGCCGAACGGCCGTCCAGGGTGAAGGCGCCGGCGACGTGGAGGGGCTCGCCGGAGGCCACGTAGGCGGCGATCTCGGCGTCGCTCGGTTCGCCGAACCGGACAACGGTGGAGGCGGTCGCCGACACGTACCGCTTGGTCTCCGTGTCCCACACACAGTGACCCGTCTGGAGTACTCCGGCCCGTCCGCGCATGCTCTTCCAGCGGGCGGTGGCCTCCTCGGGGTCGGCCGGCTTGCCGAGCGCCTGCCCGTCCAGCTCCAGCACCGAGTCGCAGCCGATCACCAGGGCGCCCTGCACCTCCGGCTTCGCCGCCACGACGGACGCCTTCGCCTCGGCCAGGGCGAGCGCCAGTTCGGCCGGGGTGGGCGCGGTGACGGCGTCCTCGTCGACGCCGCTCACGATGACCTCGGGGGCGAGGCCGGCCTGGCGGAGCAGGCCGAGCCGGGCGGGGGACTGGGAGGCGAGCACGAGTCGCCTGCGGCGCTTAGCGGTCATGCGGCCAGGTTAGTCAGGGTCTGCCGTCCGGCTCACCTCAGACCGATGACGATCATGATCAGAACCATGGCCAGGGCCATGAGGAGGCCGAGCCGCCGGAGCATGTCCTGCGCGTCACGCAGTTCCTTCGGCGGCTCGTCTTCCGGGTCTGACCACAGCATTCCACCAGCGTCGCGCGTCGCCCGGGCAGGGCGCCTGAGTAGACCTACTCAGATCGGGCGCCCCGTGTCGTCCTACGGCGTGGGCCGCACGGTGCCGCGGCCCACGCCCCCGAGGGTCAGGCCGGCCAGTAGGTGCGGGTCCAGGACGCCGGGCCCGGCTTGGGCAGGCGGGCCGCCGCGAGCCGCGACGGGTCGGACCACGCGTCCCTCGGGCCCTCCGCGCCGGACGGCGCCGCCGCTGCCGCCGCGGCGCGGGCGCGGACCACCGCCAGTGCGGCGGCCAGCTCCTCCGGGGTGGGGTTGCCTCGTACGACCTTGATGTTCATGACCGCTCCCTGGGTCCGCGGGCCTAGAGGGGGATGTTGCCGTGCTTCTTGGGGGGCAGGGTCTCTCGCTTGGTGCGCAGCTGGCGCAGGCCGCGGACGAGGTGGGCGCGGGTGTCGGAC
>NZ_JBVJYH010000063.1:0-2403 GCF_055600785.1 Streptomyces sp. NPDC038200
GCAGGGCGGGTACGCGGCGGCGAACGCCGCGTTGGACGCGCTCGCCGAGCACCGGCGGGCCCGGGGACTGCCCGCCACCTCCATCGCCTGGGGCCTGTGGGCACCGGCGAGCGCCATGACCTCCGGCGCCGACACCGCGCGCCTGGCACGCGGCGGCATCCTGCCGCTCCCCGTCGACCGGGGCCTGGAACTGTTCGACGCCGCCTGCGCCGCCCAGGCACCGCTGACCGTCGCCGCGCGCCTGGACCTCACGGCGTTCCGCGCCCAGGGCACCCGTATGCCCGCCCTCCTGCGGAGCCTCGCGGGCACCGCGGCCCGTCGCACGGCACGAGCCGGCGACGCCGCTACCCTGCGCGACCGCCTCGCCGCCCAGACCCCCGCCGAACGGACGCGGACCGTGCTCGACCTGGTCCGCGGCCAGGCCGCCGCCGTCCTCGGACACGACTCGGCCGCCGCCATCGCCGAGGACCGGGCCTTCCTCGAACTCGGCTTCGACTCCCTGACCGCCGTCGACCTCCGCAACCGCCTCGGCACGGTGACGGGCCTCCGCCTGCCCACCACCACCGTGTTCGACCACCCGAACCCGGCCGCACTGACCCGGCACATCCTCGCCGAGCTGCTCGGCACCGCGGCCGGCGCCTCCCGGACCGCCCCCACCGCCCTGCGCGCGGACGAGCCGATCGCGATCGTCGGCATGGCCTGCCGCTACCCCGGCGGAGTGGCCTCGCCCGAGGACCTGTGGCGCGTCGTCGCCGAGGGCCGGGACACCATCTCCCCCTTCCCGGAGGACCGCGGCTGGGACCTCGACGCCCTCTACCACGCCGACCCCGATCACACGGGCACGAGCTACGCCCGCGAAGGCGGGTTCCTGCACGACGCCGCCGGCTTCGACGCCGAGTTCTTCGGGATCAGCCCGCGCGAGGCGCTCGCCATGGACCCGCAGCAGCGACTGCTGCTGGAGGCGTCCTGGGAGGCGATCGAACGCGCCGGCATCGACCCGACCGCGCTGCGCGGCAGCGCCACCGGCGTCTTCGCCGGCCTGATGTACCACGACTACGCGGCCCGGCTCGGCACCACCCCCGACGGCCTCGAAGGCTATCTGGGCATGGGCAACTCCGGCAGTGTCGCCTCCGGCCGCATCTCCTACACCCTGGGTCTGGAAGGCCCCGCGGTCACCGTCGACACCGCCTGCTCCTCGTCCCTGGTCGCCCTGCACTGGGCGATCCAGGCACTGCGGTCGGGGGAGTGCGACCTCGCCCTGGCCGGCGGTGTCTCCGTGATGGCGACCCCGGGCACGTTCGTGGAGTTCTCCCGGCAGCGCGGCCTCGCCCCCGACGGCCGCTGCAAGTCCTTCGCCGCGGCGGCCGACGGAGCCAGCTGGTCGGAGGGTGTCGGCATGCTGCTCGTGGAGCGCCTGTCGGACGCCCGCCGCAACGGGCACAAGGTGCTGGCCGTGGTGCGGGGTTCGGCGGTGAACCAGGACGGTGCGTCGAACGGTCTGACGGCGCCGAACGGTCCCTCGCAGCAGCGGGTGATCCGGCAGGCCCTCGCCGGTGCCGGGCTCGCGCCCGCCGACGTGGACGCCGTGGAGGCGCACGGCACGGGCACCCGGCTGGGCGACCCGATCGAGGCGCAGGCACTCCTCGCGACGTACGGCCAGGAGCGTCAGGCGCCGCTGTGGCTGGGCTCGGTCAAGTCCAACATCGGCCACGCGCAGGCCGCCGCCGGTGTGGCCGGAGTGATCAAGATGGTGGAGGCGATGCGGCACGGGACGCTCCCCCGCACGCTCCACGTCGACGAGCCGTCGCCCCACGTCGACTGGACCGCCGGTGCGGTCGAGCTGCTGACCGAGGAGCGCGAGTGGGTGCGGCAGGACCACCCGCGTCGGGCGGGTGTCTCGTCGTTCGGGGTGTCCGGCACCAACGCGCACGTGGTGCTGGAAGAAGCACCGGAGGACACCGAACCGGCGGCCTCGGCCGAACTGCCCGCCGTGCCCTGGCTGGTGTCGGCGCGCTCCGAGGCCGCACTGCGCGCCCAGGCCGCACGGCTCGCGGACTGGCTGCGGGACGACACCGACCTCCTCGGCACCGCCTACTCCCTCGCCACCGGCCGGGCGGCGCTGCCGCACCGGGCGGTCGTCGTCGGCACCGACCGGGCCGAACTCGCCGACGGACTGACCGCGTTGGCGGCGGACCGGATCGCCGCCCACGTGGAGACCGGCCGCGCCCGCGACAACCGCACCACCGCGTTCGTGTTCGCGGGTCAGGGGGCGCAGCGGGCCGGGATGGGTGGGGAACTCGCCGCTGCCTATCCGGTGTTCGGTGAGGTGTTCGCCGAGGTGTGTGGGGCGTTCGACGCGGTGCTGGACCGTCCGTTGGGTGAGGTGATCGCCGAGGGTGGTCC
>NZ_JBVJYH010000064.1:0-2300 GCF_055600785.1 Streptomyces sp. NPDC038200
AACTCGACCGAGGAGACCATCGCCGGCGTGTGGTCCGACGTCCTCGGCGTCGACACCGTCGGCATCCACGACAACTTCTTCGAACTGGGCGGACACTCACTGCTCGCCACGCAGGTGACGTCGCGTCTGCGGCAACGGCTCGGGGTGGACGTCCCCGTGCGTGCCCTCTTCACCTCGCCCACAGTGGCGACACTCGCCGGGGTCGTGCGCGAGCTGGAGACGGCCGACGAGGAGCCGCTGGTTCCGGTCGACCGTGGCAGCGGCCCACTGCCGCTGTCGTTCGCGCAGCAGCGGCTCTGGTTCCTGGACCAGTTGACGCCGGGCAGCGCCGAATACCTCGTGCCGTTCGGTCTGCGGGTGCGGGGCGTCCTCGACGCCGGTGCGCTGGGTACGGCGTTCACCGGTCTGGTGACCCGGCACGAGGTGCTGCGCACCCGGTTCGTCACGGACGACTCAGGCCGTCCCGCACAGATCGTGGACGCGCCGTGGTCGGTCACTCCGGTGGTGCACGACGTCCGGACCGTTCCGACGGCGGACCGGGAGCGGGCCGCACTGGAGATCATGGCAGCCGAGGCACGGCGGCCGTTCGAGCTGGACGGCGGACGGCTCCTGCGGGTGGACGTGGTGCGGCTCGCGGACGACGACCAGTACGTGCTGATCACGCTGCATCACATCGTGTCGGACGGCTGGTCGTCCGGGATCCTCACGCGAGAGCTGCGCGAGCTGTACGCGGCCGCTGTCTCCGGCCGCGAGGCGTCACTGACGGAACTGCCCGTGCAGTACGCGGACTTCGCCGTCTGGCAACGGAACCAGCTCAGCGGTGACTTCCTGGAAGGACAGTTGGCGTACTGGCGCGAGCGCCTCGCGGGGGTGCCGGCCCTGGAGCTGCCGACCGACCACGGTCGGCCGGCCGAGAGGGAGGGCGCCGAGGGCGACACCGTGTACTTCTCGGTGCCGTCGGAGGTGACGGAGGCGCTGCGGGCGACGGCGAGCGGGCAGGGCGCGAGTCTGTTCATGGCGCTGCTGTCCCTGTTCCAGATCGTCCTGGCCCGGTACTGCCGCCAGGACGACATCGCGGTCGGCACTCCGATCGCGGGCCGCAATCGTGCGGAGACCGAGGATCTGATCGGCTTCTTCGTCAACACGCTGGTCATGCGCACCGACCTGTCCGGCGACCCGGCCTTCACCGAGCTGTTGGCCCGGGTCAAGGACACCGCCCTCGGCGCCTACGACCACCAGGACCTCCCCTTCGAACGCCTCGTCGACGAGCTGGCCCCCGACCGGGACCTGTCCCGCAACCCACTGTTCCAGACCCTGTTCGTCTTCCAGAACACCCCGGACGGCAACGCGTGGAGCCTGCCCGGCCTGACGGTCGAGCAAGCCGGTGTAGGCGGTCAGGACGCCAAGTTCGATCTCCAGCTGACCGCCGCGGAGTCGGATGGTGAGCTGCTGGCGGCCCTGGAGTACCGGACGGATCTGTTCGAGCGGGCGACGGTCGAGCGGTTGGCCGGCCACTTCGCGACGCTGGCCGCGTCGGTGGCGGCCGCGCCGCAGGCGCGTTTGTCGGAGCTGAACATGCTGACGGTGGGGGAGCGGCGGGAGGTTCTGGTCGACTGGAACGGTGTCGTCGGTCCGTATCCGGACAGGGCGACGATCCATGGGCTGGTGGAGGAACGGGTCGCTGCGGGTCCCGACGCGATCGCCGTGACGCAGGGTGGCCGTCGGTGGAGCTTTGGGGAGATCAACGCGCGTGCGAACCGGCTGGCCCATCACCTGCGGGGCCTGGGGGTGGGCGCGGACACTTTGATCGCTGTGTGCCTGGACCGTTCGCCGGATCTGATCGCGACGCTGCTGGGGATCCTGAAGGCCGGTGCCGCGTTCGTTCCTCTGGATCCGGAGTATCCCACCGACCGCATCACCTACATGATCGACGACACCGGCACGCCGTTGATCATCACCAGCTCCGATCTGGCTCACCGGCTGCCCGACTCGGTCGAGCGTCTGTTGGTCGATTCGCAGTGGCCGGCGGGTCCTGACGTCGATCCGGAGCCGGTGGCTTCGCCGGACGATCTGGCGTATGTCATCTACACGTCGGGGTCGACGGGCAGGCCCAAGGGTGTCGCGTTGGAGCACCGTGGTGTCGTCAACTATCTGCACTGGTGCGATCAGAACTATCCCGCGGGTGTTCCCGGGGGGATCGGCAGCGTTCTGTACTCGTCGGTGACGTTCGACCTGACGATCACCGCGTTGTTCCTGCCCCTGATCCAGGGCCGGCAGCTCGTGATTCCGGTGACCGGTCC
>NZ_JBVJYH010000065.1:0-2211 GCF_055600785.1 Streptomyces sp. NPDC038200
GCAGGGCGGGTACGCGGCGGCGAACGCCGCGTTGGACGCGCTCGCCGAGCACCGGCGGGCCCGGGGACTGCCCGCCACCTCCATCGCCTGGGGCCCCTGGACCGACGGCATGGCGAGCGGACTGGACCGGGTGGACGCGGCCCGTCTCGCCCGCGGTGGCGTCGTCCCCTTCGCGCACGCCGACGGCCTGGAGCTGTTCGACGCCGTCTGCGCCACCGACGCACCGCTGACCGTCGCCGCCCGCCTGGACCTCGCCGTGCTGCGTGCCCAGGCAGCGGAGCTGCCGCCCGTGCTGCGCGGCCTGGTACCGGCCCCCGCACGCCGCGCCGCCGCGGGCGCCCCGTCCGGCGGCTTCGCCGAACAGCTCGCCGCGCTGCCCGAGGCCGAACGGCGCCGTACCGCCCTGGAACTGGTCCGGGAGGCCGCGGCGACCGTGCTCGGCCACGACGGCCCCGAGGCCGTCGCCCCCGACCGCTCCTTCCTCGACCTCGGATTCGACTCGCTGGCCGCCGTCGACCTCCGCAACCGGCTCACCGCCGCGACCGGCCTGCGCCTGGCCGCGACGATCACCTTCGACCACCCCACCTCCGCCGCACTCGCACGCCACCTCCTGGACGCGGCTCTCGACGCGGGCCCGTCGGCCCCCAGCGGCACGCGGCCGCCCGCCCCCACCGCCGTACGCGCGGACGAGCCGATCGCGATCGTCGGCATGGCCTGCCGCTACCCCGGCGGCGTGACCTCACCCGAGGACCTGTGGCGGCTGGTGACCGCGGGCACCGACGCCGTCACCGGCTTCCCCGAGGACCGCGGCTGGGACCTCGCGTCCGTCTACGACCCCGACCAGTCCCGCAGCGGAACGAGCTACACCCGCGAGGGCGGCTTCCTCGCCGGAGCGGCGGACTTCGACGCCGAGTTCTTCGGGATCAGCCCGCGCGAGGCACTCGCCATGGACCCGCAGCAGCGACTGCTGCTGGAGACCTCCTGGGAGGCCATCGAGCGCGCCGGCATCGACCCCCACGCC
Source organism: Streptomyces sp. NPDC038200 (assembly GCF_055600785.1). Classification (NCBI taxonomy): domain Bacteria; kingdom Bacillati; phylum Actinomycetota; class Actinomycetes; order Kitasatosporales; family Streptomycetaceae; genus Streptomyces; species Streptomyces sp. NPDC038200. The sequence continues at coordinate 1,022 of NZ_JBVJYH010000065.1, forward strand.
CTGCGCGGCAGCGCCACCGGCGTCTTCGCGGGCCTGATGTACCACGACTACGGCAGCGGCACCGGCACCCTCCCGGAGGGCGTCGAGGGCTACCTGGGCCTCGGCACCGCCGGCAGCGTGCTCTCGGGCCGGGTGGCCTACACCCTCGGCCTGGAAGGCCCCGCGGTCACCGTCGACACCGCCTGCTCCTCGTCCCTGGTCGCCCTGCACTGGGCGATCCAGGCGCTGCGCAGCGGCGAGTGCTCGATGGCGCTGGCGGGCGGTGTCACCGTCATGGCCACCCCGGGCACGTTCGTGGAGTTCTCCCGGCAGCGCGGCCTTTCCCCCGACGGCCGCTGCAAGTCGTTCGCGGCGTCGGCCGACGGGGTCGGCTGGGCCGAGGGCGTCGGCATGCTCCTCGTCGAACGGCTCTCCGACGCCCGCCGCAACGGGCACCGGGTGCTCGCCGTCGTCCGCGGCTCCGCCGTGAACCAGGACGGCGCGTCGAACGGTCTGACGGCGCCGAACGGTCCCTCGCAGCAGCGGGTGATCCGGCAGGCCCTCGCCGGTGCCGGGCTCACGACGACCGACGTGGACGCCGTGGAGGCGCACGGTACGGGCACCACGCTGGGCGACCCGATCGAGGCGCAGGCCCTGCTGGCCACCTACGGTCAGGAGCGGGACGTGCCGCTGTGGCTGGGCTCGGTGAAGTCCAACATCGGGCACACCCAGGCCGCGGCCGGTGTGGCCGGTGTGATCAAGATGGTGCAGGCGATGCGGCACGGGACGCTCCCGCGCACCCTCCACGTGGACGAGCCGTCCCCGCACGTCGACTGGGCCTCGGGCGCCGTGGAACTCCTCACCGAGGAGCGCGAGTGGAGCCGTACGGGCCGTCCGCGCCGGGCCGCCGTGTCGTCCTTCGGTGTCTCCGGCACCAACGCCCACGTCGTCCTCGAGGAGGCACCCGAGGACACCGCACCCCCCGCGTCGGCCGAACTGCCCTTCGCACCCCTGCTGTTGTCCGGCCACACCCCCTCGGCGCTCGCCGCCCAGGCACGCCGGCTGCACGACCACCTCACCGAGTCCGGCACCACCACCCTGGAAGCGGTCGGCCGCTCCCTGGCGGTGTCGCGGGCGTTGCTGCCGCATCGTGCGGTGGTGGTGGCCGCCGATGTGGCGGGGGCTCGGGGTTCTCTGGCGGCGTTGGCCGC
>NZ_JBVJYH010000066.1:0-2099 GCF_055600785.1 Streptomyces sp. NPDC038200
GGGTGGGCGGACCGGGTGGCGGTCGCCGCGGTCAACGGTCCGGAGTCGGTGGTCGTCGCGGGTGAGGCCGGGGCGTTGGAGGAGTTCCTCGCCCACTGCGCGGTGCGGGGCGTACGCGCCCGCCGCATCGCCGTCGACTACGCCTCCCACTCCGCGCTGGTGGAACCGGTACGGGCGGACCTGCTGGCCGACCTCGACGGCATCCGGCCCACCGAGGGCACGGTGCCGCTGTTCTCCACCGTCACGGGGGAGTGGACGGACGGCACGGCGCTGGACGCCGGCTACTGGTACCGCAACCTGCGCGAGCCGGTGGGCTTCGCACCGGCGGTGCGAAGCCTGCTCGACGCCGGCCACCACGTGTTCGTGGAGATCAGCCCGCATCCCGTGCTGACGGCCGCCGTGCAGGACACGGCGGACGCCGCCGAGCGGACCGCCGTCGTCGTCGGCACCCTCCGCCGCGACCACGACGGTCCGCGGCAGCTGCTCACCCACCTCGCCGCCCTGCACACCACGGGCACCGGCGTCGACTGGACGGCGTACTTCGCGGGCGTCACCGGCCGAGCCGACCTGCCCACCTACGCCTTCCAGCACACCCGCTACTGGCTGACCCCCTCCGGACCGTCCGCCGGCGAACTGGCCGGCGCGGGCCTGAGCGCCGCCGGACACCCGCTGCTCGGCGCGGCCGTCGACCTCGCGGAGGACGGCGGCCTCGTCCTGACCGGACGGCTCGCCGCGGACCCGGCCGCCTGGACGGCCGACCACGTCGTCCTCGGCACCACACTGCTGCCCGGCGCGGCGCTCGCCGAACTGGCCCTCGCCGCCGGCGACCGCGCGGGTTGCGCCGTCCTGGACGAACTCGTCCTCGGCGCGCCCCTGGCCCTGCCCGAGCGCGGCGCCCTGCACCTCCAGGTACGGGTGGGCCGCGCCGAAGCCGACCACCGCCGTACGGTCAGCGTGCACGCGCGCCCCGAGGACGGCGACACGCCCTGGACCCGGCACGCCGAGGGCGTCCTCGCACCCGGGGACGGCACGGCCGGCACACCGCTGACCGAGTGGCCGCCCGCCGGTGCCGAACCGGTCGACGTGTCCGCGCTCTACGACAGCCTCGCCGACCGCGGCCTCGACTACGGGCCGGTCTTCCGCGGCGTCCGCGCGGCCTGGCGCCACGGCGACGACATCCTGGCCGAGACCGAACTGCCCGCGGAGACCGACGAGTCGGGCTTCCTGCTGCACCCGGCCCTGCTGGACGCGGCCCTGCACCCGATCGGCCTCGGCGGCCTGGTCGGCGACGGCGGGCTCCCCTTCGCCTGGCAGGGCCTGCGCGTGCACGCCGTCGGCGCCCGGGCGGCACGGGTACGGCTCACCCCGCTGGGCAACGAGAGCGTCGCCGTCGACCTCGCCGACGGCACCGGCGCGCCCCTGGCCACCGTCGCCTCCCTGCGCCTGCGCGCGGTCACCGCCGAACAGGTCGCCGCCGCCCGCACCCTCACCGACCCGGTTCTGCACCTGGACTGGCTCCCGGTGACCGGCACCGCACCCGCGGCCGACACCCCCGTGGAACTCCTGCACCTGGGCACACCCCAGGGAACGGAGGCCGGCCCCGAGGCCGTACGCCAGGCCGTGCGCACGGCCCTCACCGCGATCCAGGAACGGATCGCCGAGGACCGGATCGAACGGCTGGTCGTCGTCACCCGCGACACCGACCTGGCCGGCGCCGCCGTCGGCGGTCTGCTGCGCTCCGCCCAGGCCGAGCACCCGGGCCGCTTCGGCCTTGTCGTGCTCGACGGCCACCCCGGCTCCGCACCCGCCCTGCCCACGGCCGCGGCCCTGACCGACGAGCCCTGGGTCGCCGTACGGGAAGGAGAGACGTACGTACCCCGACTCGCTCGGGCCGTCGCGCAGACGGGCGACGGCGTGCCGTTCGGCGCGGACGACGTGGTGCTGGTGACGGGTGGCACCGGCGTGCTCGGTGCCCTGGTGGCCCGGCATCTGGTGGCCGTGCACGGTGTGCGGCGGCTGGTGTTGCTGAGCCGTCGTGGTGGTGCCGAGGAACTCGTGGCCGAGCTGGGCGCGTCGGGTGCCGTCGTGGACGTGGTGGC
>NZ_JBVJYH010000067.1:0-1987 GCF_055600785.1 Streptomyces sp. NPDC038200
ATGGCCCTCTTCGACACCGCCCTGACCGCCGACGAACCCACCCTGGTCCCCGTCAAGTTCGACCTCACCGCACTGGCCGCACAAGCCGGAGCCGGCCAGCTGGCTCCCGTGCTGCAGGGCCTGGTCCGCCAGCCGCGTCGTATCGTCCGCACCGATGCCACCTACGGCGCGGGCGGTACGCCCGGTGAGTCCCTGATCGACCGGCTGGCGACGATGGCTCAGCCCGAGCGGCAGCGCGCCCTGGTGGACCTGGTCAGCGCCGATGCCGCGGCCGTTCTGGGCGGACGCCAGCGAAACGCGATCGCGCCGGACCGTGCCTTCAAGGACCTCGGTTTCGACTCGCTCACAGGCGTGGAACTGCGCAACCGGCTCACCGCGGCCACGGGTCTCCAGCTCCCCGCCTCGGCGGTGTTCGACCACCCGACGCCGGCCGCCCTCGCCGACGTCCTTCTGGAACAACTCGGCGTCTCGCCGCTATCGGTGCTCGCCGAACTGGACAAGCTGGAAGCGGCGTTGAGCAGCGCGTCGCTCGACGACGACGTCATGGCACAGACGGCCAAGCGCCTGCAGACCCTGGCGTCCCGGTACGCGTCGACCGGCGCCCCTGCGGAGGACGAGGCGCACTTCGACCTGGAATCCGCCTCCGACGACGAACTCTTCAGCTTCGCGGAGAACGAGCTCGGCTCTTCCTGACACCAGCGCCGGCCCCCCACACCTGTCGAGCAGAAGGACTTCCGATGAGCACGAACGACGACAAGCTGCGCGACTACCTCAAGCGAGCCCTCGCCGATCTCAGCCAGGCGCGCAAGCGGCTGCACGAGGTCGAATCCGAGAAGACGGAGCCGATCGCGATCGTCGCCATGGGCTGCCGTCTCCCGGGCGGCGTCTCCTCGCCCGAGGAGCTGTGGGAGCTGGTCGCCGGGGGACGCGACGCCATCTCGCCGTTCCCGACCGACCGCGGCTGGGACGTGAACGGGCTGTTCGACCCCGACCCCGAGCGCCCCGGCAGGTCGTACGTCAGGGAGGGCGGTTTCGTCACCGACGCCGCCGAGTTCGACGCAGCCTTCTTCGGTATCAGCCCACGCGAGGCCGTGGCGATGGACCCGCAGCAGCGGCTGCTGCTGGAGACCTCCTGGGAGGTCTTCGAACGTGCGGGCATCGACCCGACTTCGCTGCGTGGCCGCAACGTGGGTGTGTTCGCCGGTACCAAGCCCCAGGACTACATCCCGAGCCTCGAAGGCGGGGAGTCCAGCACCGAGGGGTACGCCTTGACCGGCAGCGCCGGCGCGGTCACCTCCGGCCGTGTCTCGTACACCTTCGGCTTCGAAGGCCCCGCCGTCTCCATCGACACCGCCTGTTCCTCGGCGCTGGTCGCCATCCACCTGGCCGCCCAGGCCCTGCGCAGCGGTGAGTGCTCGCTCGCGCTCGCCGGCGGCGTGTCCGTGATGGCCACGCCCGGCGCGTTCGTGGCCTTCTCACGGCAGCGAGGGCTGGCGGCGGACGCTCGCTGCAAGGCGTTCGCCGAGGGTGCGGACGGTACGTCGTGGGCCGAGGGTGTGGGTCTGGTCCTGCTGGAGCGCCTGTCGGACGCGCGGCGCAACGGTCACGAGGTGCTGGCCCTGGTGCGCGGCAGCGCCGTCAACCAGGACGGCGCGTCCAACGGTCTCACCGCTCCCAACGGCCCCTCGCAGCGACGCGTCATCCGCCAGGCACTGACCAACTCCGGGCTGCTCGCCGCGGACATCGACGCGGTGGAGGCGCACGGTACGGGGACGTCGCTGGGTGATCCGATCGAGGCGCAGGCCCTGATAGCGACCTACGGCCAAGGCCGCTCGGTGGACCGGCCGTTGTGGCTCGGCTCGGTGAAGTCCAACCTCGGTCACACCCAGGCGACCGCGGGTGTGGCGGGTGTGATCAAGATGGTGCAGGCGATGCGGCACGGTGTGCTGCCGAAGACGCTGCACGTGGACGCCCCGTCGTCGAAGGT
>NZ_JBVJYH010000068.1:0-1852 GCF_055600785.1 Streptomyces sp. NPDC038200
CCCACCGAAACGACCCGCCAACCCCTCGACCGACACCCGGTCGAACAGATCCGTGGCGAACTCGACAGCGCCGTCCAGCCCGGCCGGACCACCGTCGTCGTCGAATCGCTCCGAGAGCCCCAGGGAGAGGTCGAACTTCGCCGCGGCGCTGTCGTAGCGCTCGATCTCGACGTCGAGACCGGGGAGGTGGAGGGTGGGCCGGCTCTGGTTCTGGAAGGCCAGCGCCACCTGGAAGAGAGGGTGCCGGGACATGGAGCGGACCGGGTTCAGGACCTCCACCAGGTGCTCGAACGGCACGTCCTGGTTTCCGAACGCTTCCAGGTCGCTGTCCCGGACTCGGTCGAGCAGTTCGCGGAAGGTCGGGTCACCCGACACATCCGTTCGCAGCACCAGCGTGTTCACGAAGAACCCGACGAGGTCGTCCAGCGCCTCGTCCGTGCGGCCCGCCACCGGCGAACCGATCGGAATGTCCGTCCCCGCGCCCATCCGGGAGAGCAGTGCGGCGAAGGCGGCCTGCACCACCATGAACACACTCGCGCCCGACTCCCGGGCCAGCGCGACGAGCCCTCGGTGCACGGCCGTGTCCACCGTGAACTCGATGCTGTCGCCTCGGTAGGAGGCCGCGGCGGGCCGCGCGCGGTCCACGGGAAGCTCGATCTGCTCCGGCAGGTCGGCCAGTGTTCGCGTCCAGTGTGCGACCTGCCTGCTGATCAGGCTGTCCGGGTCGGACTCGTCGCCCAGCAGCTCCCGCTGCCACATCGCGAAGTCCGCGTACTGCACCGGCAGCGGCTCCCACCCGGGAGCCTTCCCGTCGATCCGAGCCTCGTAAGCCCTCGCCACATCCCGGGCCAAGGGCGCCATCGACCAGCCGTCACCGGCGATGTGGTGCAACACCACCACCAGTACATGCACATCGTCGGCCACCGCGAACAGCCGCACACGCAGGGGCGTGTCGACCGTCACGTCGAAGCCGCGGGTGCGGAAGGCGGATACGTCGGCTTCGAGTTCGTGCTCGGTGGTCGGCGCCACCTCCATGCCTGTCCATGCCCGGTCGGTGTCGAGAATATGCTGGTAGGGGGTGCCGTCGGGGCCTTCGGGGAAGACGGTCCGCAGGCTCTCGTGCCGCTCCACGACATCCCGCAGCGCGGCAGCGAGCGCGTCCCGGTCCAGGCTGCCGGTGAGCCGCAGGGTGATCGGCAGGTTGTACGTGGCGGTCGCCGCGCCCTCGAGTCGGTTCAGGAACCAGAGCCGACGCTGGGAAAAGGACAGCGAAATCATCAGTTCTCCTCGGGACGCGGCATCCGCCGCAGTGCAGGCCGTTGCGACTTGCGCGCGGTTCCCAGCTGTTCGGCCAGCATGGCAACGTTCGGCGATTCAAAGAGGGTGCGGAGGGGCAGCTCGACGCCCAGACGGGTACGGATGCGACTGATCAGGCGGGTGGCGAGCAGGGAGTGGCCGCCGAGGTCGAAGAAGCTGTCGTCGATACCGACCCGCTGCACGCCCAGCACCTCGGCGAAGGTCTCGCACAGGAGCTGCTCGCGCTCGTCGCGCGGGGCCCGGAACAGCGAGGCCGCGGCGTAGTCCGGGGCCGGCAACGCGCGCCGGTCCAGCTTCCCGTTCGCCGTCACGGGCAGGGCGTCCAGCGTCACCACCGCGGCCGGGACCATGAACTCGGGCAGGCGCTCGGCCACGTACCGGCGCAGCTCCCTGTTGGCGAGTTCGGCGCCGGCGGTCCGCTCCGGATCGGCACCGGTGCTCGGTACGACGTAGGCGACGAGGCGTTTGTCGCCGGGCCGGTCCTCCCGGGGGACGACCGCCACCTGCGACACCAGCGGATGCCCCGCGATCACCG
>NZ_JBVJYH010000069.1:0-1559 GCF_055600785.1 Streptomyces sp. NPDC038200
GACGACAGCTTCTTCGACCTCGGCGGCCACTCGCTCCTCGCCACGCGTGTCATCAGCCGCATCCGCACCGTCCTGAACGTCGAACTCCCCCTCCGCGACTTCTTCGAGGGACCGTCCGTGGTGCGGTTGGCGGAAAGGCTGGCCGCTGTGGGAGGTGTGGCCAGGGCCGCGCTCACCCCGAGGCCCCGTCCCGCCGAGACTCCCCTCTCTCCCGCTCAGCGCGGACTGTGGCTCCTCAACCGCATTCAGGGTTCGACGGCTACGTACAACGTGCCCATCGCGCTTCGGCTCACCGGCCGGCTGGACCGGGAGGCGCTCGCGGCGGCGCTCGGTGATGTGGTCGCGCGCCACGAGAGCCTGCGCACACTGTTCCTGGAGACCGCCGACGGCACCCCGTACCAGAAGGTGCTGGACGCGGAAGAGGCTGCGCTGTCCCTGCCCCTGGCGGAGATCGCGGAGGACGGCGTAGCGGAGGCGGTCGCGGACGCCGTGGCGCAGGGCTTCGACCTGAGCCGCGAAGTCCCGGTCCGTGTGCGGCTGTTCGCGGTGGCCGACGATGTACATGTGCTGGTGGTGGTGTTGCACCACATCGCCGGTGACGGCTGGTCGATGGCGCCCTTGGCCCGGGATGTGGCGAGGGCTTACGAGGCTCGGATCGACGGGAAGGCTCCTGGGTGGAAGCCGCTGCCGGTGCAGTACGCGGACTACGCGATGTGGCAGCGGGAACTGCTGGGCGACGAGTCCGACCCGGACAGCCTGATCGGCGGTCAAGTCGCCTACTGGACCGAACAGCTCGCCGACCTGCCGGACCAGCTGGACCTGCCCTTCGACCGACCCCGGCCCACCGTCGCCTCTCACCGCGGCGACCACTTGGTGTTCGAACTCGACGCGGCCGTGCACCGGGGGCTCGTCGCGCTGGCCCGGGAGTCGGGCGCGAGTGTGTTCATGGTGGTGCAGGCCGCCTTCGCCGCACTGCTCTCCCGCATGGGGGCGGGAACGGACATCCCGATCGGTTCGCCGGTGGCGGGCCGCACGGACGAGGCGCTTGAGGACCTCGTCGGCTACTTCATCAACACCCTGGTCCTGCGGACGGATGTGTCGGGCGACCCGACGTTCCGCGAACTGGTGGAGCGGGTGCGGGAGACGGACCTGGGAGCGTTCGCGAACCAGGACGTGCCGTTCGAGCAACTCGTGGAGGTCCTGAACCCGGCCCGCTCCATGTCCCGGCACCCCCTGTTCCAGGTGATGCTGACCTTCCAGAACAACGCCCAAGCCGACTTCAAGCTGCCCGGACTGTCCTTCACCGGCGAGCCGACCGGTTACGGCACCGCGAAGTTCGACCTCCAGCTGAGCGTGCATGAGCAGCAGGACACCGAAGGCGTTCCGGCGGGGCTCGTCGGTGTCTTCGAGTTCGCCACGGATCTGTTCGACCGGGTGTCGGTCGAGGGGTTGGCGGGTCGTTTTGGTGGGTTGTTGTCGGCGGTGGTGGCGGATCCGGATGTGCGGGTCGGTGGGTTGGAGGTTTTGTCGGCGGGTGAGCGCGCGGAGGCTTTGTCGGG
>NZ_JBVJYH010000070.1:0-1528 GCF_055600785.1 Streptomyces sp. NPDC038200
ACACCGTCACCACCACCAGCCCCGAGCCGAGTCCGCAGCCCACCCGGAGCCTGCTTCCCGTGCCCACGCGGAGCGGTACGCCGGCGCCCTCCACCAGCGCCACCCCCGACGTGCCGGACAGCGGAAGCCGGGGCGGCTCCACGGGGACGAGCGGGGCCGGCCAGACCATCGACACCGCGTTCACCACGGGATACACCTGGTTCGACAACACCCCGCGGGGCAGCGCCCAGATCTCCGCTCCCGTCCTGCACCAGCAGGCAGGCGGCACCGGGACCTACGCCGACCCGATCACGCTCGCGGTCGGGCACAGTACCGAGGGTGGCAAGGACACGCTGGACTATCCCGCCGGCACCCGTTTCTACATGCCCCGCGTGCGCCGGTACTTCATCGTCGAGGACGCCTGCGGTGACGGCGGCAGCCCGCAGAACGGCCCCTGCCACAGCCTGAAGACGGCTCCGCAGGGCGCCACCACCTGGCTCGACATGTACGTCGGCGGGGAGAGCGGGGACAGCGAGTCCGCGGTCCAGGACTGCGCGGACAAGGTCACCGCCGGCACGCACGGCGGACTCAACACCGTGGTGCAGGACCCCGGCTCCGGTCTCCCGGTCGTCGAGGGGCCCCTGTTCCAGAACGGCAAGTGCACCGAGCTGTACTGAGGCGCCTTCCGCTCGACGCGGCAGGGCCCCGACGCCGTTCCGGCGCCGGGGCCCTGCTGTTTCGCTCTGTGCCGGGGGTCAGCCGTGGGAGACGTCCAGCGCGTAGAACGCGACCTTGGCCCCGGCGGTGCTGCTGCCGGACGCGGACTGGTTGTAGGCCCCGGCCTTGAAGTACTGCTTGTACGACTTGAAGGAGTCGTCGATCGGGTAGTGCGTGGTGCTTCCGTCGACCGTGAGGTCGATCGTGTCACCACCGGAGACGCCGATGGTGTAGCTCCACTTCTCCCCCACCGGGACGTGCCCCACCGTGTGCCGGGTCTGGCCGCCGGCCGGGGAGTTCTCGGTGCCCAGGACGATGTCGCCGTTGGACTGGTAGTACAGCTCCAGGAGCGGCTTGGTGGACGAGCCGCCGGAACCCAGGTGGATCTGTCCCACGCACACGCTCGACGTCACGGACACCACGCGCAGGCTCGCGCTCATCCGGTGGGTGCCGCCGAGCGGCCACTCGGCGGTCTCCCGCAGCTCCGAGCGGGGGTACTTGGAGTTGGGCGTGGTGACGCCCTGCTCGGGCGACCAGAAGGTCAGGGCGCCGTCGCTGTCGGGGTAGAAGTAGGAGTCCCGGAAACCGCCCTGGAGCCGGGAGGCGGCGACCGTGGTCGGGGACCCCGGGGAGCCGACCGGTTCCTGGAGCTGCCAGATCGACAGGTCGATGCCGCCGCCGGGCGCGGCCTCGGGCCCGGTGCCCGTGGCGCCGGGATCGGGGGTCTCGGGCGCGCCGGGGTCGGTGCCGGTGGAGGGCGTCGGCGTGGCACTGCCGCCCGTGGCCAGTCCGGTGACCGGCTTCGCTCCGGGGCTGGTGGTGGTGACGGTGC
>NZ_JBVJYH010000071.1:0-1501 GCF_055600785.1 Streptomyces sp. NPDC038200
GGTGTCTACGAGTGCATCGAGCCGCAGGTGTCGAACCTGTTCAAGCGCGAGACCCTCTCGGGTGAGTTCCTCCAGGTCAACTCCTACCTGGTGCAGGACCTCAAGGACCTCGGCGTGTGGGACGCGCGGACCCGCGAGGCGCTGCGGGACTCCAACGGCTCGATCCAGGACTTCCTGTGGATCCCGCAGGACGTGCGCGCGCTGTACCGCACCGCCTGGGAGATCCCCCAGCGCGGCCTGATCGACATGGCCGCCGCCCGCACCCCCTACCTCGACCAGGCGCAGTCGTTGAACCTGTTCCTGGAGACGCCGACCATCGGCAAGCTCTCCTCGATGTACGCCTACGCCTGGAAGTCGGGTCTGAAGACCACCTACTACCTGCGCTCGCGCCCCGCGACCCGGATCGCCCGCGCCGCCCAGGCACAGACCCAGGCCACCATCCCCCCGCAGCAGGCCACCGACCCCGACGCGATCGCCTGCTCCCTGGAAAACCCCGAGTCCTGCGAGGCCTGCCAGTAATGACCAGCCGCAACACCAACCTGCTCGACCCCGGCTTCGAGCTGACTCTGCGCCCCATGCGCTACCCCGACTTCTACGAGCGCTACCGGGACGCCATCAAGAACACCTGGACCGTCGAAGAGGTCGACCTCCACTCCGACGTCGCCGACCTCGCCAAACTCACCCCCGAAGAGCAGCACCTCATCGGCCGGCTGGTCGCCTTCTTCGCCACCGGCGACTCCATCGTCGCCAACAACCTCGTCCTCACCCTCTACAAGCACATCAACTCCCCCGAAGCCCGGCTCTACCTCAGCCGGCAGCTCTTCGAGGAGGCCGTGCACGTCCAGTTCTACCTGACCCTGCTGGACACCTACCTGCCCGACCCCGACGACCGCGCCGCCGCCTTCGACGCCGTGGAGAACATCCCCTCCATCCGCGAGAAGGCCGAGTTCTGCTTCAAGTGGATCAACGAGGTCGAGAAGATCGACCGGCTGGAGACCAAGGCCGACCGCCGCCGCTTCCTGCTCAACCTGATCTGCTTCGCCGCCTGCATCGAAGGACTCTTCTTCTACGGCGCGTTCGCCTACGTCTACTGGTTCCGCAGCCGCGGCCTGCTCCACGGCCTCGCCACCGGCACCAACTGGGTCTTCCGCGACGAGACCATGCACATGAGCTTCGCCTTCGACGTCGTCGACACCGTCCGCAAGGAAGAACCCGACCTCTTCGACGACACGCTCCAGCAGCAGGTCACCGCCATGCTCGACGAAGCCGTCACCGCCGAGCTGCAGTTCGCCCGCGACCTGTGCGGCGACGGACTGCCCGGCATGAACACCGCATCCATGCGCGAGTACCTGCAGTGCGTCGCCGACCAGCGCCTCACCCGCCTCGGCTTCGCACCCGTCTACGGCTCCGAGAACCCCTTCTCCTTCATGGAACTCCAGGGCGTCCAGGAACTCACCAACTTCTTCGAACGCCGCCCCTCCGCCTACCAGGTCGCCGTGGA
>NZ_JBVJYH010000072.1:0-1298 GCF_055600785.1 Streptomyces sp. NPDC038200
CGTCTGCCGGAGTACCTGGTCCCGGCCGCGGTCGTGGTCCTTCCCGAGCTTCCACTGACCGCACACGGCAAACTCGATCACCGCGCCCTGCCCGCCCCCCGCTACCACGGCACGCCGAGCCGGGGCCCCAGGAACGGTCAGGAAGAACTGCTGTGCGGGATCTTCGCCGAGGTGCTGGGCGTGGAGCGGGTCGGCATCGACGACAGCTTCTTCGACCTCGGCGGCCACTCCCTGCTCGCCACCCGAGTGGTCAGCCGTGTGCGCACGGTCCTCGGAGTGGAGCTGCCGCTGCGCGCCCTCTTCGAGACGACCACCGTGGCGCGCCTCGCCGAACGGCTCGCGGAAGCCGCGGGCGCACGAGCCGCCCTGGCACCGATGGACCGCCCTGCTGAGATACCGCTCTCCTTCGCCCAGCGCAGGATGTGGTTCCTGAACCGCTTCGAGGGAACGACGGCCGCCACCTACAACATGCCCGTCGTCCTGCGGCTGACCGGCACCCTGGACCAGGAGGCCCTGGCCGCCGCCCTGCGGGACGTGGTCGAGCGGCACGAGTCGCTGCGGACCGTCTTCCCCGAAGGCCCCGACGGCACCCCCTACCAGCAGGTCCTCGACGGCGAACGGGTCGCCCCCACCCTGGAGCTGACCCCGGCGACCCCGGAGACGCTGCCCGCGCTGGTGGCCGGCCAGGTGGCGCTCGGCTTCGACCTGAGCGTCGAAGCCCCGATACGGGTACACCTGTTCGCGCTGTCCGAGGACGAGCATGTGCTGGTGGCGGTGCTGCATCACATCACCGGTGACGGCTGGTCGATGGCACCCCTGGCCCGGGACGTGGCGAGGGCTTACGAGGCTCGGACCGGCGGGAACGCTCCCGCGTGGGAGCCGCTGCCGGTGCAGTACGCGGACTACGCGCTGTGGCAGCGAGAGCTGCTCGGCGACGAGTCCGACCCGGACAGCCTGCTCAGCCGGCAGGTCGCCTACTGGCGGCGGCAACTCGCCGACCTGCCGGCTCAGCTCGAGCTGCCCGTGGACCGGCCGCGCCCGGCGGTGGCCTCCTTCCGGGGCGACCAGGTGGCGTTCGAGGTGGACGCCGACGTCCACGCGGGACTGGCGGAGCTGGCCCGGAAGTCGGGCGCGAGTGTCTTCATGGTGGTGCAGGCGGCGTTCGCGGCCCTGTTGTCCCGGATGGGTGCGGGCACCGACATTCCGATCGGTTCGCCGGTGGCGGGCCGTACGGACGAGGCGCTGGACGACCTGGTCGGGTTCTTCGTGAACACGCTGGTGCTGCGGACCGACCTGTC
>NZ_JBVJYH010000073.1:0-1191 GCF_055600785.1 Streptomyces sp. NPDC038200
CGTACAACATGCCGATCGCCTTGCGGCTGACGGGCCGGCTGGACCGGGCGGCGCTCGCGGCGGCGCTCGGTGACGTGGTCGCGCGCCACGAGAGCTTGCGTACCGTCGTCCCGGAGGGCCCCGACGGCACCCCACGCCAGCGCGTGCTCGAGATGGCGGAGTCCGCGGTCGAGCTGCCCGTGCGGCAGATCAGCGAAGAGGATGTGCCGGAGGCGGTCGCGCTGACCGCACGCCGTGGCTTCGACCTGACGTCCGAACCCCCGCTGCGAGCCGCACTGTTCGCTGTTGACGACAGCACGCACATCCTGGTGGTCGTCCTCCATCACATCGCGGGTGACGGCTGGTCGCTGGCCCCCCTCGCCCGGGACGTGGCCCTGGCCTACGAGGCCCGCGTGGGCGGCCGTGTTCCGGCCTGGAGGCCGTTGCCGGTGCAGTACGCGGACTACGCGCTGTGGCAGCGAGACCTGCTCGGCGACGACTCCGACCCGGACAGCCTGCTCAGCAAGCAGGTCGCCTACTGGACCGAACAGCTCGCCGACCTGCCGGACCAGCTGGACCTGCCCTTCGACCGACCCCGGCCCGCCGCGTCCTCGTACCAGGGCGGGACCGTTCCGGTGACCCTCGATGCCGAGCTGCACCGGAGCATCGCGGAGCTCGCCCGAGAGTCGGACGCCAGTGTGTTCATGGTGGTGCAGGCCGCCTTCGCCGCGCTGCTGTTCCGGCTGGGCGCGGGGACGGACATTCCGATCGGTACACCGGTGGCGGGCCGCACGGACGAGGCGCTGGACGACCTCGTCGGGTTCTTCGTGAACACGCTCGTGCTGCGTACCGACCTCTCCGGCGCCCCGACCTTCCGCGAACTGATCGACCGAGTAAGGGAGGCCGACCTCTCCGCGTACGGCAACCAGGACGTGCCGTTCGAGCACCTCGTGGAGGTCCTCAACCCTGTCCGTTCCCTGTCCCGGCACCCCCTGTTCCAGGTGATGCTGACCTTCCAGAACAACACCGCACCGGAACTCCGCCTGCCGGGCCTCGCTCTCCACAGCGAGTCCGCCGCGTCGGGTGCCGTGAAGTTCGACCTCTCGGTACACCTCGGCGAGGTTTTCGATGGTGTGGGTGGGCCGGCTGGGTTGTCGGGTGTGTTCGGTTTTTCGGTTGATGTGTTTGACCGGGGGACTGTTGAGGGGTTTG
>NZ_JBVJYH010000074.1:0-1188 GCF_055600785.1 Streptomyces sp. NPDC038200
CGAGGTTTTCGATGGTGTGGGTGGGCCGGCTGGGTTGTCGGGTGTGTTCGGTTTTTCGGTTGATGTGTTTGACCGGGGGACTGTTGAGGGGTTTGTGGTGCGGTTCGAGCGGTTGTTGCGGGGGTTGGTTGCGGATCCTGATGGGTTGGTGGGGTCGGTTGGGTTGGTGTCGGGGGATGAGTGGCGTGTGTTGGTGGGGGAGTGGAGTGGTGGTGGTCGGGGTGGTGTGCCGGTTGGTGTGACGGTGTTGGACTGGTTCGGGGAGCAGGTTCGCCGGGTGCCGGGTGCGGTGGCGGTGGAGTGTGGTGGCCGGTCGGTGTCGTATGCGGAGTTGGATGCTTGGGCGGATGGTCTGGCTGGGGTGTTGGTCGGGCGTGGGGTGGGGCCTGAGCGGGTGGTGGGTGTGGCGTTGCCGCGTTCGCTGGAGTTTGTGGTGGCGATGGTGGCGGTGTGGAAGGCGGGGGGTGTGTTCTTGCCGGTGGATGTGGAGTATCCGCCGGAGCGTGTGGGGTTGATGTTCGGTGAGATGTCTCCGGTGTGTGTGGTGACTGCCGGGGATGTGGCGGGTGGGTTGCCGGGTGGGGTGGACCGGGTGTTCATCGATGCCTTGGAGTTCTCGTCCGGTGGTGGGGGGCTGGGGGCGCGGGTTGTTCCGGGGGGTGCGGCGTATGTGGTGTATACGTCGGGTTCGTCGGGGCGTCCGAAGGGTGTGGTGGTGGAGCATCGGGCGTTGGCGGGTTATGTGGGGTGGGCTCGCGAGTCGCATGGGGCTGTGTCGGGTGTGGTGGCGTGGCAGTCGCCGGTGACGTTCGACATGACGGTGGCGTCGGTGGTGTTGCCGTTGGTGTCGGGTGGTTGTGTGCGTGTGGTGGATGTGCGGTCGCGGCTGGTGGGTGGTGGTGCGCCGGCGTTCATGAAGGCGACGCCGAGTCATGTGCCGTTGTTGTTGGCTTCGCCGGTGGGGGTTTCGCCGGTTGAGGAGTTGGTGTTGGGGGGTGAGGCGCTGGCGGGTGCGGATGTGGCGCGGTGGCGTGAGGTGCATCCGGGTGTGGTGGTGTTCAACGCGTATGGGCCTACTGAGACCACGGTGAATGTGACGGAGTTCCGGGTCGGTGTGGGTGAGGTGTTGGGTTCGGGTCCGGTGCCGATCGGGCGTCCGGCGGGTGGGTGTCGGGTGTTCGTGCTGGA
>NZ_JBVJYH010000075.1:0-1064 GCF_055600785.1 Streptomyces sp. NPDC038200
GCCGAAGCCGCCGGGGATGCAGATGCCGTCGACGTCGGCGAGCTGGGCCTTGGCGCCGGCCGGGGTCTTGCAGTCGTCGGAGGTGACCCACTTGATCTTCACGCGGGCCTTGTTGGCGAAGCCGCCGGCCCGCAGCGCCTCGGTGACCGACAGGTAGGCGTCGGGCAGGTCGATGTACTTGCCGACCAGGGCGAGGGTGACCTCGTGGTCGGGGTTGTGGACACGGTCGAGCAGGTCGTCCCAGGTCGTCCAGTCCACGTCCCGGAAGGGCAGGTCGAGCTTGCGCACCACGTAGGCGTCCAGGCCCTCGGTGTGCACGACCTTGGGGATGTCGTAGATCGAGCGGGCGTCGGGGCAGGCCACCACGGCGTCCTCGTCCACGTCGCACATCAGCGAGATCTTCCGCTTGATCGCGGTGGGGACCTCCCGGTCGCAGCGCAGCACGATCGCGTCCGGCTGGATGCCGATGTTGCGCAGCGCGGCCACCGAGTGCTGGGTGGGCTTGGTCTTCAGCTCCCCGGAGGGGCCGATGTAGGGCAGCAGCGAGATGTGCACCACGAAGACGTTGTCCCGGCCGACCTCGTGACGGACCTGGCGGACCGTCTCCAGGAACGGCAGCGACTCGATGTCGCCGACCGTGCCGCCGACCTCGGTGATGACCACGTCGACCTCGTCGGTGGCCATGCGCCGGATGCGGTGCTTGATCTCGTTGGTGATGTGCGGGATGACCTGCACGGTGTCGCCCAGGTACTCCCCGCGCCGCTCCTTGGCGATCACGGTGGAGTAGACCTGGCCGGTGGTGACGTTCGCGGTGCCGTCCAGGTCCCGGTCCAGGAAACGCTCGTAGTGACCGATGTCCAGGTCGGTCTCGGCGCCGTCGTTGGTGACGAACACCTCACCGTGCTGGAAGGGGTTCATCGTGCCCGGGTCGACGTTCAGGTACGGGTCCAGCTTCTGCATCACGACACGCAGGCCGCGGGCCTTGAGCAGCATGCCCAGGCTGGAGGCGGTCAGACCCTTGCCGAGCGAGGAGGCGACACCCCCGGTGACGAAGATGTGCTTGG
>NZ_JBVJYH010000076.1:0-1051 GCF_055600785.1 Streptomyces sp. NPDC038200
AGAGGGGGATGTTGCCGTGCTTCTTGGGGGGCAGGGTCTCTCGCTTGGTGCGCAGCTGGCGCAGGCCGCGGACGAGGTGGGCGCGGGTGTCGGACGGCATGATCACCGCGTCGATGTAGCCGCGCTCGGCCGCGACGTAGGGGTTGAGGAGGGTGTCCTCGTACTCCCGGATGAGGCGGGCCCGCACCGCCTCCATGTCCTCCCCGTTCGCCTCCGCCTCGGCGATGGTGCGGCGGTGCAGGATGTTGACCGCGCCCTGGGCGCCCATGACGGCGATCTGGGCGGTGGGCCAGGCGAGGTTGAGGTCGGCGCCCAGGTGCTTGGAGCCCATGACGTCGTAGGCGCCGCCGAAGGCCTTGCGGGTGATGACGGTGATCAGCGGGACGGTGGCCTCGGCGTAGGCGTAGATCAGCTTGGCGCCGCGCCGGATGATGCCGTCGTGCTCCTGGTCGACCCCGGGGAGGAAGCCGGGGACGTCCACGAAGGTCAGCACCGGGATGTTGAAGGCGTCGCAGGTGCGCACGAAGCGGGCGGCCTTCTCGGAGGCCTGGATGTCGAGGCAGCCGGCGAACTGCATGGGCTGGTTGGCGACGACGCCGACCGGGTGGCCCTCGACCCGTCCGAAGCCGGTGAGGATGTTCGGCGCGAACAGGGCCTGCGTCTCGAAGAACTCGGCGTCGTCCAGGACGTGCTCGATCACCGTGTGCATGTCGTAGGGCTGGTTGGCGCTGTCCGGGACCAGGGTGTCCAGCTCCAGGTCCTCGGCGTTGACGGCGAGGTCCGCCTCCTCCGCGAAGACCGGGGCCTCGCTGAGGTTGTTGGACGGCAGGTACGACAGCAGCTGCTTGACGTACTCGATGGCGTCCTTCTCGTCCCCGGCCATGTGGTGGGCCACACCGGAGGCGGTGTTGTGGGTGCGGGCGCCGCCCAGCTCCTCGAAGCCGACGTCCTCGCCGGTGACGGTCTTGATGACGTCCGGGCCGGTGATGAACATGTGCGAGGTCTGGTCGACCATGACCGTGAAGTCGGTGATGGCGGGGGAGTACACCGC
>NZ_JBVJYH010000077.1:0-1050 GCF_055600785.1 Streptomyces sp. NPDC038200
TGTGCGTGAGGTGACGGCTGGTGTCCTTGCTGCTGTGCAGTCCTTCCTTGCGTCTTCGGGTGGGGGGCGGCTGGTGGTGGTGTCGCGGGGTGCGGTGGTTGTCGGTGGTGAGGCCGGTGTGGTGGATCCGGTGGCGGCCGCGGTGTGGGGTCTGGTGCGTTCGGCGCAGGCGGAGAGTCCGGGCCGGGTGGTTCTGGTGGATGTGGGTGTGGGTGGTGGGGTGCCGGCGGGTGGGGTGCTGGCGGGTGTGGTCGGTTCGGGTGAGTCGCAGGTGGCGGTGCGCTCGGGTGAGGTGTTCGTGCCGAGGCTGGTGCGTGCTGGGGTGGTGCGGTCTGCGGGGCCGGTGTTCCGTTCTGGTGGGACGGTGTTGGTGACGGGTGGGACCGGTGCGTTGGGTGGTGTGGTGGCCCGGCATCTGGTGGCGGTGCATGGGGTGCGCAGTGTGGTGCTGGCCAGCCGCCGGGGTGCGGAGGCTGCTGGTGCGGCGGAGTTGCGTGGGGAGTTGGAGCGGGCTGGGGCGAGGGTGGTGGTGGCGGCGTGTGATGTGGCTGATCGGGGGGCGTTGGCGGGGTTGTTGGCGCGGGTGCCTGTGGATGCGCCGTTGGTGGGTGTGGTGCATACGGCGGGTGTGTTGGACGACGGTGTGATCGCGGGGTTGACGCCGGAGCGGCTGGCTGGGGTGTTGCGGCCGAAGGTTGATGCGGTGTTGGCGTTGCACGAGGTGACGCGGGATCTGGATCTGGATGCGTTCGTGTTGTATTCCTCGGCGTCGGGTGTGCTCGGTGGTGCGGGTCAGGGCAACTATGCGGCGGCGAACGCGTTCCTGGACGCTTTCGCTCGGTGGCGTCGTGGGCAGGGTTTGCCCGGGGTGTCGTTGGCGTGGGGTCTGTGGGGCGAGTCGAGTGCGATGACGGGCTCGCTGGGGGAGTCGGACCAGGCGCGTATGCGGCGCAGTGGTATCCGGCCGCTGTCCGCCCAGGAGGGCATGGCCCTCTTCGACACCGCCCTGACCGCCGACGAACCCACCCTGGTCCCCGTCAAGTTCGACCT
>NZ_JBVJYH010000078.1:0-1025 GCF_055600785.1 Streptomyces sp. NPDC038200
CCCAGCAACGCACGCGTCACCTCCTCCAAACGCACCCGCTCCCGCAAATTCCGATACCAATACCCCCCGTCCAACAACGCCGTATCCACCACCCCACCCGTCACCGTCGAATAGAACGGCACCGACGACGACACCGCCGACACACCCTCCAACACCCCCGCCAACTCACCCTCGACACGCTCCACCTCCACCGAATGAGACGCGTAATCCACCGGCACCCGGCGCACCCGCACCCCCTCCGCACGCAACTCCTCCTCCCACACCCCCAACACATCCACCCCACCCGCCACCACCACCGACGACGGACCATTCACCGCAGCAACCGACAACCCCCCACCCAAACGCCCCTCCACCACACCCACCGGCAAACCCACCGACAACATCCCACCCCCACCAGCAAGCGACGACGCAATCACCTGACTCCGCCGCGCCACCACCCGCGCACCCTCCTCCAACGACAACGCACCCACCACACACGCCGCCGCGATCTCCCCCTGCGAATGCCCCACCACACCAGCCGGCTCCACCCCGACCGACCGCCACAACCCCGCCAACGACACCATCACCGCCCACAACACGGGCTGCACCACATCAACCCGCCCCAACGCCTCCTCATCACCCAACACATCAACCAACGACCACCCCACGAACGGCGCCAACGCCTCCCCACACCGCGCCATCCACTCCGCGAACACCACCGACTCCGACAACAAACCCGACGCCATACCCACCCACTGCGCCCCCTGACCCGGGAACACGAACACCACACCCGCATCCCCACACACACCAGCGGACCCCGCCGACACACCACCCGCCACAGCCGCCAAACCGCCCAGCGCCTGCTCACGAGACCCGGCCACCACCACACCCCGATGACCGAACACCGCACGCGACGACAACGACAACGCCACATCACGCAGCCCCACATCCGGCCGCCCCTCCAAGAACACCGCAAGCCGCCGCGCCTGCTCACGCAACGCCCCCGCAGACCTCCCCGACAACGCCAACGGCACCACACCACGGGG